>JBFWXB010000008.1:0-123249 GCA_050187875.1 Variibacter sp.
CGGAGCAGGAGCGGCGCCCGCGGGCCGGCTTTACGCAAGCCGTCACTCGGGGGGCCTCGGGGCTCCGGCCCCCGCCACTAGGAGCGGGTGCCAGGAGCTGGCTGAAGGCCTTCGTCCTTCAAGGGGGGTTGCCCCGGGGCGAAGTGTCCGAAGCGCGGTCCCGGGGTTTCTATAAACGCCGCGGCGGGACGGGCGTTACGCGTTCCCCCCGCCACTGTGGAGCGTCGGAAGGCGCGCGCGCCCGACAAGAGCGCGCGCCGCGGGCGGCGGCTTCGGCCGTCCTCTCCGCGGCTCATCAAGGTGGCGCCTTCCGGCGCTCCACGCCCCCTCGTTGTGCCGAGGGGTTCCGCCTCCCCTCGCCGCTTCGCGCGCGAGGCCGCAGGCGCATGCCCCGCTCCCCGTCCTCGAAAATCTGGAGCCCCGCCATGAGCGCAGAGCGCGACAGCGATCCGTTGAAGAATGAGTACGAGTCCAACATGCCCGCAATCGCCCCGGCCGACGTCGCGGCCGAACCGCCGGACGACGATCTCAACGCCTGGCTCGAGTCATTCGCCGATGCGGAGGACGAGCATTGCCCGACCGACGCCTCCCCGCCTCCGCCCGCGCCGGTCGGAAGGGCGCCGGAATGGGAGCCGCGCGTCTACGCCGTGCCGCCCTCGCCAGCGCAGGTGGCGGCGGCGCGCGAGGCGGAGCGCAAGCTCCGCTACGAGCCCTGGCTCACCGAAATCTTCGCCAAGATGGCGACGACGGGGCCGCTCTCGCACGAGGAGCGGCACGCGCTGCGCCTCTATAGCGACATGCTCGCGCTGTGGGCGCTCTGCGAGGAGCCGGCGTGTCGGCGCGAACGCACCTGCCGCGGCAGTGAGCCGCATTGCTTCGGCGCGGTCGGCGATCTCGTCCCCGCCTGCGCGCTTCCGTTCCTCGCCGGCTTCGTCGCGGGCCAGCTCGACGGCGTGGCGTTCGATGCCATGCTCGCGCAATTGCCGGAAGGCGCGGTCCAGCATTGGGCGATCTGGCACGCGGCGGTCGCGCGCATCGTCGAGCGGCCGCACCGATCGTAGCGGTTGGTAGCCTGGGTTGAGCGCAGCGAAACCCAGGACTCATGCTCTGCGATACGGTCCCCGGATGTCGCTTCGCTCCATCCGGGCTACAGGCTAAGCGCGCGGAGGAGACGCAGCATCACATGTGAGTGACGGCGCCGCGCGCGCTCAACCAAACGATGTGCGCGCGCGTTGCCCTTGTAGCTCGCGTTCGCGGGCACCCTTCCTCAAAAGGGGGCGATGGAGACACACCATGGCTTCCCCCACTCTCATTGCGCCCGCGCTGTCCGACCCCGAACATCGCGTGCAATTGCGTCGCGCCGTCATCGCCAGCACGATCGGCACCGCGATCGAATGGTACGATTTCTTCCTTTACAGCACGATGACGGGCCTCGTTTTCGCGAAGCTCTTCTTTCCGAAATCCGATCACCTTACCGGCACGCTCGAAGCCTTCGCGATCTACGCCGTCGGTTTCGCCGCGCGGCCGATCGGCGCCGCCATCTTCGGCCATTACGGCGATCGCATCGGGCGCAAGTCGACGCTCATCGCGACGCTGATGCTGATGGGGCTTGCGACCTTCGCCGTCGCGCTCGTGCCGACCTATGCGCAGATCGGCATCTGGGGCGCGGTGATCCTCACGGTGCTGCGCTTCATCCAAGGCGTCGGCGTCGGCGGCGAATGGGGCGGCTCGGTGCTGATGTCGATGGAGTGGGCGCGCTCGAACAATTCGCGCGGGCTCGTCGCGTCATGGCCGCAGTTCGGCGTGCCGTGCGGGCTCTTCATCGCCAATCTCGCGGTGCTCGCGTTCAGCCAGATGTCCGGCGATGCGTTCCTCGCCTGGGGCTGGCGCATCCCCTTTGCGCTGAGCCTTATCCTCGTCGGCATCGGCCTCTATATCCGCCTCGGCATCATGGAGACGCCGATCTTCGCGCGCCTGCAGGCGGAAGAGCGCATCGAGCGCCTGCCGATCCTCGAAGTGATCAAGCGCCAGCCGAAGGAGATCCTGCTCAGCGCCTTCGCGCGCATGTCCGAGCAGGCGCCGTTCTATATCTTCACCGCCTTCGTTTTCGCCTATGGCGTCAACACGCTCAACGTCTCGCGCGACTTCCTCCTCGTCGCCGTGCTCGCGGCGTCCGTCGTCTCGTTCGTCTCGATCCCGCTGTCGGGGCACATCTCCGACCGGATCGGCCGCAAGGCGATGTACATGCTCGGCGCGCTCACGACCGGCATTTTCGGCTTCATCTATTTCGGGCTCCTCAACACCGGTTCGAGCGTGCTGATCTTTATCGCGATCGTCCTCTCGCTCATCCCACACGACATGCAGTATGGGCCGCAGGCGGCGCTGATCGCGGAATCCTTCACCGGGCGGCTGCGCTACAGCGGCTCGTCGCTCGGCTATCAGCTTGCCTCGATCATCGCCGGCGGCCCCGCGCCGCTGATCGCGACGTGGCTGTTCGGCGTCTATCACTCCTCCTACGCGATCGCGCTCTACATCGCCGCCTGCGCCGCGATCACGCTGATCGCGACCGCCCTGATGAGCGACTACACCGGCCGCGACATCCACGAGGAGTATCAGCACGCGTGAGGCAACACCGCACCATGAAGAGGTAGAAGGCGTGAGCAGCGTGACGGAACCAATCCGGTACCATCGTTTTGGTCCGGAAAGGAGTTGCTATGGTCCGCGAAGGTCCAGCCGAACCGCCTCCGCCACCAAAGGAGGAGCCGAAAGCACCGACCTATTCGGCGCAGGACGCGCGCGGCGGCGAAATCGTCCTGCGCAGCCGGCAGCGGCGCATGATCTTCATCGCCGGTCTCGTCGGCGTGGTGGTGCTGGTGATCCTGCTGCGGCTGGTCGCGGGATGATGCGCGCGACGGCGCGGTAGAGGCGCTCAGGCGAACTCGAGAATCACGGCGTCGACCGCCAGCGTCTCGCCGGGCTTCGCGCGGACGGATTTGATCGTCCCGTCATATTCGGCGCGCAGCACGTTCTCCATCTTCATCGCCTCGACGACGGCGAGCGTCTCGCCGGCCTTCACCTCTTGGCCCTCGCTGACGGCGATCGAGACGACGAGGCCCGGCATCGGGCAGAGGAGCTTCTTGCCGCTGTCGGCCGCGCTCTTGACCGGCATCAGCCGCGCGGCGGCGGCTTCGGCTTCGGTGTAGACATGCGCGCGCACACGCATCCCGCGCCAGGTGAGGTCGTAAGCGTTCGGGAGCGGGCGCACCTGCGCCGCGACCTCTTCGTCGCCGACGCGCCCGCGCCAGAGGCGCTCGCCCGGCGCCCAGTCGCTCTCGAGCGTGAGCGTGTCGTTGCCGAAGCGCACAGACAGCGCCTCGCCCGCGCGCGTGATCGTCAGCCTCTGCTCGCGCGGCGGCGAGACGGTCGAACCCGCGACGGTTTCGAGGAACACGCAGCGGTCGCGCTCGCGCGTCACGGCGCGGCCGGTGAGCTGGCCGGAAATCCGGCGCTTGCGCTCGCCCGCCACATGGTCGATCGCCGCCGCGACCGCGGCGAGCACGCGCAAATCCGCGTCGGCGAGCTCTCGGCCGTGAAAGCCTTTCGGGAATTCCTCGGCGATGAAGCCGGTCGAGAGCTTGCCCGCGCGCCAGCGCGGATGCGCCATCAGCGCGGCGAGGAACGGGATGTTGTGCTGCAGCCCGTCGACATAGAATTCGTCGAGCGCGTCCGCCTGCGCGTCAATCGCGGCCGCCCGCGTCGGCGCGTGCGTCACGAGCTTGGCGATCATGGGGTCGTAGTGGATCGGGATCTCGCCGCCCTCGTAAACGCCGGTGTCGTTGCGCACCGTGACGCCGTCGCGCTTTCCTTCCTCCGGCGGCCGGTAGCGGATGAGCCGCCCGACCGAGGGCAGGAAGTTGCGGTACGGGTCCTCCGCATAGATGCGGCTCTCGACAGCCCAGCCATTCAGCTTCACGTCCGCCTGCTTGAGCGCGAGCTTCTCACCCGCCGCGACGCGGATCATCTGCTCGACGAGGTCGATGCCGGTGACGAGCTCCGTCACCGGATGCTCGACCTGCAGCCGCGTGTTCATCTCGAGGAAGTAGAAGCTCTTGTCCTGCCCGACGACGAACTCGACGGTGCCCGCCGAGTCGTAGTTCACGGCCTTGGCGAGCGCGACGGCCTGTGCGCCCATCTTGGCGCGGGTCGCGGCGTCGATAAGCGGCGACGGCGCCTCCTCGATCACCTTCTGATTGCGGCGCTGGATCGAGCATTCGCGCTCACCGAGATGGATGACGTTGCCGTGCTTGTCGCCGAGCACCTGGATTTCGATGTGGCGCGGATCGGTGATGAATTTCTCGATGAAGACGCGGTCATCGCCGAAGGAGGATTTCGCCTCCGAGCGTGCGCGATCGAAACCGTCTTCGACCTCCTTCGCCGAATACGCGATGCGCATACCCTTGCCGCCGCCGCCGGCGGAGGCCTTGATCATCACCGGGAAGCCGATCTCCTGGGCGATCTTGAGCGCCTGCTTAGCATCCTCGATAACGCCGAGATGACCGGGCACGGTCGAAACCTTGGCCTTCGCCGCCGCTTTCTTGGATTCGATCTTGTCGCCCATGGCAGCGATGGCGCCGGGATTGGGGCCGATGAAGACAATGCCAGCTTTCTTGAGCGCCTCGGCGAACGCCTCGCGCTCGGAAAGAAAGCCGTAACCCGGATGCACCGCTTCCGCGCCCGTTTTTCGGCAGGCGTCGAGTATCTTCTCGATGTCAAGATAGGACTGTGCCGCCGCCGGCGGGCCGATATGCACGGCCTCGTCTGCCATCTCGACATGCAGCGCGTCGCGGTCGGCGTCGGAATAGACGGCAACGGTCGCGATGCCCATGCGCCGTGCGGTCTTGATGACCCGGCAGGCGATCTCGCCGCGATTGGCAATGAGGATGCGTTTGAACATCGCGCGGACAGGAGCTGGAGGAAGAACCGGTCGGACCTCTGGCCTTTGCGGTGCGCAGGGCGAAATGTCAACGTGCGCGCGGCCCGGCCGGCGGCCGAAAATGTTGTTCGCCCCGCCGCCTTAAGGGAGGCGATTTTCCTCCCCATGGCGCGGCCGGAAGCAAGCTTCATCCCGCGTCGCGTCAACGCTGGTGCGGCGCATTTTTGCAGCCTATATGCCGAATGACATTGGTCTTCCGACACATGACATTGCACACAACGGAGTGACGTCCATGGCCCTGCAGATTGGCGATACCGCCCCCGATTTCGAAGCCCAGACGACGGAGGGCAAAATCCGCTTCCACGACTGGATCGGGGACTCCTGGGCGGTCCTTTTCTCGCACCCCAAGGATTTCACCCCGGTCTGCACGACCGAGCTCGGCTACATGGCGCGCATCAAGCCGGAATTCGATAAGCGCGGCGTGAAGATCATCGGCCTCTCTGTCGACCCGGTCGACCGGCACGCCGACTGGGCCGCCGACATCAAGGAGACGCAAGGTTTCGCGCCGAACTACCCGATGATCGGCGATACCGACCTGTCGATCTCCAAGGCCTGGGGCATGCTGCCGGCCAGCGCCTCCGGTGACGTCACCAAGCGTACGCCGACCGACAACCAGACCGTCCGCAACGTGTTCGTCATCGGCCCCGACAAGAAGATCAAGCTTATCCTCGTCTACCCGATGAGCACGGGCCGCAACTTCGACGAGGTGCTGCGCGTCATCGACTCGCTGCAGCTCACCGCGAAGCACAAGGTCTCGACCCCCGTGCAGTGGAAGCAGGGCGAGGATGTGATCATTTCCGGCTCGGTCTCCGACGAAGAGGCGAAGAAGCAATACCCGCAGGGTTGGAAGTCGCCGAAGCCCTATATCCGCATCGTCCCGCAGCCGCGCGGCTGACGATCGCGGCGGCGGCGCAACGGTCGCCAAAATTTGTTTGCGAGGGCGCCGGAGCCTCTAGCCTCCGGCGCTCTGCTTAGGCACATTCACCGCATGGCGATGCTCTCGCGTTTTGTGGTTCCTCTCGCGCTGGCCGTGGCGGCGGCCGTCGGCCTCTATTGGGTCATGGGCCCGGGCCTGGGCTTGAGCGATCATGCGATCATCGCCGGCGGCTTGGCCGGGGCCGGCCTTGTCGGCTTCGGCTATTCGCTCGATACCGTCATGCGGCGCATGAAATAGCGGCGCCGCCGCCGTTTCCCCTTGTTTTCCTTTCGCATCTGCGTATAACCCGCGCTTCCGCTTCGTCCCGGTCGGGAGCTGAACGGACGGCCGCCGCCTTCGGGTTGGCGGCAGGACCGGTCGGTCCGTCGTCCCGTGTTTCCGCATCTCGGGTATTCGAGCCTTTCCGAAGGCTTGAGTGGCTAAGCGCCGGGCGCAAGCGAGCAGGCTGCACTCTTTCCCTAACGGAACGAGGCAAATGCCTGCGCGACAACAGGAAAGGCACGATGCCCCTCTACGAGCATGTCTATCTCGCGCGGCAGGATCTGACCGCGCAGCAGGTCGAAGAGCTGACCGCGCAATATACCGGCGTCATCGAACAGGCCGGCGGCAAAGTCACCAAGAACGAATACTGGGGCGTGAAGTCCCTCAACTATCGCATCAAGAAGAACCGCAAGGCGCATTTCACGCTTCTCAATGTCGATGCGCCGGCGGCCGCCTTGACCGAGGTCGAACGCCAGCAGCACCTGAGCGAAGACGTGCTGCGTTACCTCACGATCCGGGTCGACGAGCTTGAGGAAGGCCCGTCGGCGATGATGCGCAAGGCCGACCGCGACCGCGAGCGTGACGACCGCCGTGGCGGCGAGCGCCGCCGCGACCGCGACGATGATCGTGATGGCGGGCGGCGCGGATCGCGCGACGACGCCGGTGAAGGAGACGCAGCATGAGTATGGGCGGTGGTGGCGGAGGCCGGCGGCCATTCTTCCGGCGGCGCAAGACCTGTCCGTTCTCGGGCGCCAATGCGCCGAAGATCGACTACAAGGACGTGCGCCTGCTGCAGCGCTATGTCTCCGAGCGCGGCAAGATCGTGCCGAGCCGCATCACCGCGGTTTCGGCCAAGAAGCAGCGCGAACTCGCGGCCGCCATCAAGCGCGCCCGGTTTCTGGGGCTCCTGCCCTACGTCATCCGCTGAGGCAGATGGCCTGATCCGCGACCCGCAAGGTCGCGGACTTATGGTTGGGGCGGGCGCCGACTCGCCTCTAACCGCTCAATTCCAGGCGACCGGACGTCCGGCGCCGAGCGGGACAGCGAACGATGATGCAGATGGGACTGATCGGGATTGCGGCGGGCGCAGCTTCTGCGCTCCTGTTCGCGTCGATTGCGTCCGGCTCGCTGCTCGCGATCCCGCTGTTCTATCTCGCGCCGCTGCCGATCCTCATCGCGGCCATCGGCTGGAGCCATATCGCGGGCTTGATCGCCGCGTTCGTGGCCGCCGGCAGCCTCTCGGTCGGATTCGGCGGCCTCTTCTTTCTGACCTTCCTGATCGGCATCGGCCTGCCCGCCTGGTGGCTTGGCTATCTCGCCCTGCTCGCGCGTCCGATCAAGGACGAGGACGGAACGACCACCACGCTCGAATGGTATCCGGTCGGGCGGATCGTCCTGTGGGCCGGAAGCCTTGGCGCCCTCGTGGTAGCGCTTGGACTGCTCAATCTGTCCATGCACAGCGACGGCATCCATGCCGGCCTGACAAAGCTGTTCGAAACGCTGTTGCGCGCCCAGGCGAACAAGCCTGAGGGCACGCCTCTCGAAATTCCCGGCGTCAAAGACCCTAAAGCGGTTGTCGAGTTCCTGGTGCTCGTGGTTCCGCCGGCGGTTGCCGTCTTCACGACGACGACCAATGTCGTCTCCCTCTGGCTCGCCGCGCGGGTCGTGAACATCTCCGGCCGCCTGCGCAGGCCATGGCCGGACCTCGCCGCGATCACCTTCCCGAGGCTCGCCTCCGCGGCGTTGGCGGCCCTCGTCGTCATCTCGTTTCTGCCAGGGCTCTTCGGCCTCCTTGGCGGCATTTTCGCGTCGGGTCTGCTGATGGCCTACTGCCTGCTTGGGCTTGCCATCCTGCACGCCTTGACCTTGGGCCGCCCAAGCCGTGGCCTGATCCTCGGCTCGACTTACGCCATGATCGTCATTTTCGGCTGGCCGATCCTCGTCATGGCGATGATCGGCGTCGCCGACACCTTCTTCGATCTCCGCAGCCGCGCTGGCCCCAAAAGTGGCCCGCCGCGACTGCAGACATAATCGCAACAACACAATTCAACGCATTCAAGATGATGGAGAAAAAGGTATGGAAGTGATCCTGCTAGAGCGTGTCGCGAAGCTCGGCCAGATGGGCGAAATCGTCCGCGTGAAGGACGGCTTCGCGCGCAATTTCCTCCTGCCTAAGGGCAAGGCGCTACGCGCAACCGACGCCAACCGCAAGCGGTTCGAGACCATGCGGGCCGACCTCGAGGTACGCAATCTCAAGGAAAAGGGCGAAGCCGAGAAGGTCGGCACGAAGCTTGACGGGCAGACCTTCATCGTTCTGCGTCAGGCGTCCGAAACCGGCCAGCTTTACGGCTCGGTCTCGACCCGCGACCTCGCCGCACTCATTGGCGAGGCTGGCTTCATGGTCAATCGCAACCAGATCGCCCTCAATGCCCCGATCAAGATGATCGGCATGCACAAGGTGCCGGTCGCCCTGCATGCGGAAGTCGACGTCGCCGTGACGGTGAACGTCGCGCGCAGCGCCGACGAGGCCGAGCGCCAGGCGCGCGGCGAGGACGTCACCATCCGCCGTGAGGGTGGCGCGGACGAGGAAGAGCCCGCCGAAGCGGCGGAAGCCTTCTTCGACAAGGGTGAAGGTCCCGAAGAAGCCGGCGCTGCCGCTCAGGGCAAGGGTGAAGAGAATCCGGGCTGATCGGGCTTCGCTGCGGCGGCGGCCGTCGCAGTGGATGCGGCGGTAGCGCCGCGTCCGTGCGGACCGCCAGCCGATGATTGCCGCGGCACGACCATGTCGCGGATTATCGGCGCGCTCGGCAGCAGAGCCACGGGGTTCTGCGTGATAATGACGGGCGAGGGGTCCGACGCGACGCTCGGAAGCTCGCCCGGCCGGCGGCGCGCCGACGCTGCGGCCGGCGGATGAGCACCCGCCGCCTCGGACCGCGCGCGCGGTTCGCCCTCAGGCTTCGGCGGAACGCGGTCGGGATTCTCTTGCGTGCGGGCATGCGCGATGGCGCCCGGCGGCTCGATACGGCCCGGAGCGGTTTTCGGGGGACGCGTCGCCGCGCGCGGCGCCGGCGCGGGTCCGGCTGCCGCCACATAAGATGCGAGCGCCGTCGCCGTCGCCGTGCCGGTCGTATAGTGCTGGCGCAGGAAGCTCGCGATCGCGCCCGGACTGTTGCCCTTGCCGAGACCTTGGGGCGTCTTGTGGCACGCCGTGCAATTGCTTGAGAAAAGCTGCGCCGGCGTCTTGCCTTGGTCGAGGTCCTGCGCTGTGGCAAGCGACGCACCAAGGAGCAGGCCCGCAGCGGCGATCACGCCCTGCACTGCCATCCGCGTCTGTCGTGTCTGGTATCGCCGCATCGTCCTACCGTTGCTTCGCGCGCCCGGTTTCGGACGACTTGTACCGTCCGCATAGACCGGACGCGCTTTATTTTCACTAAATTTCTGCATCACGAGCGGTTGTGAAGCCGCATCGTCTTGTCAATTCCAAGGCATAATCGCTCGGCGATTCGCGGCATTCACATCGTGAGGAGCATCGGCGTCTTGCGACAAGCGCCGGCGCCATCGCGATGTCGACACAGCCATCGTGCCGATGCGGGTTTCCGTTACAGAAGGCGCACGTCAAGCGGATTTTCTTTTTGCGCGTTGGAGTGATCGCGAACAATGGGGATTGCGGGATAACGCGCCGAATACGGAAGTTCGCGCCGACACGGCGCAACGCTTCGTGCTATCGCCACGATGTCACCGCCGCTTTCTTGTACTGACTGATCCATGGCTCTGATCGATTCGACACGACGGAAACCGAGCGAGCCGGAGCCGCTCTATCGTTCCGCACCTCACAACCTCGAGGCCGAGCAGGCGCTCCTTGGCGCGATGCTCGTCAACAACGAGGCGTTCTATCGTGTTTCGGATTTTCTCGCGCCGGAACACTTTTTCGAGCCGCTGCATCAGAAGATCTTCGAGCTTGCCGGCAGTCTGATCCGCGCGGGAAAGGTCGCGACGCCGATCACACTGAAGACGTTCCTGCCCGCCGACCTCGACATCGCCGGGCTCACCGTCAGCCAATACCTCGCCCGCCTTGCGGCGGAAGCAACGACCGTCATCAACGCGCAGGATTACGGGCGCACGATCTACGACCTGTCGACGCGCCGCACGCTGATCGTCATCGGCGAAGACATGGTCAATGTCGCCTTCGACGCGCCGGTCGATTTCGCCCCGCGCGCGCAGATCGAAGACGCCGAGCGCCGCCTCTACGAGCTCGCCGAGACCGGCCGCTACGACGGCGGCTTTCAGCGCTTCACGTCCGCACTCAAGACGGCCGTCGACATGGCCGCGAACGCCTACGAGCGCGACGGAAAACTCTCCGGCGTCGCGACGGGCCTCTCCGATCTCGACCGCATGATGGGCGGCCTGCAGAAATCCGACCTCGTCATTCTCGCCGGCCGCCCGGGCATGGGCAAAACGGCGCTCGCGACCAACATCGCCTATAACATCGCCCGCGCCTGGCGCGGCGAGACGCAGGCTGACGGGCGCATCGCCACCGTGGATGGCGGCATCATCGGTTTCTTTTCCCTCGAAATGTCGTCGGAGCAGCTCGCCACCCGCATCATCTCCGAGCAGACGGAGATTCCCTCCTACCGCATTCGCCGCGGCGAGATCGACAATCGCGATTTCGAACGCATCGTCGATGTTTCGCGCGAGATGGAAACGCTGCCGCTCTATATCGACGAAACCGGCGGCCTCTCGATTGCCCAGCTTGCGGCCCGCGCGCGGCGACTCAAACGCCAGCGTGGCCTCGACATGCTGGTCGTCGACTATCTGCAGCTTCTCGCCGGCTCGACCAGCCGCGCGTCCCAGGGACGCGTCCAGGAAATCACCGAGATCACCACCAACCTCAAGGCTTTGGCGAAGGAACTGAATGTTCCAATTTTGGCGCTATCGCAGCTCTCCCGTCAGGTCGAAAGCCGCGACGACAAGCGCCCGCAGCTCTCGGACCTGCGTGAATCGGGCTCGATCGAGCAGGACGCCGACGTAGTGATGTTCGTTTATCGCGAGGAGTACTATCTCAAGAACCGCGAACCACGAGCGGGCACGGAAGAGCACTTCAAGTGGCAGACGGAAATGGAAATCGCGCACGGCAAGGCCGAAGTCATTATCGGCAAGCAGCGCCATGGACCGACCGGCACGGTTCCGCTCCAGTTCAAGGACGACGTGACGCGCTTTTCGAATCTTGCCGACGAAAGCCGTCTGCCGGCCGCCTACTGATGCGGGCCACCGGCCCGTCACGCCGGAAGCGGCCGTGATGTCAGCCTCGCCGAAAGCAATGGAACCCGCCGAAACCGAAGCCGGTGGCATCCTCACCATCGATCTGGGTGCGATCACCGCCAACTGGCGCGAGCTCGCGCGCCGCGCGGCGCCAGCGGAATGTTCGGCCGTGATCAAGGCCGATGCCTATGGCTGCGGAATCGAGCGCGTCGCCCCTGCCCTCGCGGCCGCCGGCTGCAGTACTTTCTTCGTCGCGCATCTGTCCGAAGCGAAACGCGCGCGCGCCGTGGCGCCGGATGCGGCGATCTATGTCCTCAACGGTCTGCTGCCGGGGAGCGCCCCCGCTTACGCCGCCGACAATCTGCGCCCCGTCCTCGGCAGCATGGAGGAAGTCGCCGAGTGGCAGGCCTTCACCGCCGCGGCCGGCTGGTCGGGTGGCGCGGCGCTGCATGTCGACACCGGCATGAACCGCCTCGGCCTGCGGCCCCGCGAGGCGACCGCCCTCGCTCGCCGCAACGACTTGCATGAGCTCAACCTCTCGCTGCTCATGAGCCATCTCGCTTGCGCCGACGAGCCGGCGCATCCGCTCAATGCCAAGCAGATCGGCACGTTCTCGGAGATACGGACGCTCTTTCCGCAGCTCCCGGCGTCGCTTGCGAACTCGTCGGGCATTTTCCTCGGCCCCGACACCCACCACGATTTGGTCCGCCCCGGGGTCGCGCTCTACGGCGCGAACCCGACGCCCGGACACACCAATGTCATGCGCCCCGTCGTGCGGCTCGAAGGCCGCGTCATCCAAATCCGTGCCGTCGCCCAAGGCGAGGCGGTTGGCTATGGGGCAGTCTGGACGGCGCGGCGCCCGACGCGGCTTGCGGTGATCTCGATCGGCTATGCCGACGGCCTGATCCGCGCCGGCGGCGCGTCCGACAGCCGGCAAGGAGCGGAAGCCATCGTCGCCGGGCACCGCTGCCCGATCGCCGGCCGCATCTCGATGGACCTCATCGCAATCGACGTGACCGATGTGCCGGAGACGTCGGTCCGGCGCGGCAGCCTCGTCGCCCTGCTCGACGAATCCATCGGCGTCGACGACTTTGCCGCCCATGCCGGAACAATCGGCTATGAAGTGCTGACAAGCCTCGGCCAGCGCTACCGCCGCGTTTATCGCGACGTTTGATGCTCGAATGGCATCGTCTGCTCCCTGACATTCAAAACTTTTTGACCGGGACCGATGACCCAACGTCGCGCAGTTAGGCGTGGCCGGGTGTTCTCGTCCCAGGGAGCCCATTCGTTCGCGACACGGAGGATTCCGTATGCCACTCACCCGGCGGACTTTCATGCAGGCCACAGCCACCGCCACCGTTCTCGGCACCATGGGCCAGCACGAAGCGGCCGCGCAGCAAACCTCGCCCGGCATCCAGGACGGCGACGGGGTCTTCATCTGCAACGAAGATTCCAACACCCTCGCGGTTATCGATCCCCGCACCAACACCGTCTCGGCAACGGTGAACCTGACGACCTTCGACGAGGATCCGCGCCCACCCTTCCGCTTTGTCACCGGCGGCATTGCTCCGCCGCATACGGCGATGATCCAGAAGCCGCTCTATCATGGCGCCATATCGATCCATGGCGCGGCCCCTTCACCGGACAATTCGCTGATCGCCACCACGGGGCGCGGGACCAGCAACGTCTATCTGATCGATACCCGGACAAAGAAGGCGCTTGGCGGACGCCCTAACCCGCAAGCGAAGGACGGCACAAATCCCGAGATTCTCAGCAGCGGCATCTTGGTTGGCAGGGAGCCGCACGAGCCAACCTTCACGCGCAACGGCAAGGAGTTGTGGGTGACGGTACGTGGAGAAGATCGAATCGCCATCATCGACGTCGATGCCGCCAAAGAAGGCCGGCCGACCGTCATCCGAAGCTATATCGAAACGCTCAATGGTCCGGCGCAGTCTTGGTTTTCCCACGATGGGAAGCTCGCCTTCGTGATTTCGCAGAAGGCGTCCGCCGTCGACGTGTTCGACGTCAATCCCGATGATAGCGGATTCAGCCACCCGCGCCGTCAAACGACCCTGGACATCACGTCGGAGGATCGATTCGGCTTCACGCCCTTCCTCAAGACCTCGCCGGATGGCGCAGAAGTGTGGCTCTCGCACAAGCTCGCGGATGCGCTGTCGGCACGCGAGACGAAGGCGCCGTTCCGCCGGCTGGATACAGTACCGCTGGGCACCATGGCGCGGCCCAATCATGTAGAGTTTGCAGAGAACGATCGGGGCAAGGTCATTTACGCGAGCCTCGCGCGCGTCGACGACAGCGGCCCCGACGGCATTGCGTCGAGCCGGATCGCGATCATCGATCGCAGCGCCGCGCCAGGGCAGCGCAAGGTCGTCGACACATTCTTCAGTCACGGGCGCGAGGCGCACGGGCTGTGGACCAATCCGGAGCAGACGCTGCTCTACGTCGCCCACGAGCAGGATCAACTTCCGAACACGCCGAACGCGGGCCAGACGGTCTGCTCCGCTTTCGAGATAACGGACCCGTTGAAACCGCGCTTTATCGCACAAATCCCGCTGGGAGAGCTCGCTTTGCCCTCCGGCCGTTTGCGCAATAAGAAGAGCATCAACCTCGTCTATGTGCGCCCGGGCGCAAGGAGCCAAACGGCGTGAGCGAGCCAGCCCACAAGCACAGCCACGCGGGCAATGCGGCGGCGTTTGCCGACGCGATGCATGAACGAATGCAGGCGATGATGTCGGCCATGGACGCCGCGCCGATGAGCGGCGATCCGGACCGCGACTTCCTCGCCATGATGATCCCGCATCATCAGGGCGCGATCGATATGGCGCGCCTCCTCCTGGTCCAGGGGAGAGATCCGCTGACCCGTCAGCTTTCCGAAGAGATCATCGCCTCGCAGCAGGCCGAAATCGCGTCCATGAAGGCGCGACTCAAGGTCCTGGCCGACGGCGGTGATGGGGACGGCTTCCCTGCTCTTTCGGGGACCCGCGGCCGATAGAGACCTGAGCACAGAGCAACAGCCGCGTTGACAATGTCGCGCGGCTCGCCTCGATTGCGGCGATGGCTCGCCGGACCGAAAACTTCGTCTGCCAGAACTGCGGCGCCGTCTATGGGCGCTGGCAGGGCAAGTGCGAAGCTTGCGGCGAATGGAACACCATCACCGAGGAAGGCTCGCCGGCCGACAGCGCGCTGCCCGGCGCGCGCCCGACCCGCAAAGGACGCGCTTTCGCGCTCGAGCCCCTGACCGGCGAAACGCAGGAGGCGCCGCGCCTTGCCTCCGGCATCAGCGAACTCGATCGGGTCACCGGCGGTGGCTTCGTGCGCGGCTCGGTTTTGCTTGTCGGCGGCGACCCCGGTATCGGCAAGTCGACCCTGCTGATCCAGGCCGCGGCTTCGCTTGCGAAGCTGAAGCAGCGCGCCGTCTACATCTCCGGCGAGGAGGCCGTCGCGCAGGTGCGCATGCGCGCGGAGCGCCTCGGCCTCGCACAGGCGCCGGTCGAGCTCGCCGCCGAGACGGCGGTTGAGGACATCATCGCGACCCTCTCCCAAGGCGCGACGCCGCGGCTCGTCGTCATCGACTCCATTCAAACGATGTGGACGAGCGCCGTCGAAGCCGCGCCCGGCACTGTGACGCAGGTGCGTGGCGCGGCGCAGGCGCTGATCCGCTTCGCCAAGCGCTCGGGCGCCGCGATCATCCTCGTCGGCCACGTCACCAAGGACGGGCAGATCGCCGGTCCCCGCGTCGTCGAGCACATGGTCGACGCCGTGCTCTCCTTCGAGGGCGAAGGCTCGCACCAGTTCCGCATTCTGCGGGCGATGAAGAACCGCTTTGGCCCGACCGACGAGATCGGCGTCTTCGAGATGACCGGGGCCGGGTTGCGCGAGATTGCCAACCCCTCGGAGCTCTTCCTCTCCGAACGCGACCTCGGCACGCCCGGTACGGCGGTCTTCGCCGGGATCGAGGGGACGCGGCCGCTGCTCGTCGAAATCCAGGCGCTCGTCGCGCCAACCTCGCTGGGCACGCCGCGCCGCGCCGTGGTCGGCTGGGACCCGAGCCGGCTTTCGATGCTGCTCGCGGTCCTCGAGGCGCATTGCGGCGTGCGGCTCGGCACCCACGACGTTTACCTCAACGTCGCCGGGGGCTTGCGTATCCAGGAACCGGCGGCCGACCTTGCGGCGGCCGCGGCCCTCGTCTCCTCCCTCGCGCATGCGCCGCTCCCGACGGACGCCGCCTATTTCGGCGAGATTTCGCTCTCCGGCGCGGTCCGGCCGGTGGTGCAGAGCCCGACGCGCCTGCGGGAGGCCGGGAAGCTCGGCTTTTCCCGCGTTTTCATGCCCGAATCCGGCCGCGGCGAAAGCGGGGCGGAATCGGGGCTGAAGGTGACCGGCATTGCCGCCCTCGCCGATCTCGTCGCCGACATCGTGGCGCGTGGGGAAAAGCAGCAAAAAGCATCGTTGACAGTTCGGTGAAAGACGGGTGACGGACGCCGTTAGCCCCGCTATACACGGCCCGCGCCTTCGCCGCCGGGTTCCGATTCCCGCACCGGCCCGTCGGGTCCCTTTTGGGCCTCTTTGGGTGGGATGCAGCCCGGGGATCTGACGAGCCTGGAATGCCGATCACGCTTCTCGACATCATCCTTCTCGGCGTCATGCTCATTTCGGGCCTGCTCGCCATGGTGCGCGGCTTCATCCGCGAGGTGCTTTCCATCGCATCCTGGGCTGCGGCAGCGATCGTTGCGGCGCTGGGCTTCCCGAAATTCCTGCCGATCGTCCAGCAATATGTCAGCCAGGACATCGTGGCGAAGGGCGTCACGGTCGCCGTGCTCTTTCTCGGCACGCTGCTGATCGTCTCCATCATCACCGTGCGGATTTCCGACGCCATCCTCGACAGCCGCGTCGGCGCGCTCGACCGGACTTTGGGTTTCCTCTTCGGGCTCGCCCGCGGCCTCTTGATCGTGGTCGTGGCCTTCCTGTTCTTTGATTGGCTGGTGCAACCGCCCGAAAAACAACCGGATTGGGTCCGCAACGCCAAGTCCCGCGTGATATTGCAGAGCGCCGGCGAGAGCCTTAAATCCATGTTGCCGGACGATCCGGAAACGTATCTTCGTAAGTTCAAGCGCCCGCGCGAGGAACAGGAGCCGGCGGAGGCGCCCGCCCCGGGGACGAAGTCCGAGCGGGACGGCGGTGACCGGACCGGTTCGATCAAGGCGCCCGATGAGCAGCCCGGCTACGGCCGTTCCGACCGGGCGGAAATGCAACAGCTTCTTCAGTCCTCTGCGCCTAAAACGCGCTGAGCCGTGATGTTCGACAGCTTGCGGAAGGTATGATGAGCGAAGCTCCCCATCTCCCTCACGATCTTCCCAGCGACCAGGATGGCGACCGCCTGCGTGAAGAGTGCGGCGTCTTCGGCATCTACGGCCATCCAGACGCCGCCGCGATCACGGCGCTCGGCCTGCATGCCTTGCAGCATCGCGGCCAGGAAGCCTGCGGCATCGTCTCCTTCGACGGCAACCGCTTCCACTCCGAGCGCCGCATGGGCCTCGTCGGCGATGCCTTCTCCCGCCGCGAGGTCATCGACCGCCTGCCCGGACGCTCCGCCGTCGGGCATGTGCGCTATTCGACGACGGGCGCGACGATCCTGCGCAACGTCCAGCCGCTCTTCGCCGAGCTCAATGCCGGCGGCTTCGCCGTCGGCCATAACGGCAACATCACCAACGGTCTGACGCTGCGCCGCGAACTCGTGAAGAACGGCGCGATGATGCAGTCGACGACCGACACCGAGGTCATTCTGCATCTCGTCGCGCAGTCGCGCCGCAATCGCTTCGTCGAGCGTTTCATCGACGCGCTGCGCATGATCGAGGGCGCTTACTCCCTCGTCGGCCTCACCAACAAGAAGCTCGTCGGCGCGCGCGATCCGCTCGGCATCCGCCCGCTCGTGCTCGGCGAGCTCGACGGCTGCCCGATCCTTGCGTCGGAGACCTGCGCGCTCGACATCATCGGCGCCAAATATGTCCGCGACATCGAGAACGGCGAAGTCGTGGTCTTCGACGACGACGGCGCACAGTCGCACAAGCCCTTCCCGCCGATGCAGGCGCGGCCCTGCATCTTCGAGTACATCTATTTTTCACGGCCCGACTCCATCGTCGGCGGCCGCAGCGTCTACGAAATCCGCAAGACCATGGGCCGCGAGCTCGCCCGCGAGGCGCCGGCCGGCGCCGACGTCGTCGTGCCGGTGCCGGACTCTGGCGTCCCGGCCGCGATCGGCTATTCGCAGGAAGCCGGCATCCCCTACGAGCTCGGCATCATCCGTAACCACTATGTCGGGCGCACCTTCATCGAGCCGACGCAGCACATCCGCCAGCTCGGCGTGCGGCTGAAGCATTCGGCCAACCGCGCGGTGGTACGGGGCAAGCGCATCGTCCTCCTCGACGACTCGATTGTGCGCGGCACAACGTCAGTGAAGATCGTACAGATGATGCGCGACGCGGGCGCGAAGGAGGTGCATTTCCGCATCGCCTCGCCGCCGATCACGCATCCTGATTATTACGGCATCGACACGCCGGAGCAGGACAAGCTGCTCGCCGCGACCCACGACCTCGAGGGCATGCGGAAGTTCATCGGCGCAGATTCCCTCGCCTTCCTCTCGGTCGAGGGCATCTACCGCTCGATGGGCTTCGAGGGCCGCGACCCGGTCCGGCCGCAATTCACCGACCACTGCTTCACCGGCGACTATCCGACGCCGCTGACCGATCAGACGGCAAAGGATTCCACGCCGCGTCAGCTTTCGTTGCTCGCCGAGGCGAGTTAATCCTCCGTCATTGCCGGGCTTGACCCGGCAATCCATCCCTTCTTCAAGAAATGATGGATGCGCGGGTCAAGCCCGCGCATGACGATTGAGAGATTTGGTATGACCAGCAAACCCCTCGCTAATCGCATCGCCCTCGTCACCGGCGCCTCGCGCGGCATCGGCTTTGCGCTTTCGCGCGCGCTCGCGCAGGCGGGCGCTCACATCGTCGCCGTCGCGCGCACCGTCGGCGGCCTTGAAGAACTCGACGACGCGATCAAGGTGCAGGGCGGCACCGCGACGCTCGTTCCTCTCGACATGAAGGACTATGACGGCATCGACCGCCTTGGCGCCGCGCTCTACGAGCGCCACAAGCGTCTCGATGTGCTCGTCGGCAATGCCGGCATCCTTGGCGTGCTCTCCCCGCTTGGCCATATCGAGCCGAAGGTGTGGGACGACGTGATGGCGGTGAACGTCACGGCGAACTGGCGGCTGATCCGCTCCATGGATCCGCTGCTGCGGATGTCGGACGCGGGCCGCGCAGTATTTCTCACCTCCGGCGCATCGACGCGCGGCGCGGCTTATTGGGGCCCTTACGCGACGTCGAAGGCGGCGGTGGACATGATGGTGCGCACCTACGCTGCCGAGATAGCGACGACGCCTGTGCGCGCGAACCTCGTCAATCCCGGTCCGATCCGCACGCGCATGCGCGCGATCGCAATGCCGGGCGAAGACCCGGAGACGCTCGATACACCGGAGCAACTCTCGGCCGCGATCCTGCCGCTCTGCCTGCCGAGCTGCACGGAAAACGGCCGGCTTTACGACTACCCGACGAAGGCGTGGCTGGATTTCCGGCGGCCGGCGTAAGCCTTTTTCGAAGTGTGGCGGCAATCTCAGTCGGCGTCTCCGCGAAGGCGCGGACCTAGTACGCTCCGTCAGGACTTCTTCCGCGCCCTCCCCGCATAGGGATTGTCCTTTTCCCGCAACGTGAGCCGGATCGGCGTCCCGGGAAGATCAAAGGCCTCGCGTAGTCCGTTGACGAGATAGCGCCGGTACTGCTCCGGGATCGCGTCAGCGCGCGACGAGAAGAGCACGAAGGTCGGAGGCCGCGCTTTCGGCTGCGTGATGTAATTGACCTTGATGCGCCGGCCCGAGACCGCGGGCGGCGGATGTGCGGCAATCGCCTGTTCGAGCCAGCGATTAAGGGCGGCCGTCGGCACGCGCGTATTCCACACGGCATACGCATCGACGATTTCCTGCATCAGGCGATCGAGCCCGTCGCCATGCAGCCCCGACGCCGCGACGATCGGAACCCCGGCCACTTGCGGCAGCCAGTGATCAACCTCGCGGCGCAGCTTCGATCCTGCAGCCTCGCCGCGCGAGATGAGGTCGGACTTGTTCATCGCGACAACGAGCGCGCGGCCTTCGCGCACGACGAGATCGGCGATGCGCAGGTCCTGCTCCTCAAACGGGGCTTGGGCATCCATGAGCAGGACAACGACCTCGGCGAAGCGGATCGCCTCCAGTGCGTCGGCGACGGAAAGCTTCTCGAGTTTCTCGACGACCTTGGCGCGGCGTCGCATGCCGGCGGTATCGAAAATGCGAAACGCCCGCCCCTTCCAATCGAGATCGACGGCGATGGCGTCACGCGTGATGCCTGCTTCCGGTCCGGTGAGCAGGCGCTCGTCGCCGAGGAGCGTATTGATCAGCGTCGACTTGCCTGCGTTCGGCCGGCCGACGACCGCGACGCGGATCGGGCCGGACTCGCCCGCCTCGCGGAGCGTGACGGAGCCCGGCGTTTTCGTCTGCTCCGGGAGCGCCGCGCGCAAGGCGTCATAAAGGTCGGAAAGCCCCTCCCCGTGCTCCGCCGAGAGCGGCACGGGATCACCAAGCCCGAGCGCAAAGGCTTCGCGCGCGCCAGCTTCGCCGGCCTTGCCCTCACTCTTATTGGCGACGACGACGACGGGCTTGCCGCTCTTGCGCACGATCGCGGCGAAGGCCCGATCGAGCGGCGTCAATCCCGCCCGCGCATCGACGATAAGCAGGATCACGTCCGCGTCTTTCACCGCGACCTCAGTCTGCGCCCGCATGCGCGCCGGCAGGCTTCCAGCCGCCGCCTCTTCGAAGCCAGCGGTGTCGATCACCGTGAAATGCAGATCGCCGAGCTTAGCCCGACCTTCCCGGCGGTCGCGCGTAACACCGGGGCGGTCGTCGACAAGCGCGAGCCGCTTGCCGATCAGCCGGTTGAACAGGGTCGACTTGCCCACATTGGGCCGGCCGACAATGGCGGCGGTGAAGGTCATGGCGCGATCGCTGGAGGACGTCGCCCGTTATGGCCCGCCGGCATGCAGGCCGTCCAGTTGGCTGAAGTCAGCGCGAGAATTGCCCAGGCTTGGGCGGCTCCGGCCAGACCGTCGGCGCAGTCTGGTTGGACGGCTCAGGCCATTGCGGCGCCTGATTGGCGGCCGGCGGGGCCGGCCACGCCGCTTGGGGCGCCGGCTGTGGCGCAGCCGGCGCCGTCTGCTCGACGGCAGCGGGCTGTTCCGGCGCCGGTTTGCGCTTCGCCTGGCGGGACGCGGGTGCGGGCGCCGCCGGCTTTGGCCGTGCCGCATGCTTCTTGGGTTTCGGCTTCGGCTTTTCCGCAGCCTCTTCCTTCTTCTCGGGCTCCTGCGGCGCGAGCGCAATCTCCGGCGGCGTATTCGGATCGGGGATCGTCTGGCTTCCCTTCGCGTATTCCGGAGGGATTCCCTGCTGCACGCCCGGCACTCCTTGCGGAAAAAGTTCGCGGCGCTCGCCCTTGAGCGGCGTCTTGGTGACGCCGAACGGGTTCCAGTCCTGGACCGTCGCCTGCATCTTGTCGATCACGTCCGAGGTCTCGCAGCCCGAGAGGGCGAAGGCGAGACACGCGGCGACGACAAATCCGGCTTTGCGTGTAAGCGGCATAAGGGCCTTTTGCCTTAGCTCTTAGCTTCGGGCTGGATCAGCGCACTGAGCATCTCGATCCGATTGCGCGTTGCGGCCGGCGTCTGCGGGTCGAGGCGGATCATTTCCGACCACTTGCGCGCCTCGCCGCTGTCGCCCGCGCGCCAGGCGGCAAAGGCCAGAATTTCGCGCGCCGTATGACGGAAGGCGCGATCGGCGCCGGCGGCACCTTCGAGACGCGTGCGCAAATCCGCAAGCGAGGCGGTATCGGCAAGCAGCAGGCCTGCACGCACCCGCGCGAGGTCCTGGATTACAGCGGTCGCACCGCCATCGGCAATGATTGTGTCATAGATTTTAACGGCGCCGGCGGAATCGGTCTTCGCGACTCCGGCCGCCTCCTGCAGGCGCGCGAGCATGCGATAGCCCGACGCGCCATCGGCCGCGATCTGGCTGAAAGCGGCCTGCGCGTCGGCTGCCTTGTTGTCCTTGGCGAGCGCCATCGCCGCCTCGAAGCGCGCCCCGTTCTCGGCCGCCTTCTTAGCCTCCCACCACTCATAACCGCGCCAGCCGCCAACGCCCAGGACGATGAGGCAGGCCGCCGCGACGATCAGGTTTCCGTAGCGTGCCCAGATCTCCCGCAGCCGTTCGCGCCGAAGTTCCTCATCGACTTCTTGAAAAATATCGGACACGCAATTTCCCCGCTGGCCCCGCTCGGGCGCCGGTTAGGATAAAGATGTGGCGCCGCCGTGGCAAAAGGCCGAATCGTAAGCGAAATCGCCCGCCCGACGCCCTGCCTGCCGACTACGGCGTAAAGGCGGGAACGCCAATGACCAAGGGGTGAAAGACGAAGCCGAGCGCCAGGTAGACGATCGTCCCGACAACGACCGCTGCGACATCGTTGCGCCAGCCGCCCGTCGGGATCGGCGGTCCGCCGGGGTCGGTCCGGCGCTTGAGCGTGGCCCGGTCATACCCCGCCCAGGCGAGGATCGAACCGAACAGGATGATCGCACCGAGGTCACCGTTGGCGATCAGATGCGCCACCGCCCAAAGCTTCACCCCGACCAGCATCGGATGCTTGAGCGTCCGCTGGATATTGCCTCGCGCATAGGCGGCGATGACGCAGATGATGGCCGGCCACATCAGCGCGACCGCAATATGCCGCGTCCAGGCCGGCGGGTACCAGACGTCGATCCAGCCGGTCGCGCGATAACGCGCGAACCCATAGCCAATGAGAACGACGCCGATCAGCGACAGGATGGAATAGCCCATCTTGTAAGCCGGCTCACCGACACGCTTGATGAGCGCGGCGCGCTGCCCGCGCGCCGTGGTGAAGACATGGACGCCGATGAACAGCGCCAAGCCGAGGATCATGGTGGTCAGGCCCACGGCACCTCCTTACGGAACGGACTCGCCGAGCCAGGATGGCATAGCAGTTTGGAACGATCCCAGAAACGCCTTTGCCGGGAATGCCGGTAACTTGAATACCGGCAACTTTGGTGCCCCCATTGACGGACGGCCTCGCCTGTTGGAGGAAGCGACCCCACCCCCTTTCTTTCGGAGTCCCTCCGTGTCCCGCCTCAAGACATTCATTCTGCTTTTGGCCGCCACCCTTTTTGCGGCGGCTCCCGCGGCGGCACAGGAGTGGCCGACCAAAATGGTACGGATCGTCGTTCCCTTCGGTCCCGGCTCGACGCCCGACATGGTGGCCCGCATCCTCGCGGAGCAGTTGCAGCAGCGCCTGCACCAGACCTTCGTCGTCGAGAACAAGCCGGGCGCCAGCGGAAATATCGGCACCGACGCCGTCGCCAAAGCGACGCCGGATGGCGCGACGATCGGGATTTCGCTGGGCGGCCCGCTCGCCATCAACACGATCCTCTTTTCGAAGCTTCCTTACGATCCGCAGAAGGAGATCGCGCCGATCACGCTGCTCACCGCGTTGCCGAGCGTTCTTGCGGTGCCGGCGAGCCTTGGCGTCAACAGCGTCGCCGATTTCGTCGCGCTGCTGAAGAAGGATGCTGGCGCGATCAGTTATGGCTCGATCGGCGCCGGTTCGCTTTCGCAACTGTGTATGGAGGCGATCGGCCTCAAAGCGGGTGGCGGCAAGATGGTGCATGTGCCCTATCCGAGTTCGCCGGCGGCGGTCACCGCCGTCATCCGCGGCGAAGTGCAGGCCGTCTGTCTTCCCGCGATCTCCGTGACGCCGCAGCTGCCGACCGGCACCGTCAAAATCCTCGCCGTGACGACGCCCGAGCGCTCGCCCTTTCTGCCCGACGTTCCGACCTTGAAGGAAAGCGGCATCGATGTGCAGTCCGACGCGTGGAATGCCTTGATCGCACCGGCGGGGACGCCGCCTGCGGTCATCAACAAAATCAACGCGGAAGTGCGCGCGGTTCTAGCGATGCCATCGGTCGCGGAAAAGCTGAAGACGCAATTGATCGCGCCTTATCCTTCGACGCCGGAAGAAGCGCGCAAGAAGATCGAGGACGAGAAAGCGTTGTGGGCTGACGTGATTTCGGCGGCCGCAATCAAGATCAACTAAATCAGGCTTCTGCCTTTCGTCGTCATGCGCGGGCTTGACCCGCGCATCTGCCCCCACCCTACCCTCCCTCGCTTGCGGGGGAGGGATAAGGGAGGGGGCGTGGATTGCCGAGTCAAGCCCGGCAATGACGCGGCCCAGTCTCAACTTGTCCGCTTTACGTCCTTCACGTCGGTGAACGTGATGCCGGGCGCACGTTCGCGCGTATAGTCGAGATAGAATTGGTTGCGCGCGAGGAAGACGGGGTCGCCGTCGAGGTCGTCGGCGATGCCGGCGCTGTTTGCCTGCACAAAAGTGTCGAGCGTCTTGCGGTCGTCCGCGGCAATCCAGCGCGCGAGCTGAAACTCCGGCACGTCGAAGCCGACCTCGACGCCGTATTCGTTCGCAAGCCGGTCGCGCAGCACATCGAGTTGCAGCGGGCCGACGACACCGACGAGCGC
Source organism: Variibacter sp. (assembly GCA_050187875.1). Lineage (GTDB taxonomy): Bacteria > Pseudomonadota > Alphaproteobacteria > Rhizobiales > Xanthobacteraceae > JAFKKS01. The sequence goes on from JBFWXB010000008.1 coordinate 24,145, forward strand.
CGGTGAGCCGTCGCGCGGCCGCAGCACCTGCACGACGCCCTCCTCCGCCAGCTCCTGCAGCGCGGCATTGAGCTTCTTCGCCTTCATCGCGTCACCGAGCCGCACGCGCCGCAGGATTTCCGCAGCGAAGCTCGGCACACCGATGAAGTTGAAGTCCGCGCCTTCTGTGAGCGTATCGCCGATGCGCAGCGTGCCATGATTGGGGATGCCGACGACGTCGCCGGCATAGGCCTCGTCGGCGATGGCGCGATCCTGCGCGAAGAAGAAGTGCGGCGTCGCGAGCGTCATCGGCTTGCCCGTGCGCACGAGCTTCGCCTTCATCCCGCGCTCGAGCTTGCCGGAACAGAGCCGCGCGAAGGCGATGCGGTCGCGGTGCTTGGGATCCATGTTCGCCTGGATCTTGAAGACGAACGCGCTCATGGCCGGATCGGTCGCGGCGACTGTGCCCTTATCGGCCGTCTGCGGACGTGGCGGCGGCGCATAGGCGGAGAGGATGTCGAGGAGGTCGCTGACGCCGAAATTCTTCAGCGCCGAGCCGAAGAGAACTGGCGTCAGGTGCCCATCGCGGAAGGCGGTAAGATCGAACGGCTTCGACGCCTCCTTGACGAGCTCGAGTTCGTCGCCGATCGCTGAAGCGTCGAGGGTCGCATTGACTGTGTTGATTGCGGCGATGTCGATCTCGCGCGCGGCAACAGCCTTCGAGCCATCGCCTTCCATCAGCCGCACGGCTGAGGACGACAGGTCCGCCGTGCCGATGAAGTCGCGCCCGCGCCCGATCGGCCAGGTGATCGGCGCGGTGTCGAGCGCCAGTGTCTTCTCGATTTCGTCGAGCAATTCGAGCGGATCGCGGCTCTCGCGATCCATCTTATTGACGAAGGTGACGATCGGGATATCGCGCAGCCGACAGACCTCGAACAGCTTGCGCGTGCGCGCCTCGATGCCGCGCGCGGCGTCGATCACCATCACCGCCGAGTCGACGGCCGTCAGGGTGCGATAGGTGTCGTCGGAAAAGTCCTCGTGGCCGGGCGTGTCGAGCAGATTGAAGACGCAGCCTCGATACTCGAACGTCATCACCGAGGTGACGACGGAGATACCGCGCTCGCGCTCGATCGCCATCCAGTCGGAGCGCGTCGAGCGCCGGTCGCGCTTCGCCTTCACCTGCCCTGCCAGATTGATGGCGCCCCCGAACAGCAGGAGCTTCTCGGTCAGCGTGGTCTTGCCGGCGTCCGGATGGGAGATGATGGCAAAGGTCCGGCGCCGCGCCACCTCCGTGGCGAGCGACTCACGGACGGCGTCGGGGGCGGTCATGGTCATGGGCGCGCATGTGGCAGGGAACGACCCCGCAGGCAAGTGGCTAGCCCAAATGGCTAGCCGAGCACGTGCGATCCGCGCATGCTGCCGCCCTGTTCGGGACATGCAGGCGAGGCCCCATGCTCAAGCATATCGAAGCCGGCGTCCTTGACGTCGCCTACGAGGAAACCGGCCCGGCGTCGGGATGGCCCGTGGTGTTGCTGCACGGCTTTCCCTACGACATCCACGCCTTCGACGCCGTGGCGCCGTGGCTCGCAGCGAAAGGCGCGCGGCTGATCGTGCCCTATCTGCGCGGCTATGGGCCGACGCGCTTTCTCTCGGCGGAGACGCCGCGCTCGGGCGAGCAGGCGGCGCTTGGCGCAGACCTTCTGGCGTTGCTCGATGCGCTCGCGATCGAGCGCGCGGTGCTCGCCGGCTACGACTGGGGCGGCCGCGCCGCCTGCATCGTCGCCGCGCTCTGGCCGGACCGCGCCCGCGGCCTCGTCTCGGTCAATAGCTACAACATCCAGGACATCGCCCGTTCCGGCGAACCGGCACGGCCGGAGAACGAGCATCGCCACTGGTACCAATATTACTTCCACGGCGAGCGTGGCCGCGCGGGGCTCACGCAAAACCGGCATGCGCTCTGCAAGTTGCTCTGGAAGCTTTGGTCACCGACCTGGGCGTTCGACGATCCGACTTACGACCGGACAGCGGAAGCGTTCGACAATCCCGATTTCGTCGATGTCGTGATCCAATCGTACCGGCACCGCTACGCGCTCGTTCCAGGCGATCCCGCTTACGCCGAGATCGAACGGGAGCTTGCCGCGCAGCCGCCAATCACGGTCCCGGCGATCACGATCGACGGCGCGGCGGACGGCGTGATGGGTCTCGGGGGGACGGCGAAGCATGCGCGGAAATTCACCGGCCGGCACGAGCATCGCGTCATCGACAATGTCGGGCACAACCCGCCGCAGGAAGCGCCGGAAGCATTCGCCGACGCGGTGCTGACCGTGGCGGAGTGGACGCGGTGAGCAGTCGGCCGCCCTGTCCGGTCATGCCCGCGAAAGCGGGCATCCAGTACGCCCTGTCTCTCGATTGAGAGCACACGGAATACCGGGTCCCCGCCTTCGCGGGGACGACAACGGCAAATCATCACCCCTTCGTCTTCACCGCCTTCTCGTATTCGTCCGCCTTGAAGCCCAGCAGGAACTTGCCGCGGCCGAGATCGAGCACCGGGCGTTTGATCATCGAGGGCTGCTCGAGCATCATCGCAATCGCCTTGGCCTTGGTGATCCCTTCCTTCTGCGCGTCGGGAAGCTTTTTGAAGGTCGCACTGCCGCGATTGAACACTTTCTCCCAGCCAAGCGCCTGACACCATGTCTCGAGATCGTCCCGCGTGAAGCCGTCCTTCGTCTTGAAGTCGTGGAAGCTGTAGTCGACCTTGTGGCTCTCGAGCCAAGCCCGCGCCTTCTTGATCGTGTCGCAGTTGCGAATGCCGTACATCGCGATGGGCATGTGTCCTCTCTGGTCAGCTTCGAGCCATCATCCATGCAACGTCCATTGTCCGAGCAGCCGATGTCCTCGGCCTCTTACGCTGTGAATGAGTACGAAGTCTTCGACAAGCCAGGTGATCGGGTCAACGGCGTGCTCCTCGATACCACGGTCGCCGTACAACAACGTCACATGCGACGTGAACGCCGATCGCAGGCGTCGGCCGAGGCCCGCCCGCACCAAAGCATGGCCGAGAAGGCGATAAAGCGCCTCAAGCGCCGTCACGTCGCTCCTTGGCAGCAAGACAAGCGGAGGACGGGTCCCGCGAAAGCTCATGACGCTGTCAAACGCCACGACAAAGGCCGGCATGGTTGCGGCCGTGGCACGCGCCGCTTCGTTGATCGCGGCGGCCATTGCCTCGGGCCCGCCCAAGAAGACGCCCGGCGCATGGAGCGACACGTGCAGCCGATGCGCCGGCCGGACATCGGCACGTAAGTGCTGGCTGCTTCTGATGTCCTCGGCGAGTTGTTTGATACGCGCCTTGTGGAATGGAGGCGGCAGGACGGCGAAGAACACCCGATCCGATCGCTGTGGGACAAGAAATCCCGGCAATGACAGCTGCTTCGCCATACGCGCAGGCCCTATGACTAGGCCCGGTACGTTCTCGTTATGTTCTTTCGATGTCAAGCCGCGCCTTGATCGCAAGCTCCCTGCGACGGAAAAAAAAGCGCAAGAGAGTTACATCCCGCGACCGCGCCGACGCGAGATCAGCCGCAGCCAAGGCGCGCAATGAAACGCGCTCATGAGAAGATACATCGCCGCCATTCCGGTCAGCGGCGACGCCGCGTGCGCTGATGTGCAGAGCATGCCGGACGCGCCACTGAGAGCCGTCGCGAGTGCCATGAGTGCGAAGGTCGGCGCCGCGGCGTAGGGCAGCCAAGCGGCCGCCACGTCGAGGCGCGAGACGCCGTTGCGCTTCGAAAGCCTCACCCGCACAGACGTGACTGGATGGCAGACGTCAGCCATGACTTGCTCCTGTCTCGCCGGAACGTTGCACCGACTTCATCGGGAATTTCCCGGACGACCACCCGCGGCCGAGGGCTTCCGAGTCAGCGGTCAGATTTCCGGAAGGCTGCCTCGCCTGCATCGGAGACCCTGACCCACTCGGGATCGGGCGCGGCGCCTGGAACGTAACTGTCGTTCCAGTTCCACCACTTGTAAGGCCGGCTCTGCGGATAGCCCTCCGGCGAGTCCTCCCAGATCTCCTGACGGCCGAGCGCCGTCATATCGAGGTAGCTCCAGACAGAGCCCATCGCCTCGTCGCCGCGTTCGTTGATGAAATACGTGCGGAAGATCCGCTCGCCGTCGCGAATAAAGGCGTTGTGGCCGTGCCATTCATCGACACCGAAGTCGGCGTCAAAGCTGTCAGTTATTGTGTACCAAGGGATGTGCTCCCACCCCATCCGCGTTTTGAGCCGCGCGATGTCCGCCTGAGGCGCACGCGATGCGTAGACCAGCGTCGTGTCGCGCGCGTTCAGGTGGACGAGGTTGGAGACCTGGTCCGCTCCGAGCGAACATCCGACGCAGCCGTGCTCCGGCCATCCATGCACGCCGGGCTCGAAGAAAGCGCGATAGACGACAAGCTGCCGCCGCCCGTCGAATAGATCGTGCAGGCTCATTTTGCCGGACGGCCCATCGAAAACGTAAGCCTTGTCGACCGCCATCCAGGGCATTCTTCGCCGCTCGGCCGCGAGCGCGTCACGCGCCCGGGTCATCGCCTTCTCCTTGATGAGAAGTTTCTCGCGCGCGGCTGTCCACTCTTCCGACGACACAATCGGTCGTGTTTGCATGGGATATTCTCCTTCTTCTGACGCCTCTATCGAGCTGCTGGCCGTCGCTGCCGATCACTCCGGCAGGCGCTGCTCGTACTCCTTCTTGAGGCGGCTCCAGCCGTCCCAGAACGGCTCCGGCTCCGTGCCCTGCAGGCGCGCGGCGAGAACATCGAGATGCATGTGCCAACCGGCGCTGACGTTGAGCCGCGTCGAGCGTTCGGCGATGCGGCGATGCGTGACGGTCAACAGCACGGCGTCGCTTTGCTGCTTCAGTTCGAACGTGACGCCGTCCGTGCTGCCCCAAGTGATGCTCAACTTGCGGGGCGGATCGAGCTCCGTGATCGTGCTCCGCATCCGATGCTCGTCGGAGAATCCGTCCGGACGCAGACCGGGCGGATTGGTCAATTCGTTGTTGCGCCAGACGAGCTCGAACGTGGATCCGACCTTCATCTCCATGTCGCCCGATGCCAGCCACTGGCGGCGCAGGTCGCTCTCGGTGAGGTACGCCCAGACCCGATCGATCGTTCCCGGCAGGCGGCGATGGATCGTCAGCGTCATCGGCTCGGTGAGTTCGCCATAGGCGCTCACGGTCGCGCGTTCGTTCATTGCTTTTCTCCTTCCGGTCGGGGGGATTTGGTGGGCTCGCCTGCGTCCTCCGCGCGGAGGAGCTGTTCAAGGATGTCGAGACGGCTGGTCCAGAATTTCTCGTAGAAGCTCAGCCACTCATGCGCGTTGGCGAGCGGCCCGGGCTCGAGACGGCACAGATGCGTGCGCCCCCGCACCTCTCGGCGGATCAGGCCGGCGCTCTCCAGCGCCTTGATGTGCTTGGAGGCGGCGGCAAGCGAGATCGCGAAGGGCTCGGCCAGTTGGCCGACCGTCCGCTCTCCTCCCGCCAGTTCGCGCAGCATCTGCCGACGCGTGGCATCGCCCAAGGCGTGAAAAACAGTGTCGAGCTGCGGTACCAATAATTCAACCATGTGGTTGAATGTAGCAGGCGAGGCTCAATTGTCAACCTATCGGTTGAATATTTTCGAAGCCGACTCCGTAAACCTTGCTTCGCCACAGGATTGCAAGACGGAAAGGGCTCCCATGTTCTGCTGCAACTTCTCGTGCGGGCGGATTGCCGCGAACATCCCGGCCCCCTAGCTCATCGTCACCCAAACGGTGACGCCACTCCTTCAAGCGGATCATCAAAAAGAACGAATGAGGCGCGCGCCCTCCTCTTCGCCGGGCCGCAGCCAAAATCAAAACGTCTGGAGAAATTGCATGACCGACAGTGCCGAATACGTCCCGCCCAAGGTCTGGATCTGGGACAAAGAGAACGGCGGCAAATTCGCCAGCATCAATCGTCCGACCGCCGGCTCGACCCATGAGAAGGCGCTGCCTGTCGGCAAGCATCCGATCCAGCTGTACTCACAGGGCACGCCGAATGGCCAGAAGGTCACCATCCTGCTGGAGGAGTTGCTCGCGCTCGGCCACAAAGGCGCCGAATATGACGCGTGGCTCATCAGGATCAGCGACGGCGACCAGTTCGGTTCGGGTTTCGTCGCCGTCAATCCCAACTCGAAGATTCCCGCGATGGTCGACCGGAGCGGGCCGAAACCCATTCGCGTATTCGAGTCCGGCGCGATGCTGCTGTACCTCGCCGAAAAGTTCGGCGCGTTTCTGCCGACGAACGCTTCCGCCCGCGCCGAAACACTCTCCTGGCTATTCTGGCAAATGGGCGCCGCGCCCTTTGTCGGCGGCGGGTTCGGGCACTTCTACGCCTACGCGCCGACGAAACAGGAATACCCGATTAACCGCTACGCGATGGAGGTGAAGCGGCAGCTCGACGTGCTCAACCGGCGCCTCGCCGACAATGAATTCGTCGCCGGCCGCGAATACACCATCGCCGACATGGCGATCTGGCCCTGGTATGGCGGCCTGGTGAAGGGCTGGCTGTATGGTGAGTCCGCCACGTTCTTGAGTGTGAAGGACTACAAGAACGTCGTGCGTTGGACCGAGCAGATCTTCGCCCGCCCCGCCGTCGCGCGCGGCCGCAAGGTCAACCGCACCTCAGGCGATCCTGCGAGCCAACTGCACGAGCGCCACGACGCGCGCGACTTCGATACCAAGACACAGGACAAGCTCGTCGGAGCGTAGGCGGCGGGATTCTTGATACCGGGCTGGCCGGCCGTGCGGCTCGGTTGGCCTATTGGTTCGGCGTGTCGTACTAAGGCCCATGGCCGAGAAGATTCGCGTTGCGGTTCTCTATGGGGGTCGATCGGGTGAGCATGAGGTGTCGCTGCGATCGGCGGCCTCCGTGATCCGGCATCTTGACCGCACGCGCTTCGACGTCATCCCCATCAGCATCGACAAGACCGGGCGCTGGCAATGGAACGACCTTCGCCGCCTCGATCAGTCGAATACCGACGTCTTGCCGATTTTTGCTGACGCGCCCGAGATACGGCTTGCGGCGGGACCGAACGGGCGCTGCACCGTGACGCCGACTGCCGCGGCGCGCGCGCGCGCGACCGAGATCGACGCAGTCTTTCCGGTGGTGCACGGCCCGCTTTGCGAGGATGGCGCACTGCAAGGGCTGCTGGACCTCGCCGACGTCGCCTACGTAGGATCCGGCGTACTCGGCTCCGCGGTGAGCATGGACAAGGACTTTTCTAAGCGCCTCGCCGAAGCAGCCGGCATCCCGATCGCGCCCTATCGCGCCCTCACCCGCAAAGCTTTCATGCGAGATCGCGACGCGCTTCTCGCTACGATCGCCGGCGCGCTTACGCTTCCCGTTTTCGTCAAGCCCTGCAACATGGGATCGAGCGTCGGCGTTCACAAAGTCAAAGCCTGGGACGCGCTCGGCCCGGCACTCGACGACGCGTTTCGCTACGATCTGAAGGTGCTGGTCGAGCAAGGCGTCGACGCGCGCGAGATCGAGGTGGCGGTGCTCGAGGGCGAGCCGCACTTCGTGAGCCTCGCCAGCGAATTGCGGCCCAACCCGCAGCACGAATTCTACTCCTACGAAGCGAAGTACATCGATCCCGAAGGCGCGCATGTCGATCTGCCGGCGAAGATCGACGCGAGCCAGATGGACCGCGTCCGCGCGCTGGCAGCCGACGCCTTCACGGTGCTGGGGTGCAACGACCTCGCCCGCGTCGACTTCTTCCTCGACCGGCAGAGCGGCGACTTCTACTTCAACGAGATCAACACGCTGCCGGGTTTCACGTCGATCAGCATGTATCCGAAGATGATGGAGGCGTCCGGCGTGCCCTATGGCGAACTGTTGACGCGCCTCATCGGCCTCGCGCTCGAGCGACACCGGGAACGTCATTCGTTGAAGCGGGACTATTCGGACTAGAGTTTCGTCCGAACGTATTCCGCCTTCACTCCCACTCGATCGTGCCCGGCGGCTTACTCGTCACGTCGTAGACGACGCGGTTGACGCCCTTTACCTCGTTGATGATGCGCGTCGCGGCGCGGCCGAGGAAGTTCATGTCGAAGGGATAGAAGTCCGCCGTCATGCCATCGGTCGAGGTCACTGCGCGCAACGCCAGCACGTGGTCATAAGTACGCGCGTCGCCCATCACACCGACGGTGCGCACGGGGAGGATCACAGCGAAGGCCTGCCAGATCGTGTCGTAAAGCCCAGCCTTGCGGATCTCGTCGAGGTAGATCGCGTCGGCAAGGCGCAGGATGTCGAGTTTCTCCTTGCTCACCGCGCCGGGGCAGCGGATCGCAAGCCCGGGCCCCGGGAACGGGTGACGGCCGACGAAGGCTTCGGGCAATCCCAGCTCGCGGCCAAGCGCCCTCACCTCGTCCTTGAAGAGCTCGCGCAGCGGCTCGACGAGCCTCATGTTCATGCGTTCAGGCAAACCGCCGACATTGTGGTGCGACTTGATCGTCACCGAGGGTCCGCCCGTGAACGACACGCTCTCGATCACGTCAGGATAGAGCGTGCCCTGCGCGAGGAACTCGGCACCGCCGATCTTTTTCGCTTCCGCTTCGAACACGTCGATGAAGAGCTTGCCGATGGTCTTGCGTTTCTTTTCAGGATCGTCGACGCCGGCGAGCGCCTTGAGAAACATGTCTTCGGCCTGCACATGCACCAGCGGGATGTTGTAGTGGCCGCGGAACAGCCGCACGACCTCCTCGGCCTCGCCGAGGCGCAAGAGCCCATGGTCGACGAAGACGCAGGTCAGCTGCTCGCCGATCGCCTCGTGGATCAGAACGGCAGCGACTGCGGAATCGACGCCGCCCGAAAGCCCGCAGATCACCCGGCCCTTGCCGACCTGCGCACGGATTCGCGGCAGCATCTCCGCGCGGAATGCGCCCATCGTCCAGTCGCCGGTCAGTCCCGCGACCTTGCGCACGAAGTTGCGCAGAAGTTTCGCACCGTCAGGCGTGTGCACGACCTCAGGATGGAACATCAAGCCATAATATTTGCGCGCCTCGTCCTGGATCACCGCGAACGGTGCATTGGGAGAAACGCCGGCGATCTCGAAACCGGGCGGCATCTTCGTGATGCGGTCGCCGTGGCTCATCCAGACCGGATACCGCTCGCCGGCATTCCAGGTCGCGTCAAACAAGCGGCTCGGCGCCTTCACCTCGACATCGGCTCTCCCGAATTCGCGATGATGCCCGCCCTCGACCTCGCCGCCCAGTTGGGCGGCCATGGTCATCTGGCCATAGCAGATGCCGAGCACAGGGACGCCTGACTCAAAGATCACGTCGGGAGCACGCGGCGAATCGTCCTCGTGAACCGAGGCCGGACCGCCGGAGAGGATCACCGCCTTCGGGCGCAAGGTCCGAAACGCCTCATCCGCCTTCTGAAATGGCGCGATTTCGCTGTAGACGCCGTCTTCGCGCACGCGCCGCGCAATCAGTTGCGTCACCTGCGAGCCGAAGTCGACGATGAGAATCTTGTCGTGGGAGGGTTCAGCCATAATGGCAGTTAACGGAAGCCGGTTCGCCTCGCAACTGTGCCTATCGGCCTATCCCGAGCCTTGATTGTCAGTCCCGAAGGCGCCGGGGCGAAGGCGCCATACCGAAAGGCGCGTTACGGCGGGGGCGTCGCAAAAGAACCCACGCCACATAGAAAACCCTTCTCCAGGCCCTAACGTAATCGTGAGTCCCGCGGCTTGTGGCCGCCGGGCCGCCTACGCTAGGGTGCCGCACCAAAAAAAGAAGTTATTAGGGAGGAAGTCATGTTCAATAGGATTGGCGCGCGTATTGCGCTCGCCGCTTTTGCCGGAAGCCTTGCGGCCGCGCCGGCGTTCGCGAGCAAGAAGAACGACACGCTCAATATCGCCTGGGATCAGCCACTCGACATCGCCGACGCTTACTACAACACGAGCCGTGAGGGCATCCTCGCGGCTCGCATGATTTGGGATCAGCTCATCGAGCGCGATCCGGACACCTTCGAGTACAAGCCGGGCCTCGCAACCGCGTGGCGCTGGGTCGACAATCTCACGCTCGAGTTCGACCTGCGCAAAGGCGTCAAGTTCCACAACGGCCAACCGTTCGACGCCGAAGACGTCGTCTACACGCTCAACTTTGTCTCGAACCCGGCGAACAAGGTGCTCAACACCACCAACGTCGGCTGGATCAAGAACGTCGAAAAGATCGATCAGTACAAGGTCCGCATCCACCTCAAGAAGGCGTTCCCCGCGGCGCTCGAATACGTTGCCGGTCCGCTGCCGATCTACCCGCACAAGTACTACGCGGAGGTCGGATCACAGGGCATGGCGCGCAAGCCGGTCGGCACCGGCCCCTACAAGGTCGAGAGCCTCGACCCCGGCAAGTCGATCACCTTTGTGAAGAACGAAAACTATTGGGAAGGCAGCGCCAAGGGAAAGCCGAAGATCGGAAAGGTCGTCGAGCGCTTCATCCCGGAAAAGACGACGCAAATCGCCGAGCTTCTCTCCGGCGGTCTCGACCTCATGTGGTACGTGCCGACCGATCAGGTCGACAAGATCAAGCGCGTGAAGGGGCTCGAGGTCTCCGCGGGCGAGACGATGCGCAGCGGCTACATTTATATCGACGCGGCCGGCCGCTCCGGCAAATCGCCGCTGACGGACGTTCGCGTGCGTCGCGCCATCGCGCACGCCATCAACCGCCCTCAGTTCGCGAAGACGTTCTTCGGCGACGCGGCGAAGGTGCTTAAAGGTCCGTGCTTCACCACGCAGTTCGGGTGCTATCAGGACGCGCCGCAATACGACTTCGACCCGGCGAAAGCGAAGGCGTTGCTCAAGGAAGCCGGCTACGAGAACGGATTCGACACGGAGTTCTACGCGTATCGCCCGCGCCAATGGGACGAGGCGTTGACCGGCTATCTTCGGGCCGTCGGCATCCGCGCCAACATCCAGTTCCTCCAATATCCGGCGTTCCGCGACAAGAACCATGCCGGCGTGACGCCGCTCTCTTACGGCGATTGGGGCTCGTACTCGATCAATGACGCGTCGGCGATGATGGGGAACTTCTTCACCGGCTCGCCCGACGATTTCACCGGCGACAAGGAGCTGCAGGGCTGGGTGAAGGAGGCGGGGGAGAACAACGATCCCGAGAAGCGCAAGGAACTCTACAAGAAGGCGATCCTGCGGATCATGGATCAGATGTATTTCCTGCCGCTGAACTCGTACAGCATCTACTACGCCTATACGAGCGACCTCAATTTCAAGCCGTATAAGGACGAGATTCCGCGCTACTATCTCTATAGCTGGAAGTGAGCAGGCCACGATGGCGCTGCTGGCAGAGCATGCTCCGAGCCAGCAGCGCGTCGCTCGCAACGCCGTGGCAACGATCGCGACGGGAGCACTGCATGTGGCGGATAGCTCCCGCGCGCCTGATCACGGCCGATAACAGGAACGCAACGTGCTTGCCTATTTTTTGAAGCGCGTCGCCGTGGCGCTCATGGTCGCGGTCACCGTGTCGATCATCAGCTTCGGCCTGCTTCACCTCTCGGGCGACCTTGCGCAGGCGCTCGCGGGGCCAGCCGCGACGGCAAGCGACGTAGAGACCGTGCGCAAAGCCTACGGCCTCGATCGCCCAATCCCCGTTCAATATCTCGAATGGGCGACAAAGGCGCTGCACGGCGATCTCGGTGAGTCGTTCTTTCTCAAAGAGCCGGTAGCGCAGATGATCGCGAAACGCCTACCCGTCACCATGACGCTGGGCGTGCTCGCCCTCGCGATCGCGATCGTCGTGTCGATCCCGCTCGGCATTCTCGCGGCGCTGCGGCCCAATTCATGGATCGACCGGGTCGCGCTCACCGTCGCCGTCTTCGGACAGGCGCTGCCGAGCTTCTGGTTCGGCCTCCTGCTCATGATTTTTTTCGGTCTCACGCTGCGCTGGCTGCCCGTGTCAGGCACCGGCGGATGGGAATATTACGTCATGCCGGCGATCACGCTCGCTTACTACGCGGCGCCCGCTTTCATGCGGCTGACGCGCACCGGCATGATCGAGGTGCTGAGCTCCGACTACATCCGCACCGCGCGCGCCAAAGGATTGCGGACGCCCACCGTGCTCGTGAAGCATGCACTGCGCAACGCGATCATCCCCGTCGTCGCAGTCGCAGCGGTCCAGTTCGGCTTCATGCTCGGCGGCTCGATCGTTGTCGAAAGCGTGTTCTCGCTACACGGCATCGGCTATCTCGGCTGGGAATCGATCAGCCGTGCCGACTTCCCCGTCGTCCAGGCGGTCGTGCTCGTTCTCGCTTGCATCTACATCCTCCTGACACTGGTGGCGGACGTGCTGAATGCACTGCTCGATCCGCGCATCCGGGTGCGTTGAGGCGCGACCGCAATGGCTGTCGACACGCTCATTGGCACCGCCGATATCCTAGAGACGCCGGGCGCCGCGCTGCGACGGCGGATCTTCGGCCATCGGACTTTCGTCATCGGCGCATCCGTCCTGGTCCTGATGCTTCTTGTCGCGCTGTTCGCGCCCCTGCTCGCGCCGCACGATCCCTACCTTCAGGACCTTTCGGCCCGCCTCATTCCGCCGATCTGGGATGACAGCGGCACCTGGACGCACCCGCTCGGCACCGATCAATTGGGCCGCGATTATCTCAGCCGCCTGATCTACGGCACGCGCATATCCCTACTCATCGGCGTCGCTGCCATGCTGATGTCCGGTTTGATCGGCACGTCGCTCGGCGTCGCCGCCGGCTATTTCGGCGGCCGCGTCGACATGATCATCAGCTTCATCATCACGACGCGGCTCGCCCTTCCCGTCGTGCTGGTCGCGCTCACGGTCTCGTCGCTCGCCGGCAGCTCGCTCCAGAACGTCATCCTGGTTCTCGGCCTTCTCCTCTGGGACCGCTTCGCGGTCGTGACGCGCAGCGCCACGATGCAGGCGCGGGGACTCGATTATGTCGCGGCGGCGCAGGCCGTCGGCTGTTCCACCTGGCGCATCGTCTGCACCGAGATCCTGCCGAACATCCTCAATCCGATCATCGTCGTCGGCACGCTCGAAATGGCGCAAGCGATCCTGCTCGAAGCGGCGTTCTCGTTCCTCGGCCTCGGCGTGCAGGCGCCGCTCCCCTCCTGGGGGCTCATGGTCTCGGAAGGCAAGGAGTATATGTTCTTCAGCCCATGGGTGATCACGATCCCCGGCATCGCCATCTTCGCACTCGTGCTCGCCATCAACCTCGTCGGCGACGGCATACGCGACCTCACCGCGCCGGAGAATCGGAATTGACCGCGCTCCTCGAGGTCGACGAGCTCGACGTCAAAATTCCGCTCGGCGTCGGGATGCTGCATCCGGTGCGCCGCATCGGCTTCACGCTCGAACGCGGCAAAACGCTTTGCATCGTCGGCGAGTCCGGCTGCGGCAAATCGCTGACCTCGCTTGCAATCATGGACCTTCTGCCGCGCCGCGCCCAGCGCGCGGCGAAGCGCTTGCGTTTCGACGGCAAGGATCTCTTGCATTTCTCCGAGCGGCAGATGGCCGATCTGCGCGGCAACGACATCGCGATGATCTTTCAAGAGCCGATGACGTCGCTCAATCCGGCCTACACGATCGGCAATCAGCTCGAAGAGGCGCTGCTGCGCCACCGCAAAGTGTCGCGCGAGGAAGCGCGGAATCGCGCCGTCTATCTGCTCGATAAATGCGGGATCACTGCCGCGGGCGATCGGCTGCGGCAATATCCGCATCAATTATCGGGCGGCCTGCGCCAACGGGTCATGATCGCGATGGCGCTTATGTGCAGCCCCAAGCTGATCATCGCCGATGAGCCGACCACTGCTCTCGACGTGACGATCCAAGCCCAGATCCTTCATCTCCTCGTCAGCCTGCAGCGCGAATTCGACATGGGCATCATGCTCATCACCCACGACCTCGGCATCGTCGCCCGCATCGCCGATCGCGTCGCGGTGATGTATGCCGGACAGATCGTCGAGACCGGAACGACGGCCGCGATCTTCGGGCAACCGATCCACCCTTATACGCAAGGGCTGCTGCGCTGCATCCCGGTTCCCGGCAAGACGCGGCGCGGCGAACGGCTCGGATCGATCCCGGGCATCGTTCCGAGCCTCGTCGGCGAGCTTCACGGCTGCAGCTTCCGCAGCCGCTGTCCCTATGCTTTCGATCGCTGCGCCACGACCGACGTGGAGCTTGCCGAGATCGCGCCGGGGCGCGCCTATCGCTGCCTGCTGCCGCCGGAGCACCATCGCGTCGAACGCGCGGAGGCCGTTGCCGGATGAGTCCCGCTCCGATCATCGAGACCCGCAATGCCACGCGCAATTTCGCCCTCGATGCCGGCTGGCTAAAGGCGCAACGCATCCTCACGGCGGTGAGCGGCATCTCGCTTGCCGTTAATCGCGGTGAGGTGCTTGGCCTTGTCGGTGAGTCCGGCTGCGGCAAATCGACCTTAGCGCGGATGCTGCTCGGCCTGCTCCCGTCAAGCAGCGGCGAAATCCTTTTCGACGGCAAGCCGGTGCGCAGCCTCGATCATGCCGCGCTCGCGCGGCGTATTCAGCCGGTGTTTCAGGACCCCTATTCCTCGCTCAACCCGCGCAAGACGGTGAGCGCGATCATCGAACTGCCGCTGCGCGTCCATCGCATCGGCCATGCGAGCGAATGGCGCGCCAAGGTCGAGGAGATGATGGAGCGCGTCGGCCTGCCGCGGCGGCTGTACGGAAGCTATCCCAATCAGCTCTCCGGCGGACAGCGCCAGCGCGTGGCGATCGCGCGCGCGCTGATCATGCGCCCTGAGGTCTTGATCTGTGATGAGCCAACGTCAGCGCTCGACGTCTCCGTGCAGTCGCAGATCCTCAATCTCCTGCAGGACCTGCAGCAGGAGCTCGGCCTCACTTACGTGCTCATCAGCCATAACCTCGCCGTCGTCGAGCACATCGCGACACGCGTCGCCGTCATGTATCTCGGTCGCATCGTCGAAATGAGCGAGGCCGAGGCGTTGTTCCGCACGCCGCGCCACCCCTACACGCGCGCCCTCCTCGCGTCCGTGCTGACGCCGGAGCCAGGCCTGGGCATTCCCGACACGCATCTCGGCGCGACGTTTCCGAATCCGCTGGATCCGCCGCCGGGCTGCGCCTTCCATCTGCGCTGTCCGCGGGTCATGCCGCAGTGCAAGATCGCCGTTCCGCCCACGTCGGTGGTCGAGGGCGCGAGCGTCGAATGCTACCTCTACGGAGAGGGTGACAAAGCGTCGCGCGAGCCGGCCACCACTGCCCTCTAGCGGACGCACAGCCGCCAAACGCCGAAAACCGGCCTTTCGCAGCCGTTTCCCCCGGCATTTTTCCCCACGTGGCACGCCCATAAGCTGTTTTTTCGCGTGAGCGCTAACCCTGCGTTAGGTGATCCCTGCCACAAAGGGCAGGACGATCTGCGGGGCGACGCTGAATCGGAGCGAGTTGGGAATGACGTTGGACGCGGATCATCCGGGCCCTTTTGACGCGCCGTTTGCCGTCGCCGAACGCCGTAGCGCCCTCTTCCGCGAAACGCCGGCGGAAATGCTCGAGCGTTGGGCGCTTGGATCGGCTTGGGCACTCAAACCGCAGCGCATCGGCGGCTTGCCGTCGTTATGGGGCTTTCTCGCCGCAGACCTGTTCAACCGGTCAAAGAAGCTTCCCGATCCCACCGCGGCGAATGCGGCAGGGATTTGCGGCATCACACACGACTTGTCCGTTTCCACCCTGGTCAAGGCTTATCGCGAGAGTCTTTTTCCCTTCGCCCATCTCGGACCCTCGAAATGGTTCTCGCCGGCAGAGCGCTGCGTCCTGTTCTTCGATGAGGTCCATATCGCCAAGCGCCTGCGGCCGCATTTTCGCAAGCAGCGCTACCGCGTGACCTTCGATACCGATCCCGAAGCGGTGATGAAGGCCTGCGCCGGCCGGCGCGAAGGCAAATGGCACGTGACGTGGATCACGCCGCGCATGATGCATGCCTATGCCGCGATGTTCGACGCTGGCCGCATGCATTCCTTCGAAGTATGGAACCAGGCGGGCACGCTGGTCGGCGGCGGATACGGCGTCACGGTCGGCAGCGTGTTCTTCACGGAATCACAATTCGCGCATGAGCCGAACACGTCCAAGCTCGGCTTCACGCTGTTGAACTGGCACCTGCAGCGCTGGGGCTTCACGCTCAACGACAACAAATGGCCGACGCCGACGACGCTGCATATGGGCTTCCGTAACATCCCACGCGCCGAATTCCTGGAACACACGCGGGCGCCCGATCCGGTGGCGAGCCGTCGTCGCTGGCGGCCGGAAGCCGATCTCACGGTCGTCGCTGATTGGCGGCCGGAGGGCGCGAAGGAAACGGGAAGTCCCGGCTTGGTGCCTGCCGCCTCGCAGAGGCCGGCAATCAAGAAATCGGCGTCACCCGCCTCCGCGGTCGAGGCCAGCACCGGCTATTCGCGCAATCGACGCGACCTCGAGACTGTCGCCGACCTCAAGCCCGTGGTTTAGCGTAGGCGTTCCAGGGGAACCGGCCGACCTCGTCGTTGAGCGTCAGCCGGATCGCCTTGCCGCGGCAGAGTTTCAGCGGCGATGGCCGCCGCCCATGCTCGAATGCCCGCTGCCCATCACGCGGCCTCCACCCATGGTGCGGATTCCGCCGGACATCCGGCCACCACCCATCGCGCGGCCGCCGCCCATATGCATGCGGCCCATTGCGTGGCCGCCACCGCCCATCCGACGTGCGCTCGTCCCGGGGCGGATTCCAGCGCGGCCGAAATGCCGACCGGTGCGGAAGCCGCGATCTGGTCGCACCATGCGGCTATGGGCGGCCATTCGGCCATGCCTGCGGTTCATGCCGATCGAGCGGTTGTGATGGCGCATGGCATCCCGCGTCCGAAAGCCCGCGCCGACGTCGCGATGATGGCGCACGGTCGTGACACGGCGATGATCGGCCCCGCGCATGCGGTCCCGATCCCATCGACGCGCATGCCGGTGACGCCAGTCGCCATGGCGGTGATGTGAGCGCCAGAAGCGCGCCCAGTGCGCGCGGCGGTGATACCAAGGCCGACCGACGTAGTAATTGCCCCAATAATCGTTGAGCGCGAAGGCAACGATCGGCACGTCGATCGTGTCGACGTAATCCGGCAGATAAACGTAACGGTTGTTGTAGAAGTAGTTCAGATAGCTGGCCTTCACCCAACCGCGATCGCGATGCCACGTGACGTCGCACCAGGCGTGATCGCTCAGGCATCCGTGAATGGTCACATGTGCGCCGCCGGGAATCGTATCGACAATCGGATACGCAGTCCCGGGGCCAGCGCGCAGATGCACTGTGTTCGTCGCATAGCCGCGCGCGGCGAATGCGGTCGCCGGTGCGGCAATAAAGAAAATAGCAGCGGCGAGCAGGCGCCATCGTCCCAGCATAGCCGTCTCCCTTGGCTACGAAGCGCCCCTACCGAAACAAGCCGTCTGTGGCGCGGCCGTTCCTGATTCTTGCATTACGATTTGGCAAGAAAATCCCGCATTGCGGTGGCGACGCCTTTGCGCTGCGTCGGCATCAGAAAATCGTCATTTGCGGCGCAGCGTCGCGACGAAAAAGCCGTCGGTCTGCGTCCTTCGCGGCGTCATCAGAACGCCATGCGGCGTCTTGAGCGCCGCGGCGTCAAATGCTGCCGCGCTATCGCCGAGCGCACCCTTGATCGGCAAGGCATCTGCACTGAAAGCGCGCTGCCGTTCGAGAAAAGCTTTCACCTGCTCGCCATTCTCCACGGCGAGCATTGAGCAGGTGATGTAGACGATGCGGCCCTGAGGCTTGAGCAGCGTCACCGCTTGATCGAGCACTTCCACCTGCTGTTTGAGCCGCAGCTCCAGCGCGCCCGGCCGCATCCGCCATTTCGCGTCCGGGTTGCGTCGCCATGCGCCGATGCCGCTGCATGGCGCATCGATGACGACGAGGTCGGCCTGCCCGGCGATGTCGCCAAGCGCATCGTCTCCGGGGCGCGGCGTGCGAACCTGCACGTTGCGCACGCCGGCGCGCTCGAGCCGGACGTGGATCGGCGCGAGGCGGCGCTTGTCGGTGTCGGTCGCGTAGATCTGACCCTTGTTCTCCATCATCGCGGCGAGGACGAGCGTCTTGCCCCCGGCGCCGGCGCAGAGATCGACCACCTGTTCTCCCGGCTTCGCGTCGGCGAGCAGCGCCGCGATTTGCGAGCCTTCGTCCTGCACCTCGATCAGGCCCTTGATGAAAGCGGGCTCGGCGTGGATCGCCGGGCTCTTGGCGTCGGGCCCGTGGGCGATGCGAAGCCCGAGCGGCGACAAGGGCGTGGCCGCGGCGCCAAGCAACCCGATCGCCGCCAAGGCCTCATCGCGCGTTCCCTTGAGCAAGTTGACGCGCAGGTCGAGTGGCGCCCGCTCGGCAAGCGCCCGCCCTTCATCGGCGCGCGCGTCGCCAAAGCTCGCCGCGAGATGCGGGTCGAGCCATTCTGGATAGTCCCCGGCGACATGCGGCGGTGCGCCGGCGAGATCAGCCGACGTCAGCCGCGTCCGCTCGGCATCGCTCAAGGGCTCCGGCGCGAAGCGGCCCTCGCAAAGCCGCGCTATGGCGTCAGCCTCAAGCCCACGCGCAAGCCGCAGCATACCAAGCGCGACACCTCGCGGAGCGGCGCTATCCATGATCCAGGCTGCGGACGCCTTGCGCCGGAGCGCGTCGTAGACTAGGCCGCCGATGGCGGCTCGATCGCCCGAGCCCGCAAAGCGGTGCGACAAGCCCCAATCCTTCAGCGCATCGCTTGCGGGGCGGCGGCGCGCTTCGATCTC
The DNA here is from genome assembly GCA_050187875.1 of Variibacter sp. Lineage (GTDB taxonomy): Bacteria > Pseudomonadota > Alphaproteobacteria > Rhizobiales > Xanthobacteraceae > JAFKKS01. The sequence continues at coordinate 42,980 of JBFWXB010000008.1, forward strand.
GGCGAGGACTTCGATCGCGGCCGACAGGCGGGCGGCAGGCGTCATGCGTCAAGAGGCTCCAAAGACTGTCACGAGCCGAGCATCACCCGCACGATCAGCACAACCCATAGGATTGTCAGGATGAGGCCGCCGATGCCGTAGATCGCGCCGCGCACCGGCACTTTGTTGAAAGTGACATGCACGAGCGCATGCCCGATGCGCGACAGCACGAACAACCATGAGAGCACGACAATGAGAAGGTCCGCCTTGCGGGTGATCCAGGCGACGATCACCGCCACATAGAACAGCACCGGCAGCTCGGACTGATTGCGGAAGCAATTGCCGAACTGGGTCGCGCGCGGAGGCCAGCCGGCGGTCTGCAATTCCATCTGCTCCGCCCGGACCTGGCCCGATTGCAAGGCGCTGCCGCGCAGAGCCGCCATGCCGTAGAGAAGCAGGAGCGTAAGGATTATCTGGACAAACAACGGCGCGAGAACGGCTTGAATGGACATCGGCCGGCCACCTTGCGATAGGTCGAGGGAAGATGCCCGCATAGTGGACGGCGGACGATAGCTTCGCAAACCTTTCCCACGCCTCTCGTCTTTTCGTGGGAGCTGTGCTAGCGACCGCCGTCAACCTCAAACGCCGCACGAGTCGGCCGCCGGCCTTTGCCAGCGGCACCGGCGGTTTCATTCTCCGCGACTGCCGCGGATTTGGACATTTTCCGCGCACGGCGCGGACTTGGAGTTGGCCATGGCGAAGATTGTGGAACGGCGGCTGCGGGACGCTTTTACCTTCGACGACGTCTTGCTGCAGCCTGGGTTGTCCGACGTCCTGCCCTCCGAAGCCGACATCCGCGCCCGCCTGACCCGCACGATCTCCCTCAACCTGCCGATCGTCGCCTCGGCGATGGACACCGTGACCGAAGCCAAGATGGCCATCGCCATGGCGCAGGCCGGCGGCATGGGGGTCGTCCACCGCAATCTCGACCCTGACGTGCAGGCTGCCCAGGTGCGGCAGGTCAAGAAGTTCGAATCCGGCATGGTGGTGAACCCGCTCACCATCCACCCCGACGCCAAGCTGCATGAAGCGCTGGAGCTCATGAAGAGCCACGGGATTTCCGGCATCCCGGTGGTCGAAGGCGCCAACGGGCGCGCCGGCAAGCTCGTCGGCATCCTCACCAATCGCGACGTGCGCTTCGCTCACGACCCCGACCAGCCGATCCGCGAATTGATGACGAAGGACAACCTCGTCACCGTCCGCGACAATGTCGGTCAGAAAGACGCACAGCGCCTCCTCCACCAGCACCGCATCGAGAAGCTTCTGGTCGTCGACGAAGACTACCGCTGCGTCGGCCTCATCACCGTCAAGGACATGGAAAAGGCGGTCACCAACCCGAACGCGTGCAAGGACGAGCAAGGCCGCCTGCGCGTGGCCGCAGCGACGACGGTCGGCGACGCGGGCTACGAGCGCACCGAGATGCTGGTCGATGCGGGCGTCGATCTTGTCGTCGTCGATACGGCGCATGGCCATTCGAAGCGCGTGCTCGAAGCCGTCGACCGCATCAAGCGGCTCTCCAACAAGGTGCAGGTCGCGGCCGGCAATATCGCGACGCCCGATGGCGCCAAGGCGCTGATCGACGCGGGCGCCGACGCCATCAAGGTTGGCATCGGCCCGGGCTCCATCTGCACCACGCGCATCGTCGCCGGCGTCGGCGTCCCGCAGCTCACCGCGATCATGGACGCGGTCGAGGTGGCGCGCCAAACCGACACGCCGGTCATCGCCGACGGCGGCATCAAATATTCCGGCGATCTCGCCAAGGCCCTCGCCGCCGGCGCCGACTGCGCGATGGTCGGCTCGCTCCTCGCCGGCACCGACGAGACGCCGGGCGAGGTGTTCCTCTATCAGGGACGCTCCTACAAGACCTATCGCGGCATGGGCTCCGTCGGCGCCATGGCGCGCGGCTCCGCCGACCGCTACTTCCAGCAGGACATCAAGGATACGCTCAAACTCGTGCCCGAAGGCGTCGAGGGTCAGGTGCCTTACAAGGGGCCGGCCGGCAACATCGTGCATCAGCTCGCCGGCGGCCTGCGCGCCGCCATGGGTTACGTCGGCGCGCGCACGCTGAAGGAGTTCCACGAGAAGGCGACCTTCGTGCGCATCTCGGGCGCAGGGCTTTCGGAAAGCCATGTGCACGACGTGACGATCACGCGCGAGAGCCCGAACTACCCGACGCGGCTGTGACGGCGAGTGTCGTTCCCGCGAAGGCGGGAACCCAGTAAACTCTGACCTCGTTCGCATCGTGAGGCTGGCGATTACTGGATGCCCGCCTGCGCGGGCATGACAATCGCGAGAAATCATGACCCAAAGTGCCACCCGCTACGTCCTCGCCGCGCGCCCGGTCGGCGAGCCGAAGGAAAGCGACTTCCGCCGCGAGGAGTTCGCCATCCCGCAGCCCGGACCAGGGCAAATGCTCTTGCGCACGCTCTGGCTTTCGCTCGATCCCTATATGCGCGGGCGCATGAGCGATGCGCCCTCCTACGTGAAACCCGTCGCCATCGGTCAGGTGATGGAAGGCGGCACTGTCTGCGAAGTCGTCACGTCGCATGTCGACGGCTTCAAGGTGGGCGACATCGTCGTCGGTCGCGCCGGCTGGCAGACTTATGCGCTTTCGGACGGCCGGGGTGTGCGCACGATCGAGGATCGCAGCGTGCCGGTATCGACCGCACTGGGCGTTCTCGGCATGCCGGGAATGACCGCCTATACGGGCCTCGACGAGATCGGCAAGCCGAAGGCGGGCGAAACGGTCGTCGTCGCGGCGGCCTCCGGCGCCGTGGGCTCGGTCGTCGGCCAGATCGCCAAGATTCATGGCGCCCGCGCCGTCGGCATCGCTGGCGGTGCGAAGAAGTGCGCCTTTGTCACCGATGCGCTCGGTTTCGACGCCTGCATCGACCATCGCGCGCCGGACTTTGCCGAACAGTTGAAGGCGGCGTGTCCGAAAGGCATCGACGTCTATTTCGAGAATGTTGGCGGCGCGGTCTTCGACGCGGTGCTGCCGCTGTTCAATCCGTTCGCACGCATGCCGGTCTGCGGGCTCATTGCACAATACAACGCGACCGAAGTGCCGCCTGGCCCCAACAAGCTGCCGCAGCTGATGCGCGCAGTCCTGACGAAGCGCCTCACCATCCGCGGCTTCATCGTCTTCGACTTCGCCGCACGCGAGCCGGATTTTCTGCGCGACATGACGGCGTGGGTCGCCGCCGGCAAAGTCAAATATCGCGAGGATCGACTCGAAGGCCTCGACGCCGCGCCGCGCGGATTGATCGGGCTTTTGCGTGGCGAGAATTTCGGCAAGCTCATCGTTCGCGTCGCGAGGGATGCGACGTGACACCGGTCATTCCGGGGCGCGGACGAAGTCCGCGAGCCTGGAATCCATATCCCCGGTGCTGCGGCGTATGGATTCCGGACTTGCCGCTGCGCGGTAATCCGGAATGACACATCACTGGCAAGGCTTCGCGGTCTTCACCTCGAGCGACGTCATGTCGCCGATGACGACGAAATCGCCGTAATCGATCTTGAGCGCGCGCGAGATGCCGTTGTCATAAAGCTCGAACGACATGACGTAAGCGGGCGTCTGCTCGCTCCTTTGATCCGCCTTCGCACGGTCGAAATAGCTGATTGACACAGGCCAACGCTTCATGTGCGCAAGCGCCGCCTGGCCCGCCGCGGCATCGGTCGGCTGCGTTTGCTCCGGCTCGATCGCGCGGCCGATCACACTCAGCGTATTGTAGACCTTCTCGCCAGTTTCCGAGCCGTCGTATACGGCCGCTTCGAGCAACGGCTTGCCGTCACGCGCGGCGGCGATGACCCGCCGCATGTGATCGGACGGAAAAATCACCGCACCGAGATTGGCTTTCTTGGATGTCGGCTTGGTCAGGCTCACCGAGACCTTGCCGTCGTTGCTTCCGGCGAGACCATCGGCGCCGTCGACCTGTCGGCCGCCGAGGAAGTTTTGCACGGCGAAGCGGAAGCTCTTTCCGTTCCCTTCCTCCCAGTTCGACGAGCGCAGATCGCTGGTGACGTTTTGCCCCTCGCCCGAATCCAGCTCGGTCACTTGCCGGAACTGCAGCGCGTAGCCTTCGCAGCGACTGCCATCAAAATCATAGAGGATCCGCCCGCGCACCGCTTCCAGCCCGCGTTTGCCGCGGGACTGGCCAAGCTTGAGGTCATAGACGGCGCGATGTGGCACAAGCTCGACCGCTGATGGTAGCGTTTCAGCCCGCGCCAGCGGCACCGCCATGGTCGCCACGACGGCGACGGCCGGCACAGCGCGGCGCATCAGATAGAACATGTCCGATTCTCCGCACCCCCCACCTGCCAAACATAGGGGCGCGCCCGGGGGCCGGCAACCGGAGCACGCTTGCTTGCCCGCGCCCAATCGGCCAAGAGTCGGACGCGTCCGCTTCGGCGGACACCCATTTGCGGCGGACCGAAGGAGTATCTGATGGCGGGGATGGTGGACAAGAAACTTGCAGAGCTTGGCGTGACATTGCCGGAGCCGACCACTCCGGTCGCGAACTACGTCCCATTCGTGCGCGTACGCAACCATCTCGTGCTCTCGGGCCAAATCTGCACTGACCATGACGGCAAGCTCGTCGCCAAGGGAAAGCTCGGCGCCGGCGTCTCGGTCGAGGATGGGCAGAAGGCGGCGCGCGCCTGCGCGATCAATCTCATCGCGCAAGTGAAGGCGGCGATCGGCGATCTCGATAAGGTCGCGCGCGTCGTCAGGCTTGGCGGCTTCATCAACTCCGCCCCGGATTTCACCGAAGGCGCGAAAGTGATGAACGGCGCGTCCGATCTCATGGTGGCGATTTTTGCCGACAAGGGACGCCACGCGCGCTCGACCGTCGGCGTCGCGAGCCTTCCGCTCGATGCGGCGGTCGAAGTCGAAGGCATCTTCGAGGTCGACTGATCGAAGCCCGCGCCATGGCCGTTCTCGATTGGCTGACCGCACGACCGGTGGCGCATCGCGGGCTGCATGACATGGCGGCCGGAATCATCGAGAACATGCCGGCGGCATTCGCGGCCGCGGTCGCCGGCAATTACGGCATCGAATGCGACGTGCAGCGCAGCGCCGATGGCGAGGCGATGGTGCATCATGATTTCGATCTCGGCCGACTAACGCAGGGCGAAGGCCCCCTCGCCGCCATGAGCGCCGCCGCGCTCAAGCAGGTTGCGTTCAAAGCGACGCCGGAGCGTATGCTCACGCTCGGCGAGCTTTGCGATCTCGTCGCCGGCCGCGTGCCGCTGGTGATCGAGATCAAGAGCCGTTTCGACGGCGCGCTGCCGCTCGTCGAGCGCACGGCCGCCGTGCTGCGCAACTATCGCGGGCCGGCCGCCGTCATGTCGTTCGACCCGAACGCCGTCGAGGCGCTGCGCCACCGCGCCCCGCAGATCACCCGCGGCATCGTCGCCGAGCGTCACTATCGTCATGCGGAATGGGCCGGCCTGTCGGCGGCCGAGAAATCGGCGCTCGCGCATCTGCTGCATGCTTTCCGCAGCCGGCCGCAATTCGTGAATTATCACGTGAAGGACTTGCCGACCGTTGCAACCTCTGTTGCTCGCCTCTTCGGTCTACCGCTTCTGACCTGGACAGTGCGCACAGCGGACGATCGCACGCGCGCCGCGCGGTTCGCCTCGCAGATGGTGTTCGAGGGCTTTCGCCCGTAAGCGCGCGTCACTCATCCGTCAGCGGCATCGCATCGCCCCAACGCATGCGCCGCGCGGTTTTATAGGCCTCGCCATCGCGCCGGGTGAAAAGGCGCTCCGCCGCACGGCCATCGGGCTCGCAAAGCTTCAACCAGGTGCGGCCGCTGCCTTGCCGCGGTGGGCCGATGACGCGGGCGGCTCGCGCCGTACGTGGCTCTCGCGCGACCGCCAGATAAGCGAATTTCTCGTCCTCCCAAGGCACCTCGCCGCCCTTGGCGAGACGGTGCGCCCGCGAGCGCGCCACTCGCCGCGCGAAGTGGCACCAGTCAGGCGTCGCGATCGGGCACGCCTCCTCGTGAGGACACGGCGCGACGACGTGAGCCGACGCCGCGAGAAGCTGCGTGCGCGCGGCGAGGATGCGCGCGAAGCCGGCAGGTGTTCCCGGCTCGATGATAACGAGGACGCCGCGCGTGCGCGCCCACAGGCGCTCGAGCAATGTGTTTCGCGCCGGCGCATCGATCTCGTCGAGCACATAAGCGGCGGTCACGAGGTCGCTCGCCTCCCCGTCCGGCAGCACGCCCATGAAGTCGCCCGCATGCCAGGTCACGCGGCGAACGGGCGCATTGGCTGCGAACCGCTCGCCCCAAGCGCGGATGGCGGCGCTGCCTTCGATCAGCAGCGCTTCGTGCAAGCCCGGCCAGCAATCCACCGCCGCCCATAGGACGGAGCCGGGACCCGCGCCGACATCCAACAGCGTCGCCGGCGCAAAACCGGCCATCGCCGCTTTGACCTGCTCCAGCGCCGCACGGATCGCGGCATAGGTTGCCGGCAGCCGCGTCGCGAGATAGGCGCGGGCGGCCGCGTCATCGGCGAGATGAAAACGCCCGTCCCGGACCTCGGCGCGATAGCGCGCCGACAGCCGTTCCGCGGCGCGCGCAAGCGCGGCGGGGGCAATGCTCTCCAGCGCTTCCTCGACTCCCTGACGCAAGGCCGGCGGCAATTCCATCTCAAGCCCTCATTGGCACGCCGCGCGCCCCACGTCAGAACCTTGTGAACGGGCCGTTCCCACCCGACATTGCGTGTAAAGTCGGCACACTATGACGCACGTCCCAGTCCATCGCGATCCACGAAATGCGCCGGCGCCGCGAACCATCCTCTGCTTGTGAATGACCGATAAAGACTTTCGCATCCGTATCGCGCCCTCGATCGCCGAGATTTCTGCGAGCGATTGGAACGCTTGCGCCGATTCTGCGGATTCACGTTCCGACGCCGCTCAACCACTGCATGAAGAAGACGACTCAAAATCTCAGCTAACTCCACCCAACCCATTCATTTCACACGAATTCTTGCTAGCGCTCGAGACGTCGAAGTCGGCGACCGCCCGAACCGGCTGGCAGCCTCAGCATCTCGCCCTCGAAGACGATAGCGGGCGCATTATCGGTGTCGCGCCCTGTTATCTGAAATCGCATTCCCGCGGCGAATATGTCTTCGACGCCGGATGGGCCGACGCCTATGAGCGCGCTGGCGGCGACTATTATCCGAAAGTGCAGGTCTCTGTCCCGTTCACGCCGGCAACCGGCCCTCGCCTCCTCGCCCGTGCCGGGGCGAACCCGTCGGCGACGCGCGCCGCCCTCGCGGCGGGGCTCGTCGAGCTTGCGCGTCTGCGTGAGGCGTCGTCGGTCCACGTCACCTTCATGCCGGAAGCCGAAGCTGATCTCCTCGCCGCACGCGGCTTCCTGCGGCGGAGCGATCAGCAGTTCCACTGGGAGAACGCTTCCTACGCGACGTTCGACGATTTCCTCGCCGCCCTCGCCTCGCGCAAGCGCAAGGCCGTCCGCCGCGAGCGCGCAACAGCGATGGAATCCGGCGTCACGCTACACTGGCTCACCGGAGCAGACCTCACCGAAGCGGCATGGGACGCGTTCTTCGCCTTCTACATGGAGACCGGCTCGCGCAAATGGGGGCGGCCTTATCTCACCCGGGCATTCTTTTCGCAGGTCGGCGAGAGCATGCGCGAGCGCATCCTTCTCGTGATGGCGAAGCGCGCAGGACGCTTCATCGCCGGCGCGCTGAACTTCATCGGCGCCGACACCCTCTACGGCCGCCATTGGGGGGCGATCGAGCACCACCCGTGTCTGCATTTCGAGGTCTGCTATTATCAGGCGATCGAATTCGCCATTGCGCACGGCCTCAAGCGCGTCGAGGCGGGGGCGCAGGGCGAGCATAAGCTCGCCCGCGGCTATCTGCCGGTGACGACCCATTCCGCCCATTACATCGCCGACCCGGCGCTGCGTCGCGCGATCGCCGATTACCTCAAGCGCGAGCGTCAATATGTGGCCGCGGCGCACGATGAGCTTGCAGCACTCGCGCCGTTCCGGAAAAATCTGGCGATGGAACAGGAGTGACAGGATGGCCGCCTACGACACCAACAACATTTTCGCGAAGATTCTGCGCGGGGAGTTGCCCGCGCATAAGGTGTACGAAGACGACAAGACGTTCGCCTTCCTCGACATCATGCCACGCGCGACCGGCCATGCGCTCGTCATCCCGAAGGCGCCAGCGCGCAATCTCCTCGACGTCGATCCGAGCGACCTGGCGATCGTGATGAAGACCGCGCAAAAGGTCGCGCGAGCCGGCATGAGCGCTTTCGACGCGCAGGGCGTGACGGTCCAGCAGTTCAACGAGCCGGCCGGCGGACAGGTCGTCTTCCACCTCCACGTCCACGTCATCCCCCGGCAGGACGGCGTGTCGCTCAGGCCGCCGGCAACCTTCAAGGAGACGCCGGAGAACCTCGCGGCCCATGCGGAGAAGCTCAGGGCCGCACTCGCGGCGGCGTAAGGCCGCGGGCGCAAATCAGCCCGTCGCCCAGGCTCCCGCCATCAACGCCGTTTCGCCGACGAGAACGCCGGCGAAAACGGAGCGGCGCAGCGCAAGGAATGCGGCAAAGCCGATGACGATCGCGCCGATGCGGATGGTCAGCGGAATGTCGGCAAGCGTCCCGGGCGCGAACAGCGCGATCTTCGCAATGACGCCGGCAAGGATAGAGCCCGCAACCGCGCGCACCCAAACAACGACGTCGGAGCGCTCGTCGAGCCCGCGCGCCGCAACAACGCCAAGCATGCGCCAGACCTCATTCGGCAAAAAGCCGACCAGCACCACCACGATGAAAGAGGCGAGCGGCCCAAAGAGCTCGTTCATGCACGCCTCCGGCGCACGCGCCAGATGACGAAGGCTGCCGTTCCACCGATCAAGCCCGACCACAAGACGTCGAGCTCGACCTTATAGTAGGTGAGCAGCGGCGCTAATATGAGGCCGAAGGTAAGCGCGAGCGCGTCGGCCACATCGCGCGCATTGCGCGCAAGCGACATCAGGAACGACAGCGGCGTCAGAAACAGCAGAGCCGAGGTCAGGATGACCGGAAGCTCCCGCGCCATGAAGAACCCGCACAGCACCGCCGTGACGGCGGCGATCGTCAAGGTCGCCCCGAATCCATTGACGAAGGGAATGCGCTCCTCATGCGCAACGCCGGGGAGCAGACGCTGCCCCTCCACCCAGATCGACACGGCGGTCAAATGCGCGGGAAGGATGAGGTCGCGCGTGCGCGTCTCCTGCGTGCGCAAAAGCGGCAGCAGCGACACCACCATCGGCAGAAGCCGCACCGCGCCGAGCGTCACCGCGAGCGCCACTTCGAGCAGGTTCGTGCCCGTCGCGAGCGTCGAGGTGACGATGAATTGCGTCGGGCCAGCCCAGACCAGAACCGTGGTGAACAGCGCCCAAGTCAGCGAGAAGCCGAAATCATGGGCCAAGGCGCCAAGCCCGATATAGGTGCCCATCAACAGCCAGAGGAACACCGACATCGCGCCGGCGCGCATGCCATTGAAGAACGCGCGCCGCGCCATCCGTCGCGCGGCTACTTTGTCGCGGTGACGATGATCTCGACGAGATCCTTGCCCTCGAGAGTGACGCCGAGGCAGGCGCGCATCGGCGGATTACCGCGGTCGACCCACTCATCCCAGGCGCGGTTCATGTCTTCCTTCTGCGCCATGTCGGCGATGTAGACCATCGCGGTGAGAATGCGGCTCTTGTCGATGCCGGCCTCGCGCAGGTTCTTGTCGATGCCGGCGAGCGCAGCCTTGGTCTGCTCGTACATCGAGGGGACCTTGTCCGGCGACACGGCGACGGTGAAAACGAGATTGTCGGCAATGACGCCACGGCTGCGGGTCGGGTGACTTCCGGAAATGCGCGTGATCACGACGGCTCCTTGTTTGAAAGAAGCCGTGTTTTAGAGCATGTGCCGCGATATCGGCAGGCGCCGCTGTTGATAAACCGGCGCCGCATGCGACCCATGCGGCTTACCGGGCGCGACTGAAGGCCCCGCCTTAACGCGAGGCCTTCCTTTCAAACCCTTATGGGCAGGGGTGGCGATAGCCGTCGTAGCCAAGATAAGTGCCGCTTGCCGGGTCATACGAGCGGAAGCGCTGCATGCAGTAAGCGACCGCGTCGCCGCCGTAGGGCGCGCCCCCATAGTAATAGACCGGGGGCGGTGGTGCACTGGACGCAATCGCAGCGCCTGCGGCGAGGCCGAGAATCCCCGCGCCGATCGCAGCGCCCGGACCCCAGCCATGATGGTGATGCCAACGCCCGCGCCAACGCACTTTTTCGACGCCCGCGCCCGGCGCCGCCGCGGTCGCCGCAGCACGGAGGCTTGCACCATTCGGAGCCGACATCGCTTGCGCCGGAGGGATGACGGCGGCGACACTGATGGCCGCAGCTGCCGCCAGGGCGAGTACAGTCTTTTTCACAGTCTTTTTTCCTCAAATTCGCCACGTCTGATGACGTGTCTATGAAGCCGCCCCGCTTCAAACGGCCGACAGGCGCGCGATCCACGCCCGACCGTCCACAGGGGTAAGACCCAACCCGGCCGATCGTTCCGCCCAGGCGAATCTGGCAGTGGAATCATGGCTAACGATGCCACGGACAGGTGCGGTTCCATTCTCCAGCCGCGCGCGCCATAGTGCTGACGCCCCGCCCAACGGAGAGTTTCTTGCGCGTCCTTAAATCCAAGATCGAGTTTGCCGCCGACGATGTTCGCGCCAACGCCGAGGCCATGGGACGCCTCGCGGACGAATTGAAGGCGCGCCGCGCGCAGGCCGCGCTTGGCGGGTCGAAGAAATCGCGTGAGCGCCACGTCTCGCGCGGCAAGCTCCTGCCGCGCGACCGCGTGATGGCGCTGATCGACCCCGGCTCGCCCTTCCTCGAGCTTTCCCCGCTCGCGGCCTACGGTCTGTACGAAGACGCGATCCACGCCGCCGGCATCATCACCGGCATCGGCCGCATCGAAGGCCGCGAATGCATGATCGTCGCCAACGACGCGACGATCAAAGGCGGCACCTACTATCCGGTGACGGTGAAGAAGCATGTGCGCGCGCAGGAGATTGCGCGCGAGAACCGCCTGCCCTGCCTCTACCTCGTCGATTCCGGCGGCGCGAACCTGCCGCAATGGCCGGACGTCTTTCCTGACCGCGACCATTTCGGCCGCATCTTCTATAATCAGGCGACACTCTCGGCGATGGCCATCCCGCAGGTCGCCGTGGTGATGGGTTCCTGCACCGCGGGCGGCGCCTATGTACCCGCGATGTCCGACGAGACGGTGATCGTGCGCAAGCAGGGCACGATCTTTCTCGGCGGGCCGCCCCTCGTAAAGGCCGCGACCGGCGAAGTCGTCTCGGCGGAAGATCTCGGCGGCGCCGACGTGCATGCGCGCAAATCCGGCGTCGCCGACCATTACGCGGCGGACGATCATCACGCGCTTGCCATCGCGCGGCGCATCGTCGCCAATTTCAACACGCGCAAAGACCCTGACATCGCGCTTGTCCCTCCGCGCGAGCCGGATCGTGATCCGCGCGAACTCGACAGCATCGTGCCGGTCGATCTCAAGAAGCAGTTCGACGTGCGCGAGGTGATCGCGCGCCTCGTCGACGGCTCGGAGTTCGACGAGTTCAAGGCGCTCTATGGCACGACGGTCGTCACCGGCTTCGCGCATCTGCACGGTATGCCGATCGGCATCATCGGCAACAACGGCATTCTCTATTCGGAGAGCGCGCTCAAGGCGACGCACTTCATCGAGCTATGCTGCCAGCGCGGCATTCCGCTTCTTTTCCTGCAGAACATCGTCGGCTTCATGGTCGGGCGCGACTACGAAGCGGGTGGCATCGCCAAGGACGGCGCCAAGATGGTGACCGCCGTCTCCTGCGCGCAGGTGCCGAAGATCACCGTCGTGATCGGCGGCTCTTATGGCGCTGGCAACTACGGCATGTGCGGCCGCGCCTTCTCGCCACGCTTTCTTTTCACTTGGCCGAATGCTCGCGTCGCGCTGATGGGCTCGGAGCAGGCGGCGTCCGTGCTCGCGACCGTTCGCCGCGACAACATCGAAGCGGGCGGCGGCGCCTGGAGCGCCGAGGAGGAGGAGACGTTCAAGAAGCCGATCCGCGACCAGTTCGACGCGCAAAGCGATCCTTACTTCGCGACCGCGCGCCTCTGGGACGACGGCATCATCCTGCCGAGCGAGACGCGCCGCGTGCTCGCGCTTGCCTTCTCCGCCGCGCTCAATGCGCCGATCCCGCGAACACGCTTCGGCGTGTTCCGCATGTGATGAGTTCGCTACGCGACTTCGAGTATGCCGGCTGGCAAACGGCCGCCACCCACTATGACGCCTTCGCATCGCTGACGCGGCTGTTCGTCGAGCCACTGCTCGACGCCGCTGAGGTTCACGCCGGCACGCGCCTTCTCGATATCGCCTGCGGCAATGGCGTGGTGTCGGCGCGCGCGCTCGAGCGCGGCGCCATCACGCACGGGATTGACTTCGCGCCGAACATGGTCGTCGCAGCAACGCGACAATGTCCAGGCGCAAGAATTCTGCAGGCCGACGCCGAAGCGCTGCCATTCAACGATGCACAGTTCGAAGCCGCCGTCTCCAATTTCGGTATTCATCACGTCGAGCACCCTGCCCGCGCGCTCGCGGAAGCGCATCGCGTCCTCGCTCCCGGTAAGCATTTTGCCCTCACCTTCTGGGCGCGGCCGCAGGACAATCCGACTTGGCGCTTGATCGCCGAGGCCGTCGCCGCGAAAGGCCGCCGCGATGTGCCGATGCCTGCCGGGAATATCGCGACCACCTCAGCGGATGATTTCACGCGCTTGGCGCGCGACGCAGGCTTCGCTGCGCACGAGATCGATGTGCGCGCGCTCGACGTGCGCTGGCGTCTTCCTGCCGGGGCCGACCTCGTCGATATTTTCATGACGAGCACGGTGCGCATGGCGACGCTGTTGCGCGCGCAGTCACCCGGCGCTTTGCTCGCGATCCGTCGCCATGTCGCGCAAAATCTCGAAGCTCATGCCCACGACGGCGAGATTTCGCTGCCGACGCGCGCCTTGCTGCTCAGTGCGCGACGCTGAGAGTCGCATAACGCGCCCGTGATTGCGCCGTGCATGCGCGCACACAACGCCGTGAGACGAGAAATAATCGATGCCCGATCTCCGTATAGGCGCATGAGCACCCGCTCAGTGGGAGCACGAGGATCAAAGGCCTCGCGTCATCCTATCCTCGCTTCAACGGAGAGAGATCATGTCGATCGTCAAAGGAACCTTGATTGCCCTCGCGCTTGCTTTTTCCGCAACGGCGCCCGCTTTCGCTGCCGACGGTGGTCGCGATGACGGCCAGGCCTGGCTGCTCAACCCTGGCCCGATCTATTCCGCGCCGACGGCGCGTATCGCTACGCCGCGCGCGCGGACGGCCGTCACCCATGCGCGACGCGCCACGACATTCCGCATGGCGCGTGATCTGAACATGTCCGGTTCGTGAGCGTCGGACGAACATCCGGGCCGCCTCTCGCGAGGCGGCCCGCTGCCGCAGCGGTTATTTTTGTCGCCACCACACCAAGGCAACACCGCAGGTGCCAAGCGCCAGCCCGATCAGCGTCAGCACCGAAAGATGCTCGCCGAGAATGAGCCAGGCCATGACGGCGGCCGCGCCTGGCACGATGAAGAATGCGGATGCCGCGCGTCCCGCTCCATAACGGATGAGCACGACGTTGTAGATCGCCATGCCGAGGATCGACATCACGATCGTATTCCAGGCCATCGCTTCGACGAGGCCGACGGTCCAGTGCGCATGCGGCGTTTCAAAAATCGCAAGCGCCGCCCAGGATAAGAGTCCGCCGCCGACGAGTTGAATGGCCGTCGCCTCGAAGGGCGGCACACCACGGCAAAACGCCTTGAGATAGAGCGTGCCACCGGAGAGCCCGACGAGGCTCAAGGCGAGAAGGACGATCGCGCCCTCGCTCGCCGTGTGCGGGACACCGATCAACACGCCGGCAAAGCCGAGCGCCGCACCGAGCCACTGCCACCAGCGGAACGTCTCGCGGAGCAGCACGACGCCGAGCGCAGCGGTGAGCACGGGATTGAAGGCATGCACCAGCGCCACCGGCGTCGCACCGACCGTGACGAGCGCCACATGGGTGCTGGTCAGCGCAAGGCCGTGCGCCAGCGCACCTCCAACGAGAAGGTGCGGCCACTTGGCCGCGATCGCGCGCCAGTCGGTCCGCCGCATGGCGAGCATCGCGAAGGCGGCAACGACGGCGAACACCATGCGGATCGCGACAAAGGCGAGCGGCGTAATGTCACGCAGGCCGACCTTCGCGGCGATGTATGAGGAGGCCCAGCAGAGCGCGAAGGCGGCGGGAAGAAAGGCCGGCAGCGCGAAGGTTCTGGTCCTGGGAACCGGGGAATGCATGCCACTCCATTATACGCGAGGCCAGGCAGCCGATAGCGCCAATGCTTCGCTCGCCGCCTTAGCATCTGTAAGTCCAGGCGGCGCGGAACCGCGGGCATTTTGGCGCGTTCGCGCGGGTACGATAGAACGGCGAAACGATCGCCCGGCGCGTTTGCCACAAACTTGGCATGTTGTTCGGGTTATCCCCGCGCGCATTTCATCGAGAGGACTTCAATGCCCAAGGCTTTTTTGATCGCTGCATTGCTGATTTCGGGATCGTCCGTGGCCTTCGCCGCGAAGCCCACGCCCGAGCAAGAAAAGGCATGCAAAAGCGACGCGACGCGCCATTGCCGCAAGGAGATGAAGATCGGCGATGACGCGGTGCTGCAATGCCTGAAGGACGCGCGCGAGAAGATCTCCGCGGGGTGCCGCAAGGTGCTCGAGGAAAGCGGCAACTGAGCGAGGACTCTCGCGCACGGAGCCAACCGCGCAGTGGGGATAACAGAGCCCCTGCCCCTTTTTGGCCGGAAGGCCGCATTACAATTGCGCAAGACTATCGCGCCGATTCGGCTGCCCAATCCCCTCCATCTTGAGGAAAACAAGAAATGCTTCGTCTTTCACTCGTCATGGGACTGCTCGTCGGCGCTGCCGTTCCGGCGTTCGCGCAAGGACGCTACCCTCCGCCCGCGAACAACAGCGGTCGCGGTACAGCGGACGATGAAAAAGCGTGCCGCCATGACGCGGTGAAATATTGCAAACAGGTGTTGGGAGATGATTTCGCGGTGCTGAATTGCTTTCAGCAGAACCGCCGCCGAATCCGACCCGCTTGCGATGCCGTGTTGAGGAAGTACGGACAATGAAGCCTGCGGGGTTGCGGAGCGACGCTGACCCGCTCGGCATCCAAGGAACGTAGAGGATGTATTCTCGTTGTCTCAGGCCGGGGGGACAGCGAGGTGCACCTCCATGAAGCAGGATCCGAAGAGCCAGAAGGGTCAGCAGCAGCAGAGTGGACAGCAGGGCCAGCAAGGCGGACAGAAGCCCCAACAACCTGGCCAGCAACAGCAGCAAGGCGGCGGCCAGAGCCGGCCCGGTCAGGGCGGACAGCAGGGACAAGGCGGCCAGCACGGCGGCAGCCAAGGTGGACAGCGCTAATCCCTCGCGCCGAACGAAAAGAGCCCCGGGCCTACGCCCGGGGTTTTTATTTGCGACGGAACGCGATCAAGCCGCCGCGCGGCCAAGCTGCGCGTCGGCGACCGGCCATTCATGCCACTCGCCGCAATGCGGGCACTGCGCTCTCACCGGCTTCGAGCGAATAAGCAGCAAGGTATTCAATTCGCTCTCAATGCCCACATCGACCTCTTCGCCGGTTTTCGGGCACGCGAAATATAGGCGCTGCATGGGACGCCTCCGGATGATCTAAATTCGGTACAGACTTTGACTCTCAAAATGCGACACGTGCGCGAACGAACTTTGGCGGAAATGCGATAAAGCTCCGTGAGTGCGATGATGCGGTTTCGTCGCGAGATTTCGACAAATTTTCCCGCACAGCCGGAAGGAACTTCTCAACCGACCGGCCGGTTGTCGCAGGGGAAAGGAGACCTCGCATGAACGCCTTGAAGCAAATCCGCGAACACATGAAGGTCGTCGGCTCCGATGGCCAGCATGTTGGCACCGTCGATCACATGGACGGCGCCGACAAGATCAAGCTGACCAAGACCGATCCCGCCGCCAAAGGGCAGCATCACTTCATTCCCGCCGCATGGGTCGACCATGTCGACAGCGAAGTGCATCTCAAGAAGTCAGGCCATGAGGCCATGGAGCAATGGCAGTCTGCGGCGTAGCTCGCCTTGAAGCGTGCCTCAATGAAAGAGCCCGGCCTGAGCGCCGGGCTTTTTTCACGTCCGTCTCACTTCGCCGTCCATTGCGCCCACTGCTCACGCAGCTTCGTGTTCAGCCGCTCCCATTCCTGGGAAGCAACGTCCCAATTCACCATCGGGCGCATTCCCGGCGCGGTTTCCGTGATCGATGTTCCGGTGTCATGAACATAGGCGCCGGCGACGGTCAGCAAAGCGCCAACGATCACTCCGAGAATGAAGCGCATATGCGGTCCTCCACACGGCGGCTTCGCCTAACCGGCATCATGCACCGGGGCGACGCTGACGGCCAGCCCGTGACGGAACGTCAGATGCGCAGGACCATTCCCTCCGCCGCGGTCTCGTAGGGAACATTGCCGCGATGGGCGAGCATGTCGTCGCTCATATGCGTGAGCACGAGACGCTTCGGCGCGATCCGTTCGATGTTGGCCGAGAGCGTGGTGTAATCCGTATGCGACTTCACCTTCTTGTCGAAGGTGTAGCATTCGCAGATCAGGAGATCGGCATCGCGCCCGAGCGCGACCAGGCTCTCCGTCCATTCCGTATCGCCGCTGTAAGCGATGATCTTGCCCTCGCATTCGATCCGCAATCCGGTGCAAGGCCCGGCGGCTTCGACATGCACCATCGGAAATGGCGTGACCTTCAAGGCGTCGACCGGCGTCGTCTGTCCGATGGCGAGCTCCTGCAGGGTCAGCGAAAACCGCTTTGGCTGCTGCGGTGAACCGGGAAAGGCGACATCCATCGCACGCGCATAGCGGTCCGCGAGGCCTGGCGGCCCGGCGATGGTGAGCGGCCGTTCACGCCGCCCGTTCATTTGCGCTTCAAGCATCAGGAACGGGATGCCGCCGAAGTGGTCGCCATGGAAATGCGTGACAAGAATAGTGTCGATCGTATTGGCTTGGATACCGAGCCGCTTGAGCGCGACGGCCGATGTCGCGCCGCAGTCGATGAGGAAGTTCGCCTGCTCGCCGACCACGTGAAAGCAGGTATTGGCGCGGCCGCCCGACCCGAAAGCGTCGCCACACCCTACAAACTGCAGATGCATCGCGTCTCTACTCCTCTCACGCCACGCCGAACCACTGTCGAGCGCCCGATTTTGGCCAAGATTCGCATCGCCAGAACTTTGCTGCTATAGAGACGTGAATAACAATTCATGCAACGGCGGACCGCTGTCCAAAATGTTGCGTTCGTGGCGTCGAGGTTATTATGGCATTGAAATCCCATAAGTATTCCGTGGGTGAGGCAGTCTACTACACGGCCGGCATGATCGGTCGGGCGGCAGTCAGCGGAAGTTACAAGATCGTGCGGCTTCTGCCGCCGGACGGCGAAGACTTTCAATACCGCATCAAAAGCATGGGCGAAGCTTACGAGCGCGTTGCACGCGAGAGTCAGCTCGAGCACGACCACTAAAAGCAATAATCGACCGTCACTCGACTCTGCCTGAATAGACGTTCAGCTTGCAAGATTCCGCTGTGAACTGGCGGAACGATAGCGCGCGTCGGTAATTGCCCACCTGGGGTGCAATCATGACGGAGAAATTCAATGCGTCTATTTGGAGCAATTATCGTCGGCAGCATCTTGGCCCTTCCCGCATTTCCGGCGATGGCTGGCCCGGCAACCGACGTCTCTTCCCAGGTGCGCATTGAAACCGGCCGGGGGGGCGTAGGCGTGGAGGTCGGCCGGCGCCATCACCGGTGGGAAAGCCGTCGCGAGCGCCGCCGGCATTGCGAAACGGTGCGAGTGACCCGGCATACGCCGCGCGGGCGCGTGACGCGCGTGGAGCGCCGCTGCCGCTGACGCCGGCTCGTATGGTATTTTCGAATGGCCCCGTTCGGGGCCATTCGTTTATGAGTGCAGGGCGGCCACAGACCTGATCCGAATGGCGGCCCGCTGCCGGCCTCTCATGGCCATGCGTTGCCCGATGGGGCATAATTTGCGCCAATCACGGGCCCCAACCCAAACGTTTTGCAATGAACGGAATTATCAGCAGCGCCATGGCGCTGCCCCTGTGGCTCATTCTGGTGGCGCTGGCCCTTCTGGCGATCGCCATTGTCCTCGCGGCGTTTCGTGCGTCCCGCATCGAGACGATGGTCGGGGCAGCCCTCCTTCTTCTCGGCGCCGGCGGCATCGCATTGTGGACCGAGCATCAAGCAGCAAGCCGGCGGCTCGCTGTCGAGGAGCGATTGTACGCCCTGCAGGCACGCGCCCAGGCCCCCGGTTCGGTCCTAGCCTGCGTCGATGATAGCGCCGGCGAAGAGGTCGACGCCGCCTGCGAGCGCAATATCTACGCAAGTCCCGAAGCCGTCGCCGCCGCGACTTCCTTTACCGCATCGCGCTTTGCGCTGCTCGCTGATGCGGCCCGATATGTGGGCCGCGGCGACGCACGTTTCGACGCCCTTGCGAAGGCGCTGCGCGTGAATGTCGAGCGCGACCGCTTCGGGCTTCTCGCCAATCTTCTGGCGGTGCGCGAAAACTGCACGGCCGAGCGCTGCGACTGGCTTGCGGTCCTGCACAATCCGGCCGCCGTGCAGCAGAACCTTCAGAAGCAGACGTTCCAGGCGAACCTCGCCCGATATGCCTCCGGCTGGACGCAGCAGCAGGTCGCGCACGAAACGACCGGCGCCGCGCCGGATGCGACGGCGAACGCCAAGCCCGCGCCCGCCAAAGCCACGCCGCTGCCGTCCGACTATGTCTTGCCCTCCTCCGACTCCATTCCCCCGGTCAGCATCATGACCAATGAGCCGACAGCGACGGCACCGCGTCCTGCAGCCACTCTGAACGCACCGGCGACGGATACGAAACCGCAAGCCGCGCCGTTACGCCCCGCCAAGCGCCCGACGCGAGCCTCGGAACGCACGAATTCGTCGAATGCCCCTCTGGCATTGACGCCGCCATCCCCTCCGGAGTGAATTACAGGCGGAGGGCAAGCGCACGATGTGGGAGATCTTTGACGGCCTGAGCATTCCCGGTCTTTCGATCGGGGACGGCATGATCACCATGCCGCTGTGGGCGATGGCGGCACTGCTCGCCGTGCTCACCCTGTTCGTCGTCATGACCTTCGTGCGCGGCGGCGTGATTAGCCTCACGGTGCTCATCGCCCTCGTCGCCGTGGGCGTCGGCGTCAATTGGGTGCTGACGGAAACGCAGCGCATGCAGAGCCGCCGCACGCTCGAGGCACGTCTTGCCGAACTGACCCGCAACGCGCTCCTACCCGACTCCACGCTCGCCTGTCTCGACGGCAATGACGGCGATGCGCTCGAGAAAGGATGCGAGCAGGCTTTGTTCGCAAGCGCAGGGAGCTTGGCCGCGGCGCGCGCTTATTCGGCGTCCCGTCTCACCTTGTTGGCAGACGGCATGCGCTTCGCGGTGCGCCAGGATGCCGACTTCGAGGATCGCATTCGTCCGCTGCGCGCCTCGATCGAGCGCGATCGCTTCGGCATCGCATCGCACGTCTTGATGACGGACAAAGGATGCAGCGCCGACCAATGCGACACCTTCACGCTCCTGCGCGATCCGACGAAGCTGCGCGCCAATATGCGCGCACAAATCTTCGACGCGCTCCTGACGCGTTATGCGCCGACCTGGTCCGCATCGGCGCAGCGCGCGACCGAGACGCCGTCGGCGAACGAGACGCCACACCTTGCAGCCACGCCGAGCGACGACGCGCCGGCGCCGGAGACAAACGCCACGGCCAGCGCTCCGGCGGTAAGCACGGAGACCACGCCGATGCCGCAGCGCCGTCCGCCGCGCGGGACCGCTGCCCGCCCGCGGCCACCCGCCTCGCCGCCCATCGCCTTCAGCCCGGCGCGCCCGTGACCTTGCGCGCCGCTCTCCGTGATAGGCTGGAACGCCAGTCATCCCGAACCTGGTGAGAGATGTTTTCTTCCGTTCTGATCGCCAATCGCGGCGAGATCGCCTGCCGCATCGCCAAAACCGCAAAAGCGCTCGGCATGCGCACCATCGCGGTCTATTCCGACGCCGATGCCGACGCACTGCATGTACGCCTTTGCGACGAGGCGTATCGCTTGGGGCCTGCGCCAGTGCGCGAGAGCTATCTCGTCGTTGAGCGCCTGATCGAGGTCGGCCGTAAGGCCGGCGCCGCCTGCGTCCATCCGGGCTACGGCTTCCTCGCCGAAAACGCCGAATTCGCCGAAGCGGTCGCGGCCGCCGGCATGGTGTTTGTCGGGCCGCCGCCCGCTGCGATCCGCGCCATGGGCCTGAAGGACGCGGCGAAGGCGCTGATGGAAAAGGCCGGCGTCCCGGTCGTGCCCGGCTATCACGGCGACCGGCAGGATCCGAAATTCCTCAAGGAGAAAGCCTACGAGATCGGCTATCCGGTGCTGATCAAGGCGGTTGCCGGTGGTGGCGGCAAGGGCATGCGCCGTGTCGACCGCCACGCCGATTTCGAAACCGCACTCGAAAGCGCGTCGCGCGAGGCGACGTCGGCTTTTGGCGACGGCCGCGTGCTGGTCGAGAAATACATCACCTCGCCGCGGCACATCGAGATGCAGGTCTTTGCCGATACGCACGGCGGCGCGGTGCATCTCTACGAGCGCGACTGCTCGCTGCAGCGCCGCCATCAGAAGGTGATCGAGGAAGCGCCGGCGCCGGGCATGACGCGCGAGGTCCGCGAGGCGATGGGCCGCGCTGCAACGGAGGCGGCAAAGGCGGTCGGCTATGTCGGCGCCGGCACCGTGGAGTTCATCGCCGATGGCGCGCGCGGCCTGCGCCCCGACGGCTTCTGGTTCATGGAAATGAACACGCGCCTGCAGGTCGAGCATCCAGTGACTGAGGCGATTACCGGGCTCGATCTTGTCGAATGGCAGTTCAAGGTGGCGCAGGGCGACGCGCTGCCGCTCAAGCAAAGCGCGATCCCGCTCAACGGCCACGCCGTCGAGGCGCGGCTCTATGCCGAAGACCCCGAGCGCAACTTCATGCCCTCGACCGGCAAGCTGCTCGCCCTCGAGCTTCCGCAAGGCGATGGCGTTCGCGTCGATACCGGCGTCACGCAAGGCAGCCAGGTGACGCCGTTCTACGATCCGATGATCGCGAAGGTGATCGCGCATGCGCGCTCGCGCGGCGAGGCGCTCGAGAAGCTCGCGGCCGCGCTCGACCGCACCATCGTCGCCGGGCCACGCAGCAATGTCGCCTTCCTCGCGGCGCTCTGCCGCGCCGACGAGTTTCGCGACGGCCGCTTCGACACCGGCTTCATCGACCGCAATCTCGCCGCCCTGACCGCGAGCGGGCGGGGTCATGATCACGCCGCCGCGGCGGCGGGCGCCGCGCATCTTGCGATGCAAGCGCAACGGGCGCTGGCGGCGCGCATCGGCAACGGCGCCTCGCCCTGGGACGTCAACGACGCCTTCGACTTCGGCGAGCGCCGGACCGTGCCGCTGCCGATCGTCGTCGACGGCGAGCGCATGACCGCACAGGTCAGCTACGGACGCGATGGCCTGAGTGCCGCAATCGATGGAAGCGCCGCCGCGAAGGACGTCCGCTTGATCGACGCCGGCGACGGCGCGCTCTATGTCCTGCATGCAGGCCGCCAGACCCTCGTCCAATCGGCGGACCATGTCGTCGACGTCGAGCACGGCAGCGGTGACGGCGCCGTGCGCGCGCCGATGCATGGCAAAGTGCTGGCATTGTTTGTGGAAAAGGGGGCGACCGTGGAAAAGGGCCACCGTGTCGCCGTGATAGAAGCGATGAAGATGGAACACACGCTGACCGCGCCGCTTGACGGGGTGGTCACGGAGGTTTCCGCCGCCGTCGGCGAGCAGCTGGCGGAGGGTAGCCCGATCGTCCTCATCGAGCCGCCCGCCTGAGCGGCAACCGCGTTTTCGCGACGGTTCGGAATGGCTTTGCACCTCATCAAGCTTTGCGTCGGCTGCGACTCCGTGAAGGAGCTGGAGACGTGGATTCGCCAGCGCCTCAAAGAGAAGAAGGCGCGCGGAGAAGCCGCCGAGCACATCCACACCACGCGCATGATGCCCAAGCGCGCCGACGACCTGCTCGACGGCGGCTCGCTGTTCTGGGTGATCAAGGGCGCGATCCTCTGCCGGCAGAAGCTGCGCGACATCCGTGCCATCACCGACAAGGAAGGCATCAGCCGTTGCCAGCTCGTGCTCGAGCCGAAGACGATCCTGGTCGATCCGCGGCCGTTCCGCGCTTTCCAGGGGTGGCGCTACCTCACCGCTCGCGATGCCCCGGTCGATCTCGATCGCACCGCGCCGGGGGCGCGCGCCATGCCGGAGCCGTTGCGCCGCGAGCTGCGCGAGCTTGGCCTCTTGTGACGTCAGAGCGAGTCCAGGAAAAGTGGGAACCGGCTTTCCGTTCGGACGCACGACAAATCAAAGGGCACAGAGCGGGACGCCGACTCGAAGATGAAGTCATTACGCATAATGCAGAGGATGGCCGTTTCGGCTATCATTAGCGTATGAACCGCAAGCTCACCTTGGCTGTCTTGGGCGCGCTGCTTTACCTGCCGACCGCTGCGCCCGCCCAGAATTGCAACAGCGACAGGCGTCCGGTGCCGGGCACGCTCGCCGCGGCCAATGACCCTTGCGCGCAGCCGAAAGCGGCGCCAAGCCGCGAACCGGTGCGAAAGAACGAAAAGAAAGAGGAACGGCCGGGCGCGTTCAAGTCCGGCAACACGACCATTTACTTCGGTGGCTCCTTCGGCACCGAGATCGGCGTCCGCGGGCGGTAGGTGGGCTGATCGCGCGCGGCATTCCCTCCGTGTCGTCCGCGCGAAGGCGGGGACCCAGTAACCCCGGCCTCGGAAAATAAAATGATGCTTGAGTTTACTGGATGCCCGCCTGCGCGGGCATGACACTTTGGGATTGTTGCACCTTCAAGCGGTCGCAGGCTTCGGCACCGCGATATTGTCGATCAATCGCGTCGCGCCGAGCTTTGCCGCGACGAGGAGACGAAGCGGCTTTTCGGCGCCGGAAACGGGTGCGAGCGTCTCTGCATCGCGCAGCTCCAGATAGTCGAGGGCAAAACCGCCGCGCGCGATCTGCTTGCGCCCCGTGCCGAGGACATTCGCCGGCTTCTCCCCCTCCCCGATCCGCGCCGCGCAATCGCGTAGCACCTGATACAGCAATGACGCTTGCTTGCGCTCCTCGGCCGAGAGGTAGGCGTTGCGCGAGGACATCGCGAGTCCGTCTTTCTCGCGCACCGTCGGCGCGCCGAAGATGCGCGTCGGGATGTTGAGGTCCTTCGCCATCTGCGTCACGACCTTGAGCTGCTGGTAGTCCTTCTCGCCGAATACGGCGATGTCGGGCAGGCACTGGAGGAGCAGCTTGCAGACGATCGTGGCCACACCGCCGAAGAAATGCGGGCGCGACGCGTCTTCCAAGCCCGCCGTCGCCGGCCCCGCCGGCACGATCCGCGTGACGAAGTCGGCCGGATACATGACCTCGACCGGCGGGTTCCAGACGACATCGGCCCCGACATCACGCAACGCCGCAACATCCGCCTCGAAGGTGCGCGGATAGCTCGCGAAATCCTCCGTCGGCGCGAACTGCGTCGGGTTGACGAAGATCGAGACGACGACGCGTTTGGCCCGGCGGCGGCCGGCACGCACGAGCGAGATGTGTCCGTCATGCAGCGCGCCCATGGTCGGAACGAGCGCGACGCTCTCGCCTTGCCCACGATACTTCGCAACGAGGCGGCGAAGGCGGGCGAGGTCCCGCACGACAGTCAATGTCTGGCCCATATCGGTCCGATTAGTGGCGCATTGGCAAAAGGCGGAACGCCGTCACTTTGCGAGCTTGAGGCCGGTGAAGCGGATGATGCCGTCCGGATGCGGAACAAACCCGGACAGCTTCTTCGTCGTGCCCCAGAACCATTTGAGGTGATAGAGGAAGATATAGGACCGGTCGGCAAGGTATATCGCCGCGGCATCGGCATAGAGTTTGGCGCGCTGGGCAACATCTGCTGTGGCACGTGCCGTGTGCAGAAGCTCGTCGACCTTCGGGTTGCAATACTTGCTCCAATTCACGAAGCCGTCGCACGCCACCCAGATCGAAATATTGGCGTCGGGGTCGGCGCGACCGCTCCAGATCAGGAGCGCCATCTCGTAGGTTCCCGCCTTGATATGGCTGAGCAGCGTCGCTGACTCCACGGTGACGAGCTTGACGTCGAAGCCCGCCTCCCCCGCCATCGCCTGGATGATCTGCCCGACGCGGCCGTCGACCGGATCGGTGCTGACCATCAAGGTGACCGGCACGCGGCCTTTGCCCGCCTCGCTCACCAGCGCCTTGGCCTTGGCAAGGTCGCGCTTCGGCACGGGGATCGCCTTGTCATAATAGGCCGAGCCCGGGAGCTCCGGCTGATTGCTCGGAATGAACAGCCCGTCGAACACGACCTGGTTGATAGCCTCGCGGTCGAGCGACAGCTCGAAGGCTTGCCGCAGCTCCGGGCTCATACCGAGGGGCGTCTTGGCCGCCTCGCCGCTATTGGTGTTGATCGAGAGGACGCGATAGCCGACCGACGCGCTCTCGAACAGCTGCAGACGTGTGTCCTTGCGCACGATGTCGAGATCGGTCGGTGTCACCCGCTCGCTGATCTCGAAGCCGCCGGAGCGCAGATTGGCGAGCCGCACGGTGTCGTCGGGCACGGGTAGGAAGCTAATGCGGTCGATATGGACGGCGGCCGCGTTCCAATAGCGGTCGAACTTCTCGAAGACGATCCGGTCCTGCGGCACCCATTCGACGAATTTGTAAGGTCCGGCGCAAACGGGATGTGTCGCCATCTTATCGCCGAGCTCGCGCGCGGCTTTCGGTGACACCATCATGCCGGCCCGGTCGGCGAGTTGCGCCATCAGCGGCGCATAAGGCTCCGACAGGTCAAGGCGAACGGTGAGCGGATCGATGACCGTGACGCCCTTCACCGGCTTGAGCTCGGTCTTGCGCCGCGAGTACGGCGCCGTCTTGTTCCGCTCGATATTGAACTTCACGGCGTTGGCATCGAACGGCTCCCCGTCCTGGAAGACGACGTTCGCCCGCAGCTTCAAGGTCAGCGACAGCGCATCCGCCGACCACGACCAGGCGGTCGCGAGTTGCGGCACATAATTGAGCTTGGCGTCGAGGTCGAGAAGCTTGTCGCAGGGCGCGGAGAAAACCTCGCGATCGATGAAGCTCGCGCTTTGGGCGGGGTCGAGCGTCGCCGGGTCGGCGAAGAGCCCGATGCGCAGCGTGTCGGCCATGGCCGGCGCCACCGTCAGGAGAATCATCATGGCAGCCCAACGAATCTGACGCCGCATGTCCCGCTCCCTCTCTGCGCCACGAATCACCACTAAGGCGTCGGGTAACGCACGGCGCAGTTCAAACCTGCGCCCACCGCTCCGCCGTAACCAAATTTTCGTTTGGACGCCACTCTCGTCTTGACCGATTCACATTCCGCCCAGATGATGAAAATCATTCAAGGATCGGCGTCATGTTGGTCGAGTCCGTCGTGAGCGCACGGAAGTCTGCTCACGTTATCGTTGTCGGCAATGAAAAAGGCGGCTCGGGCAAGTCGACGACGAGCATGCACATTGCCATTGCCCTGATGAAGGGCGGGCAGCGCGTCGCCACCATCGATCTGGACGGACGCCAGAAAAGCCTCACCCATTACGTCGACAATCGCCGCGCCTGGGCGAAGCGCACCGGGCTTCCCTTGGAAATCCCGACGCATCACCATATCGACCGCGCCGACAGCGGCCATGCGGAGGAAAACGAAGTCACGGAATTCGCCGACTTCAACCGCGCGGTCTGCAGTGTCGAGCACGACCACGATTTCATCATCATCGATACGCCGGGCAGCGACAATTACCTGATGCGCCTTGCGCATTCGCTCGCGGATACGCTGGTGACGCCGCTCAACGACAGCTTCGTCGATTTCGACGTGTTGGGCTCGGTCGATCCGGAGACGTTCGCCGTCACCGGAACGAGCCACTATGCCGAGATGGTGCGCGAGGCGCGCCGCCAGCGGCGCTCCGTCGACGGCGGCATGACCGACTGGGTGGTGCTGCGCAATCGACTGACGCCGATCGGCTCCCGCAACAAGCAGACGATGGCCGAGAGCTTGAACGAGCTTGCGCATCAAATGGCGTTCCGTCTCGCGGACGGCTTCGCCGAACGTGTCGTCTATCGCGAATTCTATCCCCGCGGCCTCACCGCCCTCGACGACATGACCGAAACGACGCTCGGCGCGAAGCCGAGCCTTTCCCATCTCTCGGCCCGCCAAGAGGTGCGCGCCTTGATCGAGCGTCTGCGCCTGCCGCTCGACGAACGCGGCCAACGCCGGGCGGCCGCCCGGGCCGAATGGGCGGGAAGCTCAGCCGTTCCCCTGGAAGTCCACGACATCATCGCCGATTAAAGGGCGCTTGCGCCCCTTGGTCGCTGTTGTAAGCGCCCGCGCTAACGCCACTTATAGGGCGGCGTAGCCGAGACCGCTGCCGATGAGCCAGGACCGCCCCAACCGCACGCCCGTCGAAAAGCGCGACGCGCCTGTCACGCCCGCCTCCCGGGCGGAGGTCGACGCGTTCCTTGCGCGCGTGCGCGACATGGCGCCGACGGTCGAAAGCGGCGAGCGCGGGCGTCTCATCTTTGCCCTCGACGCTACCATGAGCCGCCAGCCGACCTGGGACCTCGCCTGCAGTCTACAGGCCGAGATGTTCCGCGCCGCGGCGTCGGTCGGCAGCCTGGACGTGCAACTCGTCTATTATCGCGGGCTGAGCGAGTGCCGGTCTTCGCGCTGGGTGTCGCAGCCGGAGCGCCTGGCGGAACTCATGGGCCGGATCGATTGCCGCGGCGGCCACACGCAAATCCGCAAGGTGCTCGCCCATGCCCGACGCGAGACCGGGGCGCGCAAAGTCCAAACCCTGGTGTTCGTCGGCGACGCGATGGAGGAAGCGGTCGACGACCTCGCCGCCTCCGCCGGCGAATTGGGGCTGCTCGGCGTTCCGGTCCTGATGTTCCAGGAAGGCGGCGACGCGATCGCCGAAAGCGCATTCCGCGAAATCGCGCGCCTCAGCCGCGGCGCTTACTGCCGCTTCGACGCCGGCGCCGCCGACACGCTGCGCGAATTGCTGCGGGCAGCGGCGGTCTATGCAGCCGGCGGGCTCAAGGCGCTGCGCGACCTCTCGGCGCAACGCCATGCCGGCGCCACGCGCCTTCTGCAGCAGCTGAGCTGAGCCATGCCGCTCCTCCTCGGCGCCGCCGTCCTCTTCATCGCATTGTGGGGCGCAAGCCTGCTGGCGAAGGCCGATCCGCGCGGCGTCGCGCGCGGCCTCAAAGTGATCGGTGGTGTCGGTGCGCTCGCGGGCGCTGCGGTCCTCGCGGTGACGGGCCGCTTCAGCATCGCGATTCCCCTGGGTGCCGCGGGCCTAGCCTTGCTCGGCCTCCTGCCCGGACCAGCGGGCTTCGGTCAGCGCTGGGGCAAAAGCGCAGGACAGGTGTCGCGCGTGCGCACCGCCTTCGTGGAGATGGAACTCGACCACGACAGCGGCACGATGCGCGGACGCATCCTTGCCGGCCCGCACGATGGAAAATCTTTGGATGCGCTCGACGTCGAGACGCTGGTCTCTCTCCTCGCCGGCATCGACGAGGAGAGCCGCGCGCTACTGGCAGCGTATCTTGACCGCCGGCAGCCCCGCTGGCGTGAAGACGCGCAAGCGGGTGCGGCAGCGGGGAGCGGGTTCTCGCCGGGCGGCGGGCCAATGACGCAGGAGGAGGCCTATCAGGTCCTTGGCCTTCAGCCGGGGGCGAGCGCTGACGAGATCGGCCGCGCGCACCGGTCCCTCATGAAGAAACTGCATCCCGACCAAGGGGGATCGACGTATCTCGCGGCCCGGGTCAACCAGGCCAAGGACGTATTGCTTCGCCGACATCAGTGACGGACTCCTAACGAACGATCACCGTCGACGGCTCCACCATGACGCCCCATGACCATTTTTGGGCTCTCAGTTTTTAAGAGCCAGGCAGGCAATTTCATTACGCTTGAGAATCTTGCACGCCGCTTTCGCGCGGTCTTCGTTAAGGACGGCAAAGCGCGCGCGATAGAGCGTCGCTTCACCCTTCACAATGCGCTCGGTGAACGGCTCAGCATGGCCAAGCGCGCCGCCGCCCACTTCCTTCGCCGACTTCAGGCGATCCTTCGCCTGGTCCTCGCCGGGGAAGGCGCCAACCTGGATCACCCATTCGCCGCGGCGCACCGCGCGCGGCGATAAGGCCGCGGCATTTGCCGCTGAAGCCGGCACCGCATCATCGACCGAGGCGACCTGCTGCTGAACCGGCGCGGGTAACGGGCGGGATGTCTCGCTCGCAACCGCATAGGCGCCGGCCTGAACCGTCGCAACCGAGCGGTGCGCGCCGCGCTTCATGACCGACACGGTCTTGACCACCTTCGGCTGAATGGGAGCGGCGGAACCGGGCGACGGCGGCGGCGACGCAGCCGTCGCCGCCAGAGCCTCTTCACGCCACGGCGGCGTGCGCACGGGAAGGCGCGAATCGGCGCTCGCGACCTGCCGCTCGAGCGCTGCCGCCTTTGCCGGCGCCTCGGCGACAAGCGGCGCAGTACGGCGCACCGACGCCTCCGTGACGTATTCCTTGAGAAGCTGGGTCATGCGCGCGTCGCGTGCACGGCCGGACTTGCCGCCCATCACGACGGCGACGAGATGGCGGCCGTTGCGACGCATCGAGGTCACGAGGTTGAAGCCGGACGCGCGCACGTAACCCGTCTTGATTCCATCCACGCCCTCGACCCGGCCGAGAAGATGGTTGTGGTTGCGGATCGAGCGCCCGCGGAAGGCAAAGCTGCGCGTGCCGAAATAGCGATAGAGCCGCGGGAAACGGTCCTGGATCGCGCGGCCGAGCGTCGCCTGGTCACGCGCCGTCGTGATCTGGTCATCGTCGGGAAGGCCCGAGGCGTTGACATAGATGGTGTGCGACATGCCGAGCGCGCGGGCCTTGCGCGTCATCATCTTGGCGAAGGCTGCTTCGCTGCCGCCGATCGCCTCGGCAATGACCACCGCGACGTCGTTCGCGGATTTCGTGACGACGGCCTTGATGGCATCCTCGACCTCGATCGACTGTCCGGGGCGCAGACCGAGCTTGGACGGCGCCTGCACGGACGCATGCGCCGAGACCGGCAGGTCACTGTCCATCTTGAGCTTGCCGGCTTCGATCTGCTCGAACAGCAGATAGAGAGTCATGATCTTCGTCAGTGACGCCGGATGGCGTTTGCTGTCGGGATTCGCCGCGTGCAGCACCTTGCCGGAATTGGCATCGACAACGATCGCTGCATAGGGCGGATGATAAGAGGATTTGACGCGCTTATGGCGCCGGCGCGCATCGGCCGAGTCGACACCCGTCATGGCGATGATCAACACCGCGACAAGACAGATGAGCCCCCAGCGCGTTCCCCGGACGCTCCCCGTGACACGAACTGTCATGCTGTTCCCCGTCCCTCGCCTTCGAGCGCGCCACGCGCTCGTACTCTGTTACGCCTAGTCCCGTGCGGTCTTGGAAAGCGCGCCGGAAAGCTGGCCCTATCACCCCTGGCGGCCATTATTGTGGCCGCGCCGCAACGAATTTAGACGTTAGATTCAGGCGGTTGCCAAACAGTTAAGCCTTAATTCAATTGCGCTTATTGCATCGCACCCGAAAACGACTTTATATTGTGCATCGCACTATATTGCTCGTTTCCCCGCGGCGTGCCTCAGGCGCCTGCAACCCATAGACGAGGACATGATGGTCAAGACGTTTGACGACTTGCAGAAACTCACGCAGGAAGGCCTCGACGCCGCGATGAAGTCGTACGGCGCGATGTCGCGCGGAGCGCAGACGCTGGGCGCCGAAGTCGCCGATTACGCCCAGAAGGCCTACGAGGATGGCACTGGCGCCCTCGAGCGCGTGCTTGGCGCCCGTTCGCTCGAAAGCGCAGTCGCCGCGCAGTCCGACTACCTGAAGGCGGCCTATGAGGGCTTCGTGACGCGCTCGACGAAGATCGGAAGTCTGTATGCGGATGTTGCGAAGGACGCCTACAAGCCGCTGGAGACCTATTTCGGCTCGGTCAAGCCGACCGCCTGATTTCCGGGGTAAGCTCCAATCACGCGAAAGCCCGGCCATCGCGCCGGGCTTTTTTCATGCCGACGCCGTAGGGTGCCGAGCTCCGATCAGTCCTCGCCCTTCTTTTCCTTGGCCCCGCGTCGCCGCTCGAGATGGCCCAGCACATGCTCGGCCCGCTTGCGGCAGTCTTCATGAAGTGCCTCGAGCTCCGCCTCGGTCATGTCCTCGGCATGGGCCACCTGGTCATCAGCGTCGCGCACGGCGAGGATCAACTCGCCGAGCTTCACCTGCATCGCCATCTGATCCCGGTTCTGCGTGTTCTGGATGAGGAACACCATCAGGAAGGTGATGATCGTCGTTCCAGTGTTAATGACGAGCTGCCAGGTATCGCTATAGCCGAAAAGTGGCCCGCTGATCGCCCAGATCACGACGATCGCGGCCGCGCTCAGGAACACCACGGGCTTGCCGGTGAATGTCGCTGTCTCTTGGGCGATGTGGCCGAACCACTCGTTCAGGCCGCCCGCGGACCGCGACCGTGCCTTTGATTTCTTCGCCATAGGTACGCGCAAAAGGAAAATAAAAAGAGCGCCGTAGCAACGCCACGGCGCCCCTTTTTGTTCCTGCTGCGCGCTTATTTCGAGATGCGCAGGCTGGCGAGATTTTGCGCGATGTCCGTGAACACCAGGTTCAGCTGCGACGAGTTTTGCACGTCGTAGTACATCTCCGGCTTACTGGCGCATCCCTGCAGCAGCGATGCATTACCGTCGAGCACGCGAACCGTATAGACCTTGATGTTCGCGTTCTTGATGTTGGCGCACGCCTTGGTCGTACGCGCATCGATCTGGCTCTGGGTCGAGCTGAAGCGGTTCTGCGTGTTGTCACCGTCCGTCAGCAGGATCAGCACCTTGTCGAGGTCGGTCGCCGGCGCCGACGCTTCCGTCAGCGGGTCCGACGACGTGAGCGCATGATAGCCCCACACGGCTCCGATGGTGACGTTCGTGTTGCCGGCCGGATTCATACTGTTGATCTTCTTGCCGAACGTCGAGGTAGGCGAAGAAGCCGTCAGATCCGCGGAGACCCAGTTGGTCATGATGTCGCTCAGCGGCAGCATGGCGACCGGGCAATTCGACGCCTGGTGCGGCTGGAACTTCGTCGTGACCGACGTCGGCGCCGTGTCGTCCGTGTCGTAGTCCTGTAGACGATCCCAGACACAGCCGTTCCAGTTGGAATGGTCTGCACCCCACACCTTCGCGACGAGGCCCTTGGTGTTGCTCCAGCAGTAGCTGCCCCAACCATAGTCGGTCGAGCCCGCGGGGCACTGAAGCGAACCGTTTTTTGAATCCCAGTCCGTCCAATCGAGCCAGCTCGCGCCGACATTGGACGTGCCGACATTCACGTCGGTCGTGAAGGGAATGATGGCGACCTTGATGTCGCCCGCCTTCTTTGCGGACTTGAAGAGCGTGTCGAGAAGGCTCTTCGCCGCCTTCTTGAGCTCGGTCATCTTGTTGTTGTTGGCCATCGAGCCGGTGTTATCGAGCGCCATCACGAGCTCGAGGCGCTTGATGCCCCAGGACACTTCCGCGCTCGAGCCGATGCTGATCGAATTCTGCCCGAGCACGCGCGCGAAGGTCGTGTCGATGGCGCCCGACGCCGAGACGTTCAACGTGAAGCTGCCCGACGACGGCGTGCTCATCGTTGGCGTGATGACGACACCGTTCGCGTCCGTGCGGTTGAGAAGCGCCGTGAAATAGTCCGTCGCCTTCTGCTGCAACTGCGCCTGCGAGAGGTTGCTCGCTTCTTTCGACAGCATCAGCGCCGTTGAGTCGAGCGCCGACTGGATGGCGGAGCGCATCTCACCCGCACGGCTATAGTCGATGGCGACACCGACGAGCCCGAAGATGGGGATGATTGCCAGCGCGAACAGCGGCAACACGTTGCCCCGTTCCGACCTGACAAAACGGCTGGTGAACCGGTTGACGAACCGGCCCAAGACCTTGGCCTTAGCAAACCGACCGAACATGGCGTCCACCCACTACGAATGATTGATTCAAAATGTGCCAGACGGACATTGAGATTCCCCTTCCAGCGCATTTCAAATTTTACGCAAATCGCGCTTTCCGTACCGATTTCACCCCGCCCCGCGGGCAAATTGCGCCCGCGAAACGCCGAACCGCATCCGAGCTAGGCCGGCTGGCTGGCTCATTTTGAGATGCGAAGATTGGCGAGGTTGTTGGCGATCAGGCCGAACACCTCACTGAGCTGCGCCGCGTTCTGCACGTCGTAATACATGGTCGGGTTGCTGGCGCAGCTCTGCAGCAGCGAAGCGTTCCCTTCGAGCACGCGGATCGTATAGATCTTGATCGCGGCGGCATTCGCGTTCGCGCAGGCGATTTTCAGCCGTGCGTCGATATCGCTGGCGTTCGACGACCAGCGGTTTTGCGTGTTCTCGCCGTCGGTCATCAGAACGATGATCTTGTCGAGATTTTCGGCCGGCGGCGCTGCTTGCGCCAACGGTGCACCGCCCGTCAGAGCGTGCCAGCCCCATTCAAGCCCGATGGTGATGTTCGTCGTTCCATCCGGCGTCATCTCGTCCACTTTGTTATTCAACCGCGTCCAATCGTTGGTCAGCGGAACGATCGAGGCGAGCAAGCCGCTGCTGCCGATATTGCAGGCCGAGGCCGGGAAGAGCGTGGCCGGCTTCGCAGCATCCGGCCTTGTATCTTTGGTGTCCTCGGGCTGCGTTCGATCCTGCACGCAACCCGGCCAGGTCGTCGGGTCGTATCCGTTGGTCGTCCAATCAAACCAAGGCTTACTTGCGTAGGAGACACCGAGATTGACCACCGTATTGAACGGGATAATCGCGACCTTCACGTCGCCCGGATTCTTGGCCGCGTTTTTCAGCGTCGTGAGCAGGTTGTGCGTCGCCTTCTTGAGCTCCGTCATCTTGCTGTTGGCGGCCATGGAGCCGGTGTTGTCGAGGACGAGAGCAATTTCGAGCTTGCGCTCCCACCACTTCACTTCCGACGACGCGCCGATGTCGATCGTCTCAATGCCGAGAATGCGCGTGAACGTCGTCTCGAGGTTTCCCGTCGCGGCAAGCTTCAGCGTGTAGGCGTTGTTCAAGGACGAGAAGGACGAGGTGACGGCGAGCGATTGCGTGTCCTTGCGATTGAAGATGTTCTTGAAATAGGCCCTCGCTTTTTTCCCGAGATCGCTCGACGTGAGTGTCAGCGCTTCCTTCGACAGCATGAGGGCGGCGGCATCGAGCGACGACTGCATTTCTGTGCGCGCCGCGGCGGCACGGCTGTAGTCGAGCGCAACGCCGACCACGCCGAACAATGGGATGACGGCGAGCGCAAAAAGCGGCGCGACGCTGCCGCAATTGTCCCGCCGAAACAATGGGAGCAACATCAGGCAATCCTTGCCGCGGAGGGCCGGCCTCCCCAGAGGCATGACGGCCTTGTCCGCTCAATGGGCGACCCTGCCAGCGATGGATTGAACTTTTCCTAGCGACCCCGAGAGCGCCGGACGAAAACTTCTCGGATGATTAAGGATTGGTCATCCGGACCGACGAATTCACGAGCGGAAGGCCTCCGTCGCCCGGACGACTCCGCCGCTCTGGCAGGAAGCGGTCTGGATAACTATTATTAACCGCGTTTCACGCTCCGGTGATTTGCGGCATGATTCCCTGGAGCGGGAACGGCACGGTTGGTGGCCGGCACGGGCGGCCCCATGAGGCGACGAGGACATGCAAGCGGTGGACAGCGCAACTCTTGGCTATCCGGCAAGACTCGCGGACGACGATCGGAAACGGCGTGGCGACCAGGGTGGCTCCGGCACGGCGATCATCACAAAGACCAAGCCGCAGACGAAACGGCCAAGCCTCTATCGCGTTCTCTTGTTGAACGACGATTACACCCCGATGGAGTTCGTGGTGCATGTGCTGGAGCGCTTCTTCAACAAGGATCGCGAGGCCGCAACGCAGATCATGCTGCATGTCCACCAGCACGGCATCGGCGAATGTGGAATTTTTACGTACGAAGTCGCCGAAACAAAAGTGACGCAGGTCATGGACTTTGCCCGCAAGCATCAGCATCCTTTGCAGTGCGTCATGGAAAAGAAGTAGAGTCAGACGGAACAGAAGAGGCCTGAATGCCCACTTTCTCTCGTAGCCTCGAACAGTCGCTGCATCGGGCGCTGGCGCTGGCCAATGAGCGCCACCACGAATACGCGACGCTCGAGCACCTCCTCTTGGCGCTGGTCGACGACCAGGACGCCAGCGCGGTCATGCGCGCCTGCAATGTCGACGTCGACAAGCTGCGCCGCAACCTCGTCTCCTATGTCGAGTCCGAGCTCGACAATCTCGTCGTGGAAAGCGGGAGTGAGGATTCCAAGCCGACCGCCGGCTTCCAGCGGGTCATCCAGCGGGCGGTGATCCACGTCCAGTCCTCCGGCCGGGAAGAGGTGACCGGCGCCAACGTGCTTGTCGCGATCTTTGCCGAGCGCGAGAGCCACGCCGCCTATTTCCTGCAAGAGCAGGACATGACCCGTTACGACGCCGTCAATTACATCAGCCACGGCATCGCCAAGCGCGCGGGCCTCTCCGAGTCGCGCCCGGTGCGCGGCACCGAGGAAGAGACCGACACGAAGAACGGCGAGGACGGCAAAAAGAAAGCCGACGCGCTCGAAGCCTATTGTGTCAATCTGAACAAGAAGGCGCGCGAAGGTAAAATCGATCCGCTGATCGGACGCGACAGCGAGATCAGCCGCACCATCCAGGTCCTCTGCCGGCGGCAGAAGAACAATCCGCTGTTCGTGGGCGACCCGGGCGTCGGCAAGACGGCCATCGCGGAAGGGCTCGCGCGGCGCATCGTCAACGGCGAGGTGCCGGACGTGTTGCGCGATTCCACCGTTTTCGCGCTCGACATGGGTACCTTGCTCGCCGGAACGCGCTACCGCGGCGATTTCGAGGAGCGCCTCAAGCAGGTGCTCAAGGAGATCGAGGCCTACCCCGGCGCGATCATGTTCATCGACGAGATCCACACCGTCATCGGCGCCGGCGCCACCTCCGGCGGCGCGATGGACGCGTCAAATCTCTTGAAGCCGGCGCTCGCCGCCGGCGCGGTGCGCTGCATCGGCTCGACGACCTACAAGGAGTACCGCCAGTACTTCGAGAAGGATCGCGCTCTCGTGCGACGCTTCCAGAAGATCGACGTCAACGAGCCGACGATCCCCGACGCCATCGAGATCATGAAGGGCCTCAAGCCCTATTTCGAGGATTACCACCGGCTCAAATATACCAACGACGCCATCAAGGCCGCGGTGGAACTCTCCGCCCGCTACATCCATGACCGCAAGCTCCCGGACAAGGCGATCGACGTGATCGACGAGTCGGGCGCGGCGCAGATGCTGCTGCCCGAAAGCCGCCGCAAGAAGACGATCGGCTTGAAGGAGATCGAGACGACGATCGCCACCATGGCGCGCATCCCGCCGAAGACGGTGTCGAAAGATGACGCCGAGGTGTTGCAGCACCTGGAGGAGACCCTCCGGCGCGTCGTCTACGGCCAGGACAAGGCGATCGGCGCCCTCTCCGCTTCGATCAAGCTCGCTCGCGCGGGCTTGCGCGAACCCGAGAAGCCGATCGGCTGCTATCTGTTCTCGGGACCGACGGGCGTCGGCAAGACCGAGGTCGCGCGCCAGCTGGCGTCGCTCCTCGGCGTGGAACTCATCCGCTTCGACATGTCGGAATACATGGAGCGCCACACCGTCTCGCGGCTGATCGGCGCCCCGCCCGGCTATGTCGGCTTCGACCAGGGCGGCCTCCTCACCGACGGTGTCGATCAGCATCCGCACTGCGTGCTCCTCCTCGACGAGATCGAGAAGGCGCATCCGGACCTCTTCAACGTGCTCCTGCAGATCATGGATCACGGGAAGCTGACGGACCACAACGGCAAGCAGGTCGATTTCCGCAACGTCATCCTGATCATGACGACGAATGCGGGCGCCTCGGACCTCGCCAAGGCGGCCTACGGCTTCACGCGCACCAAGCGTGAGGGCGACGACGTCGACGCGATCAACCGCATGTTCGCGCCGGAATTCCGCAACCGGCTCGACGCCATCATCACCTTCGCGCATCTCAGCCAGGAGGTGATCGCCAAGGTCGTCGAGAAGTTCGTGATGCAGCTCGAGGCGCAGCTCGGCGATCGCGACATCACGATCTCGCTCACCGACGACGCGTCGCGGTGGCTGATCGAGCACGGCTACGACGAGCAGATGGGCGCGCGGCCGATGGGCCGGATGATCCAGGAGCACATCAAGAAGCCGCTCGCCGACGAGGTCTTGTTCGGCCGGCTCAAAGGCGGCGGCCATGTGCAGGTCGTCCTCGTCAAGGACGAGGAGACTGGCAAGGACAAGCTCGCCTTCGAATATCTCGACGGCCCGGTGACGCCGAAACCGGAGAAACTGCCGGAGCCGCGTCGCCCGAAGGCAAAGCGCCGTGCGCCGGTGCGCCGAGCGAAGCCGTCCGGCCCGAAGGGCGACGGCGGCGGTCCGCGGCGTGGCTCGGTGCCGAAGGTGCCGCTCGTTAAGGTCTGATGACATTTCCCCCGCCGCGTGCGGGGGAAATTATCTCTGGCTGGGTTTCAATTCTGCGATCCCGTCCCTCCCCGGAGGGGAGGGTGGACGCGAGCATCGCGAGCGGCCGGGTGGGGACATTCTCGCGCGGCCTTAAGAACCCCACCCGTCTCGTCGCTGCGCGACGAGCCACCCTCCCCTTCGGGGAGGGATGCTTACGCCCTCACCTCCTGGCGCTGGAATACGACATAGCCGGCGACGAACAACAGGATCGTCGCCGCCATCAGCCCGACCGCCTGCGGCCAGGCGATTGCAAGGCTCTGCCCGAGCGGCAGCGGCGTGCCCATGACGGCGCCCTGCAACTGTTCGAGGAACACGGGCCCGAGCGTGCGGGTCATCGGGCTCAAGACGGCGACCACCGCTTCCGCGAAGAGATGATTCGGCGAGAGCCGGTTGAGCGCTTGCGTCCATTCGAGCGTTCCAAGGCTCGGCCGGCCGAGCATCAGCGCGGTGACGTCCGGCGGCGCGATCATTTGCGCGATGGCCGGCGCCAGCATCGGCCACAGGATGGTCAGGAACAGCCAGATGCCGAGCGTCACCAAGGCCGCCGTCGCCGGTGAGCGGAAGATGATCGAGAACAGCATCGAGAACGCGAGCCACACGCCGGCATAGGCAAGCGCGACGACGAGGAAGACGAGCGAGCGCGCGATCTCCTGTCCGCTTGGCGGAATGCCGAGAAGAAGAAGCCCGAGGCCGATCACCAAGAGCCACAGGCAGATGAGGCTGATCGCAAGCGTCGCGAGCCCGGCGAGGAATTTTCCGAGCAGAAGCGCGTCGCGATAGATCGGCTGCGAGAGAATGCGGCTGAGCGTGCGCCGGTTATGCTCGCCGTTGATCGCATCGAAGCCGAGCCCGATCGCCATCAGCGGGATCAGGAATCCGAGGATCGAAACGAACGACGGCAGCGGCGAGCGCGCTGTCGTGAACAGGCGTAGGAACACAAAAGGATCCTCCGCCGTCGTGTCGCGCAATTGTTGGATCGCGCCATAAAGCGCGGCGCAAGCGGTGAGGATGACGAGCCACTCCAACACCCGCATGCGGGCGCTGGAGAGATGGTCGGCAAGCTCTTTGAGCGTCACCGTGCCGAGGCCTTGCCAAGGCGAGCCTTCACGCCGCATTGCGCACCCTCTCCTGTTCGGCATCCTGCGCCTGGAAGTAATGCGCATAGATCGCGTCGAGGCTCGGCTGGTCGACCGAGAGCTGACGCAGCGCGCCGCCGCCGTCGACGACGGCGCGCGCCGCCTCGGGCCGCACGTCATGGTCGCAGATCAGGCGGAAGCGATCGCGTCCGACCGTTTCGACGCGCCGCACGCCGGCAACCGCCGTAAGCCGGTCGGCGAGACCGACGCCTGTCGCCTCGACCTCGACGGCGAAGCCGCCGCCCAGCACCTGCCGCGCGAGGTCGGCGACCGCGCCCATTAGCGCGATACGGCCGCGCTGGAACAGCGCGACGCGGTCGCAGACACGCTGCACACGGTCGAGAAGATGTGAGGAGAGAAGCACCGTCACCCCTTCCGTCTTGAGCGTGCGGATGAGGTCGAGGAACTCTTCCGTCGCTTGCGGATCGAGGCCCGATGTCGGCTCGTCGAGGATCGCGATGGCCGCACGCTTCATCACGATCTCGGCAAGGCCGAGCCGCTGGCGCATGCCGCGCGAGAACGTCGCCACGCGTTTGTCTGCGACGTCGCCGAGCCGCACGCGCGACAAGGCCTCGTCGATGCGCGTACGCCGCTCCGATGCCGACAGTCCGAGAAGCCGCGCCGTATAGGCAAGATTCTCGCGCGCCGTGAGATTGTCGTAGAAGCCGACGGCATCGGGCAAATAGCCGACCGACGTCTTCACCGCGAGCGGCTCGCGTGTGGGGTCGCGTCCCAGCACGCGGATCGCTCCCTCCGACACCTCGGTGAGGCCGAGCATCATCAGGATCGTGGTCGTCTTGCCGGCGCCGTTCGGCCCGAGCAGGCCGAACACCTCGCCGCGGTCGACCGTGAAGGTGACGCGATCGACGACATTGACGTCGCCGTAGCGTCGGGTGAGGCCCTGGGCCTCAATGACCGGTTCGCTCATCGCCGGCCGAACCTGGCGACAGCGCCGACCATCACGAGTAAGGCGATGCCGAGAATGCCGGCGCCCGCGATCCCCCACATCGTCGATGTCGAGACGGTCACGCGGAATTGGCCGGACGCCTGATTGCCCTGCGAGGACGCGCGCAGCGACGCCATATAGTCGCCGGCCAGCGACTTGATCGAGGGCGTGATCAAAGCCTGCACCTCGACATGCTGGTTCGGCGCGATGCGCTCGATTGCCTTTGGCTCGAATTCGACTTTCCAGCCGGAAGGGCCGGAGCCGGAGAGCTCGACGTTCTCCGCCGGCGCGCTGCCGGTATTGGTGACGACGATCGGCACCGTCGACTGGCGGCCGGCATTCGCCTGCGCGCTCATCAGCCCGTCGCGCCCGGAAATCTGCAACTGCGGCTGACCGACAATCTCGAGCGCGAGATCGGTCTTAGCCGTCGCATCCTCCGCCGAGACCGTCACCGAGATCGGATAGCGGCCTGCGCCGATGGTGCTCGGCGGACGCACTTTAAGCTTGATGTCCTTGGAAGCGCCGGCGTCGATCGGGATCGAGCTCAGCTCCTGCGAGCCGTAGGACTCCGTGAAGGACGTCTCGAAATTCGTCGGCGCCTGCGCCGCGAAACTGACAAGCAAATTGCGGCCGCTGTCGTTCTTGATCGTGAGCTGATAGTCGAAGCTCGATTTTGCGCTGCCGCGCAAGGCCGGAAGCTTGGGCTTGAGCGTGAGCTTCGCCGGCAACTCCTTCGCCAATGAAACGGCGACGGGCAGGCTGACATTCTGCCCCTCGCCTTCCGCGCTCACCGTAATGGTTTGCGTGCCCATCTTGGCGTCGGCCGGCACGTCGAGGCGCAGTTGCAGCGAGACATTGGAGTTCGACGCCGGCATCGCCGCTGCGACCGGCTGGCCGCCGCCGAGCAATGTCGCCGTCCAGCCTGCCGGAACGCCGGAAAGCTTCAGCGACAATCGCTGCGGCGCCAAGCCGTAATTCTGCAGCTTGAGCGGAACGGTCGAGGTCGTGCCGGGCCGCACGGTGACGGCCGGATAGTCAGTCAGCATGTAGAGGCCTTTGACCGCCGGCGGCGCGTCATCGGCCCACGCTGCAGCCCCGTTCAGGAACAGAAAGGCAGCGAGAAAAGCAAAAGAAAGTCTTCGCATTTGGCGACATCTCCGTAACCGTGATGCCGCCCCCCTTTCGCGCCGATGCGAACCGCGCCGCCGCGATGCGTTTTTCTACCGCCAGACTTTCGATGAAAAAAGGGCGTTCACGCGCATATGATCGGCGGCACTCCGGAGAGAATCCATTGATCGCTCGTCCCCGCGAAAGTGGGGACCCCGGGCCAAGCACGCTGGATTCCCGCTTTCGCGGGAATGAGCGGGACTATTCGATTAGCGGGTGAGGCTAATCAGGATCGTTGCCGGCAAGCACCCACGGTTCGGCGAGGCCGGCCGCCTTCCATTCAGCGTAGGCGGGAAGCGCGGTGACAGCGGCCATGTAGTCGCGCGCCGCCCGCGACACGCCGATCTCATAGGAAACGAACCGCGAAACGACGGGCGCATACATCGCGTCCGCCGCGCTGAACGCGCCGAAGAGGAAAGGCCCGCCCTTTCCGAAGCGCGCGCGGGCGTCCGACCACATCGCATCGATGCGCCGCACGTCCGCCTCGACCTCCGGCGTGAGCGCGCGGGGCCGCTGCCGCGCCATGTTCATCGGGCAATGGCTGCGCAGCGCGCCGAAGCCGCCATGCATCTCGGCGGCGATCGAACGCGCATGCGCCCGC
This sequence comes from Variibacter sp., assembly GCA_050187875.1. Lineage (GTDB taxonomy): Bacteria > Pseudomonadota > Alphaproteobacteria > Rhizobiales > Xanthobacteraceae > JAFKKS01. The sequence goes on from JBFWXB010000008.1 coordinate 83,849, forward strand.
GCGTTGGGCTCGGCCGGCCAAAGCCGCGCATCCGGAAAGCGCTCGGCGAGATGCTCGAGGATCGCGAGCGATTCCCAGACGACCGCGTCGCCGTCGCGCAGCACTGGCACGCGCCCAGCCGGCGACACCTCGCGCACGCGCGACTTGAATTCGTCCGTGCGCAACGGAACGAGCACTTCTTCGAACGGGATGCCCGCGACCTTCAGCGCGATCCACGGCCGCAGCGACCAGGACGAATATTTCTTGTTGCCGATCCAGAGCGTGAGCGCCATCGCCGCTTCTCCTATGCGCCGCCAGCCTCGCGGGCGCAGCGTGGCGCGACAAGCGAAATGTCGTGATCGGAACGATCAGGCGCATGAATGCCCAACCCCACCCTCGCATCGTCATTGCCGGGCTTGACCCGGCAATCCATCATTTTCGCGAAAGAAGAAGATGGATGCCCGGGTCAAGCCCGGGCATGACGACCGAGAGCTCCGCAATCAGTCCTTCTTCGCCGGCATCTCGACAGGTCCGCCGGACTTCTTCCAGGCGCCGAAGCCGCCGGCGATATGCGCCACGGGCTTGAGTCCCATCTTCTGCGCCGTGTGGGCCGCAAGCGCCGAGCGCAAGCCGCCGGCGCAGAAGAACACGAACTTCTTGTCCTGCGCGAAGGTCGGCTTGTGATACGGGCTTTCCGGGTCGATCCAGAATTCCAGCATGCCGCGCGGACAATGAAAGGCGCCGGGCACCTTGCCGTCGCGGGTGAGCTCACGCACGTCGCGGATATCGACGAGGACGACGTCATCGCGCCCCTGCAGCTTGATCGCGTCGTCGACAGTGAGTGTCTCGATCTCGCGCTCGGCTGCTTCGACCAGCGCCTTTGCGCCGGTCGTGATGCGCTGCGTCATGGTGTCCTCTCGGCGTGATTACGAAACGGCGGGGGCTAGCTGGGAAAGAATATAGGCAAATCCGCCCGCCGCCATAGCCGCAAGCAGAAGGCGCCGCGCCAGCGCCCAGTGGGGGCGGCCGCCGTCCTGCGTATGCGCAACGTAGAGAAACATCGCGAAGCTCCGTGTCCACGGCCGATCAATGCCGGCCCTCTGTCCCCGCCTGCCCAGCGGCAACGTGCTCTGCGCGTCTTAACAATTCGTAAACCATAAATTGACGCCGCCGGGGCGATCACGGCGCGGGGAAAATGTCGTCGACCCGCCCGCTCAGCCGGTAGGCGACGAGCCCCAGCCATTCGTGCACCGCCGCGTCGGTCTGGCTGAGACCCGCCGTGATTTTCCGAAATGGAAGCAGAAAAGCGCCCGTCGGCGGCGTGCGATAGTCGACTGGGTAGGCTTCGACGGCGAGCCCGGCCTTGCGGAACACGCCGACCGCGCGGGGCATGTGTGAGGCCGAGGTCACCAGGAGCCAGCGGTCGCCGGGTTTCGCCGCCGTCGCAGATCGCACGAAATCAGCGTTCTCCGATGTCGTGCGCGAATCGTCTTCGATCGTGATGCGCTCGCGCGCGACGCCGAGCGATTCGAGCAGCGCAACCGTCGTCTCGCTTTCGCTGTGGCGGCTGGTGAAAATCAGTGCTCCGTCGCCGCCCGAGAGAATGATCCGCAGATCCGGATAGCGGCGCGCGAGATCGACGACGGCGGTCACGCGCTCGGCCGCTTCGTTCAATGTCGATTGCGGGCCGCGCTCGTAAAGGAGCGGCTCGACGCCGCCGCCAAGGACGATGACGCCGCGCGGCGGCGCGCCGTTACCTTGCGTCCACGGCGGGAACCGGTGCTCCAACGGCCAGATCAGCCAATTGCCGAGCGGCGACAATCCGCAGATAAGGAGTAACGCCGCCGCCCGGAAGACGAGCCGGCGGCCGGCGCGCACGAACCGCGTGCCGAGAAGGAGCGCGCCGCAGGCCACGCAGAGAACGAGAAAATTGGAGGGTGTGAGAAGAAAGCCGATGACCTTCGAGGCGACGAAGAACATGGCTCGCGCGATCCTTGCGGCTTAGCCGCGTGTCATCTCGCTCTCATAGCGCGCCTTGGTCTCGGCGTTCGGCGGATAGAGCCCGGGGAGCGGCACGCCCTTCTCCACCTGCCCGACCGCCCAGGTTTCGAAGCGCTCCTGCTCGAGCGCGGCTTTCGTGACCTCCTCGACCAGCGCCTGCGGGATGACGACCGCGCCGTCGTCGTCCGCGACGATCACGTCGTCCGGGAAGATGGCGATGCCGCCGCAGCCGATCGGCTCCTGCCAGCCGACGAAGGTGAGGCCGGCGACCGAGGGCGGCGCCGCCGCACCCGAACCCCAAACCGGAAGCCCGACGCCGAGGACGCCGGCGATGTCGCGCATCACGCCATCAGTGACAAGTGCCTGCACGCCGCGCTTCTTCATGCGCGCGACGAGGATATCGCCGAAGATGCCGGCCTCGGTCACGCCCATGGCGTCGGCAACGGCGATGACGCCTTCCGGCATCGCCTCGATCGCGCCGCGGGTCGATTTCGGCGAGGCCCAGGATTCCGGCGTCGCGAGGTCCTCGCGCGCCGGCACGAAACGCAGCGTGAAGGCGCGCCCGACCATCCGCCCATAGCCCTTCGCGATCGGCTTCGGGCCATGCATCCAGCTGCGCCGGATGCCTTTCTTCAGGAGCACGGTCGTCAAGGTGGCGGTCGACACCGCGCGCAGGCTGTCGGCGATCGAGGATGGCAAGGACATCGGAAAAGTCTCGCTGCGAGGAAACGGACGCCGACCATAGCGTGCGGCGCCGCCAAGTCGAGACCCGGCGTGCTCGCCCCGCCCGCCTTCAATCCCACGCTGGCGCGAGGCTGAACTTGACGACGCGGCCGCCCGGATGCGCAAGCGCATGCACCTTTGCCATCTCTTCGGACGTGAGCGTGAAATCAAAGATGTCGAAATTGGCCTTCAGGTGCGCGACCTTCGATGTGCGCGGGATGACGACGATGCCCTGCTGCACGAGGTATCGCAGCGACACCTGCGCCGCGCTCTTGCCGTGTGCCTTGCCGATCGCGCCAAGCACTTTGTCGCCCGCCGCATGGCCGCGCGCGACCGGGCAATAGGCCGTGATCGCGATGCCATGCTTGCGGCAGGCGGCGATGATCTTGTCGCCGTCGATGAAGGGATGCAGCTCGATCTGGTTAGTGACGAGCGGCGCCGCGCTGAGCCTTACCGCCTCCTCGATCAGCGCGACATTGAAATTCGAGACGCCGATATGGCGCGCCAACCCCGCGCGCTTGACGTTGTTGAGCGCACCGATCGATTCCGAGAGCGGGATTTTCTCGTTCGGCCAATGGATCAGGATCAGGTCGGCGTAAGGGAATTTGAGCTTCTTCAGGCTCGCCTCGACGGAGCGCTCGAGATCGCCCGCGCCGATATTCTCCTGCCACACCTTCGTCGTCAGGAACACGTCCTCGCGCTTCACGCCGGAGGCGCGCATCCCCTCGCCCACCTCGACCTCGTTGCCATACATCGCGGCCGTGTCGACATGGCGATAGCCGAACTTGAGCGCTTCGCTGACCATGCGCGCCGCGACGTCGCCCGAGAGCTGCCAGGTGCCGAATCCGACCGTTGGAATTTTCGCGCCGTTCGCTTCGGTAACGTGCATGTGTCCGCTCTCCGTGACTTGCGTGGGGTCAAGCAAGGTCCGCACCGGAATCGATGTCAATTGATGCCGCAAGCCGATGCCACAAGCGCGCCGCGCGGCGCATGGCTCTCATCACATCGTCGTGGGGCGGACATCCCGATTTCCCTATCGGCCCTTGAAAGCACGCAAAAACGAATACTTTAGAATGCCTCTAAGCTATTGATCGCTCTTGCATTTTCATCTCATAGCGTATGAATGAGAATGAAGAGCATCGACGAGCAAGGAGCGTGTGTTGCGCAAGAGAATTCCATTATTGGCCGCTGCTGTCCTGATTGGCTTATCCGTTGCGCCGGCTCGCGCCGACGATCCGCTCACGCTCAAGATCGAGAACCACAAATTCACGCCGGCTGAGCTCAAGGTGCCCGCAAACAAACGGGTCAGCATCTATGTCGAGAACGCCGACGACACGCCCGAGGAGTTCGATAGCACCGCGCTCAAGGTCGAGAAGGTGATCCAAGGCAAGTCGAAGGGGCTCATTCGTGTCGGTCCGCTCAAGCCCGGACGCTACGAGTTCATGGGCGAGTTCCATGAGGAGACCGCTAAAGGCGTCGTAATCGCGGAATAAGCCATGCTTGCTGCGCTCATCATCGTTTTTCGCGAGGTCATCGAAGCCGGCCTCATCGTCGGCATCGTCCTGGCCGCGACGCGCGGCGTGCCGACGCGCGGGCGCTGGGTCACCTACGGCGTCGGCGCCGGCGTGCTCGGCGCATTGCTGCTCGCCTTCTTTGCCGGCGCGATCTCCGATGCCTTCGAAGGCACCGGCCAGGAACTCCTCAACGCCGGCGTTCTCTCGCTCGCCGTCGTGATGCTCACCTGGCACAACGTCTGGATGGCGCGCCACGGCCGCGAAATCGCGCAGGAGATGCGCGCTGTCGGCAGCGCCGTGTCGACCGGTGAGCGCCCGTTGACCGCGCTCGCCGTCGTTGTCGGCTTGGCGGTGCTGCGCGAAGGCTCCGAGGTGGTGCTGTTCCTCTACGGCGTGCTCGCCGGCGGAAACTCCGCAGGCGCCGTGTTCGCCGGCGGTCTCGCCGGTCTCGCGGCCGGCGTCGTCTTCACGCTGCTCACCTATGCCGGGCTCCTCACGGTGCCGTCGCGCTACATCTTCCAGGTCACGAGCGTGCTGATCGCGCTGCTCGCCGCCGGCCTTGCTGCGCAGGCGGTGCAGTTCCTCGATGCGGCGGGCGTCATCACGACGTTGCAGACGACGCTGTGGGATACGTCGGCCTGGCTCTCGGAGAGCAGCCTCTTCGGCAAGCTCCTGCATACGCTGATCGGTTACACCGAGCGGCCGAGCGAGATGCAGCTCGTCGTCTATGTCACCGTTCTCGCGGTGATGGCGGTGCTGATGTGGGCGCTCAAGCCGCCGGCGAAGCAACCGGCGCTGGCGAGTCAGAGCTAGCCTGTTTTGCCGCGTCATGCGCGGGCTTGACCCGCGCATCCATCTTCTTCGCAAGAATCTTCTTCAGGTGATGGATTGCCGGGTCAAGCCCGGCAATGACGCACGATATCTTGCGGATCCATGCCACGCTCTCCGTGTCATGCCCGCACCCGGGCCTGGCCTTCGGCCAGCCCGAGTACAAGCTCCAGCGGGCATCCAGTACGCCCGGTCTTCATTACATCGCAAGACAGGGGTTACTGGGTCCCTGCCTTCGCGGGGACGACATGAGGCACCGCCGTTGCCTCACGCCGTCTTCTCGAACAGCTCGCGGCCAATGAGCATACGACGGATTTCGCTCGTGCCGGCGCCGATCTCGTAGAGCTTCGCGTCGCGCAGGATGCGGCCCGTCGGGAATTCGTTGATGTAGCCGTTGCCGCCGAGGCATTGGATGCCGTCGAGCGCGACCTGCGTCGCCTTCTCCGCCGCATAAAGGATCGCGCCGGCCGCATCCTCACGCGTCGTCTCGCCGCGATCGCAGGCCTTCGCCACCGTGTAGACGTAAGCCTTGCACGCGTTCATCGTCACATACATGTCGGCGAGCTTCGCCTGCATGATCTGGAACGAGCCGATCGGCTGGCCGAACTGTTTTCGCTCGTGCAGGTAGGGCACGACGACATCGATGCAGTTCTGCATCAGCCCGAGCGGGCCGGCGGCGAGCACGACGCGCTCGTAGTCGAGGCCGGACATGAGGACGCGCACGCCCTCGTTGACCTTGCCGAGCACATTCTCCGCCGGCACCTCGCAATCCTCGAACACGAGTTCGCAGGTGTCGGAGCCGCGCATACCGAGCTTGTCGAGCTTCTGCGCCGTGGAGAAGCCCTTCATCCCCTTCTCGATCAGGAACGCGGTGATGCCGCGCGGCCCGGCGTTCGGATCGGTCTTGGCGTAGACGACGAGCGCCTCGGCCTCCGGCCCGTTGGTGATCCACATCTTCGAGCCGTTGAGGACGTAGCGGTCGCCCTTCTTGTCCGCGCGCGTGCGCATCGAGACGACGTCGGAGCCCGAGCCCGGCTCCGACATCGCGAGCGCGCCGACATGCTCGCCGGAGATCAGCTTCGGCAGGTATTTGCGCTTCTGCGCTTCGCTGCCGTTGCGGCGAATCTGATTGACGCAGAGGTTCGAATGCGCGCCGTAAGACAGGCCCACCGAACCCGACGCGCGCGAAATCTCCTCCATCGCGATGCAGTGCTCGAGATAGCCGAGGCCCGAGCCGCCGAACTCCTCTTCCACCGTGATCCCGTGCAGGCCGAGCGCGCCGATCTGCGGCCACAGATCGCGCGGAAAGGTATTGGTGCGGTCGATCTCATCGGCGCGCGGTGCGATCTTCTCCTGCGCGAAATCGGCGGCGGTCTGACGCAGCAGGTCAGCGTTCTCACCGAGATCGAAATCGAGCGACTTCCAACTGTTCGGGATCATCGATATCTTTCCAAAGCACAATATTGCGCCGCTATGCTTGCGAAAGCGAGGGCTTAGAACGTTCGAATGTCATTCCGGGGCGCCTCCGCAGGAGGCGAGCCCGGAATCCATAATCCCTGTGCAGCGAAGGATCGCCAGCGCTGCGGCGTATGGATTCCGGGCTCGCCGCAAGAGCGGCGCCCCGGAATGACAGTTGCGCTCTTCCGGCTTCGCTTGGCGGGCCGACTGCAAAGCCACCTATCCCTTCATCCAATGAACCAGCGCCGCGTTCACGGCCTCCGGCCGCTCTAGCGTCGAAAGGTGCCCGCAGTCCGGCACCACGACAAGCGACGCGCCGGGGATCGCTTCCGCGATCTCCTGTGAGAGCGCGGGCGGCGTCGCCTCGTCATGATCGCCGACGAGGACCAGGGTCGGACATGTGATGGTGGGAAGGAGCGGCCGCGAATCCGGTCGCGCCTTGATCGCGGTGAGCTGGCGGCAAAAACCCTCGGCGCCGGTGTCCTCCGCCATCGCATGGACGATGCGCTGGAGCGCCGCATCGGCAAGGCGGCTCGGATGCACGTAGCGCGGATAGAGCGTCTCGGTGATCTCGAAGTGCCGGCCCGCCCGTGCGCCGGCGATCTGCGCATCGCGCATGACCTTGCGCGCGGCGTCGTCGACACCCGCGCCGGTGTCGAGGAGCGCGAGCTTCGCCACCCGCTCCGGCGCCTGCCGCATGATCTCGAAGGCGATGTAGCCGCCCATCGAGAGTCCGGCGAGCGTGAAGCGCGGCGGGGCAACGGCGAGGATACGCGCGGCGATGGCCGTCATGCTCTCGTCGTGGCGGTGGTCGGCGACCGTCACGGGGCCGAATGGCCATAGCGCTACGACCTGCGCGCCGAACAGACGCGCGGAACAGTTCAGTCCCGGAATGAAGACAATCGGTAGTGGTCCCGTCACGCTTCCCTCCCCCTTTGGACGCGAAACAGTAACGATTATGCAAACTTATTGCGGTGCAGCATGTTGACTTTGCCGCATTTCACATTATGTTCCGCTCAGACTGGAGCGAACGCAAGATTCGGCTGCCATTGCAGCGCCCCGTCTCTGTTGCCTGCGACGCGCGGCAACCTTTTTCCGGGCAGCCCATCTTCCGAGGTTCCATGCCCTTTTCCCAGCTCGGCCTTTCCGACAAGGTCGTTTCTGCCGTTGCGGCGGCTGGCTATACCCAACCCACTCCCATCCAGCAGCAGGCGATCCCGCACGTGCTCGAAGGCCGGGATGTTCTCGGCATCGCACAGACCGGCACCGGCAAGACCGCCGCCTTCGTGCTGCCGATGCTGACCAAGCTCGAAAAGGGCCGCGCACGGGCCCGCATGCCGCGCACGCTGATCCTCGAGCCGACCCGCGAGCTCGCCGCCCAGGTTTACGAGCACTTCGAGAAATACGGCGCGAAGCATAAGCTCAATGTCGCGCTCCTCATCGGCGGCGTCTCCTTCGGCAACCAGGACCTCAAGCTGACGCGTGGCGTCGACGTGTTGATCGCGACGCCAGGCCGCCTTCTCGATCATACCGAGCGCGGCGGCCTTCTCCTCACCGGTGTCGAGCTCCTCGTCATCGACGAGGCCGACCGGATGCTCGATATGGGCTTCATCCCGGACATCGAGCGCATCGGCAAGCTGGTGCCGTTCACCCGTCAGACGCTCTTCTTCACCGCGACGATGCCGGCGGAAATCCAGCGCATCGCCGATACGTTCCTGCACAACCCGGTGCGCGTCGAAGTCGCCCGCCCGGCGACCACGGCGAGCACGATCACGCAGTCGCTCGTCGCTTGTGGCAGCGAGCCGCATGAGAAGCGCGCGACGCTGCGCCAGCTGCTGCGCGGCGCGGCCGAGATGAAGAACGCGATCATCTTCTGCAACCGCAAGCGCGATGTCGCGCTCCTCCACCGCTCGCTGACGAAACACGGCTTCAACGCCGTCGCGCTGCATGGCGACATGGAGCAGCCGGCGCGCATGGCCGCGCTCGACGCTTTCCGCAAGGGTGATGCGACGATCCTCGTCGCCTCCGACGTCGCCGCCCGCGGCCTCGATATCCCGGCCGTGAGCCACGTCTTCAATTTCGACGTCCCCTACCATCCGGACGACTACGTGCACCGCATCGGCCGCACCGGTCGCGCCGGGCGGCTTGGCTCCGCGTTGACCCTTGTCGGCTCGAGCGTCGACAAGAAGGCTGTCGCAGCGATCGAAAAGCTCACCGGCCAGACGATCGGCTGGCTCGATACCCCGCCGGCTGAGTTCGACGAAGCGCCGCGCCGCGAGCGCCAGGGCCGTCCAGAGCGTCAGGAGCGCCAGGGTGGGCGTGGCGGACGGTCCGGTCGCCGGCATGGTCGCGGCGGCAACCGCCCGGATGAGGCGGAGAGCGCGCCGAAAGGGAATGTCGCCCGTCTCGACGAGGCACGCGACCGCAAGCGGAACAAGCCGCAGATGGCGCCCGCCGCCGCGGATGGGATTGAAAACCACCTGCCGGCCTTCCTGTTGCGCCCGGTCCGCATCAAAGCCTGACGCGCACAACGCCTTGTTTTTAAACTGATTTCGGTGGCCGCCCGCAAAGGGCGGCCGTGATCGATCGCCGTTTACCAGACATTTATTCCCATCGATTACGGTCCCTTAAGCGCCGCGCAGGATGCGAGATCGGCGATGGGGGTTTACGTGACGGCGGCCACCAGCGACCACGAGCACACGATGGCGCTCGCCAACATTGCGCTCGGCCAGATTCGTGCGCTGCGCCTCGCGGCCGACCCTCGCAACTACGAATTCTTCTTCCACTATGCGACCGGACGGAACGCCGCCTTCAACAAGGCCGTGAACGATCGCCTGGCGGCCAAAAAAACGCTCTCCGACACCGATATCCAGGAGCTTCACCGGACCTTCCTGTCTGGACTGTCGAGGGAAAGGGTGGAGTCGCTCGGCGCCAAGGTGGTCGGCGAGATCGATCAGGTGATGGCGATGATCGACGCCGCGGTCGGCTCGACGACGAGCTACAGCGCGACGCTTGCCGACGCCAAGCAGCAGATCGGCCACGCCGCCGACCGCGAAGCCTTGCGCGTGATCGTCGAGAGCTTGGTGAGCACGACCAAGGAGGCAGAGCGTGCGAACCATGCGCTCGAAGCGCGCCTTCAGGCGTCACGCCAGGAGATCAGGCAGCTTCACGAGCACCTCGAGACGGCGCGCACCGAAAGCCTGACCGACCCGCTGACCACACTCGCCAATCGCAAATCCTTCGACCAGGCGCTGACGCAGATGATGGCGCAGGCCGCCAGCAAGGGCGAGTCGCTCTCGCTGATGATGCTCGACATCGACCACTTCAAAGCCTTCAACGACAATTTCGGCCATCTCACCGGCGACCAGGTGATCCGCCTCGTCGCCATCTGCATCAAGCAGAACGTGAAGGGACTCGACGTCGCGGCGCGCTATGGCGGCGAGGAATTCGCGGTCGTCCTCCCCAACACGGCGCTGCGCCAGGCGCTCACCGTCGGCGAGCATATCCGCCGCGCCGTGATGATGAAGGAACTGATGAAGCGCTCGACCGGCGAGACCCTCGGGCGCGTCAGCATCTCCGCCGGCATCGCCCTGCAGCGCAACGGCGAAACGGTGCAAAGCCTCATCGAACGCGCCGACGCCTGCCTCTACGCGGCGAAGCGCACCGGCCGCAACAAAGTGGTTTGCGAAAGCGATCCGGAATTCGTCACAGCCGCCAACGCGCAGGTCGCGTAGGACGCGTAGTGTCGTCCCCGCGAAGGCGGGGACCCAGTACGCCGTGTGCTCTCGATTACAGTAGAGACCGGGGATACTGGATGCCCGCCGGAGCCTGTACTCGGGCTGGCCGAAGGCCAGGCCCGAGTGCGGGCACGACCGGAGAGAATGCGTCATTGCCGGGCTTGACCCGGCAATCCATCCGTTTTGCAAGAATCATTCGAATGATGGATGCGCGGGTTAAGCCCGCGCATGACGATCAACTGGCTACGCCACCGGCGCGCGTTGCGCGGGCGAGATTGCGACCGACTCGCCGCAGCCGCAGGCGGAGGTCTGGTTCGGGTTATTGAACACGAACTGCGCCGCGAGCTTGTCGACCTTGTAGTCCATCTGCGTGCCGAGCAGGAACAGGATCGCCGTCGGGTCGACGAAGACGCGCGCGCCCTTATCCTCGACGATCTCGTCGCCGGGCTTCGCGGCTTCCGCGTATTCGACTTTGTAGCTCATGCCGGCACAGCCGCCTTTGCTGACGCCGACGCGGATGCCGGCCACCGGCCGATCCGCCTTGGCCATGATGTCGCGCACGCGCGCGGCGGCCGCGTCCGTCAGGCTCATCACCTGCAGCTTGGGGCGCTGGACTGCCATCGCGTTACTCCTCGCGAAACCTCTTCGAGCACAACAATAACATAAGAACTGATTCCAGCCTGCAAAGGCCTGCACGCCGCGCGTCACCACATGTTAAGGACGGCGCGCGCCTCGTCCGACATGCGGCTCACATCCCATGGCGGGTCCCAGACGACATTGACCTTCACGTCACCGACGCCTGCGACCGTCGAGACCGCGCCCTCCACCATGATCGGCAGCTCCTGCGCCGACGGGCAGTTCGGCGTCGTCAGCGTCATGTCGACGGTGACGGTGCGATCGTCCGCGACATCGACGCGGTAGATGAGGCCGAGCTCGTAGATGTCGGCCGGGATCTCCGGGTCATAGACGGTCTTGAGCGCGGCGGTGATGTCGTCGCCGAGCCGCGCCAGTTCCTCCGGCGGCAGGGCTGCCGTCGACTTATTCTCATTCGAAACAGCGCCCGTTTGCGCCGGCGCAACCGCGTCTTTCACATCGTCATTCATGCGAACAAATCCTGCGCCTTGAGAAGCGCTTGCGCAAGCGCGTCGACTTCGCCGCGCGTGTTGTACATCGCAAACGAGGCCCGGCACGTCGCCGTCAACCCATATCGCGCGAGCAGCGGCATTGTGCAATGGGTGCCGGCGCGCACCGCCACGCCCGCGCGGTCGATAACGGTCGCGACGTCGTGCGGGTGCGCGTTCTTGAGCTCGAAGGAGACGATCGACGCCTTCTCCTTCGCCGTGCCGAGGATGCGCAGCGAGTTGATCTCGCGCAGCCGCTCGTGGGCGTATTTCACGACGTCGTTCTCGTGCGCGCGGATGCGGTCCTTGCCAACCGACTGCACGTAATCGATCGCAACGCCGAGTCCGATTGCCTGCACGATGGCCGGCGTTCCCGCCTCGAACTTGTGTGGTGGATCGCCATAGGTGACGCGATCCTCGAACACGTCGCGAATCATCTCGCCGCCGCCGTTGAACGGCCGCATCGCTGCAAGCAGGTCATACTTGCCGTAGAGCACACCGATCCCGGTCGGGCCGTACACCTTGTGGCCGGTGAAGGCATAGAAGTCGCAGCCGATGTCGCGCACGTCGACGTCGAGATGCACCGCGCCCTGACTGCCGTCGATCAGGACGGGGATGCCGCGCGCATGCGCGAGGCGCGTGACTTCCTTCACCGGCACGATGGTGCCGAGCGCATTCGACATCTGCGTCATCGCCACCACCTTGGTGCGCGGCGTGAGCAGCTTCTCGAATTCGTCGATCAGGAAATTCCCGTCCTCATCGACCGGCGCCCACTTGATCACCGCGCCATAACGCTCGCGCAGGAAATGCCACGGCACGATGTTGGAGTGATGTTCCATGATCGAGATGACGATCTCGTCGCCCGGCTGGATGCGATCCTGGCCGAACGTATAGGCGACGAGATTGATCGCTTCCGTCGCGTTGCGCGTGAAGACGATCTCTTCCGCACGCTCGGCGTTCAGGAAGGCGCGCACCGTCTCGCGCGCGCCCTCGTAAGCCTCCGTCGCGGCGTTCGCGAGATAATGCAGGCCGCGATGCACGTTGCCGTATTCGCTCGTATAGGCGTTCTGGATGCGCTCGAGCACAGCATTCGGCTTCTGCGCCGACGCGGCATTGTCGAGATAGACGAGCGGCTTGCCATAGACCTGCATCGCGAGCGCGGGAAAATCCGCACGGATACGCTCGACGTCGTAGGTGCCGTTTTTGACCGCGGGATGCATGTCCACCCTTCCGTCATTCCGGGGCGCGCGAAGCGCGAGCCCGGAATGCACAATCCCTACTGCGGCGTATGGATTCCGGACAGCCGCTCCGCGGCTTCCGGAATGACAACGCCTACCCTCTCGCCTTCAGCCACGCCGCCGCGAGGCCGAGCAGCGCCTCACGCACGCCTTCATGTTCGATCGTCTCAATGGCCTCGCCGACAAAGGACTGAATGAGCAGCGCCTCGGATTCCTTCTTCGGGATGCCGCGCGCCATCAGATAGAAGAGAAGCTCTTCGTCGAGCGCACCGGCGGTCGCGCCATGGCCGCAGACGACGTCGTCGGCGAAGATCTCGAGCTCCGGCTTGTTGTCCGCCTCCGCCCTTTCGGAAAGAAGGAGCGCGTGGCTCGCCATTTTACCGTCAGTCTTCTGCGCGCCCGGCTGCACGATGATCTTGCCCTGGAAGATGCCGCGGCTCTCGTCATCGAGGACGTGCTTGAAGAGCTCGCGGCTCTCACACCCGAGCGAACCGTGATCGACGACCAGCGTCGTGTCGACATGCTGGCGGCCCCGCAGAAGGTTGCCGCCGTTGATCGCGACCTTGGTGTCGTCACCCACCGCGTTGAGGAACACCTGGTTGCGCGTCACAGCGCTGCCGGTGGTGAAGGCGAAATCATGCACTCGCGCCTGCGCACCCACGCGCGTCATCGTCGTGCCGAGATGCAGCGCCTTGGCGCCATCGCGCCCGACCTTGACGTGATCGAAATGCGCGCGATCGCCGACCACGGCATCGAGCGCGGTATTGACCTGGTAGTCGACATCATCCGGACCCTCGAAAAGCTCGAGGAGCGTGAGCGAAGCATCCGCCCCGAGCGCGACGAGCGAGCGCGTGAACGTCGCCGCCGCGTTGCCGGAGAAGACGTAAACGAGCGCGACCGGCCGCTCGATCTTCGCGCCATCGGCGACGCGGATGATCACGCCGTCGGTCATGAACGCGGTGTTGAGCGCGACCGCGACGTCCTTTGTCGGCACCGTCTGGCCGATGCCAGACGCCGCAGCCTCATTGCGCACCAGCGCATCGGAAAGGGACGTGACCGTCACGCCCGCGTCGAGGCTCTTGAGATCGGAAATCTCTGGCACGAAGGTCCCGTTGACGATGACGAGGCGGCACGCATCGACACCCGGCAGCTTGCCGGCCTTCTTCGCCGCGGTGAGCGCCGCCTTGCCGGGCTTCTCGGCGAGCGGCTTGGCGTCGCGCATCAGCGCGCGCAGGTCGGTGTACTTCCACTCCTCGACGCGGCGATGCGGCAGCCCCGCCTCCTCGAACATGCGGAAGGCGTCGGCGCGCTCGCGCTCGGCGCCGACGAGGCGCGGCTTGAGATCGGCGAAGGCACCGGAAAGTGCCTGCTCGGCGGCGGTGCGCATTTGACGGATATCGGCGTTCATCTTTGACCCATCCAATCGTCTTTCTTCCTCGTCATTGCCGGACCTGATCCGGCAATCCATCCTCTTCGCCAAACGTCTCCCGAAGAAGATGGATGCGCGGGTCAAGCCCGCGCATGACGGTGGTTACTCCGCCGCTTCGCGATATTCGGCGTAGCCGTGCGCTTCGAGCTCCAGCGCCAGCTCCTTGCCGCCGGTCTTCACCACGCGGCCCTTCGCCATGACGTGCACGACATCCGGCACGATGTAGTTGAGAAGGCGCTGGTAGTGCGTGATGACGACCATGCCGCGGTCGGGCGAGCGCAGCGCATTGACGCCGTCTGCGACGATCTTGAGCGCGTCGATGTCGAGGCCGGAGTCTGTCTCATCGAGCACCGCGAGGCGCGGCTGAAGCATCGCCATCTGCAGGATCTCGTTGCGCTTCTTCTCGCCGCCGGAGAAGCCGACATTCACGCCGCGCTTGAGCATATCCATGTCGATATGCAGCTTGGCTGCGGTCTCCTTCACCTGCTTCATGAATTGCGGCGTGGTGAGTTCACCCTCGCCGCGGCGCTTGCGCTGCGCATTGAGCGCGGTGCGCAGGAACGTCATCGTCGCGACGCCGGGGATTTCCATCGGATACTGGAAGGCGAGAAAGATGCCTTTGGCCGCGCGCTCGTCGGGCTCCATCTCGAGCACGTTCTCGCCGTCGAGCAGCACCTCGCCCTCGGTGACCTCGTAGTCCTCCTTGCCGGCGAGCACATAGGCGAGCGTCGACTTGCCCGAACCGTTCGGGCCCATGATCGCGTGGATCTTGCCCTTCTCGACGGTGAGGGTGAGACCATTGAGGATCTTCTTGCCCTCGATCTCGACGTGCAGATTCTTCACTTCAAGCAGCATGATTTGTCTCACTCAGCTAATTCGCTAATCCGGCGATGTCCGCGATCATTTCTTCCAGACTTCGATCAGTGCCACCGCCATAATCGAGCAGACTCGTCGAAGGCACGGCGATGTTCTCGGATACGCGAAAACGATCTGGGCCCAATCGGCGGACGATCAAGAATCGGCCGCCTCCCTTAATCACGAGATCGTCGTTCTCACGGTAGACCTCGACAGCCGGGAAATGTGCCGCAACGCACTCAACCAAGTCGGCTGCAGGCTTTGCTTCACCGAGACACGCCAAGGCGTCAGCTTTGAGCGCTCCATGAACCTCATTCACCCCACGCTCCCTTCGAGGCTGATCGAGATCAGCTTCTGCGCCTCGACGGCGAACTCCATCGGGAGTTGCTGCAGCACGTCCTTGACGAAGCCGTTGACGACGAGCGCTACCGCCTCCTCTTCCGACAGTCCGCGCTGCTGGCAGTAGAACAGCATGTCCTCGGAGATCTTCGACGTCGTCGCCTCGTGCTCGAACACGGCGGAGGAATTCTTCGCCTCGATGTAGGGCACGGTGTGCGCGCCGCACTTATCGCCGACGAGGAGCGAGTCGCAGTTGGTGAAGTTGCGCGCGCCCGTCGCCTTGCGCTGCGCAGACACAAGCCCGCGATAAGTGTTCTGCGAGAAACCTGCCGCGATGCCCTTGGAGATGATACGGCTCGTCGTGTTCTTGCCGAGATGCAGCATCTTCGTGCCGCTATCGACCTGCTGATAGCCGTTCGAGATGGCGATCGAATAGAACTCGCCCTGCGAGTTGTCGCCGCGCAGGATGCAGCTCGGATACTTCCAGGTGATCGCAGAGCCGGTCTCGACCTGCGTCCACGAAATCTTCGAGTTCTTGCCGCGGCAGTCGCCGCGCTTGGTCACGAAATTGTAGACGCCGCCTTTGCCCTCGCTGTCGCCGGGGTACCAGTTCTGCACTGTGGAGTATTTGATCTCGGCGCCGTCGAGCGCGATCAGCTCGACCACAGCGGCATGCAGCTGGTTCTCGTCGCGCATCGGCGCCGTGCACCCTTCGAGATAGCTCACATACGCGCCCTTGTCGGCGATGATGAGCGTGCGCTCGAACTGGCCCGTGTTCTTCTCATTGATGCGGAAATACGTCGAGAGCTCCATCGGGCAGCGCACGCCCGGCGGCACGTAGACGAACGAGCCGTCCGAAAACACCGCGGAGTTGAGCGTCGCGAAGAAGTTGTCGGTGATCGGCACGACCGAGCCGATGTACTGCTTCACGAGGTCGGGGTGCTCGCGCAGCGCCTCCGAGATCGGCATGAAGATCACGCCGGCCTTCTTCAATTCTTTCTGGAAGGTCGTCGCAACCGAGACGGAGTCGAACACCGCATCGACCGCGACGCGCATGCCGCTGGTGTTCTCCTCGAACCCGTCGATGTCGCGGTTGTCGTTGCCGTTCGGCTTCTTCACGCCGGCGAGGATCTCCTGCTCGCGCAGCGGAATGCCGAGCTTCTCATAAGTGCGCAGGATCTCGGGATCGACCTCGTCGAGCGAAGCGAGTTCCTTCCGCTTCGGCGCGGCGTAGTAGTGGATATCCTGGTAATCGATCGGCTTGTACTCGGCGCGCGCCCAATGCGGCTCGCGCATGGTCAGCCAGCGCCGGTAGGCTTCGAGCCGCCATTCCAGCATCCAGGCCGGCTCGTTCTTCTTCTGTGAGATGAAGCGAACGATGTCCTCGTTCAGCCCCTTCGGCGCCTTCTCGGATTCGATGTTGGTCTCGAACCCATACTTATATTGATCGACATCGATCCGGCGAACCTGATCGACGGTCTCTTGGACGGCTGGCATTTCTTTTCCTTCCACTCACGGTTTCAAGGACCGCGGGACGGTCTCATTGACGGACGTGCTGCGTTGCTTCCTTTTTCAAAAACCTCAGGAATTACCGTCTCATGCAGCAATTCCCTGCTGTCGTGTAGGTAATGCTTCCGCGTGCTTTCTCCAAGCCCGCAAAAAGTCTTCGATGTCCTCGTCGCACGTGGCGTAGCCAAGGCTCACGCGGATGGCGCCGGCGGCCAAAGCGTCGGAAACACCCATGGCGGCGAGCACATGCGAGCGCGCCACCTTGCCCGAGGAGCAGGCCGCGCCGGACGACACGGCGACGCCGTCGAGATCGAGGGCGATCAGGGCCGTTTCCGCCTTCACGCCATTAACGGCGAAGAGAACGGTATTCGCGACACGCGGCGCCTCGGCCCCGAAAATCACGGTGTCGGGCGCGATGTCGCGAAGACCCTTCTCCAAGCGCTCGCGCAAGGCGGCAATGCGCGCGGTCTCCTGTGCGCCCATGCGCGCCACAGCCTCCGCCGCCGCGCCGAAGCCCGCGATGGCAGGAACATTCTCCGTCCCCGCGCGCAGCCCACCCTCCTGGCCGCCGCCATGAATCAGTGCGGCGCCGAGTTCGATGCCCTCACCGACAACCAACGCGCCCGCCCCCTGCGGCCCGCCGATCTTGTGCGACGAGAGGGTCATGAGGTCGATACCGCGATCGTTGAAGCGCAGCGGCACTCGGCCGGCCGCCTGCACCGCATCCACATGCACGATGCCGCCCGCTGCGCGGGTGAGTGCTACGACCTCATCGATCGGTTGAACAACGCCGGTCTCGTTATTGACCGCCATGACGGAAACGAGCGGGGCTATACCCTGCGCTGTCAGCTCCCGAAGCCGGCGATCGAGATACGGCAGATCGACGACCCCCGCCGGGGTCACGGGAAGCTGTTCGATCTCCGCTGCGGCAAAACGCCCGCCCGCCAGAACAGAGGGGTGCTCGATAGCGGAAACGAGCAGGCGCAGCGGTCGTGCCGCCTCGCCGCGCCGGCGAAGGTCCGGGGACAGCGCCGTGGCGTTCGCTTCCGTCGCGCCGGACGTGAATACCACCTGCCGCGCTGTCGCACCGACAAGCGTTGCGACGCTTTCGCGCGCCTGGCTGACGAGCGCTCGCGCGCGGCGTCCTTCCGCATGAACGGACGACGGATTACCGCCGTGCTCCAGTGCGCCCATCATCGCGGCATGTGCTTCCGTCCGCAGCGGAGCGGTGGCATTCCAGTCGAGATAGCTGCGCCGACGGGTCAAATGCGCCATCCTTCAAGACACTTGCAATTCGCCATGGCGATCATGATAAAAGGGGCTTCACCCGCCGCATCGTCCCGCCCCCGCGCTTCTTGATTGGCGCGGACGGGGCAGTTTAGAATAATTCTAAATACCGGCGCAGACCCTTTTCGTCAAGCGCGCCATGGTGGCCGGGTTGGTCGCCCGTGGGGTGTCCGAGGCCAGAGAGACTTATGCCCGAGGTTATCTTTACCGGTCCGAGCGGCCGGATCGAAGGCCGGTACCACCCTGCGCGCGTCAAGAGTAGTCCGCTGGCCATCATCCTGCATCCGCACCCGCAGTTCGGCGGGACGATGAATCATCAGATCGTCTATCAGCTCTACTACGCCTTCGCGCACCGTAATTTTGCGGTCCTCCGTTTCAATTTCCGGGGTGTGGGACGTAGCCAGGGGTCGTTCGATCACGGCTCGGGCGAATTGTCCGACGCCGCCGCGGCGCTCGACTGGGCGCAGACGATCAACCCGGAAGCGCGCAGCTGCTGGATCGCCGGCTTCTCCTTCGGCGCCTGGATCGGGATGCAGCTCCTCATGCGCCGTCCGGAGATCGAGGGCTTTATTTCCGTCGCACCGCCGGCCAACCTCTACGATTTCTCCTTCCTCGCCCCCTGCCCGTCGTCGGGACTGATCGTCCACGGCGATAAGGATGCGGTCGTTCCGGCGAAGGACGTGACGACGCTGGTCGAGAAGCTGAAGACGCAAAAGGGGATCGTGATCGAACAGAAGATCATCCCAGGCGCCAACCATTTCTTCGACGCCAAGATCGAAACCCTGATGCAGACCGTCACGGGTTATCTGGATAAGAGACTCGCCACCGGCCGTAAGACCAGTGCAGCCTGAGATCAGCGCACGCGCTTCGGACGTCTGACACGATGCCGCGTATTCTCCTGCACTTCGCCTTGGCCATCGCGGTCGTCTGCGCCGCGGTCTATGGCACGGCGCGTTTCCTCACGAGCACGCCCGGCTATCACGAGCAGGGCAGCCTGCCTCCCCTCACCGCAGATGAAGCAGCCCTTGCTCCGCGGCTTGAAGGCCATGTGCGCAAGCTTGCCGCGTCGGAGCGCAACGTTGCGCATCCGCAAGCGCTCGAGGCCGCGGCCATCGCGATCGAACAGGCGCTCGCTGCCAATGCTTATACGGTGAAACGCCATGACTTCTCGGCCGCAGGACAAACGCTCCGCAATATCGAGGCGGTCATCGAGCCGGTCGGCCCGGCGCTCGGCACGATCGTTCTGGGCGCGCATTACGACAGCCCGCCCGGCTCGCCGGGAGCCGAAGAAAATGCATCGGGCGTTGCCGCGCTTCTCGAGCTGGCGCGCAATTTCCACGCCCGACCGCTCGCGAGCCCCTATCGTGTCCGGCTCGTCTTTTTCGCCAACGGCGCCGCGCCCTATCACGGCACAACCGATATGGGCAGCTGGCACTACGCGCAGGCTCTCGCCGCGCGCAAAGAGCGCGTCAAAGTGATGTTCGCGTTCGACTCGCTCGGTTCCTATTCGAGCGCGCCGAAAAGTCAGCGCTATCCGGCGCTCCTGAATCTCGTTCTGCCCTCGCGCGCCGATTTCGTCTCGATCGTCGGTCTCTTCGATGCCAACAGCCTGGCGCGGCAGGCCGCGAAGCTGTTTTCGCATTCGACGAAGTTTCCGGTTGTATCCGGCACCGGTCCGCGCTTCGTGCCGAGCCTCGACGTTTCCGACAATTGGGCATTTTCCAAGGCCGGCTTCAAAGCGCTGCTGTTTACCGACAGCGGAGCGCTGCGCTATCCGCATTTTGCGAAGCCAACGGACACGCCGGACAAGCTCGACTATGCCTCGCTCGCACGCGTGACACAGGGCTTCGATGCGATGTTGCGGCTTCTGCTGCAGGAATGATCAGGCCGCGACGCGGTCGCCGCCGGCGAGCACCCCACCGCCCAGGGGCTGCGCCACGCCCGTTGTCGTTGGAAACGTGATCGGCAGGCCGCGCAAGCGCCGCACTGCAAGGAACGCGAAGGCTTGCGCTTCGAGCGCGTCAACCGACCAGCCGATTGCGTCGGCGGTTTGCACGCGCGCCGGCGCGAGGTTCTTGCGTAGCATGCGGAGCAAGGTGGCATTGCGTGCGCCGCCGCCGGCGACGATCCAGCTTTGCGGCACGCGTGGCAGATGCGGCACCACCGCCGCGACGCCCGCTGCCGTCAGCGCCGTCAAGGTCGCCGCACCATCGGCAACGGAAAGCTCCGGGAGCGCGCGATAGGCCGCGTCGAAGTCGTGACGATCGAGCGACTTCGGGCACGGCCTTTGGAAGAACGGCATCTGCAGCGTCTGCGCGATGAAGTCGCGATGGACGACGCCGAAGGCGGCGGCAGCGCCATCGCGATCCACCGCCTCGCCCGTTCGCGCGCGCATGAAATCGTCGAGCAGCGCATTGCCCGGTCCGGTGTCGCAGGCCACCGGGTCTGCATCGCCATCGACATAAGTGACATTGGCGACGCCGCCGACATTGAGCACCGCGATGGGGCCCGGCAGGTCGCCGCGGCCCTGCAACAGGGCGCGGTGATAGACGGGGACGAGCGGAGCCCCCTGCCCGCCGGCGGCGACATCGCGCGCGCGGAAATCGAAGACCACGGGGATATTCACGCGCTTGGCGAGCGCATCGCCGTCGCCGATCTGCACGGTCAGCTGCGCCTGCGGCCGGTGCAGCACCGTCTGCCCGTGGAAGCCGATGACGTCGACGGCCGCAGGCTTGAGATTGTTCTCTTGCAGAAAGCCTTCGACAGCCTCGGCATGCGCGGCGGTCACGAGGGCTTCCGCCTCCGCCAGCATTCCCGGCCGCGCCGTGCGGTCGGTGAGTGTCGCGGCTGCCTGGAGGGCCTTGCGCAGGAGGTCGCGCGCAGCGTCCGGATAAGGCCGACAGCGCGTCGGACCGAAATGGGCGACGCGTTGGCCATCGGTCTCGATAAGCGCCACATCGACTCCGTCCATCGAGGTCCCGCTCATCAGCCCCAGCGCGACCAAGTCCGCCATGCTACCCCCTGTGAATTGTCGCGGCGAAGCTGTTATACCGCGCCCGTCAGCTTAAATCCCGGCCGTTAACGGCTTCCTGCCCGGCCCGCCACCGCGAGTTGCCCATGAGCGCCTTCAAATCCGACTTCCTCAATGTGCTCGCGAGCCGCGGCTACATTCATCAGGTCTCCGAGCCCGAGACGCTCGACCAGTTGGCACGATCGCAGCCGATCACGGCCTATATCGGCTACGACTGCACCGCGCCCTCGCTGCATATCGGCCACCTGCTGCCGACCATGATGCTTTACTGGATGCAGCAGACCGGACACCGGCCCATTGCGCTGATGGGCGGCGGCACGACGCGCGTCGGCGACCCTTCCGGCAAAGATGAGAGCCGCAAGGTGCTCACCGACGAAGTGATCAACGAAAACCTGCGCAGCATCCGGCAGACCTTCACGAAGTTCCTGAAGTTCGAGAGCGATGGCGGCAACGCCGTCATGGCCAACAATGCCGACTGGCTGAATACGCTGAACTACATCGACTTCCTGCGCGACGTCGGCCGTCACTTCTCGGTCAACCGGATGCTGAGCTTCGATTCCGTGAAGTTGCGTCTCGACCGGCAGCAGGAACTCTCATTCCTCGAATTCAACTACATGATCCTGCAGGCCTACGACTTCGTCGAGCTGCACAAGCGCTATGGCTGCGTGCTGCAGATGGGCGGATCGGACCAGTGGGGCAACATCATCAACGGCATCGATCTCGGCCGCCGCCTCGCGAACGCGCAGCTCTTCGCGCTGACCGCACCGCTGATCACGACCTCGTCCGGCGCCAAGATGGGCAAGACTGCCGCCGGCGCCGTCTGGCTCAATGCCGATTTGATGAGCCCGTATGCCTACTGGCAATTCTGGCGCAACACCGAGGACGGTGACGTCGAGCGCTTTCTCAAGCTCTTCACGATCCTGCCGCTCGACGAGATCGCGCGCCTCGCGCAGCTTCGCGGACAGGAGCTCAACGAGGCGAAGAAGGCGCTGGCAACGGAGGCGACAGCGCTGCTGCACGGCCGCGCCGCGGCAAACGAAGCGGCCGAGACCGCGCGCCGCACGTTCGAGGAAGGCGCGCTCGCCGAATCTTTGCCGACGGTCGAGATCGCCAAAGCCGAGATCACGGCGGGGATCGGCGTGCTCAATGCCTTCGTGAAGGCAGGCCTCGTTGCGTCAACAAGCGAGGCGCGGCGTCAGGTGAAAGGAGGCGGCCTACGCATCAATGACGTGGCGGTCGCTGATGAGCGGGCGCAGCTCGGTGAAAGGGACCTGACGCCCGAGGGCGTCATCAAGCTTTCGCTCGGGCGAAAGCGGCATGTCCTCTTGAAGCCGGTCTGACTTAAAAATTGTCCGCTCGTCCCCGCGAAAGCGGGACCCAGGCCTTATGATTGTGGATTCCCACTTTCGCGGGCATGAGCGGATGACGTGCGGATGTTGCTAGAGCACGCCTCAGCGCGTCGCGTTCGGCGCCTGGAAGGACTGCTCGTCGCTGTCACCGCCACGGAACTCGAACAGCTTGCGCAGGAAGCCCGGCGCCACCGCTGACATCGGGTTGACCTGCAGCACCGGCGATTGCGGCGATCCCACCACCTGATAGGTGATGCCGAGGAGCCCCTCGTTCGAGCCGCCGCCGAGGAACAGGCCGACGATCGGCAAGCGTCCGAACATATTGTTGAGCGCGTAAGCCGGCACGAAGGTGCCGCGCAGACGCACCTCGTCGCGGGCATAGTCGAGATAACCGTCCATCGTCGCGCCGACCGACGGCCCCCAGACGACGCCATCGCGCACGGTGAAGCGGCCGGGCGAGCGCGTGAATTCGACACGCATGCGCGAGAAGGCGACGCCCCCGCCACTGCCGCGCCGCTCGCGTCCCGCGCGGTCATAGCTCGGCGGCGACGCGCTGCTCATGGCGACGCTTTCCAGCGCCGGCTCGCCGCGTACAACGAAGTCGCGCAGATTGATCAAGCCCTCTTGCAGCGTGCCGTCGGATGTCGGCGCATCCATCGCGATGGAGACCGAGCCGCCGACCACGCGGGCATACGTGTCGGTGAAGCGGAACAACGCGCCGGCATCGTCGGTCTCCAGCACCACGACCTGCCGCCCGTTGCCGCGCGGCCGCAGACTGCCGGTGATCGGCGCGGAGCTGCCGATCTTGGCACTCATCGTCAATGTCCGGATTTGTCCGCCGCGCCGCGTCAGCTTCACGTCGGTGCTGCGCATGACCTCGCCGTGATGGCCGGTGATGGCGCCCACCTTCACATCGAGATCGAGATCTTGGCTCTTCTTGCCTTTGTCCGCCTTCTGGCCGGAGACGGTGTTCTTCACGAACGCGCGCCCGTCGTAGAGGTCGCCGCGCATCACGACCTTGAGGACGCCGTCATTCGTGCGGTCGGCGCGCAGCGACGCCTTGTCGCCGTCGGACAACGCAAAGCGCGGGAAGTCGGCGTGCACGATATCCAAATCGCTGTCGATCTCGACGCTGCCCCGCACTGAAGCGCCGGATCCCTCGAGCACGAAATCGTCGAGCTTCGTCGTCGCGCCCTTATCCACCAAGGTAAAGGTGAGGCGCGCCGGCCGCCCGGCGAGCTTGTTCCAGCCCGGTAGGAGCTCCGAGACTTTGGCATGGGTCAGGTCGGCGTCGATCGAAAGACGGCCCTCGCGCTCCTGCATCTTCACGCGGCCGCTGATCTTCACCGGCAGCGGCCCGACGATCATGTCGCCGGCATCGAGACCCATGCGGCTGCGCGCGGCGGCGTCGAGCGTCGTCTGGATGCGCACCTCCGCGTCCGGCTCGCCGCGGCCGCGCCGGAAATCCATCGACGCCGGGGTGCCCGCGATTTTCATGTCGCCTTTGATCTGCAGCAGGTCCTGCGTGGCGCTGACTTTGAGCGCCGATGCTTCCGCCTTGAGCCCGCGCACGAAATGGTCGGCGGAGAAATTGGTGACATCGGCCTCGACCAGATAGTCGACGGCCTCGCGCGTGAGATCGCTCTTGAGCGGCAGGTTCAGCGTCACGCGCGCCGCAACATTGCCACGCGCCGCCGCGGGATCGAACGGCATCGCCGCGGCATCGCGCATCGCGTCCATGGATACGAGTTCGGACACGCTCTCGACAGTGCCGTCGACGCGGAACTGCGTGCGCGTCATCGGCGCCTTCGGCGCCGTATCCGGAACGGAGAATGTCGCGCCGGAAATAGCGAGCTTGCGGCCCGACGGAAGGTCGGCCGTGCCACGTCCGAACGAGACGAACGCGGTACGGCCCGTCACATGCACATTCATGTCGGTGTCACGGATCGCCGGCAATCCGTCGAGCGGCTCGATGGTGGCGTTTTTTCCAACGATGTCGATGGCGAGCGCGTCATCGGTGAGGACAGGCCCGCTCGGCGCAAGCGCCGCGATCGAAGAGTTGACGCCGATGTTCGCCTTCTCGATCGCGCCAGTTTGGATATGGGCGACGACCCAGTTGCGCAGCTTCGGGGTGATGAACACCGGCCAAAGTCGTTTGAACACCGAGGCGTTCATTTTCGTACCGGTGACGGCGAGGCGAAGCCACGGATCGGCGCGTCCGAGATCGACGCCGCCCGTCAGCATCAGTCCACCCGACGGCCCGAGCAGCTTGAATTGCCCGATATCGATCTTGCGCAGCTTGGCGTCGACGCTCGCTTGAACGAGCACGCGGTCGAGCGTCAGCGGCTCCCGCGCGCCGGACGAAGTCACGAGCTTCGCCGAACCGTCCTCGACGCTGACGTTCCAGATGCTGCCGGTGTCGCGCGGCGGAACGATGCGCGCGGCGACGCTGACGTGATTGTCGCCAGACTGGATGTCGATCGGCACTTGAAGTTCGTGCTTGGCATTATCCCAGTGCAGGTTGAACTGCGCTTCGTCGATCAACACCCGATAGCTCGGGTCCTCGATGTCGCCGATATAGCCGGCACCGGCGATGACCCGCCCGTCCAGCGCCTCCGGCATGCCGTCGCGATCGATCTGTGCGCGGATGATCCCGGAGAGCGGCACGTCGGTTTGCACATTGCCGACGTCGAGGCGCAAGGCGAGGAGAATATCCTTCGGTGAGATATCGCGGATCACCGTCTCGATGGACCGCCGACCCTCCGACTGCGGCGTGACGGTGGCATTGAGCGACCAGGGCCCGTCCGTGCCGACCGACGTGACGGCGAGCGCGGCGCCCCCGGTTTTCGGGCGCGTCAGGCTCATGTCGATATTGGCGAAGGTGACCGCCTTGCCGTTGCGGCGATCTTCGACGGAGACGGTTCCGTTGCGCAGGCCGATCTCGATGAGCTCGCGGCCATCGAGGCCGACGGCGTCGAGATCCTTGAGCCAGCTCAAGACCGCGCCGAACAGCGTCGGCTCGGACGTTGCGCCGGTCGTCGCCGCAAAGGGCGCGGCCTGCGCAGTTGCGATGCTGCCATTGCTGCTCGACGGCGATGGCAGCAGAAGACGTCGCGGGTCCGAGGAGGCGGTGAGCGTCGCTCCCGCCTGACTGCCGCCGGCGAAAAGAACGATGCGGCCGTCGCGCTCGATGCGCACGGCCATTTCGGCGCCGATCAGGCTCAACCGCTCCGGGGTCACGTTGCCGAAGACGAGGCCCGCCAGCGTGATGCCGATCTCGGCCTTCGGCGCCTTCGCGACAAGTGCGCCCTCGGCGTCGCGAACGGTAACGTCATGCAGCCGTAGCGCGACGCGGCCGTCCTCGTCCCGCTCGAGTGCGGTGCCGCCGATTTCGACGCGATGCCGGCCGCCGAATCGATCTTCCAGCGCCGTGGTGATCCACGGGGTCGCAAGGTCGAGCTGGATCGGGCCGGAGGCGAGACGCCACCACAGCCCGCCGCAAACCAGGAGCGCGAGCAGAATGAAAGAGGCCGCCCCGATACCGCATTTGCGCACCGCCGGCGATGACCAGAACGGAAACGACCAGACCGGCAGCTCGCGCAACCATTCCCACTCATTGCGAAGGGCGTCAGCGCTGCGCAACGCGAGCGCACGCGCGGCCAGTTGCACCTGGCCGGAAGCCGTCCGCAACTCCGAGATAATCGTATTTAGCGGTGAGCTCGTCATGCCCCGTCGGGCGTCCCCTGACTGGGCCCCGTGACCGACTTGCGTCCCCTGACGGTCGCCGTCACTGGCCGGGTGTGACACAAACCTACCCAGCGCGCCAGGGCCCGATGGCCGTCAACAGCATGACATCGGGAAAGCGTCGAAAGGAAGGCGTCTTAGCGCAAAAACCTCTTGTATCCTCCAGAGTTACGGGTGTTTGGCCTGTGATCGCTGCTGGCATGTGGAATCCCTTTCGCGTCGTGCGGCTCGAAACCACGCGATGCACGCGCGCTTCACGATAACGATTAGATCCAATTTGCTTAAAATTAACCAAGGAACGGTGAAATTGCGGAAGCCCCGGCTCCGGTCCGGGAGGCGGAGCGTCAATGTCTTCCCGGTCTCATTCGGTTTCTCGTCAGCCGGCTCGCCCCACAACGGACAAAAGCCATCCCGCCGCGCGGACGCCGCACGGCGATTCCCGTTCCCGATCAGTGCCACGTGACTACACGCTCGCTCACGCGGGCCGCCAAGTGAGAATTGGCCCGATCGCGTTCTGGCTGACCGTCTCCGGTCTCGTCGTGATGGCGCTTTGGTCCGCCGGGACCGCCACCTATTTCGCCTTCCGCGACGATCTCCTGACGCGCCTGATCGCACGTCAGGCCGACATGCAATACGCTTATGAGGATCGCATCGCGGATCTGCGGGCGCAGATCGACCGCCTCACCAGCCGCCAGCTTCTCGATCAGGATCAGGTCGAAAAGAAAATCGACCAGCTCGTCCGCCGCCAATCGGTCCTCGAAACCCGCGCGGCCGCCATGGCCGGACTGCCGGACATCGCCACGACCGGTTCGGTGAAGCCCGCACAACATCGCCCTGCCCCGCGCGCCGAACTCACCGCCACGCCGAAGGCCTCGCCTATCAGCGATACCGTCATTCTCGGCCCGGCTCCGGAGCGCCGGAGCAGCCTCGAATCCCGCGTCGCCGGCGTGCGCCTCGCATCCACGGCGGACAATCAGGGTTTCCAGGGCTCGCTGGCGCGGCTCGCCAACGGTCTCGACCGCATCGAAGCAAGCCAGGGCGCGATGCTGCTCGCGCTCGAAGAAAATTACGACGGCAAGATCAAGCGCATTCGCGGCGTGCTGAGCGATCTCGGGATCGACACCGGCGGCAAAGGCAAAGCGGGCGTCGGCGGGCCGTTCGTTCCCGTCGCCCACGGCGGCGCCAATGACAGCTTCGAGCGCCAGTTCCAGCGCGTGCAACTGGCCAAAGCGAGCCTCGACAAGCTCCATCGCACGCTGGGCGTCGTGCCGCTGCGCAAGCCCCTCGTCGGCGACCTCGAGACCTCGTCGGGCTTCGGTGTGCGGCTCGATCCGTTCGTGCGCTCAGCCGCCATGCATACCGGCATCGACCTGCGCAGCCATTATGGCGAGCCGGTGCGCGTGACCGCCGCCGGAAAGGTAACCGTCGCAGGCTGGAGCGGCGGCTATGGCAAGATGGTCGAGGTCGATCACGGCAATGGCCTCGTCACCCGTTACGGCCATATGTCGGAAATCCTCGTCAAAGAGGACCAGGAGGTGAAGCCCGGCCAAATCGTCGGCCGCGTCGGCTCGACCGGCCGCTCCACCGGCCCGCACCTCCATTATGAGACCCGCATCGACGGCGAGCCTGTCGACCCGCACAAGTTCCTGCGCGCGGGCCTGCGCCTCGGCCAGAAGACGTAAGGCGCATTCGTCATTCCGGATTGCCGCGCAGCGGCAAGTCCGGAATCCATCCGCCGCAGCGCTGGGATTATGGATTCCGGGCTCGCGACCTTACGGCCGCGCCCCGGAATGACAGCCTCAATCCAGCTTCACGCCCGAGAATTCGACGACCTTCGCCCATTTCTCGGTCTCGTCCTTGATGACCTTGCCGAACCCTTCCGGGGTCGTGACGATCGGCACGCCGCCGAGCTCGGCGATGCGCGTCTTGATCTTCGGGTCCGCGAGCGCGTCGTTCACGAGCTTGTTGAGCTTGGCGATGACCTCGGGCGGCGTGCCTTTCGGCGCGCCCATGCCGAACCAGGCGCTCGCCTCGTAGCCCTTCACCGTCTCGCCGACGGTCGGAACGTCGGGCAGCGACGCATTGCGGTCCGCCGTGGTCACGGCGAGCGGCCGCAGTGAGCCGCCTTTGATGTGGCCGACGGACGACGGCATGTTGTCGAACATCACCTGCACCTGGCCGCTGAGCATGTCCGTCAAGGCCGGCGCCGAGCCGCGGTACGGCACATGCACCATCTTCACGCCGGTCATGTACATGAAGAGCTCGCCCGAGAGATGGATCGACGTGCCGTTGCCCGACGACGCCATGTTGATCTTGCCGGGATTCTTCTTCGCGTATTCGATGAACTCCGCGACGGTCTTGGCGGGCACCGAGGGATGCACCTCCATCACGTTCGGGACCCGGGCGATGCCGGCGACCGGCGCGATGTCGCGGATGAAGTCGAACGACAGCTTCTTATAGAGCGAGGTATTGATCGCGTTCGCGGGGTTGACCAGGAGGAGCGTGTAGCCGTCGGGCGCCGCGTTCACGACGGCCTCGGTCGCGATATTGTTGCCGGCGCCCGGGCGGTTCTCGATCACCACCTGCTGGCCGATATGCTCGGACAGATATTGCCCGATGAGGCGGGCGAAGATGTCCGTGCTGCCACCAGCCGGATAGCCGACGACCCATTTGATGATCCTACTCGGATAGGCATCGGCCGCGGTCGCGGCGGGAATTTCCGCGGCGAAGCCTGCGAGCACGACCAAAAGCGACAACAAGCGTCTCATCCCAGGCCCTTTCTTATGGGTCCGCCAAGCGGACATTTGCGGTCGATGTCCTTAGCCGGAGCCCATCCGTCGTTCAATGTGACTACTGCGGAAATTCCCAGCCGACTTCGGAACAGGTCGCGCGTGACGGCGTTCCCCCTCTGTAGGCAAAAGGCAGACAGTGAGCCGGCGCCACGCCGGATTTTCCCGAAAAGCAAAAAATTTGCGGAGGTTTGAATGACGCCACCGACGCAAAGCGCCGCAATGATCGTCCAAGCAGGCGTTTGGGCTGAGACGTAGCGGGCCCCACACGAACGACGCGACGGGAGCGGCCACCTCGGGCCACATCAGTGAGGCAAGGCCCAGCCCGGCCCTCCCGCCCGCGATCAAGCCTGACAGGAACGAGGCCTTTGCGGCCTCTTTTTATTCCACGTCCTCGCCGACCATCGGCGTGCCGAAGGCGCGCTGCGCCAGCGCCGCCTCCATGAAGGAATCGAGGTCGCCGTCGAGCACGCTGCCGGTGTTCGAGGTCGACACGCCGGTGCGCAGGTCCTTCACCATCTGGTAGGGCTGCAGCACATAGGAGCGGATTTGGTGGCCCCAGCCGATATCGGTCTTGGCCGCCTGCTCTGCCGCCGCCTTCTCCTCGCGCTTCTTGAGTTCCAACTCATAGAGCCGCGCGCGCAGCATCTGCCACGCCTGGGCGCGGTTGCGATGCTGCGAGCGGTCGTTCTGGCAATAAACCACGATGTTCGTCGGGATATGCGTGAGGCGGATTGCCGATTCCGTCTTGTTGACGTGCTGGCCGCCGGCGCCGCTCGCGCGCAGCGTGTCGATGCGCACGTCCGATTCCTTCACATCCACCTGGATGCGGTCGTCGATCACCGGATAAACCGTGACGCTGGCGAAGGAGGTATGGCGCCGCGCATTGGAATCGAAGGGCGAGATGCGCACGAGGCGATGCACGCCGCTTTCCGTCTTCGCCCAGCCGTAGGCGTTGCGCCCTTTGATCTGGACAGTCGCCGACTTGATGCCAGCCTCTTCCCCCGGCGTCTCTTCAAGGAACTCGACCTTGTAGCCGTGCTGCTCGGCCCAGCGCGTATACATGCGCAGCAGCATGTTCGCCCAATCCTGGCTTTCGGTGCCGCCAGCCCCCGCATGCACTTCGAGGAAGGTGTCGTTCGCGTCGGCCTCGCCTGACAGCAGCGCCTCGACCTCGCGGCGCGCGGCGTCGGCCCGCAAGGCGCGGATCGCCGCTTCCGCTTCGGCGACGACTTTCGCATCGTTCTCGGATTCGCCGAGCTCGATCAGCATCGTCTGATCGTCGAGCTCGCGTTCGAGCCGGCCGATGGCCGAGAGCTGATCCTCGAGCGCGGTGCGTTCCTGCATCGCGCGCTGCGCCCGCTCGGCGTCGTTCCAGAAATTCGGGTCTTCGGCCTGCTTGTTCAGCTCAGCGAGGCGCGCATTCGACTTGTCGAAGTCAAAGATGCCTCCTCAGCAGTCCGATGGACTGCTTGATGGCATCGATGTCGTTTTGCGTTTCCGTACGCATCGGTTCTTTCCCTGGACGCGGCGGATCGCGGCGCGCGAGGCAGCATGTAGCGAGCGCGGCGCACCGGCGCAACTGTAACGTCCTTCCCTCCCCCGCTTGCGGGGGAGGGTTAGGGAGGGGGCATGACGAATCAATGTGCCGCCTTCCGGGGCCGCAGCAGAATAATGACCGCCGCCGCGGCGTTCAGCGCGACGCAGACGAAAAGCGCGCTGCCGTAATCGCCGGTCGCGTCCTTGACCCACCCGAGGAGCGCCGGCGCAAAGCCGGAGGCAAACTGCGCGATCGCCGTCGTCAAGGCGACCAGCATCCCGAAGGCCGCCGGCGCGAACTCCCGCTGCACGATCAACGCCGGATAGGTGATGAGATTGCCGACCGACAGGCCGTAGACGGCGCAGCAGACGAACAGCGTCGGGATGTCGTGCGTCTGCGCCATGATGGCGACCACGAGCGCCTGGCTCGCCATCGAGACCGCGGCGGCGATGCGCTGATCCCAACGGTCGATGAAAAGGCCGACCGTCACGCGCCCGACGACGGCCATCGTCGTCGTCACCGCAACGACGAGGCCGGCGACGCGGCGATCCATGCTCCGCTCGAGGAATGCGATCTGATGCACGAGGAAGCCGACCTGTGACGCAATCGCGAGCGCGAAGGGCGCGGCGACGCTCCAGAACGCGGCGCTGCGCATCGCCCTGCCCTTCGTCCATTCCCCGGACGGTTTCGCCGCGTCCGGTTGCGGCGTCATCACCGGCGCGCCCGGTCCGGCCGACAGCCAGGCGAGGACGAGCGGCACCAGGATCACGACCATAGCGAGGACCGCGATGGTGGTCGCCACGCCGAAGCCTTTCCACGCCGTGAGATAGACGAGCGCGGGCGAGATCAGAATGCCGCCGCAGCTCGCGCCATTGAGCGCGAGGCTGATGGCGAGGCCGCGCTTCTTCGAAAACCAAAGGCCAAGAATGTTGGTGATCGCGCCAAGCCCGAGCGCCGCCCAGCCGCCCGACATCACGAGATAAGCGAGATAAAGCTGCCACGGCGACTGGATCATCGGCAGGGCGAGGATCGGCGCGCCCATCGCCGCGATTCCGCAAAGCACCATGCGGCGCGGCCCGAGCCGGCGCATCATGTCGCTGACGAACGCGACCAGGAATGCGCCGCAGAGATAGTTCACGGTCGTCGCGCCCGCGATCAGCGAGGTCGACCAGCCGTGCTGCCGCTGCAGTTCCGCGAGAAAGACGGCGTGGCCATAAAAGCCGAAGCCCCAGCCGAACACCGCCATGGCGAAACAGACGCCGACGACGCGCCAGCCCCCGTAGCGGCGTGAGGTTTCGTCGTGTTGCGTGTAAGGGGAGATCAGCATCACGCCTCTTTCATGCGACAGGCTCAACGTCGCACGAAATCGGCACGCGGTCGCCGTTCTTCCAGCCTCGCTTGTTCGGCGCCGGCCGAAAGGAAAGTTTTTGGATGACCCAGAACATCTATGACGATGAGGCGTTCTTCACCGCCTATAGTCGCTTGCCCCGCTCGCGCGAAGGCCTTGACGGCGCGCCGGAATGGCCGGCGCTTCGCGCGCTCCTACCGCCGCTTGCAAGCGCAAGCGTCCTCGATCTCGGCTGCGGCTTCGGATGGTTCGCGCGCTTCGCGCGCACGCAAGGCGCAGCGCATGTGCGCGGCGTCGATGTCTCTGAGCGCATGCTCGCGCGCGCGAAGGCCGAAACGACGGACACTGCAATCACCTATGAGCATGCCGATCTCGAGCACGTCGCGATCGCACCGCAGACACACGATCTCGTCTACAGCTCGCTCGTCTTCCACTACGTCCAGGACTTGGGCGGCCTTCTTGCGCGCGTGCGTTCCGGCTTGAAAAACGGCGGCGTGCTGATCTTCTCGGCCGAACATCCGATCATGACCGCGCCGGAAAATCCCGGCTGGCTGACGGATGCCGAAGGCCGCAAGGCGTGGCCGGTCAGCGGCTATCTCGACGAAGGGCCGCGCGCGACGAATTGGCTGGTCGACGGCGTCATCAAGCAGCACCGCACGATTGCGACTTACGTCGCGCTGCTCCTGCGCGCCGGATTTGCGATCTCGCATCTCGAGGAGTGGAGCCCGAGCGCTGCGCAGGTCGCCGCGCATCCGGAGTGGGTGAGCGAACGCGCGCGGCCGTTCTTTCTGCTCATGCGCGCGAGCGTGTGAGGCGTGCAGATATCGCGCCGAAGCCAGCGACAGACATCGTCATTGCCGGGCTTGACCCGGCAATCCATCATTTTCGCAAAGAAGATGGATGCCCGGGTCAAGCCCGGGCATGACGAGGAATGCGCGCCAGCGTGGGCCTCAATACCCGCTGCGGACGACGATGCCGTTGGTGCCGCGCGGCCAATAGCAGGCAAATCCGATATAGTTGCCGTAGCCGCGCGTCACGCTGGTGATGTGGTGGATCTTGAACCAGCGCGCGCAGTAGTCGCCGGCGATCTGGTGACGGAAATGGCTCGTCTCCGGCGACCACGCGAAGATGCCGCCCGTGTCGTTGCCCTGCACCGGCGGAACCCAATCCGCGCGTGCGCCGATGGCGCTGACGAGAAGGAGCGTCGAGGCAAGGATCGCGGCAAGAGCGGTCAAGGCACGCATGGGCCACCAATGTTGAGGCGACGGGGAATCTTCCGCCGATAGTCGTATCAGATTCTAAGCGATGGCGCGCTGCCCGTCTGCCTCCGCCGACGCCTCCTGGAGCGACCCTCACGCCGCCTTGCGCGGGTCGTTCGCTGAGCAGAATTCGACGAGCAGGTCCGCAAGGCGGCGCGTGGCCGGGCTTGCCCCCTCTCGCGCCACCAATGCGACCTCCGTGTTGGTGATCGCCGGAAATCCATTCGTGACGTCGATGATGCAATGCTCCGGCAGGATCGCGACCTCCGGCAGGATGCTGACCCCGAGCCCGGCCGACACCGCCGCCTGAATGCCCGGCAGATTGGGGCTCGTATAGGCGATATGCCAGGAACGCCCCGCCGCCTCGACCGCATGGATCAGCCGGTTGCGGTAGAGGCACCCGTGCTCCGAGACCGCGAGCGGTACCGGATCGCGCCGCAAATCGACCGGATGCTTGCGGCTCGTGACCCAATGCAGCCGCTCCGGCCAAGCCATGATGCCGCCCGGCGAGCCAGCGTCGCGTTTGAATAGCGCGAGATCGAGCTCGCCCCGCTCCAGGGCTTGACGCAGCGGCGCGCTGAGCCCGCAGCGCACATCGAGCCGCAGGCCTGGACGCGCCCGCGCGAAGTCCGAGAGGAGCTCCGTCAGGCGGTACGCCGCGAAGTCTTCTGGAATGCCGAGCCGCACTACACCCTCGGCTGCGGGGCGGGCAACGACGTCGCGCGCCTCCTGCGCCAGCGCGAGAATCCGCCGCGCATAGGAGAGAAGCCGCTCCCCCTCCTCCGTCAGCGTCGCCCGCTTGCCGTTCCGGTGAAGCAGCGGCCGGCCCAGCGTCTCTTCAAGGCGGCGGATTTGCTGACTTACCGTCGACTGCGTGCGGTGAACCCGCTCGCCGGCGCGGGTAAAGCCGCCGGCATCGACGACCGAGACGAAGCTGCGCAGGAGATCGAGATCGAACATAACCCGCACCATTTGAAAAACGACTGATCAATATTCTATCATTTAATTTCCAAATACGAAGGCGGCAACCTACTTCGGTGCGCAGACCAAGGAATCCCTCCATGCGCACCGCCGTCACCAGCCTCCCCGCGCCGGCCACCCCGGTCCGGATCCCACTTCCCCTCGCGATCCTCGCCTTCTGTCTCCTCTGGAGCTCGGCCTTCGCCGCCGCCAAGCTCGCGATTGCCGACTGCCCACCGCTCATCCTGCTCGCGCTGCGCTTCCTGGCCGCCGGCGCATTGATGCTCGGCGCGACGGCCCTTCTGCGTCGCCCGTGGACGCTCAGCCGCCGCGACGTCGCGGTGTTCGCGCTGCTCGGCGTCGCCAATCAGGCCGTCTATCTCGGCCTCGGCTATGTCGGCATGCGCTCTATGTCTTCCGGGCTCGCGGCGCTGATCATCAGCACCAACCCGATCCTCACCGCGGTTCTCGCCACGCTGTTTCTCGGCGAGCGGATGACGTGGCGTAACGTGAGCGGCCTGCTGATCGGCCTCGCCGGCGTCGCCTTTATTGTGCAAAGTCGCCTGTCAGGTGGCGCCGATCATCTCGTCGGCATTCTCTTCTCGATCGCCGCGCTGGTTTCCCTCGTCGCCGGCACCATCCTGTTCAAGCGTCTGGCGCCAAAGGGTGACCTGTGGGCCGGCAATGGCGTGCAGAGCTTGGCCGCCGGCCTTGCGATGCTGCCGTTCGCGGCGGCGTTCGAGAGCACGGCCGACATTGTGCCGAGCTGGCGTTTGCTCGCGACCTTCGCCTACCTTGTGCTGCTCGTCTCGATCTTCGGGTACCTGCTCTGGTTCCGCATCCTGTCGGTGTCAGGCGCGACGGCGGCGAGCTCCTACCACTTTCTGATGCCGCCGCTCGGCATGTTGTTCGGCTGGCTTCTGCTCGGCGAACATATCGCCGCCACCGATCTCATCGGCATCGTGCCGGTCGCGCTCGGGATTTATCTCGTCACACGCGCGCCGGCGTTGCAGCAAAAGGCGTAGAGAAAACAACTCCACGCTGACGGAGCGAAGGTCATGCGAACCTTCGCCCCGTCTGCATTCAGAAGACAAAGTGCGTCAGTAAAGCCCGCCGGTGCCGGAGCCGACCGCGCGATCCGCCTCGGGCGAGACACCGCCATAGCCGGGAGGTGCGTTCGGGTCGCTGTAGCCGACCACCGAATAGTTGTCCGGAGGCGCGGTGCCCGGCTTGAACGCCTCGAGGATCACTTTTTGCGTACCCGGCCCCGCGCGCATGCCGGTCGACGCATCGATGCGAATGAGCTTGATGCCGGGCGGCACGCGGAACGGCACCGCCGGCTTGTCCGCGAGCGCGACCTTGAAGAAGTCCTTCACGATCGGCGCCGCGAGATGTCCGCCGGTCATGCCGCGTCCAAGCGGCCGCGGCTTGTCGTAACCGACATAGACGCCGACCGCGAGATCGGGCGAATAGCCGATGAACCACGCGTCCTTTTCCTCGTTCGTCGTGCCTGTCTTGCCGGCGATCGGCTTGCCAACCTCCCGCAACACGGTGCCGGTGCCGCGCTGAACGACGCCTTCCAGGATCGAGGTGATCTGATAGGCCGTCATCGGGTCGAGCACCTGCTCGCGCCGATCGACCAGCGAAGGCTCGGCCTGGTTCTTCCATTTGTCGGCGTCGCAGCCACGACACTCGCGCTCGTCGTGGCGATAGACGGTGTGACCGTAGCGATCCTGGATGCGGTCGATTAGCGATGGCTTGATGCGCTTGCCGCCGTTCGCAAACATCGAATAGGCGGCAGTCATCTTCATCACCGTCGTCTCGCCCGCGCCGAGCGCGAAGGAAAGATACGGCGGCAGGTCGTCATAGACGCCGAAGCGCTTGGCGTATTCGGCGATCAGCGGCATGCCGACATCCTGCGCGAGGCGCACGGTCATGACGTTGCGCGAATGCTCGACGCCGAAGCGCAGCGTCTGCGGGCCATAGAATTTCTTCTCGTAGTTTTCCGGCCGCCAAACGCCCGCGCCCGCGCCCTGATCGATCTCGATCGGCGCGTCCATCACCACGGTCGAGGGCGTGTATCCGTTGTCGAGCGCGGTCGCATAGACGATCGGCTTGAACGAGGAACCGGGCTGGCGCAGCGCCTGCGTCGCGCGGTTGAACTGGCTCTGGTCGTAGGAGAAGCCGCCGACGAGCGCGAGCACGCGCCCCGTCCACGGGTCCATCACGGTGATCGCGCCCGACACCTCCGGCACTTGCCGCAGGCGGAACAGATTGCCAGCGGATTCCGCCGGCTCTTCGGCGTCGGACGTCTTGCGCTGCTTGTCCTTCGCGCGTTCCTTTTTCTCGTCGCGCATGAGCGGCTCGACATAGATGACGTCGCCGGGATCGAGCACCTGCGAAACCTTGCCCGGCGTCTTGCCGCGCGTCGGCCCGCTCGCGGCTTTCGCCCATTTCACGCCGTCGAGCGGAATGATGCCGATCTGGCGGTCTTTCGTGATGGCGCCACCCGCTTCCCGTGCCGGCTGCAATCCGATGCGCGCCGACTGGTCGCCTGTTTCGAGCACCACGGCAAGCCGCCATGGGATGTCATTGAGGCCTTTGACGTCGGCGAGCTTCGTTCCCCAATCGCCCTTGAGATCGATCTTGCTGACCGGCCCGCGCCAGCCGTGCGCTTCGTCGTATTTCACGAGGCCGTCGGCCAGCGCCTTGCGCGCCATGATCTGCATCTTCGGATCGAGCGTGGTGCGCACCGACAGCCCGCCCTCGTAAAGCTTTTTCTCGCCGAAGCGCTCGTAAATTTCGCGGCGCACTTCCTCGGCGAAATACTCCGCAGCGAAGATATGCGCGCCGGTCGGCCGCTGGGTAACGTTGAGCGGCTCCTTCTTCGCGGCCTCGCCGTCCGCCGCCTTGATGGCGCCGGTCTCGACCATACGGTCGATGACCCAGTTGCGCCGCTCGATGGCGCGCTCGCGCTGACGGAACGGATTATAGTTATTCGGCGCCTTGGGAAGGGCGGCGAGATAGGCGGCTTCCGCGATCGTCAGTTCGTGGACCGACTTGTCGAAATAGAGGAGCGACGCTGCCGCGACGCCATAGGCCCCGAGCCCGAGATAAATCTCGTTCATATAGAGTTCGAGGATCTTGTCCTTCGAATAGGCGCGCTCGATGCGCAACGCGAGGAGCGCCTCCTTGATCTTGCGGTCGATCGAGACCTCGTTCGTGAGGAGGAAGTTCTTCGCGACCTGCTGGGTGATCGTCGAGGCGCCTTGCGGACGCCGGTTCGAGCCCATGTTCTGCAGGTAGAAGATGCCGGCGCGCAGGATACCGCCGAAATCAAGCCCGCCATGCTCGTAGAAATTCTTGTCTTCGGCCGCGATGAACGCGTTGATGACGAGCTTCGGCACCGCCTGGATCGGAATGTAGAGCCGCCGCTCGCGCGCATACTCCGCCACCAGCGAACCGTCGGTCGCGTGCACGCGCGTCATCACCGGCGGCTCATAGTCGCGCAGCTGCGAGTAGTCCGGTAGGTCCTTGGAGAAATGCCACATCAGGCCGCCGGCGGCGGCAATGCCGACGAGGAAGACAACCGTCCCGACGGCAAAAATCCATCCGAAGAAGCGCACCAAGAGCTTCATCGTCGCCGTCCTGTTCCCCAGACCACGTTCGTCGTGCCCGCGCCAGATTCGCCATTATACATGTGCGCAGGCCGCGTCAGAATCCCGGCAGAACGGGCGGCAGCATGGGCGCGCGTCATATCGTCGGTTCGTCGCGCCGCTTTATGGTTAAACTGAGGCTTCACAACGAAAATCCCGGAAAGCCCGGCGGCCGTAGACGTTTGGCAACACCGCCGGCGGGCGCACGAACGGCGTGCCCTGCCGCGCCGCCAGTCATGGCGCGGGCCGTGGCGAAGCCCCTGCCGCCAGGCGCGGCGCGAAGAAATTGGCGATCGCCTGCGCAATAGAGTCCACCACCTTCCGCCGCCAGCCATCCGACGTCATCAGCTTGAGGTCCTGCGGATTGGAGACGTAGCCGAGTTCCACGAGGACGGAGGGAACGTCCGGCGCCTTGAGCACCTTGAAGCCCGCCGACTTCAACGGATGCTTGTGCAGCTTCGCGCTCGATTTCAGCTCGGCGACGAGCCCGCGCGCGAAATTCGTCGAGAACGCCTTGGTCTCGCGCTGGGCCAGATCGATGAGGATATCGGCAACGTCATTGGGCTCGGCGGAGAGGTCGACGCCGGCGATCACGTCCGCCTTGTTTTCGGCGTCCGCGAGCTTGGCCGCCTCGCCGTCAGAGGCTTTCTCCGAGAGTGTGTAGATGGTCGCGCCGCGCGTTTCGCTGTCGCGCCGCCCGAGCGTGTCGGCATGAATCGAGACGAACAGCGCCGCCTTGTGCGCGCGCGCCATCCGCACCCGTTCGCCGAGCGGGACGAAGCTGTCATCGGCGCGGGTCATGACGACGTGGTACTTCCCCGTCTTCTCGAGCTTGTCGCGCAGCATCTGTGCGAATTCGAGGACGATCGCCTTCTCCGCCTCGCCGGACAGCGCGGTCGTCCCCGCGTCGAGCCCGCCATGCCCGGGATCGAGCACCACAACGGGACGTCCGTCGTCGCTCGCCGTGGCCGCTGGCGCCGCCGCCTCGCTTTTCTGCGCCGCGGAAGCCGGTTTGCGCGTGCTGTTCTGGAGCGCGAGGTTGCGCATGAAGGTATCGCGATCGACGGCCACGAGGTCGAGGACGAGGCGCGCCGGCTGGTCGTCGGTCGGGTCGAGCACAAAGGCCTTGTCGATCCGTACCGGCCCCGCGGCGTCGATAACGATGCGCGAGCCGCCCGGCATCACCATGCCGTAGCGGAACGCCTTGATGAGACCGCGCCCGCCCTCGCCCGCCTTCGCCGGCAGACGGAAGGAGACCTGCGGCAGGTCGATCACCACGCGATACGGGTCGGCGAGCGTGAAGGCCGAGAGTTCGACCGTGCGCGAAAGGTCGAGGATCAGGCGGGTGCGCGAATCGTCCCCGCCCAGGCGGACGGCCTTGGCGATGGCGACCGTCTCGACCGGCGCCTTGTCGGTCGCGGCGCCGGTATCCTGGGCCGCCGCACCGGCTACCGGCGCACAGAGCGAAAGGCCGAGGGCGGCCGCAAGCGCAAAGGCGCGGAAACGACCTATTTTCACGTGCTCTGGCGCGGCGGAAGCCATCACCCTTGCATAGGGCGCGCGTAGTTAATCGCCGATTAAATCGGCCCTTCCGTCAAGGCCTTGGAAGGGGCTCTAATCACGAACACCTTGCTAAGACGGCCTCGGGCCCCTAAGAAAGGGGGGACTGACGGTCGAATATTCCGGTCTTGCCGCGTTCGGGCAGCC
>JBFWXB010000009.1:0-117179 GCA_050187875.1 Variibacter sp.
CCCCTGGTGGGGGTGGGTCGCGAGCGCAGCGCGGGGGGTGGGGTGAATTCTGTTTTCCCGTGACGGGTCACCCCACCCCGTCCGCAGTCGCATGCGCTCCTGCGGTCGATCCTCCCCCTCCAGGGGAGGGTGAAAGAGAGAGCGATTGTACGCCTTAGGATGTTCGGCGAGACTCTTAGCGTGACCGATTGATCTCGTCGCAGAGGTCCGCATCATCGCGCGACCTCCCAGGTCGTGCCATCCTTCGAGTCCTTCAACACAACGCCCATCGCCGCGAGCTCGTCGCGGATGCGGTCGGATTCGGCAAAATTCTTCGCCTTGCGCGCGGCGTTGCGCGCGGCGATCAGCGCCTCCACCGCCTTCGCATCCACGTCACGCCGTTTGCGCTTGCTCCACGCGTCAGCCGTATCCTGCAGCAGGCCCACGAGGCGTAGCGTGCCGGCGAACTCCTCGCGTGCGAGGGCGTCGCCGCCTTGTGCGAGATTGCGAAGCCCATGCAGCGCCGCGATCGCCTGCGGCGTGTTGAGATCGTCGGTCAATGCCTCGAGCACGGTGCCGGAAATGGCGCTGGACCTGTCGTCACCGGCGGTCGCGTACCAATCGTCGAGCGTGCGCCAGCTTTCCTCCATGCCTTTGACCGTCCAATCGACCGGCTGACGGTAGTGCGAGCGCAGCATGTTGAAACGCAGCACCTCGCCCGGCCAATCCGCGAGCAGATCACGGATGGTGAAGAAGTTGCCGAGCGACTTCGACATCTTCTCGCCTTCGACCTGCAGGAAGCCGTTATGCATCCACACCTGCGCCATCAGCGGCGCGCCGAAGGCGCAGCGCGACTGCGCGACCTCGTTCTCGTGATGCGGAAAGAGAAGGTCGATGCCGCCGCCGTGGATGTCGAAGGTCTCGCCGAGATGCTTCCACGCCATCGCCGAGCATTCGATGTGCCAGCCCGGCCGCCCCGGCTCGGTGATGCCGGCGGGTGACGGCCACGCCGGCTCGCCCGGCTTCGAGGGCTTCCACAGCACGAAGTCCATCGCATCGCGCTTGTAAGGCGCGACGTCGACGCGCGCGCCGGCGATCATCTCGTCGAGCGGCCGGCGGGAGAGCTGGCCGTAGTCCTTCATCGACGGTACCGCGAAAAGGACGTGTCCGTCGGCGGCATAGGCGTGACCGCTGGCGATGAGACGCTCGATCAGCGCCTTCATCTCCTCGATATGCTCAGTCGCGCGCGGCTCGACGCTCGGCGGCAGGCAACCGAGCGCCTTCACGTCCGCGCGGAAATTGGCGTAGGTCGTCTCGGTCAATTCACGGATGGAGATGCCGCGCTCGGCGGCGCGTGCGTTGATCTTGTCGTCCACGTCCGTGATGTTGCGCACATACGTGACGTGATCGGCGCCGTAGAGGTGCCGCAGCAGCCGGAACAGCACGTCGAAGACGATGACGGGCCGCGCATTGCCGATATGGGCAAAGTCGTAGACCGTCGGTCCGCAGACATACATGCGCACGTGGGCCGGGTCCAAAGGCGTGAACGCCTCCTTCGCCCGGGTCAACGTATTGTAGAGCTTGAGCTCCATGGGACATCCCTGCCTCGCCGGCCGGGCATCCATCTCTTCAGGGGAAAAGAACGGCGGCCTCAGCCAGCTTGGTCGCTAGCCGCAAATAATCGCCGGCACGATGCCGAGCGCATGGTGAAGGCCGTTCATGTGGCGGCACAATGCTGATCGCCGGCGCAACGGTCAAGTGAAGGATGCGGGCGAGCCGCTAATTCGAGTCACCATTTCGCCACCATGATGGCGGGAAGTTCGTGGTTTCGCTCAAGTTTTAGTCGTCTTGGTCCGAGAACCTTAGGCGCCCATAGGAGAAATTGGCGGCGTGCCCGAACCAAACGGCCTGGGGGACGTTGTCCGTCCAGCCGCAAGGCCTCGGCCCACCGTTCGGCCCGATAGCAAGACCCAAGAATTGGTAAGCGTCGCGAGTTTGAGCATGAACTCCCCCAACCGAACCAAGCCCTTCGTCGAATTGGAATTGCGTCCCGTGGCCGCCCCGGCCTGCGCGACGCCGGGCGCCAAGGTGTTCATGCTGCTTCCGACCGTCGACGAGCTTCTTGGTGTGCCGGCCTTTGGCCAGCCCCACCCGATCGTGTGCCCGAATGCGCCGCTTCCCGCCAGCGGCTGGGCCAGGTTTGCGGGCGCGCCGCGTCACGGCTGGACCCTGCACTAGGCTCCCACGTCGACGTTAGGCCGCCACACGGCTGCCCAGGCTCTTAATCGGACCTTAACGGCTTCGCAGAAAGATGCGCCCCCGGTTCAATCGGGTGATCCATGCGCGTTCTGTTGGTGTCCGTCCTCGTCGCCTTCTCCCTCGCTTCCACTCTCCCTGCCATCGCCGAAAACAAGACCTTCGTCATCGCCAATGTCTCCGATGGCTATGGCGTCGACCAGTGCCTGACGACCGGCGCGCGCTGCGGCGCATTGCTGGCGAACGCCTATTGCCAGGCACATGACTTCCAGGCGGCGGCCTCCTTCCGCAAGCTCGGCGCATCAGACGTCACCGGCGCGATCCTCGTCGCCGACGCCAGGGCGAAAGACTCGGGCGACGCGCTGATTGCTATTGAGTGCAGCCGCTAACCGTCATTCCGGGGCGCGAGCGAAGCTCGCGAGCCCGGAATCCATATCCCCTGCGTTGCGGATTATGGATTCCGGACTTGCCTGCTCTGCAGGCAATCCGGAATGACAAGTCCTCCCAGATTACTTCTCCACCCAGTCCGCGCATTTGGCGACGGGCTCGGTGCTCGCGCCCCAGGGCATGATCGGAACCGAGGACGTCGAGTTCTTCGGCGAGCCTTCGATCAGGCGGTCCGAATAGACCATGTAGACGAGCACATTGCGCTTCACGTCGCAGCCGCGCACGATCTGCATCTTCTTGAAGATGAGCGAGCGGCGCTGCCGGAACATGTCGTCGCCTTGCTCGAACTTCGCTTTGAAGGCAATCGGCCCGATCTGGCGGCATGAGAGCGAGATGTCGGACACCTCCTCGGCGACGCCGATCCAGCCCTTGAAGCCGCCCTTCTCCGGCACCGTGAAATGGCAGGCGACGCCCTGCACCAGCGGGTCGTCGATCGCATAGGTCGCAAGCTTGTCGTTCGGGCTCAGCCACTTGAACACCGTCGATTTCTTGAAGATGAGATCAGGCTCCTCCGCGGCGCCGGCGGCGCCGAGCGCGCAGGCCGCAAGGCCGAAGGCGAGTGCGAGCGCAGTGAGGAAAGGGCGGCGAAGCATGGAAGGCTCCTTTTGGCGCAAGCTATATGGGAATGACTTTTGCCGTGCGCGAGAGCGCGCCGCCCGACCGGCACCATCGTCGCATTGGCACCGCCGCGCAAAATGCGGCATGGTGCGCCCGCGGCCGCGGGCTCGACGGCTCAACCAAAATTTCTGACAGGGGTTTTTCATGACGCTGAAGCGACGGCAATTCCTTGGGGCGGGAGCCGCCTCCTTGGCCGCAGGAAGCCTGGCCGCGCCGGCCCTCGCGCAATCGCAGCCGGAATTGAAATGGCGGATGACATCGAGCTTCCCCAAGCAACTCGACAATATCTACGGCACGGCGCAGACCTTCGCGAAATACGTGGCCGAGGCGACCGACAACAAATTCCAGATCCAGACCTTCTCGGCAGGCGAGATCGTGCCCGGCCTGCAGGCGCTCGACGCCGTGACATCAGGTTCGGTCGAGGCCTGCCAGACGCCGCTCAACTTCTATATCGGCAAGGACCCGACGCTTGCTTTCGCGACGGCGCTTCCGTTCGGGCCGAATGCGCGGCTGCAATATTCGTGGTGGCACTTCGGTGGCGGCGCCGACATCATCAACGGCGTCCTTGCGAACTACAAGGCGATCGCCTTTGCGAGCGGCAATTCCGGCACGCAGATGGGCGGCTTCTTCCGCAAGGAAATCAAGGAAGTCGACGACCTCAAGGGCCTGAAGTTCCGCATCGCCGGCCTCGGCGGCCAGGTGCTCGCGCGCCTTGGCGTCGTGCCGCAGATCATCGCCGGCGGCGACGTCTATCCGGCGCTGGAGAAGGGCACGATCGACGCGGCGGAGTTCGTCAGCCCCTACGACGACGAGAAGCTCGGCCTGCATCGCGTGGCGAAATACTACTACTATCCCGGCTGGTGGGAGGGCGGCGCGATGCTGCACTTCGCCGTCGGCCTCGAGCACTGGAACAAGCTGCCGAAGAACTATCAGCACATCTGGCTGCAGGCCTGCGACGCCTGCAACAACTGGATGCTCGGCCGCTATGACGTCCTCAACGGCGCAGCGCTCAAGCGCATGATCGGCCAGGGCGCGGAGCTGCGCGGCTTTACCCAGCCGGTGATGGAGGCGTGTTTCGACGCGGCGCAGAAGCTTTACACGGAAATGGCCGCGAGCAATCCCAACTTCAAGAAAGCGCTCGATTCTATGCTGCCGTTCCGTACCGAGCACTATCAGTGGTGGCAGGTCGGCGAATATTCATACGACAGCTTCATGATCCGCATGCGCAACAAAGTGACGAACGGCTAGGGTGACGCCGGCCGACGCCCGGCCGGGACGGATATTTTCGTGAAAGAGACGAACATCGCGCGCGCCGTGCTGTGGATGTGCGGCACGCTTCTCTCTTTTTCGATCATGGCGATCTCGATCCGGGCGCTCGCGCGCACGCTCAGCCCCTTCGAGATTCTCTGCCTGCGCAGCGCGCTCGGCGTCGTGATCTTTCTGCTGTTGCTGCTGCTGCGTCCGCAGCTGCGCCATGCGCTGCGGCTGCGCGAGCTGCGGCTGCATCTGCTGCGCAATGTGCTGAGCTTCATTTCTCAGGTTGGCTGGGTTTACAGCCTCACCGTCCTGCCGCTCGCGACCGTCACCGCGCTCGAATTCACGGCCCCCGCCTGGGCGGCCGTGCTTGCCGTCCTCATGCTCGGCGAGCGCGTGTCGCTCGCGCGGGTGATGACGGTCGTGATGGGCATCATCGGCGTTCTCATCATCGTGCGGCCGGGCGCGATGCCGCTGCATCCGGGCGCCGTGGTGATGGTCGCGGTGGCGATGGGATTTGCGATCACTTACATCTTCACCAAGAAGTTGACCGCGACCGAAAGCACCTTCGCCATCCTGTTCTGGATGAATGTCATCCAGTTTCCGCTTGCCGCATTAGGCGCTGACCCGAGCTTCCCGGCCCGCATCGAGGCCTCGCAGATCGCCCCCGTGATCGGCATCGCCATCGCCGGCATTACCGCGCATATGT
Source organism: Variibacter sp. (assembly GCA_050187875.1). GTDB lineage: Bacteria > Pseudomonadota > Alphaproteobacteria > Rhizobiales > Xanthobacteraceae > JAFKKS01. The sequence continues at coordinate 5,264 of JBFWXB010000009.1, forward strand.
GCATGACCAACGCCTTCCGGGTCGGCGATGCGCAGGTCGTGGTTCCCCTCGATTTCTTGCGCCTGCCTTTGATTGCACTGCTCGGCTGGATGCTCTACTCCGAACAGATCGATGTGCTGCTTTTCGTTGGCGCTGGCTTCATCATCGCCGGGATCTTGCTCAATCTGCGGGCGGAGACGCGGCGTGCCAAGGCCGACATAACTTTGCCTTCGGCTTAAGCGACGCTGCCCATCGCAGCCGGCCGGTCGGGACAACCTTTGGACTGCCAGGAAACAGAGTGGTGTCTTTGCGCATAACCCTGCCTATCGCCATCGGCCTGGCATTGATTTCGCTGCCACTTTCAGCGCCGGCGCAGGCCCCCTATCCGCCGCCCGGCGGCTATCAAGGCGGGTACCAGCAAGATAACCGCAGCCCCGCCTGCCAGCGACTCGAGGCGCAGCTCGCGGGCCTCGACCGCAACCCGCAGGACGCCGGCCGCGCCGACCAGATTCGTCGCTACGAGGAGGCGGAAAACCGCCAGCAGCAGGAGCTCGACCGCCTCGCCGCGCAAAGCCAGCGCCTCGGCTGCGACCGCGGCGGCGGCTTCTTCCTGTTCGGACGCAGCCAGCCGCCGCAATGCGACCAGCTCAACCGTCAGATCCAGTCGATGCGCCAGAACCTCGATCGCATCACCTCCGGTCTCGAGCAGCTGCGCGGCAGCGGCAACGATCGTGAACAGCAACGCCGCTCCATCATGGTCGCGCTCGCGCAGAACGATTGCGGCCAGCAATACCGCGCCGCGGTTTCACGCCAGCGCGGCTTCTTCGACTCCCTTTTCGGCGGCGGAGGAGGCGGCGGCGAGGAGCCGGGCGCGAACGGAGTTGAAGCGAATCCGGTGCCGTCTGGCACTTACCGGACGCTGTGCGTACGCACCTGCGACGGTTACTATTTCCCGATCTCCTACGCGACGGTCCCGAGCCGCTTCGCTGACGACGAGCGCGCCTGTCATCGGATGTGTCCGGCGGCGGAGGCCATCCTCTTCACGCATCGCAATCCGGGCGAGGACATGTCCCAAGCGGTCTCGATCAATGGCCGCCGCTACGCCGACCTGCCGACCGCCTTCGCCTATCGGCAATCGGTGAACAAGGCCTGCACATGCAAGCCGCCAGGCGAAACTTGGGCGCAGGCGTTAAGCCGAAACGGCGATGAAACTTTGCAGCGTGGCGACATCGTCGTCACCGACGATAAGGCGAAGGCGATGCAACAGCCGCGTGCAGAGCCGCCGCCACGCCAGTCGCGTCCGTCTTCGCGCGGCGGGCGTACATCCAACCCGCAATCGCCGGCCGCCGGTTTGCGCGGCAGCGCTGCGGCCGCCGCTGCGCCGCCTGCTCCCACGCCCGATGCGCCCGCCGCGCAATCGGCGCCGGCCACGGCAAGGCCGCGGGCCGTCGGCCCACAATATCTGCAGCCGCAGCGCTGAGCCTCTAACATTCACCTTCCCCTGAATGGGGGAGGTCGGATCGCGCAGCGATCCGGGTGGGGGTCAGTGCATTTTGCTGCCAGCAAAAAGAAGACCCCCTCCCCAACCCTCCCCCTTTTAGGGGGAGGGAGTAGCCGGACGCAGACCCGAGAAATCTTAGACGTCTTGAGGCTGCGGCTGCGCCGTCGAATACAGCGGCTTCGCATCGGCCGTCGGCACGCGTGTTCCATCGTCCCGGAACCGGTTGACGATCGGGTAGCGCCGATCGCGGCCGAAATTGCGCAACGTCACCTTCACGCCCGGCGCCGCCTGCCGTCGTTTGTACTCCGCCAGATTGAGCATGCGATCGACGCGCAGCACCGTGTCGCGATCGAATCCAGCCGCGACGATCGTCGCGACCGGCTCCTCGCTTTCGACGAGGCGCTGCAGGATCGCATCGAGAACGTCGTAAGGCGGCAGCGTGTCCTGGTCCTTCTGGTTCTCGCGCAGCTCCGCCGTCGGCGGCTTGACGATGACGTTCTCGGGCATCACCGGCCCGTCCGGCCCGTGCGCATCCGCCGGCTTCCACGCGTTGCGCAGGCGCGAGAGACGGAAGACCTCGGTCTTGTAGAGGTCCTTGATCGGATTGAAGCCGCCGTTCATGTCGCCGTAGAGCGTCGCGTAACCCGTCGACATCTCCGACTTATTGCCGGTGGTCACGACCATCAGGCCGAACTTGTTGGAGATCGCCATCAGGATCGTGCCGCGCGCACGCGACTGCAGATTTTCTTCCGTGATGCCGCGATTGGTGCCGGCAAAAAGCGGCGCGAGCGCCGCCTCGAAGCCTTCGACTGGTGCGGCGATCGGCACGGTGTCATAGGCGACACCGAGCGCCTTGGCGATCGCTGCCGCGTCGGAAAGCGACTCGCTCGACGTGTAGCGATACGGCAGCATCACGCAGCGCACGCGGTCGGCGCCCAGCGCATCTACGGCAAGCGCCGCGCAGAGTGCAGAGTCGATGCCGCCGGAGAGGCCGAGCACGACACCTTTGAAGCTGTTCTTCTCGACGTAGTCGCGCAGTCCCAGCATGCAGGCCGCATAGTCCGCGCGATCGCCCTCCTCCAGCGGCGCCATGGGCCCCTTGATTGCCCAGCCGTCAGCTCCGCGCGTCACCGTCACGGTGGCGACCGCTTCGCGGAAGTTCGGCATCTGCATCGCAAGCGAAGCGTCCGCATTGAGTGCAAAGGATCCGCCTTCGAAGACGAGTTCGTCCTGCCCACCTATCTGGTTCACATAGATCAGTGGCAGGCCGGATTCCTTGACGCGCGCGACCGCAATATTGAGCCGCTCATCGACCACGCCGCGACGAAAAGGCGAGCCGTTCGGCACAATGAGGAATTCGCCGCCTGTCTCGGTGATGCATTCGACCGGCTCCGGCCCCCAGATGTCCTCGCAAATGGGAACACCGATGCGCACACCACGAAAGCTGATCGGGCCGGGCAAAGGACCGGGGCAAAATACGCGCTTCTCGTCGAAGACGCCGTAGTTCGGAAGGTCGACCTTGAAGCGCAGCGCGGCGACCTTGCCGCCGTCAAGCAGCGCGACGGCGTTGTGGAGCTTGCCGTTCTCGCGCCAGGGCGCGCCGATGAGCATCGCCGGACCGCCGTCGGCGGTCTCCGCGGCGAGCGCCTCGACGGCGTCGCGGCAAGCGGCTTGGAATGCCGGCTTGAGGACGAGGTCCTCCGGGGGATAGCCGGCGAGGAAGAGCTCTGAATAGACGATGAGGTCGGCGCCCTCCGCCGCCGCCTGGCGGCGCGCGATGCGCGCCTTCTCGGCGTTGCCGGCGACGTCGCCAACGGTCGGATTGAGCTGCGCAAGGGCGATGACGAGACGTTCTGCGGGACGGGGTGCCATGCCCGAGATGTAGCGTGGGGATTGCCGCGCGGCAACGAGGCCGCGCGGCTTGGCTAATCCCTAAAGCCCCGCGACAGCCGGCAGCGGCTGGGCTTTCGCGGTGCGCTCTTCCTTCATCAACTCGGCGAGAAGGAAAGCGAGTTCGATCGCCTGCTCGGCATTGAGCCGCGGATCGCAGAAGGTGTGGTAGCGATCGTTCAAGCCCTCGTCGGTGATGGCGCGCGCGCCGCCCGTGCATTCGGTCACGTTGCGGCCCGTCATCTCGAGATGCACGCCGCCGGCATGCGTGCCTTCGGCCGCATGGACGGCAAAGAAGGCCTTCACCTCCTGCAGGATGCGGTCGAACGGCCGCGTCTTGTAGCCCGACGCCGAGGTGATCGTGTTGCCGTGCATTGGATCGCAGGACCACACGACCGTGCGCCCTTCCCGCTTCACCGCCCGCACGAGCGCCGGCAGATGGTCGGCAACCTTGTCGGCGCCGAAACGGGCGATCAGCGTGAGCCGGCCCGGCTCGTCCTCGGGATTGAGGATGTCGATCAGGCGCAGAAGCTCATCCGGCTTCAGCGATGGCCCGCACTTCAAGCCGATCGGGTTCTTGATGCCGCGGCAGAACTCGACATGCGCATGGTCGAGCTGACGCGTGCGGTCGCCGATCCAGACGAGGTGGCCCGACGTGCAGTACCAGTCGCCCGAGGTGGAATCGATGCGCGTCATCGCCTGCTCGTAGGGGAGCAGCAGCGCCTCGTGGCTCGTGTAAAACTCGGTCGTGCGCAGCTCCGGATGACTTTCGAGATCGAGCCCGCAAGCCCGCATGAAGCCGAGCGTCTCCGAGATGCGGTCGGCGAGCTCGAAGTAGCGCCGCGACTGCGGACTATCTTTCACGAAGCCGAGCATCCATTGATGCACGCTCGCGAGGTTGGCGTAGCCGCCATGCGCGAAGGCGCGCAAAAGGTTCAGTGTCGCAGCCGACTGCCGATAGGCTTCGATCTGTCGGCGCGGGTCAGGCACGCGCGCGGCCTCCGTGAATTCGTGGCCGTTGATGATGTCGCCGCGATAGCTCGGCAGCTCGACCCCGTTCTGCTTCTCGATCGGCGAAGAACGCGGCTTCGCGAACTGCCCGGCGATGCGGCCGACCTTCACCACCGGCGACGCCGCCGCATAGGTCAGCACCACGGCCATCTGCAGGAGGACGCGGAAGAAGTCGCGGATATTGTCCGGGTGATGCTCGGCGAAGCTTTCCGCACAGTCGCCGCCCTGAAGCAGGAAAGCCTGCCCCGCAGAGACCCGCGCGAGCGCCTTTTTCAGCTGGCGGGCTTCACCTGCAAAAACGAGCGGCGGAAAGGTCGTGAGCAGCTTCTCGACGTCGGCCAGCGCCGCTTGATCGGGGTATTGGGGCGCCTGCGCGATCGGGCGCGCGCGCCATGTGTCTGGCGTCCAACGTTCCGGCATCGTTCTCACTCCTTGACCGGGCGATTGTAGCATAGGTGTCAAGCCGGCCGGGCCGGCGCCATCTTGACGCCAGCCGGCCTCGCCCGCGGCATTCGCATATAATGAAGACGCTCGGCGGGAAAGGGGGAACCTACTCCGCCGCGGTTGCCGACGCGATTGGGCCCTAAAAATCCGTGTCCTCTTCCTCAGGGCCCGCGGCAGCGCGCTTGGCCTCGCGGCGATGCTGCCACAGCGCGAAGATGATCGAGATGACCGAGGCCGCGATCAGCCCACCCGAGATCGGCCGCGTGAGGAACAGCCACGGATCGGGATCGGTCGCGAGCGCACGGATGAGATTGCTCTCGATCTGATCGCCGAGTACCACGCCGAGGATCAGCGGCGCCAGCGGAATGCGCGCCTTGACCATCGCATAGCCGATCACGCAGAACAGCGCCAACACGTAGACGTCGTTCATCGTGTTCGACAGCGCGTAGGCGCCGATCACGCACAGGACGAGCACGATCGGGATCAGGATCGCTTTCGGCATCATGATCACGCGCAGCCAGAAGCGCGCGCCGAGCCAGATCACGAGGACCATCAGCGGCAACGCGATGATGTAGGCGGCGTAGATGCCGTAGGCGATCGCCGGATGCTGCGAGATGAAGAGCGGCCCCGGCTGAATGCCGTGGATCGTCAGCGCGCCCATCATCACGGCGGTGACCGCGTCGCCTGGAATGCCGAACGCCATGATCATCATCAACGAGCCGGCAACGTTGGCGTTGTTCGACGATTCCGACGCGATGATCCCTTCGGGGATGCCTGTGCCGAATTTCTCCGGCCGGCGGGAGAATTTCTTCGCCTGATCGTAGGCCATGATGTTCGCCGCGCTGCCGCCGATCGCCGGCAACACGCCGATCAAGACGCCGATCAGCGTCGACCAGATGAGGAGAAACGGACGGCTCAGCACTTCCCATAGGGTGCCCAGCATCGACACTTTAAGACTCATGCGGCGAGGCGCGGCGGGCGCGTGATCGTCTCCGGCCGGCCTGATCTGCTCGACATCCGGCATCAATTGCGCGAACGCGAAGACGCCGATCAGCACAGGCAAGAACGGTAGGCCGCCTTCCAGAATGTTGAGCCCCATCGTGAGCCGCGGCACGCCGAGGATCGGATCCGGCCCAACCACGGTGACGACGAGCCCGATGGCGCCCGAGAGCAAGCCCTTAGTGACCGACTTGCCGACAAGGCCAGCGACCATCGACAGCGCGAAGACGAACAGGGAGAAGAATTCCCACGGCCCGAAGACCAGCGCGATCGACGCGAACGGCCCCGTCAGTTCGATGAGGCAGATGCCGCCGAGAACACCGCCGAGCAACGCTGCCCAGACGCCCACCCACACGGCGCGGCCGGGCTGGCCCTTGCGCGTCATCGGGAAGCCGTCGAAGGTCGTCGCGACGGCCGAGGGCGTGCCCGGAATGCCGAGCAGGCTCGCCGTGATCGAGCCGCCGGCCGAGCCGCCGACATAGACGCCTGTCATCGCCGCGAGCCCTTGCAGGGGATCGAGACCGAAGGTGAAGGGCAACACCATGATCACCGTCATGGTGATCGTCACGCCCGGCAGAGCCCCGCCGATCACGCCGATGACCGTGCCAGCGACCAGCGGGACAAGATACTGCAAGTGCAGAATGGTGCCGATATGCGTGAGCAGAAGCTCGTAGTGGCTCATGGGCGCCCCCGAGCTTCGGCGGGAGAACGCGCGCCCGCGCGGCGCGTCCTCATACGCCGCTCCAATCGCCGCGCGGCAGCAGGACCGAGAGATAGTCTTCGAAGACGAAATGGCAGACCAGGGTGGTCGCGAATGCGACTGCGACGACGAGCAGCCATCGCGGCCAGGAGCGGGGCCGATCGAGAATGACCTGCAACGCCGCAACGAAAAGAAAAGTCGTGATGCGGAAGCCGAGATAGGGCAACAGCAGGACGTAAATCCCGAACGCGACGAAAGTCGCGAGCACGAGCGGATAGTTCGGCCGCGCGCTGGGCGCCGCCGGCGTGACGGGCGCCGCAGCGGCCGCGGCACGCGAAGCCAACACGTCGTTCACGATCATGATGGCACTGAGCAGCGCCATGATGCCGAGCACAATGCGCGGATAGGCCGCCGGCCCGATCGGCACCATCACCGCCGGCGGCAGCCCTCGCGTCAGAACCAGGAGCCAGATGCTGATCGCGAGGCAGACGAGCCCCGCGATCCCGTCGCGTCCCAAGATCATGCGCGTGTCATTCGCGCTTGAGCATCCCAAGGTCCTTGGTCAGGTCCTTGGTGATCTTGTCGTCCTTGGCGAGGAACGCCGTGTATTGCTCGGCATTCATATAGCGCACCTCGGTGCCCTGCAGCTTCATGGCCTTCGCGAATTCGGGCTCCTGGGTCGCCTTCTGACAAGCATCGCCAAGTTTCGCCTTGACGTCCGCCGGCGTGCCCTTTGGAACCATGATGCCGCGATTGACGGCGTATTCGACATCGTAGCCAAGCTCCTTCAATGTCGGAACGTCCGGCATTTCCGGATTACGCTTCTCCGTCATGATGGCGAGGAACCGCAGCAGGCCGGCGTCCACCTTGCCCTTCTGCGTGAGGTTGGAGTCGGCGATATCGATGTGACCGCCGAGCAGCGCGTTCATGCGCGGCGCCGTCCCATCATAGGGCACGTAGTTGAACTTGATGCCCGCGGCCTTGGCCGCGAGCGCGAGTGAGTACTGGCTGGTCGATCCAAGCGACGCCCCGGCCTTCACCTTTCCCGGATTGGCTTTCGCGAACTCGACGAGTTCCTTGTAGGTCTTCCACGGCGTCTTCGCGCCGGCGGTGATGACCGATGGCGTCGCCGAAACGAGGCAGATCGGGTCGAATGCCTTGTCGTATTTGATGTCGGTCAGCCCCGCGTAATAGACCGAGTGGATGTAATCGTGCGGCGCGAAAATGGTGTAACCGTCGGGCTTGGCGCTCGCGGCTTCGCGCTCCCCGACCGTGCCCGACGCGCCCTTGACGTTGGCTACGACGACCGCCTGGCCGAGATGTTTTTGCAGAAGCGGCGCGAGCGCGCGATAGATCACATCGGTGTCGCCGCCCGCAGCCCACGGCACGATCATTTTGATCGCGCGATCCGGATACGATGCCGCAAAGGCGTTCCCGCCGATGGCGCCGAGTAGCGCGACGGCGGCCAACGTAAGCAGTCGTGTCATGATTCCTCCCTCCGGCCGGCTTCAACAAACCAGCGCTTCGCGCCCCCAAGTCATGCGTTAAACTGCGAGCCAGCCTAACCGGGCCCATCGTGCCGGGAAAATCTCCGTGATCAAGGGCGCTGCCGCCGCCCGCGCATGGGACTTTCGTTTCATACCACGCAAAGCGAAGGACCGCGGCCGGCCCGCGGGAACGCAGGTGCAGCGCGGTTTGTCCGATCGATGATGCGTTGCGGGGGTGCTATTCCGCCGCGGTTGCCGCGGTGCGCACATGCGTGCGACTGATCTCGCGCATCGTCACGAGTTCTTCCGCCATGGTCGGGTGGACCGCGATGGTGGCGTCGAAATCCGCCTTGGTCGCCTTCATCTTCACGGCGATGCCGATGGCCTGGACCAGCTCGCCAGCATCCGGGCCTGCGATGTGGCAGCCCACCACCCGGTCAGTCACGCCATCGACCACGAGCTTCATCAGCACGCGGGTCTCGCGACCGGAAAGCGTCGCCTTCATCGGCCTGAACGACGTCTGATAGACGAAGACCCTGTCGAACTTTTCAACCGCCTGCGTTTCGGTCAGACCGATGACGCCAAGCTCCGGTTCGGAGAAGACTGCGGTCGGCACATCGGCATGGTGGACGCGCGTCGGCTTGTTGCCGAACACGGTGTCGGCGAAGGCATGGCCCTCGCGGATGGCGACAGGGGTCAGGTTCACCCGGTTGGTGACGTCGCCGACGGCATAGATGTTCGGCACATTGGTGCGCGAGAACTCATCGACGATCACGGCGCCGACCGGCGAGGTCGCGACGCCGACGCGCTCGAGCCCGAGATTGGCCGTATTAGGCCGCCGCCCGATCGCAAACATCACCAGGTCGGTCTCGACGCCGATGGCCTGCCCGTTCGCGTCGTCGAGCGAGACGGCGTAGCTGTGCGCTCCCTTCTCAATTCGGCTAACGACACGCGAGCAGTGAAACGTGATGCCGCGACGCTCCATCTCGGCGCGCAGATGCGTGCGCACGTCGTCATCGAAGCCGCGCAGCACGTTCTCGCCGCGATAGACGACCGTCACCTCGCTGCCGAGGCCGGCGAAGATGCAGGCGAACTCGACCGCGATATAGCCGCCGCCCTGCACGAGGACCCGGCGCGGCAGGCTCGGAAGATGGAAGACTTCGTTCGACGAGATCGCGTGCTCGATGCCGGGGATCGAGGCGCCAGGGAATGGTGCGCCTCCGGTCGCGATGAGGATATGGCCGGCGCGGAAATGTGCGCCCGTGTTCGGGATTGAGACCGTGTGCACGTCCTCGATAACTGCACGGTCGTTGAAGATCGTCACGCCGGCCTTTTCGAGGTTGCGCCGGTAGGCGACTTCGAGGCGGTCGATCTCGCGATCCTTGTTGGCGATCAAAGTGCGCCAATCGAACGTCGTATGGGGCACCGTCCAGCCGAAACCGGCTGCGTCCTCGAACTCATGGGAAAAGCGCGAGGCGTAGACGAGAAGCTTCTTCGGCACGCAGCCGCGGATCACGCAGGTGCCGCCGACGCGATATTCCTCGGCGATCGCCACTTTCGCCCCGTATCCGGCGGCGATGCGTGCAGCCCGCACGCCACCGGAACCCGCGCCGATGACGAAGAGATCGACTTCGGTAGTGCTCATCGCGATGCCGTGCCGCTGACGCTCACAGCGTGTGGCCGCGCTTCTTCATCTCCGCGCGCATTTGCGTGAGGATCTGCTCCGAGAAATTGTCGGCCCAGGTCTGGATGTTGGTCATGCCCTGCTCGAGCACTTGCGGCTCGACCACGATGATCTTCTGCCCGAGCGGCGATTTGTAGAAAGCGGCGGCCTCCTTGAGCTCCTTCTCGGTCATCTTCTCGGCGTAGGTGCGCGCCAAAACGTCCTCGACTTCCTTGCGCTTGCCTTCATATTTCGTGCGAAGTTTCTGCGCGACCTCATTGAGATCCTTGCTGAGACCGGGATTGGTGCGAAGAAACGTATTCTTCGCGGTCTCGATCACGCCCGGCACGACCGGATCGAACATGTTCGTCGCACCCTTCGCCGCGATCAGCTCCTTTGCCGCTGCGATCGCAGCGGGGCTCGGCGTCTGCGCGGAGGCATCACGCGCCGACGCGAACGCGCAGGTCAGCAGCAGGGCGAGCGCCGCGAGACGCATCAGCGTCGGACGGGACGCGGGCGGCAAAGGCGTGAAGGACGGCATGAAAGGACTCCTTGAGAAAAGACGCGACACCCGTCAGGTCCGCTCGATCAATCTTATACCGTTGGCGCCCGCCAGGATGGCGGTATCGGCCATCCCGAGAAAGAGGCCATGTTCGACCACCCCTGGTATCACAGATAGGGCTTGCGCCGCCGCCTCGGGGTTCGGAATGCGACCGAGCTTGGCGTCGAGGATGAAATGGCCACCGTCGGTGACGAAAGCATGGCCGTCCGGCCCGCGCCGCAAGCTGCAGGGGCCGGCGAGGCCGCAGGCTGTCAATGCCTTCTCGATCGCGATCTTGGTCGCCGCGAGGCCAAAGGGCATCACTTCGATCGGCAGCGGGAACGCGCCCAGCACCGGAACCAGCTTCGATTCATCGGCGATGACGATCATGCGGGCGGACGCCGCCGCCACGATCTTCTCCCGCAGAAGCGCGCCCCCTCCCCCTTTGACCAAGGCCAGGTTGGGGCCGATCTCGTCGGCGCCGTCGACCGTGAGGTCGAGTTCCGGGGTCTCGTCCAGGGTCGTCAAGGGAACACGGAGCTCTTCGGCTTGCCGCCGCGTCGCCTCTGACGTCGGCACGCCGACGATATCGAGACCGTCGCGGACGCGGGCCGCGAGGAGATCGACGAAATGCCGGGCGGTCGAGCCGGTGCCGAGGCCGAGCCGCATTCCCGGCTGTACGGCCTCTAGCGCCTTCGCCGCGGCTTGGCGCTTTTCCGCCTCGACGTCCATTGATGTCCCCTCGCGAATATACGATTAGGCTTTAGGAAACCCGCTGCGCTAAGGCAAGGCGGCCTCTGCAGCGATGGATTCGATGTCATTTTCAACGATCGCCTTCGATCTCGATGGGACGCTTGTCGACACGGCGCCCGATCTGATCGAGACCCTCAACGACCTCTTGCTCGACAACCGCATTCCCGCCCTGCCCTATGACGAGGCGCGCACCATGATCGGCGCGGGCGTAAAGCCGCTGATCAAACGCGCCCTCGCCGCGCAGCGCGTCGAGGTTTCGGCGGAGGGCGTGGACGCCCTTTTCGTCACCTATCTCGATCGCTATGCCGCGCGAATCGCGGCGCGCTCGCGGCCCTTTCCAGGGCTTGAGCACGCCCTCGACGCCCTCGCCGCCGACGGCTACCGGTTCGCGGTCTGCACCAACAAGCTCGAATGGCTGAGTGTGCGCCTGCTCGATGCGCTTGACCTGTCGGAGCGTTTCGAAGCCATCTGCGGGCAGGATACGTTCGGCATTGCCAAGCCCGATCCGCAGATGTTCCGGCGCACCATCGAGAAAGCCGGCGGCGACCCGGCGCTGGCGCTCATGGTCGGGGACTCGGCCGCCGACATCAACGTCGCGCGCGCGGCCGGCGTCCCCGTCATTGCGGTCGATTTCGGCTACACGGACACCCCCGTCCAACAGCTTGGCCCCGACCGGATCATCAGCAATTTCAAAAGCCTTCGGGCGGCGGTTCATGAATTCCTGCCGCCGGATATGGCGCGACGCCGGGCGACGACCGCCTCCTGAGCCCTTATTGCGTACGATTGCGCGCCCTCTTATGGTGCGCGCCGGGGAGCGGCCTATCGCCGCGCGTGGGGTAGTTTCATGTGGCGTATCGGTGGCGTGTTGGCGTGCGCGCTGACGCTGTGCGGCTGCGGGTCCTCCTCATGGATGCCAAGCATGCCCAGCATGGACGTCTTCCGTGGGAGCGGCGGTGGCGGCGCACAGCTCCGCCTCGATTCCGAACCCCCGGGCGCTGAAGCCCGCACCGCAAGCGGCCAAGCATGCCGCACCCCCTGCGCCCTCGCCGTCCCGGCCGCCGACACCAGCGTGACATTCAGCGCCCAAGGCTTTCTGCCTGCGACGGTCCCCGTGCGCGTCTTGCTTCCCGGCGATCCCCGGACCGATCCCAATGCTGTGACGAGCGTGACGTTCGATCCGAACCCCGTCTCCGTCTTGCTGGAGCCGGCGCCGCCGCCTCCACCGCCGAAGAAGAAACGCGCGCCCGTAAAGCGTCGCCCCCCTCCACCGGCCGCACCGCCTCCGAGCGCCGCGCAGCCGACGCCGATGCAGCCGCCGTTGCAGCCTTCGCTGCAGCCGCCACGCTCATAGCGATTGAGAAAAGCCTGAAGGTGGTGGGCGCTGTAGGGATTGAACCTACGACCTCTCCCGTGTGAAGGGAACGCTCTCCCGCTGAGCTAAGCGCCCGGGCCGATCAGGTGCGGGCTCTAATGGGCGGTCACGCCGCGAGTGTCAAGGCGCGACGCACCTGTGTACCGGACATACATTCGGCAGGCGAGGATGGAGCGGGATCCGCGCTGCGGCATTTTCAAGTGTGCGTGACCACACCGCCTCGCGTGTAACCACCGGCCATGATGCAGCGTAGATAATGGCAGTCGGGGTCGGAGGCACCGGGTCGCGGGTCCATGATCCGACGCATGGTTTAGCGGAGGCCGCACATGAACCGTCTCTTTGGCGATGGACATTTGACGAAGCGCCACCTGGCCTATGCCGCCGGCGCAGCGATGCTGGCTCTTGCCTTCGGCAACGCGATCGTTGGCCGGGCCGCGGAAACGGCCCATGCCGTTCCACCGTTCACGGGGACAGAGCCGGCGCCTGCGGGGACGACCGAGGTCGCCGTTTTCGCCGGCGGCTGCTTCTGGGGCGTGCAAGGCGTCTTCCAGCACGTCAAAGGCGTGACCAGCGCCGTGTCGGGATACGCGGGCGGCGAGCAGCGCACGGCGCAATATGAGACGGTCAGCAGTGGTCGGACCGGTCATGCGGAATCCGTGCGCATTACCTTCGACCCGAAAGAGGTCAGCTACGCCAAGCTCCTGCAGATTTACTTCTCAGTGGCGCACAATCCGACGGAGCTGAACCGCCAGGGGCCCGACGTCGGCACGCAGTATCGCTCGACGATCTTTCCGACGAGCGCCGCGCAGGCGCAAACCGCCAAGGCCTATATCGCGCAGATCAACAGCGCCCACGTTTTCAAAAAACCGCTCGCCACGACGATCGAGCCGGACAAGGCCTTTTACCCGGCGGAAGCCTATCATCAGGACTTCATGACGCGGCATCCGAACCATCCGTACATCATGATCAACGACGCCCCGAAGGTTTCGGAGCTCAAGCGGATGTTCGGTGATGCCTATCGTCCCGACCCTGTTCTCGTCGCCAACGCCAAAAACCCGAGCTAGAGGGTTTTCCCGCTCATCCCCGCGAAAGCAGGGATCCAGGGGAAAGCAACGCTGGATTCCCGCTTGCGCGGGAATGAGGGGAGCAAAAGCCATGCAATTCCAAAGTTACACCGCCGAAGTTTTTCGGCACGCGGCACTTGTCTCATCCGTCACAAGCGCGGCGCCGCCTTCGCGCAGCGCCGCGATCTCTGCTTCTGAAAACCCGTAGTCGGCGAGCACCTCGCGCGTGTGCTCGCCGATGCGCGGCGCGAGCGAGCGGATTTCCGGCTGGGTTTCGCTCCAGGTCTCGGGGATTCCCATGATCCGGATTTTTCCTTCGGAGGGATGATCGACGACGCGGAAGAAGTTCACCGCCTGCATGTGCTGATCGTCGATCAGGCCGGCCGGCGTGTTGAGCGGCGTCGAGGGGATGTCCGCCTCGCGCATCAGCTTCGCCCATTCCGCGGTCGTCTTCATCGCGAATGTGGTGGTGAGAAAGTCGTAGATCGCGCCGATATTCTTGGTGCGCGCATTCATCGAATTGAAGCGTTCGTCGTCCGCCATCTCCGGATGGCCCGCGAGCGCAAAGAAGCGCCGCCACTGCTTGTCGTTATAGACGAGGACGCCGATATAGCCGTCCTTCGTGCGGTACGGACGTCGGCGCGCATCGATCATGCGCACATAGCCGGCGCCGCCGAGCGGCGGCTCGAACGTGAGGCCGTAGAGGTGATCGCCCATGACGAATTGCGTCATGGTCTCGAACATCGGCACCTCGATCGCCTGCCCTTTGCCGGTGCGCTCGCGATAATAAAGCGCCATGCCGACCGAGCTTGCCGCGGCCATGCCGACCGCGCGATCGGCGATTGCCGTTGCAACGAAGGTCGGTTCGTCGACACCGCGCGCCTGAAGCACCGGTAAGCCGATCGCCGCCTGGATCAGGTCGTCATAAGCGGGGCGATCGGCGTAAGGCCCGCTCTGCCCGAAGCCGAAGGCGCCGCAATAGATGATGCGCGGATTGATGGCCGAGACCTGCGCGTAGGAGGCGCCGAGCCGCTCCATCGCCTTGGGACGGAAGCTGTAGAGCAAGACGTCAGCCTGCTTAAGCAGGCGCGCGAGCACGTCCCGCGCCGCCTCCTTCTTCATGTCGAGACAGAGGCTGCGCTTGTTGCGATTGAGATGGAGGAAATAGGGCCCCATCCCTTTATGGCGCGACGGACCGATGCCGCGTAGCGTGTCGCCCTCCGGCGGCTCGATCTTGCAGATATCCGCGCCCATGTCGCCGAGAATCTGCGCCGCGTATGGGCCCATCACATTCATGGTCATGTCGACGACGCGGATGCCGGTTAGTGGGCCGCTCACAGCACTCCCCCTTCTCGTTCAACCGGCAGCGCCGAGCGCACCGGACTGCTTCAGCTCTTTGATCTCGTCGGTCTTGAAGTCGAAATCGCGCAGAACCGCCTCGGTGTCGGCGCCGGCTTCAGGCGCCACCCGATGCAGCGCTGCGCCGCGCCGCCCGTTCGCCCACACGGGAAACGGGATGTGACGCTCGCCGTCGCACTCCAGCACCATCTCGCGGACCTTGACTTGCTCGCGCTCGGCGGCCTCCGCCGGCGTGAGCACACGCTGCGCCGGCACATCATGGCGCGCAAAGCGCTCCATCCATTCGTCCATCGTGCGCATGCGCATAACTTCACGCATGCGCACCGCGAGGCGGTCGCCATCGGCGCGTCGCTGCGGCTCGCTGGCGTAATGTGCGTCGGCGAGATCGGGCGCGATATCACGCGCCGCCGCGGCAAAGTTCGACCAGAATTTCTCCTCGACGATGCCGAGCGCGATGGCACGGCCATCGGCCGTGTCGAAGAGGTCGTTCGTCGGCCAGAGGTGATCACGGCTCACGTGGTCGAGCTCGAAGCCGTGCCGCGCCGCCGTATACGACATCGCGACCTCCGCGAGGCTGAGGTCGAGATAAGCGCCCTTTCCCGTCGTCTGCCGCTCATGCATGGCCGCGAGGATCGCGATCGCCGCGTAGCTCCCCGCCGCCAAGTCGGCGACCGGAATTCCCGAACGTCGCGGCGGCTCGAGCCAGTGGCCGCAAAGCGCCAATGCGCCGGCGGAGGCAAGATAGTTGAGGTCGTGCCCCGGCACCATGCGTTCGGGGCCATGCTGGCCGTAGCCGGAGAGCGAGCAATAAATGAGCCGCGGATTGATCGCGGAGAGCGTCGCGTAGTCGATGCCGATGCGCTCGGGCACGCCCGGGCGGAAGCCCTCGATGACGACGTCCACAGCGCGCGTCAGCCGCTCGACAACGCCCTTGGCTCCGGGTCGTTTCAAGTCGAGCGTGATGCTGCGCTTGTTGCGGTTCGCCATCTTGAACAGAGGAAAGCCAAATTCGCGCGCGCCGTCGCCGCCCGGCGGCTCGACCTTGATCACGTCCGCGCCGAGATCTCCGAGCGCGACCGTCGCGAATGGTCCCGGCAGGAGAAGCGAGAAGTCGAGCACCTTTACGCCGCGCAGCGGCTGCCAGGCGCCCTCGCTTGATGCAGGAACCGTCACCGCGACCTCAATAGGATTTCGGCAGGCCGAGCACGCGCTCGGCGATGAAGTTGAGGATCATGTGCGGGCTGATCGGTGCGATGCGCGGGATCAAACTTTCTCGCAGATAACGCTCGACCACGTATTCCTTCGAATAGCCCATCCCGCCATGCGTGAGGATGGCGTGCTCGCAGGTCTCGAAAGCGGCTTCCGCCGCGAGATACTTTGCGGCGTTCGCTTCTGCGCCACATTCCTCGCCGCGGTCGTAGAGGCTCGCTGCCTTGAACACCATCAGGTTGGCGGCTTCGAGCTCGGCCCAGCCTTTCGCCAACGGATGCTGGATGCCTTGGTTCTGTCCGATTGGCCGGTCGAAGACGACGCGCTCGCGCGCATACTGCGCCGCGCGCTCGAGCGCCGCGCGTCCGATGCCGATCGCTTCCGCCGCGATCAGGATGCGCTCGGGATTCATGCCGTGCAGGATCGAGCGGAACCCGTCACCCTCGGCGCCGATGCGATCCTGCTCGGGGATTTCCATCCGGTCGAAGAACACCATGTTCGAGTCGACCGCATGCCGGCCCATCTTCTCGATCTCGCGCACCTCGACGCGGTTGCGGTCGAAGTCAGTGTAGAAGAGCGTGAGGCCCTCGGTCCTGCGCTTCACCTCCTCGAGCGGCGTCGTGCGCGCAAGCAGCAGGATCTTGTTCGCGACCTGCGCGGTCGAGATCCAGATCTTCTGCCCGGTGACGACATAGCGGTCACCCTGCTTGTCGGCGCGCGTCTTGATCTGCGTCGTGTTGAGCCCGACATTCGGCTCCGTCACCGCGAAGCACGCTTTGTCTTCGCCGCTGATGAGCGGCGGCAGCATACGGCGCTTCTGCTCCTCCGTGCCGAAGACGACGACCGGGTTGAGCCCGAAGATGTTCATATGGATCGCGGACGCGCCGCTCATCGCCGCGCCGGATTCCGCGACCGCCTGCATCATGATCGCAGCCTCGGTGATGCCGAGACCAGCACCGCCGTACTCCTCCGGCATCGCGATGCCGAGCCAGCCGCTTTTCGCGACGGCCGCGTGGAACTCGTGCGGAAAGCCGCCTTCGCGATCCTTGCGCAGCCAATAGGCATCATCGAAGCGCGTGCAGAGCGCGAGTATCGCTTCACGCAGTTGCTGTTGTTCGGACGTGAAAGAGAAGTCCACCTCGGCCTCGACTATCCAACGTAGCTTTCGACGACGCGCGGGTCGCGCGCGACTTCCGCCGCCGGCCCGTCAAGAACGAGCTGGCCGGCGGACATGACGTAGGCGTGCTGCGCGTGGCGCAGCGCCTCATGCGCATTCTGCTCGACCTGGAGGATAGCGATGCCGGCCGCGTGCAACGTCTTCAGATGCTCGAACACCTGCGCGACGAGAATCGGCATCAGTCCCCAGGAGATTTCGTCGATGAGAAGAAGCTTCGGTTGCGTCATCAGCGCGCGGGACAGCGCCAGCATCTGCTGCTCGCCGCCCGAGAGCGTCGCCGCCATTTGATGGCGCCGCTCAGCCAGGCGCGGGAACAGATCGAACGCCGTGTCGAGGCCGCGGCGCAGTCCCGCAGCGTCGCACGTGTAGCCGCCGACGCGCAGATTCTCCTCGACCGTCATCTGCGGAAAGATCTGTCGCCCCTCAGGGACGTAACCGAAACCATGCTGCTGGCGCCGCCACGGCGGCAGCGCCGAGATGTCCTGCCCATCGAGCACGACACGGCCGCGGTGACGCACGAGACCGACGGTCGCTCGCAGGAGCGACGTCTTGCCGGCGCCGTTCGCGCCGATCATCGCGATCCAGACGCCCGGGTCGACATGCAGGCTGACGCCGCCGACGGCCACTGCCTGCCCGTAACGCACTTCGATATTTTCGAGCGTGAGCATGGCTTAAGCCGTCGCCTCCCCGAGATAGGCGCGGATGACATGCGGGTCGCGCCGCACCTCATCGGGCGAGCCCTGTGCGATCACGCTGCCCGCATCGAGCACGATGGCGCGGTCACAGAACGACAGCGACTGGCGCACATTGTGGTCGACCATGATGATGCTGGTGCGCGACTTGAGGCTCCGGATCAGCGCCAGCAGGTCGGCGGTCTCGCCGGCCGTCAATCCGGCGAGCGGCTCATCGAGGAGAAGCAGGCAAGGCTCCAGCGCCAGCGCCCGCGCCACTTCCAAGCGCTTGAGCATACCGAGCGTGAGAAGCCCGGCGGGATCGTTGGCGCGATCTTCGAGCCCGACGCTCGCGAGGATCGCCCTTGCGCCGTCGGCGTCGTTGCGCGAGGTCGCTGCTGCACTCGGCACCGACGCCAGCACGTTGTCGAGAACTGACAGCGAGCGGAACGGCCGCACCACCTGAAAGGTGCGCGCGATGCCGCGTTGCGCGCGGCGGAACGACGGCAGCGCCGTGATCTCCTCGCCATTGAGCCGGATCGTGCCGGCGTCGGGCGGTGTCGTGCCGGCGATAAGATTGAAGAGCGTCGTCTTGCCGGCGCCGTTCGGCCCAAACAACCCGAGCAGCGTTCCCGCCTCAACCGTCATGTCGACGCCGCGCACCGCATGCACGCCGCCAAACCGCTTCTGTACGCCGCGAACATCGAGCAGCGCCATGGCTCAGGCCTCCGCCCGTTTGGCGGCAAGCGGCGGCGCTTGCGAGGACGCTTTGCGTCGCGCGAATTGCCGCGCCAGCACTGGAACGATCCCGTCGCGCATGAAGAGGATGACAGCAAGGAGCAGGACGCCGAGGATCGTCAGGTGCAGCCCCGGCGCGATAACCTGCAGCGCCTCACGGATCAGCACATAGAGAAGCGCGCCGACGACCGGGCCGGACACCGTCCCGGCGCCGCCGATGAGCGGCACCGCAAGCGCGACGATCGAAATCTCGACGGCGAAGACGACATTGGGGAAGAGCGACGACGCGAACAGACCGTGCACCGCACCGGTGAAGCCGGCGATGCCGGCGCTGACGCAAAAGAGGATGAGCTTGAGCCGTGTGGCGTTGATACCGATGGCGGTCGCCGCCGTCTCGTCATCCTTGATCGCAAGCACACGCACGCCCGTGCGGGTGCGCTTGACGAGCAGGAGGATGATCGTCGCGCCCGCGGCCGCCGCCATCATCAGGACGTGCGGCAGCCAGATCGGCAGGATCTCCTGCAGCACGATGCCGCCGGGGCCACCGGCAAATCCAAGCTTGCGCACGACAAGGAGCACGAGCTCTTGGAAAAATAGCGTCGCGAAGGTGAAGGCCGTGCCGCGCAGGCGCAGGCTGGTCGCGCCAATGACGAGCGACGCCGCCATGCTAGCGAGTGCCGCACTGGCAAGCGAGAGCCAGAGTGGAAGTTCCGCATTCATCGCAATGACGACCGCGTAGGCGCCAATGCCGGCGAGCGCGCCATGCGCAAAGGAGACATAGCCCGTGAGGCCAGACATCAGGTTCCAGGCCTGCCCCAGCGCCAGAAAGTAAGCGGTGTAATAGACGAGCGTGCGCACATAGGACGACACGCCGAGCCACGGCAGCGCGGCCGCGACAAGCGCAACGAGAAGCGTCGCCGCGATCCCCAAAAGCGAGCGCGCATCAAGCATCGGCGCGCCCCAGAAGCCCCTGCGGGCGGATCAGCAAGGCGGCATAGAGGAGAACGTAAGTCAGAATTTTCGCCCAGGAATCGTCGAGCAGAAAGCTCGCGAAACTGTGGATGAGACCGAGCCCGATGGCGACGATGATCGCCCCGCCGATACTGCCCATGCCGCCGAGCACCACAACGACGAAGGCATCGAGCACCCATTCATGGCCGACATTCGGCGTCACGGTGCCGATGAGGCTGACGAGCGAGCCGGCCGTCGCCGCGAGGCCGACGGCAAGGCTGAAGGCCATCAACTCACTGCGACGCACGTCGATGCCGCAGGTCGCCGCCGCATCACGGTTCTGGGCGAGTGCTCGCAGCGCGATGCCGATGCGCGCACGCTGGATCATGAAGGTGGTCGCCGCACCGAAAGCGAGGCAGACGAGCAGAACCGTGAGGCTGCGCCAGCCGACGACCACGCCGCCGAGATTGAGCGTGCCGCTCGGCCCCTGCGAGTAGCTGCGGAAATCGCCGCCAAACGCCTGCGAGAAGAGACCGAGCCCCGCAATCGAGAGCGCATAGGTGACCATCAGCACGTCGAGCTCGGGCCGCCCCGCCGTGCGCGAGATAATCGCCGCCTGAACCAGCGCGCCGACCGCCGCGCCCAAGACAAACGAGAGCGGGATGCCGACCAGCGGCGAGACGCCGAGATGCGTGACGAGAAGATAGGTCGCGAAAGCGCCGAGCGTGATGAACTCGCCATGCGCGAAATTGACCACGCGCATGACGCCGAAGATCAAGGCAAGGCCGAGCGCGACCAAGCCAAGCAGCCCGCCGACGACAAGCCCGTTGGCGATGAGCTGGAACACCAGCGTCATGCGCGTTGCGCTCCCGCCTGCACCGATCCGCCCGCGCTACGCACGCGCGCCATCACGACCATTTCGGCTTCGGCCAGACGATCGGCACTTTCGAATCGCCGCCGACGACGTGCGAGCCGCCGTCATGCCATTGCGTCGAGAGGTAGTGATACCCTTCCTGCTGCCCTTTCGCGTTCACCTTGAAATGGCCGAGCACGGATTCGATGCTTTGCGTCGCGAGGAACTCGCGGATCGCGGTGCGATCGGTCCCCTTCGCCTTCATCGCCGTCTCAAACACCTGCCCGGCCGCGAAAGCCGCCGCCGAGTGATACGACGGGACCCGATTGAATTTCGCTTTGTAGCTTTCGACAAACGCCTTGTTCGCCGGCGTGTCGACGCTTGCCTCCCATGCCGAGCGCCCGAAGATGCCTTCCGCATTGGCGCCAAGCGCGTCCTTGGTCACGCCGTCCGCCGCCTGGATGAAATGATAGGCGACCGGGTTGAAGCCACGCTCGATCATCTGACGCGTCAGCGCGATGCTCGGCTGATAGTAGCCGCCCATCGAGACCAGCTCCGTTCCCGCCGCGACCATGCGTTCGATGATCGAGCGAAAATCCTGCGCGCCGGGATTGTAGCCGTAGGCCTCGACGGTCAGCCCCATCTCCTTGGCCTTGCCGAGCGCCCAATCCTTGGCGGCGATGGAGAACGGCGCTTCCTCGAACACGATCGCGAGCTTCTTCGCGCTGCCGGCCTTTTCCTTGACGGTCTTGAGGAAGCCCTCGTGATCGTAGTCGGACGAGGGAAAGCCTTGGAAGCTCCAGCGCAGCTTGCGCCGGTTCCAGATGCTGGAGTCCGATGCGATCGTCCCGATCAGCGGCACCTGCGCGCGCTCCACCGCGGTGCCGATCGCATCGGTGATGGGACTTGAATACGGGCCGAGGATCACCGTCGCGCCATCGCGATCGATCAAGCGCTCGGCAAGCACGCGGCCCGTGTCCGGGTTGCTCTCGTCATCATAGATAACGACTTGAACCGGCCGGCCGTTGATGCCGCCTTTCGCATTCAGCTGCTCCGACCAGAGCAGATAGCCCTCTTGGCAGTATTTGGCCGAATCCGAGAAGCGGCCGGTCAGCGACAACGATGCGCCAAGCTTGATTGGGTCGGCGGCGAGCGCCGGTGTCCGAAATCCGCCGGTGGCGGAGACGGACACTGCCGCCGCCGTCCATCCGAGAACGCTCCGTCGCGAGAATTTGCGCATCCTTGTCCTCCGTTCGTTTCCTCGTTCCTGACCCGGACGTTGTTCCGCCCGTAGTCGTATTCCTGCTAATTCCCTTCAAGCCGCTGTGACGCCTCCGCCGCAACCGCGATCAAATCCTTGCCTAGCGCGGCCAGCGTCGACGGCTTCAGTTGTTCGGTCAAGCCCACGCCGATGATCACGTGGCTCACGCGTGAAGCCTTCATCATCGGCGCGCCGATGATCGTGACGCCTGAGATGTAGTCGCCGGCATCGACGCCGTATCCTTTCCTGCGCGTCTCCTCGACCTGCGCGCGCCAGGCGCGGAAGGATGGCGGGCGGTCCCACCGCAGCGTCGCGAAACGCCGCTCGATCTCGTCCCAGTCATGCTGACCGAAAGCGGCGATGCAGCGCCCTGTCGCGCTGAGGAGCGCGGGAAACCGGCTGCCGATATCGACGTGAATGTGCAGCGCCTGCCCGGCCTTCGAGATGGCGACGACGGTCCCGTGATCGAGACCGACCGCGCGGACGGCATTCGTGGTGATGCCGTACCGCTTTGCGACACGATCGAGACCGGGCTGCACAATCTGGCTGAGACTGTTGCGGCGGAGAACCCCGCGCGCGACCGACAGTATGCCCGCGTCGAGCTGGTAGCGCTTCGTCTCCGGGTCGAAGGATGCGAGCTCCTCGCCGACGAGGACACGCAGGATATGCAGGCACGTGCTGGGAACGAGGCCGAGCTCACGCGCGATCGCATTGACGCCGAGCGGCACATCGCTCCGCCCCAGGAGACGCAGGATGGCGATGGCGCGCGCGACAGCGGGAACCTGCCGCTCGCGTATCGGCTTCGCGCCATCGGCCCTGCGCGCCAATCTCCATCCTCCATCGACCGCGCACCTGTGAACGCGCGGCGCCTTGCGACATGTCGGCTAATTGTCTCCGTACAATAATAGCCTCTCATTGACAATAGATTCGATCTATGCGGGATTGCGGTCAAGAACAAAAACAGGCACCGGAGGATGACGCCGCGGTGAAACTCACCGATTTCACGAACCATCAGGACGCGCTGCGCCACTTTTCGCCAACGAAACTCTGGGAGCTGTTCGAGGGCAACAAGGATACGCTCAATATCGCACATGAATGCGTCGACCGGCATGTCGCACCGGGGCGTGTGGCAGTGCTTGTGGCGCACGCCGATGGACGTGACGAGGCCTTGACGTTCGAGGAGCTGTCGGCCTGGTCGTCGCGCTTTGCGCATTGGCTTGCTGCGCGCGGCGTCGAAGCCGGCGATCGCGTCGCGATCATGCTCGAGCCCTCGCGCGCATTCTACGTCGCGCTCTTCGGTGCGATGAAGCGCGGCGCCATCGCGGTGCCCTTGTTCACCCTGTTCGGGCCGGATGGCGTCCGGTTGCGCGTCGACGACTGCACGCCGCGCGTCCTGATCACTAACAAAGAAAAGGCCACAACGGCCCAAGGCATCAAAGGGCTCGATGTCATTGTGGCGGACAATGCGTTCTTCGACGAATTGGCGCCGTTCGACGCGCACTATCGGACGGCCACGAAGCCCGACGATCTCGCAATGTTTCAGTACACATCGGGCACGACGCGCGAACTTCCGGCCGCGGTGAAACATACCCATCGCGCCATCGTCGTCGTGATGATCGCCGCGCTTTACGGCACCGGCATCCGCCCGGGCGACCGCTATTTCTGCCCCTCCTCCCCCGCATGGGGGCACGGACTTTGGCACGGCACGCTCTCGCCGCTCGCGCTTGGCGTCACCACCGGCACGATGGCCGGCAAGTTCGATGCCGTCCGCCTCCTGAAAGCTTTGCAGGATTACGAGATCACGAATCTCTCCGCTGCCGCGACGCACTATCGCATGATGAAAAGTTCGGGCGCCGCCGATAACTTCCGCTACGCGATCGAAAAGCTGTCCTACACCGGCGAGCCGATCGACACCGCCACCCTCGAATTCGTCGATGCCACATTCGGCGGCATCCCGGTCTGCAGCATCTACGGCACGACCGAGGTTGGCGTCATTCTCGTGAATTTCCCCGGCGCCAAGGACTACGTCGTCAAGCCGGGCTCGCTTGGAATGGCGGTGCCCGGCGCACGCGTCGAAGTGCATGACGCGCAGGGCAAGGTCGCCATCCCAAACAGCATCGGAGAGATCAAGGTCTGGCGACGCGATGCGTGGTTTCCGACTAAGGACCTCGGCTACACCGACGAAGACGGCTACTTCTATCACGCCGGGCGCGCCGACGACGTCATCATCTCGGCCGGCTGGACGATGAGCGCCGTCGAAATCGAAGACGTGCTGCTCAAGCATCCCGATGTGCGCGAGACCGCCGTGATCGGCGTCGGCGACAAGCTGCGTGGACAAGTGGTGAAGGCGTTTGTCGTGAGCGCGCGGCAGGGCGACGAGGTCTTCACGCGCGAACTGCAGGATTTCACGCGCAGCCGCCTGAGCCAGCATGAATATCCGCGACACGTCGCGTTCGTCAGCGAATTGCCGAAAACGCCGGCCGGCAAAGTCAACCGCAAGGTCCTGCGCGAGCGCGAGCAGGCCAGCCTTTCAACCTAGCGAACCATGGGTGCCCGATGACCGCATACGATTCCGGCCTATTTCCCAAGATTACTGACCGCGGGCTCGACGAGCTGCGCCAGCGCATCGGGATCGCGATCGAAGATACGCTGGAGCCGTGGTGTCACGAGGCGACGCGCGACAACATCCGCCATTACGCGCACGGTATCGGCGACGACAATCCCCTGTGGTGCGACCCGGCTTACGCGAAGAAAACGCGCCATGGCGACGTCATCGCGCTGCCGAGCTTTCTCTTCGCGACGAGCCGCATCATTTCCGGCTATGTCGGCGGATTGCCCGGCGTGCATGCGATGTGGGCCGGCGCCGACTGGAACTGGCACAAGACCGTGCATCGCAATGACGAGATCACGACCACGGCGCATCTCAAGGACCTGATCGAGCACGAAACGCGCTTCGCCGGCCGCGCCATCCAGCAGATCTATCGCGTCCGCTTCTACAATCAGACGGGCGACCTCGTCGCCGACGCGGACAGCTGGTGCTTCCGCACCGACCGCGACGTCGCGCGCGAGGAAGGCACGAAATACACGGAGCTGCGCAAGAAGGGACAGAAGCGCTACACGCAGGAGGAGCTCTCCGCGATCTACAAGCATTACGCCGAGGAGGAGATCCGCGGCGCCAAGACGCGCTACTTCGAGGACGTCGCCGTCGGCGACAAGCTGCCGACAATGGTGAAGGGGCCGATGACCGTCACCGGCTTCATCGCTTTCGCTCAAGGGTGGGGCGGCCTCTACATCCGCGCCAACAAGCTCGCGTGGAAGCAGGCGCACCGCCATCCCGGCCTCGGCATCCCGAACAAATTCAACATCCCCGATTGCCCCGAGCGCGTGCATTGGGAAGACGACTTCGCGAAGATGGTCGGCGCACCGGGCGCTTACGACTACGGGCCGGAGCGCTGCTCGTGGCTTACGCATCACCTCACCAACTGGATGGGTGACGACGGCATGCTCCGCCGTGCGACCAGCAAGATCCGCCGCCACAATCCAGAAGGCGACGCCCTCTTCATCAATGGCCAGGTGACGCGGAAATTCGAGGAGGACGGCCGCCATCTCGTCGAGATCGCGCAGGAAGCGAAGAACCAGGACGGCGAACTCTCGATCGTCGGCACCGGCATCGTCGAGCTTCCGACGAAGCGCTGAGTCCGGTAGGACGTTGCGCAGAGCCTGGACTCCTCCGGGCCAAGGTCGGTGCCGTCTGATGCGCAATCGTCCGCTCCCGCGCTTGATGCGCAGCAAGCTCTTCGTGCCGGGCTCCCGGCCGGAGCTTTTTGCCAAGGCCGCGGCCGGGGCTGCGGACGCCCTCTCGTTCGATCTCGAGGACGCCGTCGCGCCCCAGCGCAAAGCGCAAGCCCGCGATGCCGTCGCGGCATTTCTGCGCGCGCAGGCGAAAGATCATCGCAAGCTTATCGTCGTGCGCGTCAACGGGTTTGCAAGCGGGCTGCTAGAGGATGATCTGCGCGCCGTCGTTGGCGCCGGCCTCGATGTCGTCAACCTACCGATGATCGAGGATGCGTCGCAAGTCCGCGACGTGGCCGCCATACTGTCGCGGCTCGAGCATGCGGCAGGGGCGATCGAGCCTCTCGGCATCCTCGCCAATATCGAGACGCCGAAAAGCGTTCGGCTCGCGGCTGAGATCGCAACCGCGCATGAGCGCGTCTGCGGCCTGCAGATCGGCTACGCCGACCTGTTCGAGCCTTATGGCATCGATCGCAGCGATACGACCGCCCTCGCCCATGTCCGCATGACTGTGCGGCTCGCCGCTGCCGAAGCCGGCATTCCGGCCTTCGACGGCGCTTATGCCGGGATGAACGATCCGGAACGCTTCCGCGCCGAATGCGCGGCGGCTTTGGCGCTTGGCTTCGCCGGAAAGAGTTGCATCCATCCCTCGCAGGTTCCACTCGCGAACGCCGCCTTCGCGCCGAGCGCCGGCGAGCTTGCCAAGGCGCGCCGCATCGCCACTGCGGCCGATGAAGCCGAAGCAAACGGCGTCGGCGCATTTTTGGTCGACGGACAGATGATCGACGCACCGTTCCTTGCACGCGCGCGCGCCGTCATCGCTTGGGCGGATCAGATCGCCGCTCGCGAAAGGGAAGAAGGCGCGTGACGAATTTCGTGCGCAAACAATTCGATCCGCAGGCAAAGGGCGCTCTCGACGGCGTGCGCGTGATCGATCTTTCGCGCCTCGTCGCCGGCAATGTTTTGACGAAAGTCCTCGCCGACCATGGCGCCGACGTCATCAAGGTCGAGCCGCCGGAAGGCGATACGCTGCGGGCCTGGCGCGTGAAGGGAATTTCGACCACTTGGAAGACCTGGTGCCGCAACAAGAAGAGCGTGTGCCTCCAATTGCGCGCACCGGAAGCGCAGGAGATTGTGCGCCGCCTCGTGCGCGATGCGGCGATCTTCGTCGAGAGCTTCCGCCCCGGCGTGATCGAGGCGATGGGCTTCGGCCCCGACGCGCTCCTCGCGATCAATCCGAAGCTCGTGATCGTGCGCGTCTCCGGCTGGGGCCAAACGGGACCCTATCGGCACAAGCCGGGCTTCGGCACGCTGGTCGAAGGCTATTCCGGCTTCGCGGCCATCAATGGCTATGCCGACCGCGCGCCGGTGTTGCCACCGATGTTCATGGGCGACGCCTACGCCGGCCTCTACGGCGCGGCCGCGACGATGATCGCGCTGCGCGCGGCAGAGGGCGCCTACGGCAGAGGTCAGGTCCTCGATGTCTCGCTGTTCGAGCCGATGCTCGCGGTGCTCGAACCGCAGATCGCGAACTATCGCCTCACCGGCCAAGTGAAGCCGCGCACCGGCAGCCGCAGCACCAATACGGCGCCGCGCAACGCCTATCAGACCAAGGACGGCGGCTGGGTCTGCCTCTCCGCCTCGACGCAGGGCATGACCGAGAAGCTCTTGAAGAGCATCGGCCGCGCCGAGTTGATCGACGATCCGCGCTTCCGCACCAATGCCGACCGCCTCGCCAATATCGACGCGATCGACGGGATTGTGGCCACCTTCATCGCCGCACGCACGACCGCCGAAAATCTCGCGCATTTCGACAAGGCCGGCGTCACCATCGGGCCGATCATGGATGCCGCCGACCTGAGCGATGATAGCTATGTCGCGGCGCGCGAAGCGATGATCGAAGTACCGGACGAGGACATCGGCTGGCTGCCGATGCACGGCGACATCCCCCGGATGTCCGGCACGCCCGGCATTCTCGCCCGCCCCGCGCCAAAGCTCGGCGAGCACAACCGTGAGATCCTCGCGTCCGTGCTTTCGGAGGATGAACGGCAAGCCTTCGAGGCCAGCGGCGTGATCCACGCCGGCTGAGGGGCACTTCGCGGTCCCCTGACGTTGCATCGCGGCAACACCCGCCTGAAACACACCCGGCCAACGGCGATGTGAACGGCGCGGCGGGTTGTTTGCGCCGCCTTTCTATGGCCTTCAATCCGCCGGGCTTGGGGCACGTCGCGTTCGGGGCGAATCGGGACGGACACTCATCAACCCTGGGGCTTATCGATGATCTTTCGGACGGCAGGTGCGGTACTTTTGGCGGGAGCGATGCTCGCCGGCACGGTTGCGGCTCATGCGGACCCGTCTTGGGACCGGGAGGGGCGTTTCACGGGCGGCGCGCCGAATTCGCAACTCGGCAAGTGGAACTTCCTTGGCATCGGTGGCGGCAGCTCTGGCCCGATCGCCCGCGCGACGGTCCCGATCCAGACCAACGAGCGCGCCGGCACGATCATCATCAACACGAAGGAGCGGCGGCTCTATCTCGTGCTCGGAAACGGCACCGCGCTGCGCTACGGCATCGGCGTCGGCCGCGTCGGCTTTACCTGGGCCGGCGTGAAGACGATCACGGCCAAGAAGGAATGGCCGAGCTGGACCCCGCCGGCGCAAATGCTCAAGCGCCGCCCGGACCTGCCGCGCTTCATGAAAGGCGGCATCGAAAATCCGCTTGGCGCCCGCGCCATGTATCTCGGCTCGACGCTCTACCGCATCCACGGCTCAAACGAGCCGGAGACAATCGGCCAAGCGGTCTCTTCGGGCTGCTTCCGCATGACCAACGAGGATGTGACTGATCTTTACGACCGGGTGAAGGTCGGCGCCAAGGTCATCATCCTGCGCTGACGCCGGTGCCTCCTGCAGAACTTCGATCGCCGGGCCTTGCCCGGCGATTGCGTTTATGGGTCGCGGGACATCCCTTTGGATGTCAGCTCGTCGAGATAACTCTGCCAGCGCGGCCCCTCCTCCTGCCCCAGCTCGCGCAGATAAGCCCAGCTGTAAATCCCCGTTGAGTGCAGGTCGTCGAAGGTAAGGCGCACGGCATAGTTGCCGATCGGCGAAACCTCGAGAATGGCGACATTCCGTTTGCCGGCGACTGTCTTGCGCTCCGCCGGGCTATGGCCCTGGACCTCCGCGCTCGGGCTCGTGACGCGCAGATACTCGGCGCGCAACGCAAAATGCGCGCCGTCATCGAATGTGATCGAGAGGCTCTTCTTGTCTTTCGCCAGCCGAAGCTCGGTCGGCCACGTTTCGGAGCTTGCTTTCGCCGCCATGATGGCTCCTTGAGCGCCCTTGCCGCCACCGTGTCAAGGGGCCGAAAGGAGGCGTGGCGCAGCGCCGCGCCTTAGGCAACCGATTGAGCCCCTTTCATTTTCGCGCTCCAGCTTTCATATTAGCGGGAGCCCCGCGGCCAACTTAGCGGAGCCCCGCGGCCAACGCTCGGCCGGGTGAAAGTTTGCTGGACATGGACATCGAGACCACATCACTGCACCCCGCCCCGCTCGTCGATAGCTTCGGGCGAGGGATCACCTATCTGCGTGTGTCGGTGACCGACCGGTGCGATTTCCGCTGCGTCTATTGCATGACGGAAAACATGTCATTCCTGCCCAAGCAGGACCTTCTCAGCCTCGAAGAACTTGATCGGGTTTGCAGCGCCTTCATTGCGCGCGGGGTGCGCAAGCTGCGCCTGACGGGTGGCGAGCCTTTGGTGCGCCGCGGCATCATGGGCCTGTTCGCCTCATTGTCGCGCCATCTCGAAAGCGGCGTCCTCGACGAACTGACATTGACGACGAATGGCTCGCAGCTCGCCAAGTATGCGGCTGACCTTAAGGCTCACGGAGTCAAGCGGGTTAATGTCTCGCTCGATACCCTCGACGCCGATAAATTCCGCGCCATCACGCGCTGGGGCGAATTGGACAAGGTACTGGCTGGCATCGACGCGGCGCAGGCCGCTGGCCTGAAGGTCAAGATCAATGCGGTCGCGCTTCGCAGCGTCAACGAGGATGAGCTGCCACGCCTCCTGGAATGGGCGCATGCCGGCGGCATGGACCTCACTCTGATCGAGGTGATGCCGCTCGGTGACATCGGCGAGACGCGCCTCGACCAATATCTGCCTTTGTCGCTCGCCCGCGCGCGCCTCGCGGAGCGTTTCACGCTCGAAGACATCGATTATCGCACCGGCGGACCCGCACGCTATGTGCGCGTAGCGGAAACAGGCGGCCGGCTCGGTTTCATCACGCCGCTGACGCATAATTTCTGTGAAAGCTGCAATCGCGTCCGCCTCACTTGCACCGGCACGTTATATATGTGCCTCGGTCAGGAAGATGCTGCGGATCTGCGCACCCCGTTGCGGATGTCCGAAAGCAACGACCTGCTGAACGCAACAATTGATTCCGCTATTGCCCGCAAGCCCAAGGGACACGATTTCGTCATCGACCGGCGCAATCGCCAGCCCGCACTATCCCGCCATATGAGTGTGACCGGCGGCTGATCCGCCGCCGCTGCGCCGTCGTTCTCCCGCCGCGCAGTCTGCCGAGGAAGAAAACGCAAGGTGCCGCTAGCACGCGCGAACCGCCGCGGCATCATCGCGGTCCTGGCGGCAACCGCTACGTTCTCGCTCAGCGATTCCATCATCAAAGCCGTCGCGCTCAAATATCCGGTCGGCGAAGCTTTGTTCGCGCGCGGTATCATGACAATCGTCATGGTCGGCACCGTCCTCCTCGCCTGGGGGCACGGCCCAGCTTTGCGGCACGGCTTGCGCGGACTTGTCTGTGCCCGCGCGACCCTGGAAGCCTTTGCCGCCATCCTTTTCACGTCGGCGGTCATTCACATGCCGCTCGCGTCACTTTCGACCATCCTGATGGCTTCACCGCTGATCCTGACGGTGCTCTCGGTGATCTTCTTCAAGGAAATGGTCGGGTGGCGTCGCTGGTCGGCGATCGCGGTCGGCTTTGCCGGCACGCTTTTCGTGGTCAAGCCGACGCCAGAATCCTTCAACATCTGGGCATTTCTCGGCCTAATCTGCGCGTGCACCTCGGCTTCGCGCGACATCATCACACGCAAGCTCGACATCGGCATCCCGGCGATCGTCATTTCCTTCATGTCGGCGGTGTCGGTGACGATCGCGGGCTGGCTGCTGGGGTTTGGCGAGACGTGGTCGCGCCTGCCGTTCGACCAGTTGGCCCTCCTCGGCATCTCGGCGGTTTTTCTCGCCGCGGGGAATTTTTTTATCGTTCTGGCCTTTCGCGGCGTCGACGTGTCGCTGGTTGCACCATTTCGCTACAGTACCCTTCTTTGGACTGGCCTTGCGGGCTATGTGGCCTTTGGTGAGATTCCCGACCGTTGGGCCTTCCTCGGCGCCGCGCTGATCGTCGGCAGCGGCGTCTATGCCCTGCACCGCGAGGCGGTTCGCGGCCGAGAACTCACCAGTCGCGTCACCCCTGGACGGTGATCACGGTGCGGTGTTTCCCGCCTTAATTGAGCGCCTGATAAGATCGCCCCGACAACCTGAGAGAGTTGACGCCTGGCGCGCCATCTGGCGTAAACTCGCGCACGGCCTGGTCCGGAGGGGACCAGACACCACAGCGCAAGCGCGGGCTAACATCGCGCAGCGCCAAACAACCACACGGGGGAAGCGTGCAGGGACTGTTGGCCTTGAGCCGCGTCATCGACGCGGTCAATCTTCGCATCGGCAAGATCCTCAGTTGGCTGATCTTAGCCGCTGTGCTCGTCTCTGCGGTCAACGCCGTCGTCCGGAAGCTCTTCGACCTGTCGTCGAATGCGTGGCTTGAGCTGCAGTGGGTGTTGTTTGGCATCGTCTTTCTGATGTGCGCGCCATGGACGCTGCTCGCAAATGAGCACATCCGCATCGATATTGTGAACAACATGTTCCCGCAGCGCGTGCGGAACTGGATCGACGTCATCGGTCATCTGTTTTTCCTGATCCCGCTTTGCGTGATCATGCTGATCACATCGGCGCCGTTTTTCCTGCGCTCCTACGAGATCAACGAGCAATCCATGAATGCCGGCGGCCTGCCGCAATGGCCGGCCAAAGGAGTCGTGTTTCTCGGCTTTTTGTTTCTTTTGTTCCAAGCTCTTTCCGAACTGATCAAGCGCATCGCAGTGATGCGCGGCATCATCCCCGATCCTCACGCCAGCTCTAGCCACATGTCGGCCGCTGAAGAGGAGGTCGAGCGCCTTCTCTCCGATCTACCGCCCGAAGCACGTTAAGCGCGACAGACCGGAGACAGACCATGTTGGAGCTTATCATCCACTACATGGCGCCGATCATGTTCGTGGCGCTCGTGTTCTTCCTGCTGCTGGGATATCCGGCGGCATTCTCGTTGGCTGCGAACGGGCTTTTGTTCGGCCTGCTCGGCATCGAGCTTGGCCTGTTCCGCCCGGACTTCCTGCAGGCCCTCCCTGAGCGCGTCTATGGCGTGATGAACAACGACACGCTTCTGGCGGTGCCGTTCTTCACCTTCATGGGGCTTATTCTCGAAAGATCGGGCATGGCCGAGGACTTGCTCGACACGATCGGGCAGCTGTTCGGCACGATCCGCGGCGGCCTTGCCTATGCCGTGGTGTTCGTCGGTGCGCTGCTCGCCGCGACCACGGGCGTCGTCGCCGCCTCCGTCATCTCGATGGGCTTGATCTCGCTCCCGATCATGCTGCGTTACGGCTACGACCGCCGTCTCGCGTCCGGCGTGATCGCGGCCTCCGGCAGCCTGGCGCAGATCATTCCGCCCTCGCTCGTCCTGATCGTGATGGCCGATCAGCTCGGCCGTTCGGTTGGCGACATGTATGAGGGCGCGTTCATTCCTGGCCTCGTACTGTCGGCGCTGTATGCCGGCTATGTCTTCCTTGTGACGATGCTTTTCCCGAAGGCGGGGCCCGGCCTTCCTGTGGAAGCCATCGGCTATCGCGAGCCGAGCGGCGCGCGCGGTGTCTGGCAGCTCGGCGTCCTCGTGCTGTTCTCGTTCGTGGTCGCCTACTATGTCATGCAGCAGACCGACGTGCGCGCAGGGGCGGATTTCGTGGTCCTGACGATGTCGGTCGCCGTCACCGTCTCGTTCATGTGCGCCGTCTTCAACCGTCTGCTCGGCCCGCGGCTGGTGCCTCTGACCGCACTCGTCACCCTGTTGCTGGTGGGAGGCTGGTACTACCTCAAGACTCATGGGCACGAGAATTGGGCACTGTTCGCCGAGGCCTTGGCGGCCGGCTCGCTTTATGCACTCGTTACCGGATTGATCGAGCGCTTCACCGGATTCCGGCTCGTCTCGGCGATGGCGGAGCAGGTCACCTTCGTGATGGTGCCGCCCCTTGCCCTCATCTTCCTCGTCCTCGGCACGATCTTCATCGGCGTGGCAACGCCGACCGAAGGCGGCGCCATGGGGGCGTCCGGCGCGCTCATTCTGGCCGCCATGAAGGGCCGGCTGAAGTTCGACCTGTTGCGCCAGGCGACGGAGTCGACGGCGAAGCTCTCCGCCTTTGTGATCTTCATTCTCATCGGCGCGCGTGTCTTCTCCCTGACCTTTTACGGCGTCAACGGCCACCGCTGGGTCGAAGAGATGCTGGTCTCGCTACCCGGCGGACAGCTCGGCTTCCTCTTCTTCGTGAACGCGTTCGTTTTCGTACTCGCCTTCTTCCTCGACTTCTTCGAGATCGCCTTCATCGTCATCCCGCTGCTCGGCCCCGCGGCGGAGCGGCTTGGGATCGACTTGATCTGGTTCGGCGTCATTCTCGGTGTGAACATCCAAACATCGTTCATGCATCCGCCGTTTGGCTTTGCCTTGTTCTATCTGCGCTCGGTCGCGCCCCGCGAGAGATACATCGACCGCGTGAGCGGAAAGCAGATGGACGGCGTGACGACGGGACAAATTTATTGGGGCGCCGTCCCGTTCGTCTTCATCCAAGTAATCATGGTGGTGCTCGTGATCCTCTTTCCGAGCATGGTCATGCATTACAAGAACGTGGGCGGGCCCCAGATCGATCCGTCGAAGGTGAAGATCGAGCTGCCGCAGATCGATCTGCCGCCGCCGCTCGATCTCGGACCACCGAAAATCCAATAAGAGTCGTAATCGCTTGAGCGCTGTGCGGTTCACCCGCGCCGAAGCGAGACAACAAAAAAGCCCCCGGAGCCTACGCTCCGGGGGCTTTTCGATTGGATGTGTCAGTGATCAGCCGCGCGCGCGCATGCGGATCATGAAGGTGTCGTAGGTGTACTCGGCGACCTGCCACCAGAGATATTCGTCGTTCCGGAACGCGACCATGTTGTCATAGACTTTTTTGAAGTCCGGGTTCTTGGACGAAATATCGGCATAGACCTCGGTCGCCGCTTTATAGGCGGCCTCCATGATCGGCTGGCTGTAGGGCCGAAGCTGCGCACCGTTGGCGACCAGACGCTTGAGCGCCTGCGGGTTGCGCGCGTCGTACTTTGCCTGCTCCTCGACGTTCGCGGCGCCGGCCGCAGCCGTGATGATCGCCTTGTAGGCCTTCGGTAGTTCTTCCCACTTCTGGATGTTGAACATGAAGTGGTTGGTGGTGCCACCTTCCCACCAGCCGGGATAGTAGTAGTACTGCGCGACCTTGTAGAACCCGAGCTTCTCGTCGTCGTAGGGGCCGACCCATTCGGCGGCGTCGACCGTGCCCTTCTCCAGCGCCGGATAGATGTCGCCGCCGGCGATCTGCTGCGGCACCACGCCAAGCTTCTGCATGACGCTGCCGGCGAGGCCGGCGATGCGCATCTTAAGGCCCTTGAGATCGTCGACGGTCTTGATCTCCTTGCGGAACCAGCCGCCCATCTGGCAGCCGGTGTTGCCGCCGAGCATGCTGACGACGTTGAACTTCTTTGTGAACTCGTCCATCACCTTCTGCGCGCCGCCGTCATAGAACCAGGCGTTCTGCTGGCGCGCATTGAGCGCGAACGGCATGGCGCAGAAGATCGCGAAGGTCGGGTCCTTGCCGACATAGTAATAGGCCGCCGTATGGCAGCACTCGACGGTCGCATTGCTGACCGCATCGAGCGCCTGCAGGCCGGGCACGATTTCGCCCGCCGCGAACGGCGAGACCTGGAATTTGTTGTCGGTCGCTTCCGCAACGTATTTCGAGAACGTCTCCGAAGCGCCCCAGAGTGTGTCGAGCGACTTCGGAAAACTGGACGTCAGCCGCCACTTCACTTCCGGCATCGACTGAGCGATTGCCGGCGCGGCGATAGCGCCGGTGGCGGCAAGGCCGACGCCAGCGCTCTTGATAAATTCACGTCTCTTCATGAGCTTCCTTCCCATATGAGTGATTGGCTTGCCGGCAGTGAGGAAGCGGCCCAAAGGCAGCGATCACCGGGTCCAAAAGCGACATTAAGGCGAATGGCTCGAAAAGCACAATGGGGAGAGGCCCGGCAAACGGACGCTGCCGGGCCCCGGCTTTATTCGACTTTCGAACTATCCGCGGGCGCGCGAGCGGATCATGAAGGTGTCGTAAGAATACTCCGCCACTTGCCACCAAAGATACTGGTCGCCCCGGAATGACGTGACGGCTTCCAGGATTTTCTTGAAGTCGGGGTTGGCCGCCGCCGTTTCGGCATAGACCTCGTTTGCCGCCTTGTAGCATGCTTCCATGACAGACGGCGAGAACGGACGCAATTGCGCTCCGCCAGCCACCAGCCGCTTCAACGCCGCCGGGTTCTGCGCGTCGTAGCGCGAAACCATGTACGTGTTGGCAACCTCTGAAGCCGCACGGATGACCGCCTGATAGTTCTTTGGCAGTTCGTTCCACTTTTGAAGGTTGACGAAGTTGTGCAGCGCCGGGCCGCCTTCCCACCAACCCGGATAGTAATAGTACTTCGCCACTTTCTGGAACCCGAGCTTCTCGTCGTCGTAGGGGCCGACCCATTCGGCGGCATCGATCGTTCCCTTCTCGAGCGCCGGATAGATGTCGCCGCCGGCGAGCTGCTGCGGCACGACGCCGAGCTTGGTCAGGATGCGGCCGGCAAATCCGCCGATGCGGAACTTCAGACCGGCGAGATCGCCGGGTTCTTTGATCTCCTTGCGGAACCAGCCACCCATCTGGCAGCCGGTGTTGCCGGCCGGGATGCCGATGACGTTATATTTCTTGTAGAACTCGTTGAGCAGGTCCTGCCCACCCATCTGATCGAACCACGCATTCATCATGCGGGCATTCAAACCGAAGGGCAGCGCCGTCCCGAAGGCGAAAGTAGGGTCCTTCCCGACATAGTAGTAAGAGGACGTGTGCGACATCTCGACGGTGCCATTCGTTGTGGCGTCGAGCGCTTGCAGGCCGGGCACCAATTCGCCTGCGGCGAAAACCTGAATTTGGAACTTGTTGTCGGTGCACTCGGCCACGGTCTTGGCAAAGACCTCGACGGCGCCGTAGATCGTGTCGAGCGACTTTGGCCAACTGGCCGTACAACGCCAGCGAAGTTCCGGCATCGATTGGGCAATGGCAGGAGACGCAACGGCAGTGGCGGCAAGGCCGGCGCTGCCAGCCTTCAGAAATTCACGTCGTTTCATTGTTCAATATCCCTCGCTAGTGATGAGCCGCTCGCCGTGTTGATCCGGCGATTGCAGGCCCCCCAGCATGGATCAGGCGCGCGGGATATTCCAACCGAGAATATGGTTTTACCTGTCGAAGACGGCGCCACGGGCGGCCTGAGCGGCTCAAGCCCCGTCTTTTTGCCTATGGGACCACATCCACATGCAGCTCCATTTTCGGATGGATGCCGCAAAACACCAGAAACGCCCCCGTGGCGGGAAAGGCCACCTCGACCGTTTCGCCCGGCTCCTGCGCCCCGGCGTCGAAATCGAAGCTCTCGTCGAAGACGCGGACATTGTGGGTGCGCGTGTCATTGTTGACGACCCACAGGCGTTCCCCCCGCGTGAGCCGCACATGCCGTGGAGTGAACGCCTTGTCGTCCTGGGTGACCGTCGTCGTGCGCACAGCCGGCGCATCGAATTTCGACGTCTCGGCGACGACCGGCGGCGGCCTCGCGTCGCCCCCGCTCGTCAGCGTCTTGAGAAACGCAAGCAGCGCGTTGCGATCCGCATCGGCAAGCGAAAGGTGGCGCGGCAGGTCCGCGGACAGCGTCGGCCGCTCGACGACGCCGTGCTCGTAATGCTGCAGCACGGCTTCGAACGTCGGCAGCGATCCGTCATGCATATAGGGCGCGGTGCGGCCGGCTTCACGCAGGCTCGGCGTCTTGAACGCGTGCTCCGCCGCCGGTAGCCGCAGGACGGCGCCTCGCCCCCGATCATCGTCGGGCAAGCCGATATCGTGAAAGGCGTTGTCGGTGAACGCAAAGCCCGAATGGCAGTTGCTGCAGCCCGCAGCGCCGGTGAAAACCTTGAAGCCGGCAACCTCCTGCGGCGTCAGCGCCGTCGCATCGCCATCGATCCAACGATCGAAACGCGTCAGCGGCGCGACGAGCGTGCGCTCATAGGTCGCGATCGCCTTCGCCATGTTCTCGTGCGTAAGGTTGGGATCGTCCGGAAACGCCGCCGCAAATGCACGTGCGTAATGATCATCGTTGCGAAGGCGCGCGAGCACCGCATCGATCGGCTGGTTCATCTCGTCGGGATTCTGGATCGGGCCGGCGACTTGTTCCTCGAGGCTGCGCGCGCGGCCATCCCAAAACACCGGCCCGGCCCAAGCGAGATTCCAAAGCGCTGGCGTGTGACGCACAAGCGTCCGCCCGGCAACGCCAACACTCTTCACGCGTCCATCGGCCAGTCCGCGCGCCGGATCGTGACACGTGGCGCACGACATTTGCCCATTGGATGAGAGCCGTCCATCGAAGAACAGCATCTCCCCGAGCTTGCGCTTCTCTTCGGAAAACGAATTGCTCGCCGGAAAGGGAACCGCGCGCGGACGCTTGAATGTCGCCTTCAGCGCCGCAAAGGCCGCTGCATCGCCCTGCGCCGCGGCGAACAGATCGCGCGGCGTGATGACGAGCACGAGCGCGAGCGCGACGGCAATGCCCGCCGCGAAAGCCGCCAGGCCATCAACCCATCCGCAGCGCAGGCACACGCGTCACATCAACTTGCCGGCGGCAAGCTCGAGCCGAGAAACGTCGCTCAGCAGCGCACCGTAATCCTTGACCGGCGCCTTCGGCGGCATCGCCTCGGGGAACGCTTTCTTCAATTCGGCGAGCGCTTCGCGTGTTTGCTTGAGCGCATCCGCATCTTTCTTTTCGAGCGACAGGGCGACTGAATCGAGCATCTTCTCGGCCTGCAGGATGAAGCCGCGCGCATCCTGGTACTCGACCGGCTTTGCGATACGCCCCTTTACGATCGCTTCTTCGTACTCGCCCGACGCCGCCTTGATGAGCTCGACGGCCGCCTCGGCTGTGAAGCCATCCCAATCCGATGGCTGCTTGGCTTTAAGGCCCACATCCGTCTTGGCCAAGGCGTCCTCGACAGCGTTGAACGCTTTCGTGTACGCCTCTCCACCCTTCTTCGTTTTGACGGTCTGAGCCAGCGACTTCAGCGCCGCCTCGAACGGCGGCGTCTTGTAGTTTTTGAGCTGGCCTCTGATCTTTCCGTAGATCTCTTCCGTCGGGTGCAGGAAGTGCGGCAGCGCCGCGGCCCACTGCCCCTGCTGGACCAGCTCATTGCCGACGAGCAGATGGCCGCGCAGCTCGCCGATGCTGAGCGCGAATTCGAGATCAGGCGGCAGCTTAGTCTTGAAGCCATGTTCGCCGCCCTCTTCGCCACCCTCGCCTCCTTCGCCGCCGTGGTCATTCGCCGCCAAATGCTGTGCAATGGCGATCTGCGAGGTGGTGTCACGCCCTTGCGCGGTGTCGAGCGATTCATTTCCGATCGCTTGTGCGCGCTCGACGGTTGGAGTCTGCGGCGCAGCACCGGCTCCGCCGATTGCCGCGCCACCGGCAAACACAAATGCGCCGACGCCGACCCAAATCTTGGTCTTTGCTTTCATCATTCCCTCGTCTGTTCCGCGCAATCGACGCACAACGCGCTGCGTCCAAATTTTTACGCGCCACGTATAGACGAGAATTTCAGCGCGTCCAGTAACGCGTCTGTTTCAAACTATTCCAATCAAAATCTGTGCGCAGGAAGCCAAGACAGATATTCGATGATATGACGCGCATCTGCGCAGTAAGGAGAACCGCCGTTGCAGATCGTGATTGGAAACGTGCTGAGCGCCGATGACCTTGCGACGGTGCGTGCAGCGCTCTCGCGCGCGAAATTCGTCGATGGGCGCGAAACCGCTGGATGGTCAGCGCGCGAAGCCAAACGCAACGAGCAAGTGTCCGGGTCCGACCGTTCGCTCGACACGGTGCGCAAGCTTGTAACGAGCCGCATCCTCGCCAATGACGTCTTTTCGCTCGCGGTGCGCCCGAAGGCGCTCACGCCGCTCTTGTTCTCCCGCTATCAGGGCGAGATGCAATACGGCAGCCACGTCGACGACGCCTTGATGCAGAGCGTACGGACAGACGTATCGTTCACGTTGTTTCTTGCTGACCCGCAAACCTATGACGGCGGCGAGCTGATCATCGAATCCGCAAGCGGAGAAGAGCCGATCAAGCTCGAGGCGGGCTCATTGTTCGCTTATTCGTCGACGACGCTGCATCGGGTCGCACCGGTCACGCGCGGCGTGCGCCTCGCCGCTGTCGGATGGGCGCGCAGCTTCGTGCGCGATGCGGCCAAGCGCGAGCTTCTCTTCGACCTCGACACGGCGCGACGGCGATTGTTTGCGCGCGAAGGAAAATCGGCGGAGTTCGACTTGATGTCGAAGTCGCTCGCTAATCTCATGCGCATGTGGGCGGAGGATTGACGTTCGCCGGCTGGGCCTCGATACACCGTGTTATTCAACATGACGGGTGTCGTCTCCGCGAAGGCGGAGACCCAGTACGCCGTGTGCTCTCGACGACAATGAAGGCAGGGGTTACTGGATGCCCGTTTTCGCGGGCATGACACTCAATGGTTTTAGCCAGCCCCGACCTTGCCGAGGCGCGCGCAGCCTCAACTCTCGATGACGATCTTCGGCGCTGGGCGCGCCGCAACGCGCGTTTCGACGGAAGCCCAGACCTTTTCGGCGATCGCACGGTAAGCGGCGGCATGCGTGCCGTCGGGATCGATCGCAACGACTGGCCGGCCGGCGTCGGATGTTTCGCGGATCACGAGATCGAGTGGCACGGCGCCGAGAAACGGCACGCCCAGCCGCTCGGCCTCGTGCTTGGCGCCGCCGTGTCCGAATATGTCGGAGCGCTCGCCGCAATGCGGACAGATGAAATAGCTCATGTTCTCGACGATGCCGAGGACCGGCACGTCGACGCGCTTGAACATCGCTATGCCGCGCCGCGCGTCGATCAGCGCGAGATCCTGCGGCGTCGAGACGATGACGGCGCCGGCGAGCGGCACCTGCTGCGCCATCGTGAGCTGCGCGTCGCCAGTCCCGGGCGGCATGTCGACCACCATGATGTCGAGCTCGCCCCACTCCACTTCGCGCAGCATCTGCGTGAGCGCCGATATCACCATCGGCCCACGCCAGATCATCGGCGTCTCCACCTCGATGAGGAAGCCGATGGACATGACCGTCAGGCCGAAGCGCGAGATCGGTTTGAGTCGCGTGCC
This sequence comes from Variibacter sp., assembly GCA_050187875.1. GTDB lineage: Bacteria > Pseudomonadota > Alphaproteobacteria > Rhizobiales > Xanthobacteraceae > JAFKKS01. Next base: position 45,330 of record JBFWXB010000009.1, read on the forward strand.
GCCGAGCGTCTGCGGCCGCTCTTGCACATCCAAGAGCTTGGGCATGGAGGGCCCATAGATATCGGCGTCGAGCACACCGACCTTGAGACCAAGCGTGCCCAGCGCCAGCGCGAGATTGACCGCCGTGGTCGATTTGCCGACGCCGCCCTTGCCCGACGCGACGGCGATGATGGCCTTCACGCCCGGCACCGCACGCCCGGCCGGCTGCGGAGCGCCACGATGCGCCGCACGGGGCGCGCCCGCGCCTGGCGCACGCGCCGGCGCGACATTGCCGCCAGGCCGCTCCGCCGTGAGCACCGCCATCACCGAGGTTACGCCCGGCACCGCACGAGCCGCCGCCTCCGCCGCCTTGCGCACGCTTTCCCAGCGTGGCACGGCGCCCGCCTCGACATTGATCGAGAAAAAGACCTTGCCGTCGGTCACGACGACTTCGGAGAGCCGCCCGCTGTCGGGCAGTGGCGCGCCCTCCGGCGTCGCGACGGCCGCGAGGCGCGCGAGCACATCCTGCTTTCTGACGGTCATGGTATCTCCTGCGCCCGCGGGCCCAGAAAGGCCGCGGAGACTTTGCGCCTTAAATACGCCCCGGCGCTTGCGGGTCAACCGTCGACGTGATCATTTGGCGCCGCCTGCGCCGACGTCCTGCGCGGCAAATACCGGACAGATGAAGGAGCGGATGATGGCGAAAGTGGCTTTCCTCGGGCTTGGCGTGATGGGCTATCCGATGGCCGGGCACCTCGTGAAAAAGGGGGGCCACGACGTAACGGTCTACAACCGCACGCATGCCAAAGCCGAGAAATGGGCGAAGGAGTTCGGCGGCAAGACGGCTAAGACGCCCAAGGAAGCTGCGGCCGGGCAGGACTTCGTGATGATGTGCGTCGGCAATGACGACGACGTGCGCACCGTGACGCTCGGCAAGGACGGCGCCTTCGAGGGCATGGCGAAGGGCAAGATCTTCGTCGACCACACGACGGCCTCGGCCGAGATCGCCCGCGAACTCAATATTGCAGCCAAAAAGGCCGGTTTCGATTTCATCGATGCGCCTGTGTCGGGCGGCCAGGCCGGCGCCGAGAACGGCGTGCTCACCGTCATGTGCGGCGGCGAACAAGGGCCTTTCGCAAAGGCCGAGCCGGTGATCGCGGCTTATGCGCGCATGTGCAAGCTTCTCGGTCCGACGGGCTCGGGCCAGCTTGCGAAAATGGTCAACCAGATTTGCATCGCCGGGCTCGTGGAAGGCCTCGCCGAAGGCATTCACTTCGCCAAGAAAGCCGGGCTCGACATCGAGGCGCTGGTCGCAACCATCTCAAAGGGCGCCGCTCAGTCCTGGCAGATGGAGAACCGCTACAAGGCGATGATCGAGAACAAGTTCGAGTTCGGGTTCGCCGTGAACTGGATGCGCAAAGACCTCAGCATCTGCCTCGCCGAGGCGCGCAAGAACGGCGCGCATCTCCCGATCACCGCGCTCGTCGATCAGTTCTATTCCGAAGTGCAGAAGATGGGCGGCGGCCGGTGGGATACGGCAAGCCTGTTCTCGCGCCTCGAGCGCTGAGAGATTTTGTCATTCCGGAAGCCGCGCGTCGCGCGGCTGTCCGGAATCCATACTCCATAGCGCCGGGATTATGGATTCCGGGCTCGCGGACTTTGTCCGCGCCCCCGAATGACAGAGCCTACCGCCCCTCGTATTGCGGCGCGCGTTTCGCCTTGAAGGCGGCGACGCCTTCCGTGAAGTCGCGTGTCTTCCCGGCCTTGCGCTGCTGGTCGCGCTCGAAATCGAGCTGCGTCGAAAGGTCGTTGGTCATGCTCGCCCGCGCCGCCTCCTTGATCAGACGATAGGTCGCGGCCGGTCCTTCCGCGAGCCGCTTCGCAAATGCGCCAACCTCTTCGACGAATTTGTCGTCGTCGAAGACCTTGTAGACGAGCCCCATCCGCTCGAGGTCGTCGCCCCTGATCTGATCGGCCGTTAGCATCAGGGCGAGCGCGCGCTTGGGCCCGACAATGCGCGGCAGGAACCACGTTCCGCCCGCGTCCGGAACGAGCGCGATGCGCGCGAAGGCTTCCTGCAGATACGCGGAGCGTGCGGCGAGCAGAACGTCGCAGGCCAGCGCGATATTGGCGGCCGCGCCGACCGCCGGCCCGTTGAGCGCAGCGATCGTGACCTTCGAGAAGTTGTAGAGCCGCCGCACCAGCGGATTGTAATCGCGATCGAGACGGCCGCCCACATCCACAAGGCCATCGGCCCCGACGAGCCGCTCCTCCGTCAAGTCCTGCCCGGACGAGAAGCCCCGCCCCTCGCCTGTCAGCACGACGCAGCGCACATTGTCATCCCATTCGGCGCTGTCGAGAGCGACGCGCAGTTCCGCATGCATCGCGGCGTTGAAGGCGTTGAGCTTATCCGGCCGGGCGAGCGTGATGGTCGCGATCGGCCCGGCCACCGCATAGCGGATCGTAACGAACTTCGTTGTCATGATCAGGCCTTCGCGCTCGCGCGCTCGGTGACCTGCCCACGCCAGCGCCGCAGGTTCTTGAGGTCCTCGGGGACGGTCAGCTTCGCCGGCTTCATGAAATCGATCGCGATCATCGCGGTAATGTCGGCGACGGAATATTGGTCTCCGGCCAGGAACAATTGGTCCTTCAGCGTCTGATCGAGGAACGCGAGGAACTCCGCCACCTTCGGCTTGTTCGCCTCGCCCCATTCGGGAACCTGCGGCACCTCGAGCTCCTTCATCGCTGGATGAAGGTGCCGGAAGACGGATGCGACCGGACCCAGGAGGTAAAGCTCGGCGCGCCGGTTCCACATCTCGACCAGCGCGATGTCCTTGGCGTTGCGCCCGAACAACGGGGGCTCCGGCCGCAGCGCCTCGAAATAGCGGCAAATAGCGATGGATTCGGTGATGACGGTACCGTCGTCCAGCACCAGGGCCGGCACCCGTTGCAGCGGGTTGACTGCGGTAAATTCAGGGGATTTTTGCTGCCCCTTGCCGAGATCCACCTGCTCGGTCGGGATCGACAGACCCTTCTCGGCAAGAAAAACCCGCACGCGGCGCGGATTTGGCGCCATCCCGAAGTCGTAGAGTTTCATATCCTGCTCCCGCCCAACAGGGGCAATCGATCATGACGGCTAGACGACGGTCAAGGCGTCTTCGGCAGCCATCCGGAAGAGCCAAATCCTTGGGATAGCCCCCAAAAAAACGCTCCGCAACGTCTCGTTAACCATCCGTCTCAGTCGGCTCTTAAGGTTTATAAGTGACTTTCGAGCGCATGGTCGAAACGACGACGCCGGCTGCCGAAATCGACTCTCCTCCGATCGCACCCAACGCCCAGACGGGTCAAACGACGACCCCGAAAGCGGCGCGTGGTACGACGGCGCAGCGCGTGCGCGAGGCCCGAGACCGGCTGACCTCGACAACGGGCACCCGTCCCGCGTTCGACTACGAGCTCCTTCGCCAATTCGCGCAAAACCGAATCTCCGCGTCCTACGCGGTCATGCTGCTTGTCGGCACGGTCGGCTTCCTGTCGGGCCTCTGGACCGAGACCCTTTCAGCGCTCGCCTGGGCGCTTGGCGTCATCGCCATCCATTGGATCATCACCTTCCAGTGCCGCAAGTTCCTGAGCGAGCCGGCCGGCAGCGTGAACCTGCGCGCTTGGCGCTTCCGCTTCATCACGCTCGATCTTCTCTTCGGCACGGCGTGGATGTTCAACGTTGTGAGCGTCGTGCACGGCCAGCAGGAAGCCGGCACGTTCATGCTCTTCATCATGCTGCTGGTGATCGCGCTCTCCAGCATGCTGGCGTCGAGCGTGCCGCTTGCGATCTTCGCCACGACGCTGCCGGTGACGACCGCCGTCGTCATCGACTTCATCCTCAAGGGCGACATCCACAGCTACATCCTCGTCGCCATGGCGATCACGGCGCAGGCCTATTTCGCCCTCCTCGCGCAGCGTCTTTACGCCAACACGCTCGCGACCCTCGAGGCGCGGGCGGAGAAGGACGCGCTCATCGGCGAGCTCGAGCAGGCAAACTCCAATTCCGACGAAGCGCGCCGGCGCGCGGAAGCCGCTAATCTCGCGAAATCACGCTTTCTCGCGCAGATGAGCCATGAGCTGCGCACGCCGCTCAACGCCATTCTCGGCTTCTCCGAGGTGATGAAGAGCGAGGTGCTCGGGCCCCACCAGAACCCGACCTACAGGGAATATGCCGGCGACATTCACTCGTCCGGCGTTCACCTGCTCAATCTCATCAATGAAATTCTCGACCTGTCGCGCATCGAGGCCGGCCGCTACGAGCTCAGCGAAGAGCCCGTCTCGCTCGCCGCCGTGGTCGAGGACTGCCACCACCTCCTCAATATGCGCGCGAAGAACCGCGGCATCACGATCCACGAGGCGTTCGAGCCGAACCTGCCGCGCATCTGGGCGGACGAGCGCGCCACGCGTCAGGTCTGTCTGAATCTTCTCTCCAACGCCATCAAGTTCACGCCACAAGGCGGCGAGATCTGGCTCAAGGTCGGCTGGACCGCGGCCGGCGGCCAATATGTCGTCGTCAAGGATACCGGCACCGGCATCGCCGAAGAGGAGATTCCGATCGTGCTTGCCTCCTTCGGGCAAGGCAGCAACGCCATCAAATCGGCAGAACAAGGTGCGGGCCTCGGCCTCCCGATCGTCAAGAGCCTGATCGACATGCATGGCGGCACGTTCACGCTCAAGTCGAAGCTGCGCGAGGGAACCGAAGTGATCGTCACGTTCCCGCCGGAGCGCGTGATGTCGGCGCTCGCGCCGATCGCGCAAGCCGCACCGCCGATCCAGCCGGACGCCGACCCGTCGGGGTTCCCGACCGCCGACGCTGCCAAACGCCGCTGAGCCGGGAACCCGCGACGACCAAACGTCCCATTGCCTTCGAAAGTCCCCGTCCTATGTTGCAGATGCCGCCCAATCGTCGGAATCCATGGCCGCCGTTCTGTCACCCTGCATCAATGTCTGCACGATCGATCCGTGTTCCGGTCTCTGCGTCGGATGCCGGCGCACGCTGACGGAAATCGCGCAATGGGCCAGTCTTTCCGATCTCGATCGCGCGCGCATCATGGCCGATCTGCCCCGGCGATCGCCGTCTCCGGCGACGCCCTCATGAAACAGCAAGGCACGGGCGGCCACAGCCGGCTCCTCTGGGGCCTGCTGATCGGCCTCGGACTGGCGCTTCTGATCCTTGTCGCGCGCCATCGCCGCGGTGAGATCGCGGGCATCGCGCTGGACGACTTCAGCGCCCTCGTCGTCAAGGTCTCGCTGCTTCTCTTCTTTGCCGGCGCCGTGATCGCCCTCTTCCGTCACCGCCTCTCTGCCGCGCTCGAAGCGCTGGTGTTCTGGACATTGATCGGATTGTTGCTTGCGGCCGGCTACACCTATCGTCATGACCTTCTGCAGGTCAGCGATCGCATCATGGCGGAGCTGGTGCCCGGTCGCGCAGCGGTGCGCGGCCATACCGTTGAATTTGCGCGCAGCCGTGGCGGCGAGTTTCGCGTCGCGGTCGAAATCAACGGCAACAAGGTCGCGACCGTCCTCGATACCGGAGCGAGCTCCGTCGTGCTGACGCAGGAAGCAGCGAAGGCCGCCGGCCTTCCGATCGAGGTCCTCGACTACACCGTCCCGGTCGACACCGCGAACGGCCGCACGCGCGCGGCGGCCGTGACGCTCGATCGCCTCGCCATTGGCAATATCGTCGAGCGCGCCGTGCCCGCGCTTGTCGCGCAACCGGGGCAGCTGAGCACGACGTTGCTCGGCATGACGTTCCTCACGCGGCTCGAAAGCTGGGAAGTGCGCGGCGACAAGCTGCTGCTGCGCGGCTACCCGTAGCCCCTTCTTCACCTCTCCCCTTTGGGGAGAGGTCGGCACGCGAAGCGTGCCGGATGAGGGGAGAGAGCTTAGCGAGAATCACCCGCCCCTCTCCCCATCGGGGAGAGGGAGCTTGCCCGGCATGGCCGGAAATGAATTCACCCGCGTTCACACAAGCGTCGCAAGAAATCGCAGCGCGACGAGCAGCATAAAGCAGCCGAACGCAATCTCGAGCTGACGGCGCGGCAGCGCATGCGCCACGCGCGCGCCGTAAGGCGCGACGAAGCTCGCGACCGGCGCCATCAGCGCGACGCCGATCAGCGACACGTAGCCGATGGAAAGCGGCGGCATCAGCGCTTGTTGCGGCCAGCCGGCGATCATGTAGCTCACCGTGCCGACGAGCGCGATGATGATGCCGACGCCGGCCCCGATCGCAACGCCGGCATGGATCGGCCGGCCATAGAGCACGAGGATGAGGGTCGCAACAGCGCCGCCGCCGACGCCCATCAGCGCGGAATAAAGGCCGATGAAGATGCCGTAGGCGCTCATCAGCGCCGTGCCGGGAAGCTCCTCACCGAGCCGCCAGCTTTCGCGCCCGAACAGCATCTTCATCGAGATGAAGCCGGCAAGTACGACAAAGGCGAGACGGAACACCCAGGCCGGCGCGAAAGCCGCCGTTGCGCCACCCGCGATCACGCCGATCGCAATCGGGACCGTCCACCGCCGCAGCACTTCGACCGGAACATTGCCGCGCGCGAGATGCGTGCGATAGGAGCGCCAGGCGGTCGGCGCGATGATGGCGAGCGAGGTGCCGACGCAAAGCTGCATGCGTACATCCTGCGAAACGCCGAGCACTCCGAAAATCTCGAACAGCACGGGGACGATGACGCCGCCGCCGCCAACACCGAAAAGGCCGGCAAGAAAGCCGCTGACCGCGCCGCCGGCCATGATCATGGCCGCAAGCAGCGCCAATTCACTGGCAGGAACACCGAGAAGCATCAGGAGCCTTACAACCGCATGCGAGCCGTCATGCGGCGAGATCGGGACGAAGATCGGTGTCCGCATCACCAATCATCGCGAGCGCGTCGATGACGACGCGCAGACCGGCATCCGGCTTCACGCCTTCGGTTGCGAGATGCCGGCGAAACGCGCGCGCCCCCCGAACGCTGCGGAAGACGCCGAGAATGTGCCGCGTCATCGCATGCAGGCGTACGCCCCTCGCGAGCTGCTCTTCGATGTAGGGAAGAAACCCTTCGACGGCAGACTTCACCGAAGCGAAGCCGGCCGCCGCGCCGAAGATCTCGGGATCGACGGCGAGCAATTGTGACGGATCCTGATAAGCGGCGCGCCCCATCATCACCCCGTCGACATGCGCGAGGTGGCCGCGCGCAGCGGCGAGCGTCGTGATGCCGCCATTGATGATCACCGGAAGCGTCGGCCGCGCCGCCTTGAGCCGATAGACGCGCGCATAGTCGAGCGGCGGAATTTCACGGTTCTGCTTCGGGTCGAGTCCCTTCAGCCACGCCTTGCGTGCGTGCACGATGAGCGCATCGGCACCCGCTTGAACAACGGCGGCTGCCAGCGCATCGAGCGCCACTTCAGTATCCTGCTCGTCGATGCCCAGGCGGCATTTCACCGTCACCGGGATAGAGACCGCGGCCTTCATCGCCGCGACGCAATCGCCGACAAGCCGCGGCTCCGCCATCAAGCAAGCGCCGAAGCGGCCGCCCTGCACGCGTGTGGAGGGGCAGCCGACATTCAGATTGATTTCGTCATAGCCCATGTCGGCGCAGATGCGCGCGGCGTCCGCAAGCGCACGCGGTTCACTGCCGCCGAGTTGCACGGCAACGGGATGCTCGGCCGGGTCGAAGCCAAGCAGCCGCGCCCGATCGCCGTGGATCACCGCGCCGGCCGTCAGCATCTCGGTATAGAGGAGCGCACGACGCGTCAGCAGCCGATGGAAGGCGCGGCAATGCCGATCCGTCCACTCCATCATCGGCGCGATGCAGAAGCGATGGGCTTCGATTTTCAAGATTTTAGAAGCTCCTTCTCACGCGGCGTTCCGCTTTCACTCCTGAGATAGGCGAAACGACGCGCCCTTGTAACGGTTTCTTCTCGCCGCGTCATACACTTACAAATTCACCCTCCCCCGAAAGGGGAGGGTCGGCGCGCAAAGCGCGCCGGAGAGGGGGGTCAATTATTTCTGTATCTGACCCCCACCCGACCGCTTCGCGGTCGACCTCCCCCTTTTAGGGGAGGTAAAGAAATCGGCCTAGCCGGAGACAACCGCGACCTTCGGCTCCGGCTTCCCGCTCCAAGTGAAGCGGTAGGTTCGCGCCTTGCGCACATTCATCACCAGCGCCGGGCGGAAGCAGGCGAGACAGATGCCGCGGCGGCGGCGCACGCTCGGATAGATGATGCCGAGCGAGCCGGCGTCGAGAAGCTGCGCCGCCAGCGCCTGCGACGCGACATAGCTCTCCGGCGCAAGGCAATCGGCAAAGCGTTCGTCATCACGGATGTCATGAAACGCCGCGCTGAAATCGGCGAGATAGTCGTCATACGTGATGGCCTCGTCGAACCAATCGACCTCCGCGAGCTCGACCGATTTGTGGAACGCGACCTCCGCCTGCGCCGTCTCGAGCGCAAAGGCGGCATACCAGGCACCGCGCTCCGGCCCGTTGAAGCGGCTACCGAGCGGATGCGGGTGGCAGAAGGCGGCGTTGACGATGCGGAAATATGGGACACCGAAGACGAGCTCATGAATCCCGATGCCGGGGACGAGGTCATTTTCGGCGAGAAGCCGGTCGTTCGTGGCATTGTCGAGGTCGAAGATGTCGCGCAAATGCGCGTCGCTCTCGGCGATGCGCGTGAGCACACTGTCCCCGCCCTCGCTGTATTTCGACGGGATCAGGCGGTGGGTGTCGTTGCGGCGGACAAGGCGTGCAGCCGGAAGGTTCACATCCCGCCTCGCCGCGCGTCGAGCAGCCGACGCACGGTCTGCATCGCCGGCAAGCCCCCTTTAGCCATGTAGGCAAGGGCCGTTTGTCCGCCGAAGATGCGGTTCGTGTTCGGCCGCTGCACCCAGGTGTCCGCCAGCGCTTCGGAATAGAGGATGTTCAGCGCCTTGAAGATGCCGACGAGATAGGAAATGCGCGTGAGTGTATCGGCGTCGAGCGTGCGCTCCGGCTTCTTCTTGAGCTCATAGAACTGGCCATTGGAGATGCCGCCGAGCAGCGTGCGCGCATCCTCGTCGCGCACGCCCCATTTCTCCATGATGTTGAGGAAGGCCTTGATGGCGGAAGGGCTCAGCCGCTCCCGCTCGCCCTTGGCGGAGAGGTCAACGAGCGGCGACGGCTCGTAGCGGCTTTCCGGATAACGGGGAGCGAGGGTCATGATTTACTCCAGAGTTGGAGTATAATTACTTCAATTTCGGATTACAAGTCTCCCCACCGGGTCATGCGCGGGCTTGACCCGTGCATCCATCTCTTCGTGAAAATCCTTTGATTGATGGATTGCCGGGTCGAGCCCGGCAATGACGATCGGCGCTGCGCCGCACCTACTCGATCAGCCGTGCTCGTGGCTCAGGTCCAATCTGAACACCTTCTGCAGGTCGGCAATCTGCTCGGGTGTGAGGTAGCGCGGGTTGAGGTTGCGCAGGAGAAGATAGAGGCGCGACGTTTCTTCCAGCTCCTCGGTCGCGAAGACGGCCGCCTCGAGCGAATTCCCCGCCACGACCGGCCCGTGATTGGCGAGAAGAACGGCCGAATATCGCCCAGCGAGGCCGCGTATGGCGTCCGCCACGGCGGGATCACCCGGCCGATAGTACGGCACAAGCGCCGTCCGCCCGACGCGCATCAGATAATAGGCCGTGAGCGGCGGCAGCGCCGCGCGCGGGTCGATATCCGGAAGCATCGAGACGGCGACCGAATGCGTCGAATGCAGATGCACGATCGCGCCGGCCTCCTTGCGCGTCTCATAGAGCGAGGCGTGCAGCGGGATTTCCTTGGTCGGCGCATCGCCTGCGACGAGCTTGCCGGCCGCGTCGAGCCGCGAAATGCGCGCGGGATCGAGGAAACCGAGCGAGGCGTTCGTCGGCGTCACCAGCCAGCCGCCATCGTCGAGCCGCACACTGATATTGCCGGATGAGCCAGGAGTGAGCCCGCGCTCGAACAAGGAACGTCCAAAGCGGCAGATGTCTTCGCGGAGTTTCGTCTCGGACATGGTCCTCGCGTCGGCTGCTGGAAAGATTGAGGGTGAGAGGCGGCTGGCGCCGAAAGCCGGCGCATTGGCAGCCACGCCCCGATAGGCTACCGAAGAATACCGGCGCTGCCAACGCGGCGCGGTGCAGCACGAAGCGGAGAAGACCAAGGATGAATGCGAAAACGCCGGCGGCGAAGGCTCTCCGCGCGGCCGTCATCGGCCTCGGCTCGATGGGCTACGGCATGGCGCAATCGCTGCGGCGCGCCGGCTTCGACGTGACGGGCTGCGACGTCAATGCCGATACGGTGAAGCGCTTCGTCGCGGAAGACGGAAGTGGGGCGGCACAACCGGGCGAGGCGGCGGCGCAGGCCGACATCGTCGTTTCCGTCGTCGTGAATGCGGCGCAGACGGAGGCGATTCTCTTCGGCGAAAACGGCGTCGCGCAGAAGATGAAGAAGGGCGCCGTCTTCGTCTCCTCGGCGACCATGGACCCTGACGTTGCGCGCCGGCTCGCCGCACAGCTCGAGGCTAAGGGCCATCTCTATCTCGACGCGCCGATCAGCGGCGGCGCACAGCGCGCGGCCGAAGGCGGCCTGACGATTCTCGCCTCGGGAAGCCCTGCGGCCTTCGCGGCCGCGCGGCCGGCGCTCGATGCCATGGCGGCGAAGCTCTATGAACTCGGCGATAAGCCCGGCGAAGGCTCCGCGTTCAAGATGATCAATCAGCTCCTCGCCGGCGTGCATATTGCCGCAGCCAGCGAGGCGATCGCGCTTGCCGCGCGGCAAGGCCTCGACATCCGCAAGGTCTACGAGGTGATCACGGCGTCCGCCGGCAACTCCTGGATGTTCGAGAACCGCATGCCGCATGTGCTAGACGGCGACTACACGCCGCGCAGCGCCGTCGATATTTTTGTTAAGGACCTCGGCATCATCCAGGACATGGCGCGCTCGGCGAAATTTCCCGTCCCGGTGAGCGCGGCGGCGTGGCAGATGTTCCTTGCAACCTCGGCCGCCGGCATGGGGCGCGACGACGACGCCTCCGTCGCACGGCTCTATGCACAAATCACCGGGACGCAACTGCCCAAGTCAAAGAGCCCGCGCTGAATCGCCGACGCGCGCGCAGCCGCATTGAGTGAGGAGAAGTCATGCCGCGGTTTGCCGCCAACCTCTCGATGATGTTCACCGAGCATGATTTCCTCGATCGCTTCGATGCCGCAGCTGACGCGGGATTTATGGCGGTCGAATATCTCTTTCCCTACGGCCACGACCCGAAAGCGATCGGCGAGCGCTTGGCGCGCAACAAGCTCACCCAGGCGCTCTTCAACATGCCGCCCGGCGACTGGGCGAAGGGCGAGCGTGGACTCGCCGCCCTGCCCTCACGCTTCGACGAGTTCAAGGCCGGCGTCGACAACGCGCTGCGTTATGCCGATGCGACGGGCGTGAAGCAGGTCCACATGATGGCCGGCATGGCCGACCGCGGCAGCAAGGAGGCGCAGGCGAGCTATCGCCGTGCGATGACTTACGCCGCCGAAAAGCTCGCGGCGAAGAATCTCGATCTGCTCCTGGAGCCGATCAACGGCCGCAACATGCCGGGCTATTTCCTGAATGATTTCCACTACGCGGAAGCCCTCATCCGCGAGATCAACCTGCCGAACCTGAAGCTCCAGTTCGACATCTATCACTGCCAGATCATGCATGGCGACGTGACGATGATGTTCCGCAAGCTGCAGCCGCTCGTCGCCCATGTCCAGATCGCCTCGGTGCCGTCGCGCCACGAGCCGACGAGCGAAGAGCTCAACGACACGTTCCTGTTCGCGGAACTCGACCGGCTCGGCTATGACGGCTTCATCGGCTGCGAATACAATCCGCGCGCAGGTACGCGCGAAGGCCTTGGCTGGTTCCAGCCCTATAAAAGGAAATAAGCAATGCCACTCGTTCTCGGCTGTATCGCCGACGACTATACGGGCGCGTCGGATCTCGCCAACACGCTCACCAAGAACGGCCTGCGCACGGTGCAAACCATCGGCGTGCCGAACGACGCGCTCGCGCTGCCGGACGTCGATGCGGTCGTCGTCGCGCTCAAAATCCGCTCGATTGCCGCCGACGAGGCCGTCGCCGCCGCGCGCGCCGCCAATCGCTGGCTCAGCGGCCACGAGGCCTCTCACATCCTCTACAAGGTCTGCTCGACGTTCGATTCGACCGACAAAGGCAATATCGGGCCGATCACCGACGCCTTGCGCGAGGACATCGGCGCGCGCGACGTGACCATCGTCACGCCGGCTTTTCCCGAAACCGCACGCACGGTTTATTTCGGCAATCTTTTCGTTGGCACGGTGCCGCTCAACGAAAGCCCATTGAAGGATCACCCGCTCAATCCGATGCACGATTCCAATCTCGTGCGCGTGCTGGCGCGCCAATCGCGCGGCGAAATCGGGCTCGTCGATTTCGGCACGATTTCCGGCGGCACAGCGGCCGTGCGCGCGAAGCTCGCGGCGCTCGGAAAGGACGGCCACACCGCCGCGATCGCCGACGCGATCCTCGATCACGATCTCGAAGTGATCGGCGAGGTCGCGGCGGAGGCGAAGCTATCGGTCGGCGCCTCGGGCATCGGGCTTGGGCTTGCTCGCGCACTGGTCAAATCAGGACGCGTGAAGTCGGCCGCCACCGATTTCACCGACGCCATGAAGCCGGTCGGCGGCTTTGTCGCGGCGGTCGCCGGCAGCTGTTCCAAGGCGACGCTGGAGCAGATCGCGGTCGCGGAGCGCGCGATGCCGGTGCGCCGCCTCGATCCCGCGCGCCTGATGGACGGCTCCAGTGAAGTCGAGGATGCGCTCACCTGGGCCAGCGACAAGCTCGCGAAAGGACCCGTCCTCATCGCCTCGAGCACGCCGCCGGACGTCGTCGCCCAATTGCAGAGCCGCTACGGCCGCGAAGCCTCCGGCCACGCCATCGAGCAGGCGACGGCGCGGGTCGCCGCGGAGCTCGTCGCGCGCGGCGCCAAGCGCCTCGTCGTCGCGGGTGGCGAAACGTCGGGTGCGGCCGTCGATAGGCTCGGCATCCCGGCTTTCCTTGTCGGCCCCGAGATCGCGCCGGGTGTGCCCGTGCTGCGCACGGTCGGCCGCAAAGACGGCGACATGTTGCTCGCGCTCAAATCCGGCAATTTCGGCGGTCCGGATTTCTTCACCAAGGCCTTCGGCATGATGCCGTGAGGCGGCGCGCCGCCGCCGCTTGGCTTCACGTGCCGTCGCCGACTTTCTTCGGCGGCATCTTCCGCCGCTGGAGCGCCAAGCCGTCGTCCTGGCCGGGCGAGCCGAAGTTGCGTGTATCGAGCCCGCTCGCGACGAGCTTCTGCCAGGCCTCCTCCGCCGTCTCGGCGAAGGCGAAGAGGTCGAGGTCACGGCGTTCGATCATGCGGTTCTCGATCAGGACTTCCATGTTTACGGCCGCACGCCAGAACGTCTCGTCGATCATCACGATCGGAATGCGCGGCGCCTTGCCGGTCTGACAGAGCGTGAGGATTTCGAACAGCTCGTCGAATGTGCCGAAGCCGCCGGGAAAGACAACAAGCGCGTTGGCGCGGATCGCGAAGTGCATCTTGCGCATCGCAAAGTAGTGGAACTGGAACGTCAGCTCCGGCGTCGAATAGGCGTTCGGCTCCTGCTCGTGCGGCAACGTGATGTTGAAGCCGATCGAAGGCGCGCCGGCGTCCGCCGCGCCGCGGTTGGCGGCGCCCATGATCCCCTCCCCGCCTCCGGTGGCGATCACATTGTCCCGCATCTTGCCTTCGGACACGAGCGCGCCGCCTCGCTCCGAGGCGATGCGTCCGAAGGCCCGCGCCTGCGCATACCAGAAAGCCTGCCGGCCCGGCCCGTTCTCGCGCACCCGCGCGCTGCCGAATACGACGATGGTCGAACGCACGCCCCAGGCGCGCAGCAATTCTTCCGCCTTGGCGTATTCGAGCAGGAAGCGCACGCCGCGCGTGCTGTCGCTGAGGATGAAATCCTGGTCGAGCGCGGGCACGCGATACGAGGGCGAGGCAAGCTGGCGTTCGTTGTCTGTCGTCATCGCGGTTTTATCGGCATCGGCGAGAGAAAATGGCGGGCGATCTACTTCAGACGGGCGAGAAGCGGGCGCAACTCAATTTTCTGTTCCAGGCCGAAGCCGGGCGCGTCACTCGCCCGCACCATGCCATCGGCGAGCGCGCATTCGCGCGGATAGCCGCCGAAGGGCCGGAAGACGCCGGGATAGGCCTCGCAGCCGCCGAGCCCCAGCGCGACCGCGATATGGAGGTTGATGAGATGGCCGCCATGCGGGTGCGCGAAGGCCCGGTCGAATCCGCCTTCCTCCATGAGCGCCAGCATGGCGGCATATTCGGTGAGCCCGTAGCTCAGTCCCGGGTCCATCTGGAACACGTCGCGACCCGCGCGCATGCCACCGTAACGCAGGAGATTGCGAACGTCCGCGAGTCCGAAGAGATTCTCGCCGGTCGCGATCGGCCCCGCATAGGCCTCGGCAATTTCGCGATTAAGCGCGAAGTCGAGCGGGTCGCCTACCTCCTCGTACCAGCGCAGCCCATAGGGCGCGATCGCACGCGCGTATTGTAGCCCGCTCTTGCGGTCGAAACGCGCGTTGGCGTCGACCGCGACGCGCGCGCCGTTCCCAGCGACAGCGACCGCCGCCTCGATGCGCGCGAGATCCACCGCAAGCGACGCGCCGCCAATCTTCATCTTGAACGCGGTGAAACCCATCGCCTGATAGCGCCGCAGCTCGTCGGCCAGGCGCGCGCCGCTTTCGCCGGGATAGTAGTAGCCGCCGGCGGCATAGACCGGCACGGCGGGCGAGCGAACATCGCGCCCGAAGGCGCGCGCGATGGTTCGATACGCCGGGTCGTCGTCGAGCTTGGCATTGAGGTCCCAGATCGCGAGCTCGAGCGCGGCGGCCGCGGCGGCGCGGTCGCCGTGCCCACCCGGCTTCTCGTTGCGCAAGGCGACGCGCAGCACCTTGGCCGGATCGAGCCGTTCGCCCGCCGCGTCGAGAAGATCGCGCGGATCGGCGGCGCGCAGCCGCGGGGTCATGCGCTCGCGTAAGATTCCGCTCTGCCCGAAGCGCCCGATCGAGTCGAACGCATAGCCGACGACCGGCGCGCCGTTGCGCACGGCATCGCTTATAACGGCGACCAGCGAGACGGTGTGATCAGCGAAGCTCACGACCGCATTGGCAACCTCGCCGGCGAGCGGCACCGTGAGATCGCGGATATCGACAATTCGGGTCACGCTGTCTCCGCTTCGTCAAACCACGATGGCGTAATGCAAAGCGTGCATGCCGCCAAGGCATGCGTGGCGCGAGCCTTGTTCCGGGCATAGGCCCGGCGATAACGTGGCATGGTAAGGAACGAGTGAGAGGAATGCAGGCGTGAATCTCAGCAGGATGCTTGCGGAGCGGCAGGAGGCGGGCCGACCGGTGACAGTCGGGCTCGTCGGGGTCGGCAAATTCGGCACCATGTTCCTCGCCCAGGCGCGCACGACGCCAGGGCTGCATGTCATCGCCGTCGCCGATCTCAACATCGCGCGAGCGCGCGCGCAGCTTGCGAGCGCCTGCTGGCCGGCGGCGCAATATGGCGCAGCCTCGCTCGACGATGCCGCGAGATCCGGCAAGACCGTCATCACCGACGACGCGGAGGCGATGATCGCGCATCCGGCGATCGAGGTGATCGTCGAGGCGACGGGCGACCCGAAGACCGGCATCCGCCTCTGCCTCGAGACGATCGAACACGGCAAACACATCGTGATGGTGAACGTCGAAGCGGACGCACTCGCCGGACCGCTGCTCACACGCAAAGCGAAGGCGGCCGGCGTCGTCTATTCGCTCGCCTGGGGCGATCAGCCCGCGCTCGTCTGCGAGCAAGTCGATTGGGCGCGTGCGGCCGGCTTCAAGGTCGTCGCCGCCGGCAAGGGCACGCGTTATCACCCGACCTACCACAAATCCACGCCGGAGACGGTGTGGACCATTCTCGACAGCTACATCAAGTTCGACGAGGCTGGCCGCAAGGCGATCAATCCGAAGATGTTCAACTCGTTCATCGACGGAACCAAGTCCGGCATCGAGATGACCGCGATCTGCAATGCGACCGGCTTGGAATCACAGACGGACGGCCTGAGCTTCCCGCCTGCGTCGCGGTTCGAGCTCGCCGAAATCTGCAAGCCGAAAACCGATGGCGGCGTCCTGGAGAAGAAGGGCGTGACCGAGGTGACGTCCTCGATCTATCGCGACGAGACTGATGTCGCGCATCATCTTGCGATGGGCACCTATGTCGTCGTCGAAGCGGCGGACGACAATGACTACACGCGCCGCTGCTTTTCCGAATATGCGATGCTGCCCGACAAGAGCGGCCGCTATGCGGCACTCTATCGTCCCATCCACATGATCGGTCTCGAGCTCGGCATCTCGGTCGCGTCCGTGGCGCTGCGCCGGGAGCCGACCGGCGCGCCGGTCTGCTTCAATTCGGACGTCGTTGCGACCGCGAAGCGCAATCTCAAAAAGGGCGACATTTTGGACGGCGAAGGCGGCGCTTGCGTCTGGGGCAAGCAGACACCCGCGAAAACATCGGTCGAGCAAGGCTATCTTCCGCTCGGCCTCGCTCAGAATGTGAAGCTCACGCGCGACATCGCCGAGGGCGAGCGCTTGAAATGGAGCGATGTCGACATCGATTTGACGGATTCTGCCGTGAAGACGCGCCGCGAAATGGAAGCCGCCTTCCATCGTCCCAACGCTTAAGGACACGCCGCATGCGCCTCGATGCCATCCCCATCGGCAAGGACCCGCCGAATGACGTGAACGTCGTGGTCGAAGTGCCGATCGGCGGCGAGCCGATCAAATACGAGATGGATAAAGAGGCCGGCACGCTCTTCGTCGATCGTTTCCTGCATACGCCGATGCGCTATCCAGGCAATTATGGCTTCGTGCCGCATACCTTGTCGGACGATGGCGACCCGATCGACGTCCTCGTCGCCAATACACGGCCGATCGTCCCCGGCGCCTATCTCAACGTGCGGCCGATCGGCGTCCTCAAGATGGAGGATGACGCCGGCAAGGACGAGAAGATCATCGCCGTGCCGTCGACGCCGCTCACCAAACGTTACGCCCATGTCCGGACTTATCGCGATCTGCCGGAGATCACCTGGCGGCAGATCGAGCATTTCTTCCTGCACTACAAGGATCTCGAAGCCGGGAAGTGGGTGAAGCTCATCGGCTGGGGCGAGGCCGACGATGCGCGCCGACTGATCATGGAGGCGATCGCGCGGGCAAAGAAGGCCTGACATTCGCAGCTGATGGCGCTTCATCCCTCCCCGGAGGGGAGGGTGGCTCCGAGCAAGCGAAGCGAGCGAGGAGATGGTGGGGGCATCTTTATGGCCTGTCCCCACCCGGCCAGTGCTTCGCACTGTCCACCCTCCCCTCCGGGGAGGGACAAGCGCTTTCCAAGCGCGGTCCGCACGTCTACACCGGACGCCTCAATTTCAAGGAAGGCCAGCCGATGCGCACCGAAGACCCCCACGTCGTCCGTCTTGAAGATTATCGGGCGCCGGACTGGCTGGTCGAAACCGTCGACCTCGACATCAACCTGCACCGCACGGCGACGCGCGTGCGCGCGACGCTCGCGCTTAAGCCGAACACCGAGCGCGGCACGCCAGCGCCCCTGGTGCTCGACGGCGACAGCCTCAAGCTCATCTCGCTGACGCTCGACGGCGTTGCGCTTTCCGCCGAGGCCTTCACCGCGACGCCGGACGGCCTCACCATCGCGCAGCCGCCGGCGGGGCCCTTTCGCCTCGAGATCGAGACCGAGATCGACCCGACGGCCAATACGCAGCTGATGGGGCTTTACCGCTCCGGCGCCGCCTACTGCACGCAATGCGAGGCGCAAGGCTTCCGCCGCATCACTTACTTTCCCGATCGGCCGGACGTGATGGCCGTCTACACGACGCGCATCGAGGCAGAGAAGAACGACGCGCCGGTGCTCCTCGCCAACGGCAACCGCATCGCCTCGGGAGAGATCGGGGGCAGCGATCGCCATTTCGCGGTGTGGCACGACCCCTACCCGAAGCCGTCCTATCTCTTCGCGCTCGTCGCCGGCCAGCTCGATCACGTCGAGGACACGTTCACGACGATGTCGGGGCGCGACGTCGTGCTGCGCGTCTATGTCGAGCCGGGCAAGACCGATCGTTGCGCCTATGCGATGGACGCGCTCAAGCGCTCGATGCGCTGGGACGAAGAGGCGTTCGGCCGCGAATACGACCTCGACATCTTCATGATCGTCGCCGTGTCCGACTTCAACATGGGCGCGATGGAGAACAAGGGGCTCAATGTCTTCAACGACAAATACGTCCTGGCGTCTCCCGAGATCGCGACCGACAGCGATTACGCCAGCATCGAAGCGATCATCGCGCATGAATATTTCCACAACTGGACCGGCAATCGCATTACCTGCCGCGACTGGTTCCAGCTCTGCCTGAAGGAAGGTCTCACGGTCTTCCGCGATCAGGAGTTCACCTCCGATCAGCGCTCGCGGCCGGTGAAGCGCATCGCCGATGTGCGGGCGTTGCGGGCGCAGCAATTCGCGGAGGATGCCGGCCCCCTCGCCCATCCGGTGCGGCCCTCGACCTATCGCGAGATCAACAACTTCTACACGGCAACTGTCTACGAGAAGGGCGCCGAGATCGTCCGAATGCTCAAGACGCTGCTTGGCGCCGACGGCTTCAAAGCCGGCATGGACCTCTATTTCGAGCGTCACGACGGTGAGGCGGCGACTGTCGAGGAATTTGTCCAGTGCTTCGCCGACGCCAACAAGCGCGACCTCTCGCAATTCATGCTCTGGTACGCGCAGGCCGGCACGCCGCAGATTGCGGCGACCGGACACTACGACGCCGCCACGCGCCGCTATCGCCTCGATCTGGCGCAGGCGCTGCCGCCGACGCCCGGCCAGACGCAGAAGAAGCCGATGGTCGTTCCGCTGGCGATGGGCCTGCTCGGAGGCGACGGTCGCGATATCGCGCTGTCTCCCCAGAGCGGCGTGGCGAACGGCGTGCTGCTGCTCACGCAGCCTGCCGAGAGCTTCACATTCGAGAACGTGCCGTCTCGGCCGGTTCTGTCGCTCAATCGCGACTTTTCGGCGCCGATCAAGCTCACCACGGATATGAGCGCGGCGGATCTGCGCTTCCTCGCCGCGCATGACAGCGACCCGTTCAATCGCTGGCAGGCGGTGCAGACGCTTGCGACCTCGCTCCTCATCGACAATGTCGCGGCGCTGCGCGCATCACGCGAGGCGCGCCGCGACGACGGCCTTGTCGAGGCTTTGGGGAATGTGCTGGCGGACGAAACGCTCGAACCGGCCTTTGTCGCACAGATGCTGGCGCTTCCCTCGGAGGCGGACATCGCGCGCGAGATCGGCAAGGATGTCGATCCCGACGCCATCCATACGGCGCGGCAGAAGCTGCGGGCTCACCTCGGAACGGCCTTGGCGAAGCCGCTGACGGCTGCCTATGACCGCCACAAGCAGAGCGGCCCCTACAGCCCCGATTCTGCAAGCGCAGGACGGCGGACTTTGCGCAGCGCCTGCCTCGACCTTCTCGCGGCAAGCGAGCGAAGCGAAGACCTCGCCCGCGCAATGGACCAGTATCGCGGCGCCGATAACATGACCGATCGGCTGGCTGCTCTTGCGACACTGGCGCAACGCGACACGCCGCAGCGTAAGGAGGCGATGGACGACTTCTACCGGCGCTTCGAGAACGAACCGCTCGTGATCGACAAGTGGCTTTCGCTGCAGGCGACGATCGCCGAGCCGGGGACGCTCAATCACGTCCGCGAACTGACGCGCCACCCCGCGTTCTCCTTCGCCAATCCGAACCGCGTGCGTGCATTGATCGGCGCCTTCGCGATGAACCCGACGCAATTCAACCGCGCTGACGGCGAAGGTTATGCTTTCGTCATGGATACGGCGCTGATGCTGGACGAGCGCAACCCGCAGGTCGCGGCACGCTTGATGGGCGCGTTCAAGAGCTGGCGCGTCATGGAAGCGGGCCGGCGACGCCTTGCCGAAGCAGCCCTTCGCCGTGGCGCGCAGACCAAGGAGCTCTCTCGCGACGTCGCCGACATCATCGGCCGCGCCTTGGCCGACCAGCCCGGCGACTGAAGAGCAAAAATCATCGCGTCGGCACCGCGTTTTCGGCGATCGTTCCGGGCGCGGAATCATTTGCCGCGCGCGGCGTCGAAAAAATCCTGATCAAACCGTTAAGGTCTCTCGACAACGAGTCCCCTTTCGATTCCAATGAAAGTGATTCGGAGAGATGCGGCACATCCTTCCGATCACGGGCAAGGGGACTTCCGAGGGAGGCTGAGGATGGCGCGCGCCGATGCTGCGCACGCGTCAACACGTTCCGATTCCATCAAGGGGCTTGCGCAATCCGTTGCCAACCCGGCCTATCGGCGCCTGTTGACGGCCGAGCCGGCGCTTCGTCGCGCGGTTCCAATTCTCATCATCGCCTTTCTCGTCACCGTTGGCATCGGCGCCGTCGTCCAGGTTCTCGAACATCGCCGCCAAGCACTCGACGATGCACGCACCGATATCGAGCGCCTTGCGGATGTGCTCACGGAGCGCCTCGAGCGGCAAGGCTCCGACATCGACCTGACGCGATCCGCGCAAACGGCTCTCAATGCCGCGATGCCCTCACGCGCGGCGAACGGGCACAAGCTGGTCGTTGTGACGGACGCGGCGGCGAGTGTTGTCGCGACGAGCCCTGCCGAAAACGTCGCGCCGGGAACGCACCTTGCCGACATTCTCGGCAGCGGTCCCGTCGAAAGCTTGCTGGAGCTGCGCACCGGCGTTGCCTCCGTCGACCTGCCCGATGGCACATCGGTTCTTGCGACGGTGCGGGCGCTGGCTCCGCCCTTCGGCGAGCTCGCGATCATCGAGACGCGCTCGCGGGCGCTTGCCTCCTGGCGCGTCGACACCGCGCTCACCGTCACGCTCTTCGCAACGACCGGTTTCGTGCTGCTGATCCTCGGCTTCGCGTTCCACTGGCAGTCGATGCGCGCGCGGGAGGCGGATGGGATTTACGACACCGTGCGCTCGCGCATCGACACGGCGCTCAATAGCGGACGGTGCGGCCTCTGGGATTGGGACCTCGCGCGCGGCCGCATCTTCTGGTCGCAGTCGATGTTCGACATCCTCGGCCTCACCGACCGCGAGGACTTGCTGACCTTCGGCGAGGTCAGCGCGCTCGTTCACCCCGACGACATCCAGCTCTACGAGGTCGCCGCGCAACTCGCCGAAGCCAAGACCACGTCGATCGATCACGCCTTCCGCATGCGGCACGCGCGGGGCGACTGGATTTGGCTGCGCGCGCGCTGCGAGCTCGTGAAGCAGCCCGACGAACCCGGCGCGCATGTTATCGGCATTGCCGTCGACATCACCGAGCAGAAGCGCCTGGCCGAGCGCACCGCGGCCGCTGATATTCGCCTGCGCGATGCGGTCGAGAGCATCTCGGAGGCGTTCGTCGTCTGGGATGCCGACAATCGCCTGGTGCTCTGCAACTCGAAATTCCAGTCGCTGCATGGCTTGAGCGACGAGGAAGTCAAGCCGGGCCGGCCGTTCGAAACGGTTCTCTCGACGACCCATGCGCCGATCGTCCCGAACGATCCCAAGCGGCGGCAAACCTCCGGCGACGACGTCACCTTCGAAGCGCAGCTCGAGGACGGGCGCTGGCTGCAGATCAGCGAGCGGCGCACGAAGGATGGCGGCTTCGTCTCCGTCGGCACTGACATCACGCTCCTCAAGGAGCACGAGAAACGACTGCTCGATAGTGAGCGAAGGCTCAAGGAGAACATCGGCGACCTGCACACCAGCCATCAGCTCCTTGAGATGCAGGCGGAGGCGCTCGCGAGCCTGGCGGAAAAATATAGCGAGGAAAAAGATCGCGCCGAGCAGGCGAACCGCGCCAAATCCGAATTCCTCGCCAATATGAGCCACGAGCTGCGCACGCCGCTCAATGCCGTCATCGGGTTTTCCGAAATCATGCAGTCGGGCGTGCTCGGCCCGCTGAGTGAAAAATACCGCGAATATTGCGGCGACATCCGCGACAGCGGTCGCTACCTGCTCGATCTCATCAACGACATTCTCGATATGTCGAAGATCGAGGCCGGCCGCATCCAGCTCAATCTGGAGGAATTCGAGCTGAGCCGCGTGCTTGCAGAGACGACGCGCATCGTCGCGCCGCGCGCCGACGACAAGCACCTCAATTTCAGCGCCGACATCGCCGACGACGTCATCGTGCGCGCCGACCGGCGCGGCCTCAAGCAAATCTTGCTCAACCTTCTGTCCAACGCCGTGAAATTCACGCCCGAAGGCGGGCGCGTCAGCGTGCGCGCCGCGCGCGACCGCGGTGCCATCGCCATCGCCATCGAGGATTCAGGCATCGGAATTCCCGACGGCGCCATCGCCAATCTCGGCCGCCCGTTCGAGCAGGTCGGCAGCCAGATGACCAAAAGCCATCGCGGCTCGGGCTTGGGGCTTGCCATCGCGAAGTCGCTGACAGAGCTGCACGGCGGAACAATCCGCATCTGCTCGACGCAAGGGTTGGGGACGGCGGTGATGGTGCGCCTGCCCGATCCGCATGGCGAGATGGCGCCGGGAGCGCAGCGGCTGCATTAACTTCGCTTATTCAACGCATTCGGCTGTCATGCCCGCCAACGGGTCCGGCTTCGCCGGCCCGACGACAGGCTCCGGCGGGCATCCAGTACTCACCGTCAAAGTAATTTTGCGAGACCGGGGTTACAGGGTCCCCGCCTTCGCGGGGACGACACTTCAAAGAAAACCGCACCGCCGATGCTCACCCTTCCGGGGACGCGGCGAGAACCTCCACGAAGCATTCCCGCACGCGCGCCTGCGTCTCGACGAGCGAGGCCTCGAGCGTCGTGAAATCGGGAACGTCCGCCGCACGCGCGAGCAGACTGCGCAGCTCGCGCCCCGCGCCTTTCGGTTCGAAAGGCCCCGACAAGCACAGCCGCAGCACCTGCGTGAGGTTGTTAAAGAGCCGCACCGCCGGACGGAGCACGTCCGCCTGGTGCGCGGTCAGGAGATCGAGCCGCGCTGCCTTCTCAAGCACCGCCGCCGTGTTCTGATCGAGAATCTCCGGATGCGCCGCCGCATGGACCAGCTGCAGATACTGCGCGATGAACTCGATGTCGACGAGGCCGCCGCGCACATATTTGAGGTCCCATGGGTTGCCGTCGTCCTTTTCCTGCGCAATCGCGCGCCGCATCTCGACCACGTCGCCGACAATGATGATGGCGTCGCGCGGCGCGGTGAGCACGTCGCGGATGACCGTCTCGACCCGGCGCGCGAAGGCCGCAGGCGCGGAGATGACGCGGGCGCGCGTAAGCGCCATGTGCTCCCAGGTCCACGCTTCATTCGCTTGGTAGCTCGCGAAGCCATCGATCTGCGTCGCCACCGGCCCCGAGCGGCCTGAGGGACGCAACCGCATATCGACGGCGTAAAGCACGCCGTAATTCGTCTGCACCGTCAGGCTCGCGATCAAGCGCTGCGTGAAGCGGGCAAAATATTGTCCGCCATAGAGAGCGCGCGGCCCGTTCGAGTCGGGGTGCTCCTGATCGAAATCGTAGATCAAGATCAGATCGAGGTCTGACCCGGCCGTCATCTCATGGCCACCGAGCTTGCCCATCGCGACGATCGCCACCAGCTGATCCTTCAGGCGGCCATGCGTCTCGGCAAAACGCTTTTCCACCTCGCCATGCAGGGCGCGGATCGTCACTTCCGCGAGCCGCGCCAGCGTTTCTCCGGCCTGGCGCGCCGACAACGAACCCGCGAGGATGCGCGTGCCGACAAGAAACATCTGCTCTTGGCGAAATAGGCGCACGCGATCGAGCATATCCTCGTACGAGCTTGCTTCGCGCAGCGCTCCCGCAAGATCGGCGTCGAGCTTCGCGGCATCGGGCAACGCGCCGAAGAACGAGGGGTCGATCAACGAATCCATCACCTGCGGATGCTGCGCAAGAATGTCCGCAAGGCGCGGCGCTGTGCCGAGCACCCGCGCGATCAGCGCAATCAAGTCCGTGTTCTGGCGCAGCAGGGAGAGAAGGCGCGCGCCCCCATGCAATCCAGCGAGGAACCGGTCGAAACGCAGCAACGCCGCATCTGGGTCTTCGCCGCGCGCGAGATGCTCGACCAGCAGCGGCACGAGGTCCTGCAGATGCCCCCGCGCCATCTCGCTCTTGAGCGCGCGATAGCCGGCCTCCGGCCAATGCCGGATGAGGCTCGACGCTTCGAGCGGCTTCTTGAAGCCCATCGCCAGGAGCCGATCGAGCGTCTCGCGATCGTCCTTGTCCGGGGGGAAGCGCAGCGTCGCGTCGGCCGATTGACGCGGCGCGTCTTCGAAGAGTGCGCCGTAATGCTTCTGGACCGTGCGCAGATGCGTGAGCAGGACGGCCGCGAACGCCTCGCGGTTTTTGAAGCCGGCGAAGCGCGCAAAGCGCTCCATCGCTTCCCTGTCGACGGGCAGCGTATGCGTCTGCTCGTCCGCGATCATCTGCAGACGATGTTCGATCGTTCGCAGGAATGTGTAGGCGGCGCCAAGCTCATCCTGCGCCTGGGTGCTGATCCAGCCCCCCTCGGCCAGCGCAGCCAGCATCGCCAAGGTCTCGCGCCCGCGCAATTGCGGATGCCGCCCGCCGGCGATCAGCTGCTGCGTCTGGACGAAGAACTCGATCTCGCGGATGCCGCCACGGCCGAGCTTGATGTTATGCCCCTCGACGGCGAGGTCGTCATGCCCGCGATAGCTGTGGATCTGCCGCTTCATCGCGTGCACGTCGGCGACCGCGACGTAGTCGAGATATTTTCTCCAGACGAAGGGCGCGACGCCGCACAGAAACTCCTCGCCCACCCCAGCGTCGCCGGCGCAGGGGCGCGCCTTGATCATCGCCGCGCGCTCCCAGTTCTGCCCGACGCTCTCGTAGTAATCGAGCGCGGCCGGCAAAGAGAGCGCGATCTGCGTCAGTCCGGGGTCCGGACGCAATCGCAAATCGACGCGGAAGACATATCCCTCGACGGTGCGCTCCTGCAGCATGCGCGCGAGGCTGCGCGTCAACCGGATATAGAATGGAGCCGCCTCGACGCCCTCCGCGAGGCGCGGCATCTCGGGGTCGTAAACGCAGATCAGGTCGATATCGCTCGAATAGTTGAGCTCGAACGCGCCCATCTTGCCCATGGCAAGCACGACATAGCCGCAGCCGACGACAGGGTCGGATGCCTCTAGCGGACGGAACTTGCCATCCTCGATGGCGCGCGTGAGGAGAAAGCGGAGCGCGAGCGCAATCGCGGTATCGGCGAGTTGCGTCAAGGCCTGCGTCACCCGTTGCAGTGGCCAGACGCCGCCGATATCGGCAAGCGCGATGAGGAGGGCCGCGCCCCCTTTCAGCCGCCGCAGATATTGCATCGCCTCGGCTTCCGATGACGCCGTGCGCATCGCCGCCGCGGCATCCACAAGCAGCGCCGCGAATCCCGCATCGGGATCGCTGTCGAGGATCGCGACAAGGCGCGTCGCGTCGCGGCTCGCGAGGTCCCAGAGGAAGGGCGCACTTTCTGAGAGCGCTTCGAGCAGGGTGCGGAGCTTTGTATTGGCCGCAAGCAGCGCTGCCAGCCGCCCATGCAGGGCGACATCGGCGTCCTGCAGGGATGCAAGCCATTCGGCGACGGTCTCGCGCGCGCGTGCAGCCGATGACAATTGCGGTGCAGCGACGACATGCGACGCAAGCGATGCGCCGCTTCCCTCAACCGACCGGGCCCGGCGTTTCGCGCGCGGCTGCGTCATTCTGTCCCCGGCGCGGCCGATGGGCGCGGCAGCACGATGGTGGCGGAAAGGCCGGGCCCATTGTCAGTGAGCCGCAACTCGCCGCCATGCAGGCGGGCAACAGCCGCAACGAGACTCAATCCGAGCCCCGATCCGGGCTTGGTCCGGCTTGTTTCCAGCCGCACGAAACGCTCGACCGCGCGGGAGCGGTCGGAGGCAGGGATGCCGGGACCCGTATCAGCGACCGAGAGCAGCGCCTTGTCGCCGTCATCCTTGACCGACATGGTGATCCCGCATTCGCCGGCGGGTCCGCCTTCGGCCGCTGTCGCATATTTGATGGCGTTGTCCATGAGGTTGGAAAGCGCTTGGCTGATGAGCTCGCGATTGCCGCGGACCGGCAAGGCCGTATCGGCACTCACCTTGAGATGCAAGCCGTTTTCTTCCGCCAGCGGCTCGTAAAGCTCGCAGATGTCGCGCGCGATCTCGGCAGCATCGAAGGTCTCAAAGGCCTCGCGCGCATGGCCGGATTCCGCCCGGGCGATCATCAGAAGCGCATTGAAGGTGCGGATCAGCGCGTCCGATTCTTCGATCGTCGCTTCGAGCGCGTCGCGATATGCACCGTCATCGGAGGCCGTTCGCAGCGCCTCCTCGGCATGGTTGCGCAGCCGCGTCAGCGGCGTCTTGAGGTCGTGCGCGATATTGTCCGAGACCTCCTTGAGGCCGCGCATCAAGGCCTCGATGCGCTCCAGCATCTCGTTGAGGTTATCCGCCAGGCGATCGAACTCATCCCCCGTTCCCGCGACCGGCAGACGTCCGCCGAAGTCACCCGCCATGATGGATTGGGTCGTCTCCGTCATCGCGTCGACGCGCTTGAGAACGCGACGCGTGATGAAGAAGCCGCCGAGAAGCCCGAGCACAACGACGAGCGCAATCGACCAGTGCCCGGCCGTGGCGATGATGTTGTGCAGCCGTTCCCGCTCCTCAAGGTCGCGGCCGACGAGCAGCCGGAATCCGTTCTCGAGCCGGAAAACGCGAACAAGCGCTTCACGCTCGTCGTCCGCTTCGTCGGGACGATGGTAGGTCGTCTCGATGAGCCCGATGCGATCGAGCGTGCCCGGCGGAAGCGAACCGACATTGCCGGCGAGCGCCTCGCCGGTCGCCGTTGTCACGAGATAGAGGCTCGATCCAGGGCGGCGCGAGCGTGCGTCGACGACGAGCACCAGGCGGCGAATGCCGGCTTGCCGGTATTGCTCGGCAAGGCCGGTGATCTCCGCGTCAACGGTCTGCGCGATCTGCGAGGTCACGAGCGCACGCGTCGTCCATGCGAAATAGACGAGCAGCGCGGCGGCAAAAAGCGCGAACACCGAAAGGTAGACGAACGACAGCTTGAAGGCCGTCGTGCGGACGAACTTTCCGAGCGCTGTCATGCTGGGCAAGAGGACCGTCCGCGGCGTGGCGCGCAGATGCTGTATCGTCCGGATCGGGGGACGCATCCGCTGTCAACGCTCGATGTTATGCGGCTTTCGTGTCGCGGACCATATACCCCGCCCCGCGGACGGTGTGCAGCAGGGGCCGCGCGAAGCCCTTGTCGATCTTCGAGCGCAGCCGGGAAATATGCACGTCGATCACGTTCGTCTGCGGGTCGAAGTGATAGTCCCAGACATTTTCGAGCAGCATGGTGCGCGTCACGACCTGTCCGGTGTGCTTCATCAGATATTCGAGCAGGCGAAACTCGCGCGGCTGCAGCAAAATCTCGGTGCCCCCACGCGTCACCCGATGCGAGAGGCGGTCGAGTTCGAGGTCGCCGACGCGATAGACCGTGTCCTCGCTGAGGCCCGGCCGCCGCCGTGCGAGGACCTCGACCCGCGCCAGCAATTCGGAAAAGGCGTAGGGCTTGGCGAGGTAGTCATCCCCGCCCGCGCGCAGGCCCTTGACCCGGTCGTCGACTTGGCCAAGCGCCGAAAGGATCAGGACCGGCGCGTCGACACCCTTCTCACGCAACCTTGCGATGACCGCGAGACCGTCCAGCCGCGGCAGCATGCGGTCGATGACCAGCACGTCGTGACGCGCCTCGAGCGCGAGCGCCAGCCCCTCCTCGCCGTCGGTTGCGAGATCGGCGACATGGCCGACCTCACGAAAGGCTTTGACGAGATAGTCCGCCGCGTCGCGATCGTCTTCGATGATGAGAATGCGCATAGCCATCCGGGCGATTTGATCGGCCGCTAATGTAGGCGATGTCCATCGCTCCGGAGAAGGCATGGTGAAAACCCTCACAATCTATGAGGGGACGGTGAACGTCTCCGTCCACCGCCCCCTCGACCCCAACGCCGGAGGGGGGCGAAGACCGGCGCCGGGTAGATGTGGGGACGGACGCAGGGCCCGTCCCCGGGGAGAGCCGCCGGCGGGGGCGACGAATGCCGACGGAACGCCCCTTCTCGTTATGCGTGGCCGACCGGGAGTGCGACGAAGCGCGTCGCATCCCCTGTCTTCACACGCATCAAAATCGTGTGCTTGCCGTCCTTGCGGGCGACATCGATCGCTTTGCGCACGTCGCTCGGACGATCGACCGTCTTGCCGGCGACCTCGGTGATGACGTCGCCGCTCTTGAAGCCGCGCTCGGCGGCCGGCCCGTTCGGGTCGACG
The DNA here is from genome assembly GCA_050187875.1 of Variibacter sp. Lineage (GTDB taxonomy): Bacteria > Pseudomonadota > Alphaproteobacteria > Rhizobiales > Xanthobacteraceae > JAFKKS01. Next base: position 73,840 of record JBFWXB010000009.1, read on the forward strand.
CCGGTGACGACGACGCCGTTCGTATCGACGCCGGCGACAGCCGAGGCCGGCGCGAGCGAGAGCCCGAGCTGCGGCACGCCGCTGTCGTTGTCGCTCTGGCGATCGTTGCGCTCGGCGCGCGCCTGCTTCTCGTTCGGGAACGTGCCGAGGGTGACGGACACCGTCTTCTCGTTGCCCTTACGCAGGATACCGAGCTTCACCGTCTCGTTCGGCGCGAGCGCCCCGATCTTCTTCGCGAGATCGCGCGCATCCTTGACCTCGGCGCCGTTGACCGCGACGACGACGTCACCGGATTCGACACCGGCTTTGGCGGCCGGGCTATTCGCCTGCGCATCGGCGACCAGGGCGCCGTGCGTATCCTTAAGGCCGAGACTGTCGGCAATGTCTTGGGTCACCGGTTGGATCTGAACGCCGATCCAGCCGCGCGTGACGGTGCCCTTGTCCTTGAGCTGGGCGACCACGGATTTCACCGTATCCGCGGGGATGGCGAACGCGATGCCGACATTGCCGCCGGACGGGGAATAGATCGCCGTGTTGACGCCAATGACGTTGCCATCGACATCGAAGGTCGGGCCGCCGGAGTTGCCCTTGTTCACCGGCGCGTCGATCTGGATGAAATCGTCGTAGGGGCCAGCGCCGATGTCGCGGCCGCTCGCCGAAACGATACCGGCCGTCACCGTGCCGCCGAGGCCGAACGGGTTGCCGACCGCAAGAACCCAATCGCCGATCCGTGGCAGCTTGTCGGAGAACTTCACATACGGGAAATCGTGGCCGCCTTCGACTTTGAGCAGCGCAATGTCGGTGCGCGGGTCGGTGCCGATCACCTTCGCCTTGTAGGTCTTGCCGTCGTCGGTCTTGATCTCGAGCTTCTGGCCGTGCTCGACGACGTGATTGTTGGTCACCGCATAGCCGTCAGGCGAGATGAAGAAGCCTGAGCCTTGCGCCAGACTGAAGCGATGCGCGGGCGCCCCGTTCCTTCCATTTGGCATTTCGCCAAATCCGAAGCGCTTGAAGAAGCGCTCCATCGGCGAGCCGGGCGGGAACGGCATCTGGTCGTCGCCACCGAAGCTCATGGTCTGCTGATCGTCCTCGACCTTGACGCGAACCGCGAACACCGCCGGCTTCACCTTCGCGACAATGTCGGCGAAGCTTGCGGGCCGCATGGCGACGTCGGCATGGGCGACAGCGGGAATCTGGTTCGGGAGAAATTGGGGAGCGCCGACGAGCAGCACGGCGCCAAGGCCGGCAACGGACGCCATCATCGCGAAACGGCGCGCGCGAAGTAATTTACTGACTTTGGAAGGTTGGTTGAGGGCCGTTGACATATATCGTCTCCATCTCGATCCGTGTGCTAACCCCCGTTGCACACTGAAGATGGAGGAGGACGCCTTACGGTGTCCTGACGGGCGAATTAAACTTTAGTAATGGGAAAAAGCGGCGCTTGGCCCGACGGCGATCAGGTCCGGTCGGTCAATTCGCGCAGCGCCCGCTCTTCCTCCGCCGTCAGCGGCGGCGCTTGCACGCGCTGTCGGCGCGTCGCCGCAAAGACAACGCCGACGCCGACCAGCAGCACGAGGAGCGGCGCACCCCAGAGCGCCGCATTGTGCCAGGCGACGCGCGGACGCAGCAGCACGAACTCGCCGTAGCGACCGACGAGAAAATCAAGAATCTGCGCGTCGCTGTCGCCTGCTTTCAAACGCTCACGCACGAGCAGGCGCAGGTCGCGCGCCAGCGGCGCATCGGAATCGTCGATCGATTGATTCTGACAAACCATGCATCGCAGTTCGCGCGAAAGTGCGCGGGCCCGCGCTTCCAACGCCGGATTGCTCAATTGCTCATCCGGCTGCACGGCAAACGCTTGGCTCAGTGACGCGGCCAGCATCGCAAGCGCCAGAAGAAGGACGCGCGCCATGCAGGTTACTCCGCCGGTTGCGGCTTGAGCTTTGCACGCGCGGGGCGCGGCGCCCCGACGCGCAAGCGCCGGTCAGACAGCGAAAGCAGACCGCCGAACATCATCAACAGCGGCCCGAGCCAGATCAAGAGCACCAGCGGCTTGTGATAGATGCGCACCGCAATCGTACCGTCCGGCTGGATGTCGCCGAGCGAGATATAGAGCTGGCTCAAGCCCCGCGTGATCAGCGCTGCCTCGGTGGTCGTCGCATCGCGCGCCTGAAAGAAGCGCTTCGACGGCTGCGCCGTCGCGACGGTCGCTCCGTTGCGGTGGACGACAAAATCGGCTGCCAGCTCGCGATAATTGGGGCCTTCGCCCGATGCGACATTCTTGTACGTGAAATCGTAATGACGCAGCGACACCGTTTGCCCAGGCTTCATGGTGGCAACGGCTTCGGCGCCCCATTGCGTCTCGCCGACCATGCCAAGGAGCGTCACGCCGACGGCGAAATGCGCGAGCGCCGTGCCCCATGCCGCGCGCGGCAGGCCGACGGCGCGGGAGAGACTGGCTTTCATCGTCGTGCGCATAAGCCCGGTGCGCTCGGCAAGATCGGTGACCGCTCCGGCCATGATGAAGGCCGCGAGGCCGACGCCGAACGGCGCGAGCACCGGACCACCACCCTCCCCCGCCATCGTTGCCGCAATCGCAAGGAGGCCGACGCCGAACGCGGCGAAGAGGCGCTGCGCGACGCCAGCGAGATCGCCGCGCTTCCATGCCAGCAGCGGGCCGAAGGGCACCGCGAAAAGAAGCGGCACCAGCACCGGCCCGAACGTCAGATAGAAGAAGGGCGCGCCGACGGAAATCTTGGCGCCCGTGAGCGCCTCGAGCACGAGTGGATAGAGCGTACCGACGAAAACGGTCGCACAAGCCGTCGTCAGAAACAGGTTGTTGAGGACGAGCGCGCCCTCGCGCGAGATCGGCGCGAAAACGCCGCCTTGCTTGAGGACGGGCGCGCGCCAGGCGAACAACGTAAGCGCGCCGCCAATGAAGAAGGTGAGGATCGCAAGGATGAAAACGCCGCGCGCCGGATCGGTCGCGAAGGCATGCACCGACGTGAGCACGCCGGAGCGCACGAGGAAGGTGCCGAGCAGCGACAGCGAGAAGGTGAGGATGGCGAGAAGGATCGTCCAGACTTTCAGCGCCTCGCGCTTTTCCATCACCACCGCGGAGTGGAGAAGCGCCGTGCCGGCGAGCCACGGCATGAGCGACGCGTTCTCGACCGGGTCCCAGAACCACCAGCCGCCCCAGCCGAGCTCGTAATAGGCCCAATAGGAGCCCATCGCGATGCCGAGCGTGAGGCAGCACCAGGCGGCAAGCGCCCACGGCCGCACCCAGCGCGCCCAGGCGGCGTCGGTGCGCCCCTCGATCAGCGCGGCGATGGCGAAGGAGAAGGCGATCGAGAAGCCGACATAGCCGAGATAGAGGAGCGGCGGATGCACCGCCAGGCCGAAGTCTTGCAGCACAGGATTGAGGTCGCGCCCTTCCGCAGGCGCAGGAATCAATCGCGCGAAAGGGTTCGAGGTGACGAGGATGAAGAGATAGAAGGCCGCCGCGATCGACGCCTGCACGCTAAGCACCAGCGCCTTCAAGGTGCGCGGCAGGTTGCGTCCGAAGGCTGCGACCAGCGCGCCGAACAGGGCGAGGATCAAGACCCACAGCAGCATCGAGCCTTCGTGGTTTCCCCACACGCCGGTGATCTTGTAGATGAGCGGCTTCGCCGAGTGCGAATTCTCGAAGACATTGAGCACCGAGAAGTCGGACGTGACGTGACACGCGACGAGCGCGGCGAAGGAGAGGCCGACAAAGAGAAGCTGCGCCAGCGCCGTGCTGTCCGCGACGCCCATCAGCACCGCATCGCCCGTGCGCGCGCCCCAGGCCGGAGCGGCGACCTGCATCAGCGCCAGGGCAAGGGCAAGCACCAGCGCGTAATGGCCGATCTCGGCGATCATGCTTGTACCCCGCCGCGACGTACGGCTCCCCTCCCCCTTGCGGGGAGGGGCCGGGGGTGGGGGTCAGCATTGTGAATCTCACTATGACCTCCACCCCGACGCGCTACGCGCGTCGACCCTCCCCACAAGGGGGAGGGTGACAAGAGGAATGGGCTTGGCCTCTCTGTATTGCTTCGCCGGTAGATGTTGCGGCTATCCATCGTCACTGCACCCGGCCTCCGGCGGAGCCGGTCTTCTTCTCGTAGTCGTCCTTCCAGTGGCCCTGTTTCTTCAGCGCGTCGGCGACTTCCTTCGGCATGTATTTTTCGTCGTGCTTGGCGAGCACGCTGTCCGCCTTGAATTGGCCGGCGGCATCGAGTGTGCCTTCGGCGACAACGCCCTGCCCCTCACGGAACAAATCCGGCAGGATGCCGTGATAGGTGACGGCGACCGACCGATTGCCATCCGTCACGTCGAAGCGGACATCGAGCTTGTCGGCGCGCATGATGCTCCCTTCCTTGACGAGGCCGCCGAGCCGAACGCGCGCGCCGGGCGCGAGATGCTTCTCCGCGATCTCGGTCGGCGAATGAAAGAACACGATCGATTCCTTGAGCGCGTTGAGGATCAAGCCGACGGCGACCGCCGCCACGCCCACCGCGCAGCCGATCAGCACAAGCCGCCGTTTCTTTCGTGTCATCGCTCCGGTCCGCCTATCCGCCCAAGCCTAGGGTCTTCGCAAACTCATCGACGCGCCGCATCTTGTCCTCGTCTCCCGCCAAGGCCTTGCGGGCGCTCATCACCGTCGCCTTCGCCTTCTCGCTGTCGCCGAGCACGCCATAGGCGCGGATGAGCTTGATCCAGTCGTCGACGTCGCCGCCTTCCTTCTCGAGCCGTTCGGCCAGACGCTCGACCATGCCCCGGATCATGGCGTTGCGCTGATTCGCTGGCAGGCCTTCCGCCGCTGCGACATCCTGAGCGTTCGGGCCGGACCCGGACGCCGAGGGCGCACTCGCGCGGGCGATCGACTGTTCGACAAGGCCTTTCCAGCCGGCGTCTGCCGGCGCATCGGCAAGCAGGCCCTGCCAGCGTTTTACGGCATCCTCGCGGCGGCCGTCTTGCTCTGCCGCAAGGCCGAGAAAATAACGCGCGCGCACGTCCTTGGCGTCGAGCGCCAGGCTGCGGTCGAAAGCGGATTTGGCCTCGGCGGTAACGACGCCGTCGGCGGCCGCGACCAGCGCCTCCCCGAGGTCGGATTGGCGCGGGGCGCTCTCCCCGCTCAGCCGTAAGATGTTACGCCGCGCCTTCACGGCGTCGCCGAAGCGGCCGAGCCGCATATAGACGGGGGCAATAACCTCCCAGCCGCGGCCGTCGTCCGGATGGCTCGCGAGGTGGCGCTCCACCTCGGCGACGAGCTGGCCGATAGAGCGTTTGTCGCTTGGAGCGGCTTCGCGCGCCGCCAGCGGCGCTCCCGGCAGCGACGGTGATCCAAGCGCGAGGTAAAGGCCGGCCGCGCCGAGTGGCAGCGCGATAAGCGCCACCAACATGGCGGCGCGGCGGCGCCAAGCGACGGTGGGGCGCTCGGTCGTTGTCCGCCGCGCGGTCTCGTTAGCGGCAAGAAGGCGCCGCGCGATTTCGGTGCGGGCGGCCTCCGCCTCCGCGACCGGAAGGCGCCCGGACGCACGGTCGCGGTCGATTTCCTCGAGCTGATCGCGGTAGACGGCGAGGTCCGCGGCGACGTCGGGGACGCCGTCTTTCGCGTGCTGCCGGCTCAAGGGCCAGAGCACGGCGAAGATCGCCGCCACCGTCATCAAAGCGAGGACAAACCAAAGCGTCATGCGTCAACCGGAACATGGTGTGGATCGTCGATCCCACCAAAGCGCGGCAAGGCGTGGCACGGGCCCGGCGGCAAGGCAAGGACCGCATCCCGCTCAACCGCAGGGCGCCCGCGCGGCCCAACAGCGCAGGCTATGCGCGCGGGGATTAGCGCATTTTCCGGATTTAGGCCTTCGCGGCGCGGCGTTCTCCCGCAATCGTGACCGCCCGCGCGATCTGCGCGGCATAGTCGCTGCCGAAGACCTTGGCCGCGAAGCGCACGGCCGCATTCGCCTGCGAGCGCCGGTAGGCCTGCTCGGCCGGCGGCGCCGCGCGGAGCGCATCGAGAAGCGCGGGAACATTGCGCTCGATATATTGCTGCAGTTCGACATGGATTTCGCGCGACGTCTGATTGACGGCAAGCTCGCTCGCAAAGCTGCGCGCGGCGATGACGAGGGCGAGACGATCCTCGGTCTCGGCAACGTCGATTTCCTCAAGACCCATCCGCGACGTTTCCTGCCCCTGCGGCGCGCGCAGCAGCCGGCGCACCGCCGCCGGCACCGTCTGGATCTCTCGTTTCAGCTGCTCCGCCACATCGCTGCGGACGGCATTGAACTCACGGCTCCACGGACAATCGCGCGACATGTCCAGATCGGTCTGCATGCCGCGAATGCCGTCGCGCAGGAGCCGCAGCGCCACCACCGCGTCAGGCATGCGGCGCTCCTTCAGCGCGGCGCGCAGATCGTCAACACGCAGGCGCAGCTCGCCCACGATCAGAGTGACGGCAACGGCGAGCGGCGACTGCGCCACGCGCGCGGCAACGTCCGTCGCCGCCGACATCACCGCCAGGCGGATCAATTGGGCGGGGTTCTGCAGCCGCGCCTTGAGGAGAATGAGCGTGAACGGGAGGATGTCGGGATTGGCATGCGAGGTCGTCACCAGCCGCACGAGGAGCTGCTCGGCTTGCGCGCCACCGAGATTGGCAATCTGCGCTGGCAGGTGTTGCGCGAAGTCGGCAAGCTTGTCGCGATTGCGCAGGACCATGAGAAGCTCGCGCACGTCAAGCAGCCCGCGCAGGGTGCCCACCTGCCCCGCAGCCCGCCGCCGCCCGCTTTCGTCGGTGTCGAGCCGCTCCAGCAGGTTCGACATCGCCTGCGCCGCGTAGTCCTGGAAATTGCGCGCAAGGCGCGCCGCCTGCTCGGTGTCGCCCGCGAGCAAGGCGGCGCTCACCTGATCGCCATAGATGCGCGTCGGCTCCGGCACGAGGTCGCGGCCGATCCAATTCCAGAGCGGCGCGAGCGATGCGCGCGAGATGAGCCCGGGCGGCAGGGCCGCCACGTTGTTCGGCGCAAGGAAGGGTTCGAGCGGGGTGAAAAACAGGCGCGCCGGGTTGGGCGTCCGCGGCGGCTTCACCGGCATGTCCGGGATCGCCGGACGCAATCCGTTGAGGATGACGCTGACGGCCGATCTGTGCTCGTCGCGCAGCGCCGCCCGCTCGAGCTTGGCGACAAGCGACGCCTGGGTCTGCGGCGGCAGCGCCGCGAGATACGCGCGCAGGCGCTCGACCGGTTGAGCTTCGCTCGTCATCCAATTCACCGGACAATGACAGGTGATTGAGATACGGCGGAGATGGTTAAGGGGGGGTTGACCGGGCCGGGGCGTCGGCCCTGACGAGCCGAGGCTCCGGATTTTTGATGGGTCGCATTTTCTTCACGCGAACCGGTACCCACTTCGTTTGAAAATGCTCTACCCCGCCGGCAGGACAAGCTCCGCCCGCAGGCCGCCGAGCGGGGCAGTCCCGAGGGTCAGGGAACCGCGATAGAGCTCCGCCAGCTCGATCACGATCGAGAGGCCGAGGCCCGACCCCGGCTTCGTCTCGTCGAGCCGCTGCCCGCGGCGGGCGACCTGCTGGCGCTGGCTGGGGGAGAGGCCCGGACCGTCGTCGTCCACAATGATATGGACGGTCGGCGCGTTGCCGGGATTGCGGCTGCGGTCCGCCGCGCTCGGGACGACAGCGACGTTCACGCGCGCCTGCGCCCATTTGCAGGCATTGTCGACGAGATTGCCGATCATCTCCTCGAGGTCCTGCTGCTCGCCCTGGAAGCGGGCATTCTGCGGCGTGTCGACGACGATGGAGATGGCCCGGTCGTGGTGGATCTTCTCCATCGTGCGCGCCAAGGCAATGACGACGGGCGCGATATCGGTGACCGTCGCGACGACCGTGAGCCGGGCCGCGAGCCGCGCCCGCTCGAGATGCCGCGCCACCTGATCGCGCATGATGTCGATCTGCTCGCGCACTTTCGACGCGAGCGGATCCTCCGGCCGCGCCACCGCTTCGTTCATCATCACCGAGAGCGGCGTCTTGAGCGCGTGCGCGAGATTGCCGACATGCGTGCGGGCGCGCTCGACGATCTCGCGGTTGGCTTCGATGAGCGCATTGGTTTCGCGCGCGAGCGGCGCGATCTCTTCGGGAAAGTTGCCCTGCAGCCGCTCGGCGCGGCCGGAGCGGATCGCCGCCAGGCTTTCGGAGATGCGCTTGAGCGGTGCCAGGCCGAAGCGCACCTGGAACAGGGTCGTGAGGAGAAGGACGACCGCGAGGATCAGAAAGGTGACGACGAGCCATCCATCGAAGCCGCGCGTCTCCTCGTCGATCTCGGTGGCGTCGCCGGCAATGGCGACAAGAAAGCGCCCGTCATCACCGAGATCGATCGTGCGCTCGGCGACGCGCAGCCGCTGATCCTCGGGCCCCCGCGCATAGGCCTGGCGCACTCCATCCGCACTCGGCTGAACGGAGTCGCTGAGCTTCGGCAGGCTCGAATCCCATAGCGACCGGGAGGAGCGGATTTCCGGCTTTCCACCGTCGAGCCGCGTGACCTGCCAGTACCATCCCGACAAGGGCAGCTCGAAAAGCGGCTCGCCGAGACTTTGCGGAAACTTCTCGGCGGATTCATCGGGCGCGGCAACGTCGGCGACGAGCGTCTTGAGGTAGACGCCGAGCCGCCGATCGAACGCCCGCTCCACCGTCTGGCGATAAAGCGTCGAGAGCACGATGCCCGTGATGACGAGGATCACCACCGTCCAGGCGCTGGCCGTGAGGAACAGCCGCAGCGCCAGCGAATTAACGCGCATCGTTACCCACCATCGTCATGCCTGGCTTCCACGTCTTGTCCCTCCCCGGAGGGGAGGGTGGCTCCAAGCGAGCGCAGCGAGCGAGGAGACGGGTGGGGACCTTTTGCGGTCTGTCCCCACCCGGCCGCGCGACTTCGCGCGCGTCCACCCTCCCCTCCGGGGAGGGATGAATTAACGCGCATCGCTCGGCGGCGTGAGGAGATAGCCGAGACCGCGCACGGTCTGGATGACATCGACGCCGAGCTTCTTGCGGATGCGTCCGACAAAAACCTCGATCGTGTTCGAATCGCGGTCGAAGTCTTGGTCGTAGAGATGCTCGACGAGCTCGGTGCGCGACACCACGCGGCCGGTGTGATGCATGAGGTAGGAGAGGAGCCGGTATTCGTGCGAGGTGAGCTTCACCGATGTGCCGTCGACGCTGACACGGCCGTTGCGCGTATCGAGCCGCACCGGACCGCAGGTGAACTCGCTTTTGGCGTGCCCGGTCGAGCGGCGCAGCAGCGCACGGATGCGGGCGAGGACTTCTTCGAGCTGGAAGGGCTTGGCGACGTAGTCGTCGGCGCCGGCGTCGAAGCCCTGAACCTTGTCGCTCCAGCGGTCGCGGGCGGTGAGCATCAGGACCGGCATGGCGCGGCCAGCGCGCCGCCAGGCCTCCAGCACCGAGATGCCGTCCATCTTCGGCAGGCCGATGTCGAGGATGACGGCGTCGTAGGGCTCGGTCTCGCCGAGATACTGCCCCTCCTCGCCGTCGAACGCGCGATCGACCACATAGCCCGCCTCCGTCAGCGCGGCGGCGAGTTGCCGGTTGAGGTCGGGATCATCTTCGATGACGAGCAGGCGCAAAGGCTTTCCCTCACGTCACCGGGCGCTGAGCAGCTTCCCGCTCGTGGCGTCCACGGCAACCCGCGTTACTTTGCCATCCCGCGCGAGAACTGTCAGCACATAGCGCAGGCTCCCGTGCTCGCCTTCGCACAGGCGGGCGCGCACGACATCCCCGCCATAGCGCTTTTTGGCGATCGCGATGGCCCGCCCGGCCCGCATCGCCTTGTGGCTGGCAAGCGCCGCCCGGCGCTGTTCCTGCGTCAGGCAATGCCTGGACTTGGGCTTGGGATCGGCGAGCGCGGGGGTCATGGCGACGGCCTGGGTCGCCAAAACGACAGCGAGGAAAATGTTCGTTCGCACCATGGGTCCGGGGCTTAATGGCGGGTGGGTGAATTCCGGATGAATGGCAGGAGCCGCGGGCGAAAAGCACATCACGAATTGGTGCGCGGGGCTTTTCACCGACTCAAAAGCCACGAAACGTGGCGAAATCCGTCAACGGGACACGCGGCGACCGCCAGCGATTGATCGGCGCATCGGGATCGGCATGACCAAGCGCCATGCCGCAAAAGAGCATCTGTTCGGAGGGGAGATCGAGGAAGGCGGCGATGGTCTTGTGCCAATAGGTCCATGCTTCTTGCGGGCATGTATGGAGACCGTGACTTCGCGCAAGCAGCATCACCGTCTGCAGATACATGCCGACGTCCGACCATTGCGGCGGGCCCATCGTGCGGTCGAGCGTGATGAAGAGGCCGACCGGCGCATCGAAGAAAAGGTAGTTGCGGCGATACTGCCGGCGGCGCCCGTCCCGATCCTCGCGCGCGACATCGATCGACCGGTAGAGCAGCTCGCCGACATTGCGGCGGCGGGTCTCGTAAGGCTCCTTCAGGCCGGGCGGGTAGATCGCATATTCGGCGCCGTCGCCGAAGATATGCTCCTTCGCGCGCGCCGCGATCTCGTCCTTCAGCCGCTTGAGCGGTTCGCCGGCGACGGCATGCACGAGCCAGGGCTGCACATTGCCGCCGGAGGGCGCGCGCGCGGCACGCTCGAGAATGTCGCGGACGACGTTTTCGCGCACCGGCGTATCGAGAAACGCCCGGCAGCTATACCGGCTCGCCACCGCTTCTTGCACATCCATCCATCATCCTCCCGCGTCGCGCGGGAGAGGACTGGCACGAAGCGGCCCGCCGAGACAAGCGCGGCCGCCGGAATGGCTGGCAGGCAACCTCTAAAGATCAAGACTTGCGCTTCACCGCCGCACGCACGACCTGCCCGATGGCCGACGGGATCGCCGCGCCGGTGAGCGCTGCCTGCTTCTCGCGGCTACGGCTTGTGACATAGACCCCGAGGACACCGAAGCGCGCGGCGAAATAGGTCATCAGCAAGCCGGAGAGGTTGACGAGCCCGTTGATGCCGACCTCATGCCCGGTCCAAAGCGCGTGCAGAAGCGTGATCGCAAAGGCCGGACATTCGAACATCGAGAGCTCGAGCGCATAGAGCGGGCGCCACCAGCGCTGCAGCGGATCGTCGCTCACCGCTTCGGCGCGCATCGTCTGCCCGATCTCGGTGACCTGCGCCTTGCCGATCTCGGCGAGCGCCGCAAGCCATTTGTCCTGCGCCGCTTGCGCCATCTCGGTCGCGGCGGCAGGATCGGCCTTTGCAATTGCCGCATTGACCGCTTCGGGCGTCGCCTCGGCGGCGCCGAACGCATCCGCCACGATCTTTCCGGCGGCAGCGCCTAGCGGTCCGCCCAGCGCTTCACCGAGGAGCGGCGCCCCGAGCTTGATCAAAGGGGTAACGAGATCGTTCCAGTTCATGCTTGGCTCCCACCTGCTGGGGTCATCGATCGGACGGCGGGCGTTTGCTGCTGCCGCTTCTGCCGCCAGCGCCAGAACAGCCAGACAGCGAGCGCGAGCACGAGCGTGACCACGACGATCGCCGCGATGACCGCGACCGTCGCGCCGGCGGAATGCGCCTGCTGCGCGGCGACGGTGCCGGTCGCGATGACGCCGCCGGTCGACGTGTTCCTCGCAGCGGTATTGACGGAGACGGCCCCCTTCCCTTGCGACGGCGCGACTGTCGGCATCGCCGCCGATTTGCCGGCGGCCAAGCGGAGCGCAACCGTCCGCACCTCCGCGACACGGCGGCTCCATCCGGCGCCGAACACGTCCCAAGTCTTCAGCCGCTTGAGGAAGGCCATCCGTTCGTCGCACAGCGCATCGATCAATGCCGCGGCATTCCGTGCGCGTGCCGCGTCGAGCGCTGCGTCGTCGATTATCGTTCCCGGACGCCCGACCAGCGCGCAGAGGACACGCGTTGCCCGCGCCGCGCCTGAATTCACGCCGTAGTCGAAGACGGCGTAGTCGACGCCCGCCGGCAAGGCATCGCCGCGCAAAGCATCCCAATAGCGCGTCCGATAGATCGCCTTCGCTTGCGCGACAGTCAGCGCACGCACGTCCTGCGCTGTCGCGTTCGATTTCACGTACCGGCGGACGTCGGCGAGCGTGATGCCGAAATTGGTCGGGCCGCCGGGATCCGCAGGATGATTGCTGTAGCCGCCCTCATGTGCGAGCAGGCGGCGCAAGCATTCGTCGTAACTCGACGCTGCCATGGGTGCCTCAATAGAAAAGCCGCCTGACAGCGGCTGTGAAAGGATGGAGAGTTGCGGCGGATACGCCTGCCGCGTCAGCTATATTGCCCGCCGCCCGACACCGAGCCCGCGGAGCTGCCGGGGAAATGATTTGCGCCCGTGCCCGTGGCGATTTCTGCGGGGCCAAGCACGCTGTAGCGCTTCCCGGTGACGGCGAAGCCGTTCAAATCGAACGTGAAGCTCACGCTTTCCATGTACGAGCCCGCGCGGCGGCACGTCGCTGTCGCAGCGCTGAATGTAACGTTGGCGCCAAGCGTGAATGTCACATTGTTGAGATAGATTTTCGCCTCGGAAAGCCACATGCCGAGGCCGCCGGTCGAAATTTTATTGGCGGCGCCGGCGTTCGAAACCTTTGCTCGTCCTGCGACATAGACGCGGTAATTCGCGCCTGTTCCGGCATATTCGATGTTGCGCAGCGTGAGGTTGCCGTCTTCGGCGTAAACGTCTTGCGACGTGGTGCCGACGAGCTTCATGCCGGCGACGGTAAAATTTCCAGGTGTGAGCAGCGTCACCGGCCTGATGGCAGAAGTGACAACGACGTTCGCAGGCGTCGTCTCATCGCCGATGATCGAGACTGCTCCAGCACCGACCGGCGACTTTATCGTAAACCCGGCGTAGGAGCCGGCCGCGACAGCGACCGTCGCGTCGTAAATGCCAAGGTCGAGCGCGGCGACCGTATCGCAGGCTTTCTGGATCGTCAGGAACGCGCCGCCCGCCGTGTTCGCAAGACCGGAGTTGAGGTCGCTGCCGTCCGTGCGAACGTAGTAGGTGCGGTTGGCGGTGAGGACCTGGCGCGGTCCGCCCATCGCCGGAAACGCGATTCGCCCGCTTGCCGCGTCGATCGTGAGCGCCTCGAGCCAGGAGGAGCCGTCAGGCGACACCTTGAGATGCAGGTTGTCGTCGCCGGTCAGCCCGATCTCCGCGCGGCCGCTGAAATTGTCCTGCAGGAGGAGCGACAGCGTCTTCGCGGCGCCTTCCTTCGAGAGCTTGTAGCGAAGGTTTCCGTCGCCCCCTTCCGCGACCGTGCGCGCGACCCACAACGCATTGTTGAGCTTGGCGCTGAAGGGATTGGTCGCATCCGCGCTCGTGCCGAGCCCCAGCCGCGCCAGATTCTGCAAGGCGACGACGGTGTAGAAATCGCTCCACGCCGTGCCGTCCCAGATCACGAACGTGCTCTCGTCGGCGACATAGGCCATCCAGCCGGTTTGCGGCGTGCTGAACTGCCATGCGTCGTCCTGCCACGCAGCAAGATCGTCGCCGTGCCCAGCCCACGCCCCGGTCGGCGCAGGCGAAGCCTTCACGATCCAGCGCTGCCCGTCGGCTGGCGAGACCGGCGGCGCGTTGAGATCGCGGTCGACGATCGCGAGCTGCACGAAGAGATCGATAAGGCGCAGCGCCTCGTTGTGGGTGACATGCTTCTGCGCTTGCGCCGCCTCGATATAAGGCAACGCGAGATTGGGGGTGGAGGCCATGGGTAAAAAAATCCAACTGAGAATGGCAGAAAAAGCGCTATGTCCGCGGGCTGACGCCGTTCTTTTCCTCTCCCGCTTGCGGGCGAGGTGAAGCAAACAGCGGGCTCAGCTCAAGGCGCCGAGCACCGCCTCGGCCGGAAAGCCGCGATCGACGGTCGCCGACATCTGCACGACGCGCACGGCGAGACTTGATTGCGCCACGCCGAAATCCGCGAGCTCATCGGCAAGCGGATAGAGCACGTGTGGTGTCGTCGCCTGCAGCGTGCGGACGACGTCGCCGCCCGAGAGGACGTCGATTTCGTAAGCCTCGCTCGCCTCGCCGAGCGGCACCTCGCCGGCCCCCCAACCGTCACCATCGATACGCGTGCGGCGGATGAAGGTGATGCGCACACCCTCCCCCGTTCGCCGGCCACGGATATGCACCGGCGACAGCGGGCGCAGCGCCGTCGCCCCAGCGGTTACGGAGAGCGCAACGGCCATCGGGTCGCCGTGATCGTGCCCCGCCGCAACGATGCGCAGATCAATGGCTCGCTCGAGCATATCGAGGCCGCGCGCGACCGGCACGACGAAATCGTCGAGCAGCACGAAAGGCGCGCCGGCGGGTACGGCGTCCGTCATCGCCCATTCGCTGCCCGCCCGCCCGCGCAGCAGACGCGAAAGCATGTAGGTGCGTTCTGCCACAAGCTCCGCGTTGGCGAACTGCAACACTTCCCATGTCCCGTCGGAGGTCCGTACCGCGGCGGCATTGCCGCCGCCGAGCACCGCGAGATCGGAAAGCGAAGCGAGCGCCCCGCCATGCAGACGCACGCGGACCTGTGTTGCGCGATCCCAGACGGCGGTCGGCCCCGGCGGGAGTGTGTCGAGGGTTTCGCCGATGACATTGGGAACGCTGGCGAGCGCCGCCATCTCGAAGCTTGCGCCATCGATCGAACGCCAGATCGCGACCGGCCCCGGCCAGGGTGACGCGAAGACGGCGCCGCGCAGAAGCGTGTCGTCGGCATCGTTCGGCAGCCGCGGCAGTTCCATCAGCACCGCCTCGACCGGCCCGAGCGCCGGCGGTACGTCGGGGCGCGGACGCTGCGCCGGCAGAAGCGGCACGGCGAAGACTCCGGGATCGATCGCGCGCGTCTTGATCGCGCGTTGTTCGGTGTCGACCACCTCGCGGATCTCGATCAGCCGCGTGAGCCCGCCCGCGTCGAGTTCCACGACGTCGCCTGGCTGCAGCCGCAACAGGCTCGGGGGCAGCGCGAAATCGGCACTCTCGCGTCCGACCCACAAATCCTGCAGCCAGATATTGGCACGCCGCTCCGCCGCGACCGCGTCGGTGACGATCGCGAGATCGGCGTGCGCCGTGCGCGCGCTGCCGCCGATGAGGCGACGCGAAAGCGCGGTCATGCGGCGATAGTCCGCTCCCCCGACGGTGAAGCCGAGCGACGCTTCGCGCGGCAGCTCCGTCTCTTGCGCACGGAGCGAAGAAAGCGGCGGCTTGTCGTCGGGGAGAACCAGTTCCTTCTCGTTCAAGCTCAGAACAGGCGCCGAGCCGCGCGGCCGGAAGCGCAGCGACGCGCCGTCCTCGTGCGCGTCGAAGGCGTAAGCGAGCGCGAGCGGCTCGATCGCCGCGCGCGGCGCCATCGGCCGGTCGAGCACATAGCCTTCGACGCCATCACGCAGGTCGTCGCAGACAACGTTCGCGACGCCGGCATCGATGAGGATCGTCGCAACGAGCGCGTCGAGCGGCGCGGCGCCGAGCCGGCCGGTCAGCCAATGCCCCGTCTCCCAGTTGCCGCCGTCGCTCCAGACATCGCTGGCGGCGGGAAAGATCGGATACGGCCGCGCGTCCCACGTCCACACATGGATCGCGTCGGGCGCGAACATGCGCCCGCCATAGATCGCCGAGACTGGATTGCGCCCATCCATCGCGCCGAGCGCGGGATCGAGGCTTTGCAGCACCGCTTCGAGATAGCGACGCTGGATGAGATCGTCGCGACCACCGTTCGAGAAGTACGGCACGCCCGTTTCCGCCGACTTCGGGTCGGGAAAGACGCTCGGCTGGTTCGCGCCCTTGTCGACCGCAGGGCAGCCGACCTCGGTCAGCCAGATCGGCTTCGATTGCGGAACCCAGGCCGTCGGCGCGGCGACTTCCGTGCCGTCAATGCGCGGAAAATGCGACGCGCTCCACCAGTTCCAAAAATCCTTGACGCGGAAGACCCACGGCTTTCCCGCCGCGCCGTCCGTGATCGGCGTGCGCGTCTGCGCCGCACGCGCGGAATCATCCGTATAGAACCAATCGTAAGCTTCACCTGCCGCAAGATTTCCGGCGAGATAGGCGCGATCATAGATCGTCTCGGCGAGCGCGCGATCCGCATGCATGGCATCGTCACGCCAGTCGGACAGCGGCGCGTAGTAGTCGATGCCGACCGCGTCGATTGCAGGCGAGGCCCACACTGCGTCGAGCGGAAAGCCGACCTCCTGCGCCGACGCGTCGACGACATGCGCGCCGTATTCGGTCCAGTCGGCGGCATAGGTCACGACCGTGTCGCTGCCGACAATACCCTTCACATCGACGGCGAGTGCGGCAAGCGCATCGGCGGCGGGATAAACGCCGGGCGCAGAGCGGACACGCGTCAGGCCCTTGAGCTCCGAACCGATGACGAAAGCGTCGACGCCGCCGGCTGCGACCGCGAGGTTCGCGTAGTGCAGCGCCATGCGGCGCAGCGTCCATTCGTCGGGGCCGGCATAGCTCACCTGCCCGTCCGCAACGCTGAAGTCGGACGGCGCCGCGGTTCCGAAAAAGGTCGCAATCTGCATCGCCGCCGCGCCGGTGCCGTCGGGCGAGCCGGACGCGCCCGGCGCCGGATCGCAGGTGATGCGCCCGCGCCAAGGGTAGTGCGGCTGCGATGCTGCGCCCGTCCATGGATCCGGCAGCGTGTTGTCCGCCGGAACGTCCATCATCACAAACGGATAGAGCGTGACCTTCAGGCCACGCGCCCTCAGCGCGGCAATCGCGGCGACAATGCTCTCGTCCGACGGCGTGCCGCCGAACGCCGGACGGCCTTCGACCGACGAGATCAGATGCGCGTCGGCACGTGTGAGCCCGCCGACCGCCCAGCTCGCGCCCTGCGTCACCTTCGTGCGGTTTTCGACGCCGGGCATGAGCGCGCAATGCGCCACGCGCAAATCCGTGCCGAACCAGGCGACGACGAGCGCGACGCGCGCGAGGCTGGGGCAGACCGCCTGCAGTTGATCGAGCGAGGCTTCGAAATCCGACGCCGCGTAGCTCACATGCCGGTTCTCGGGCGCCGACTGTCCGGGGCCGAGTGAGCGCACCACGGTCTGCGGGGCATAGCCGAACTCGGTCGTGCCGGGAATGAGAGTCACCGCGCGCACCATCGGCTCGAGCGCGCCGATCGGCCGCGTCACCTCGAACGACAGCTGCGGGATGCGGTTGCCGAATTTCTCCAGCGGCAGCCGCTCGAAGACGATGTAAGCGAGGCCTCGATAAGCGGGCGCATTCGCCGCGCCGTCCTTAGCGACGATCAGCGGATCGGGCATCTGCGTCTCGTCGCCGCGATAGACGCGCCACGTGATGTCGGGGAGATCGAGGAGCTTTCCGTCCGCCCAGATGCGCGCGACGTTCCCGATCGGGCCTTCGCAGAGCCCGACGGCAAAATTCGCAAAATAGCTGTAGGTCGTCGTCGTGCTCTTCGGCCCGAGCCCCTTGCCGCCGACGGCGTCGTTGTTCTTCCTGCTGATCACTTCCTCCAGCCGCGTCGCCCAAATCACCTGGCCGGAGAGCCGCGCGCGCCCGTAAAGGCGCGGGATCGGCGCGCCTTCGGTCGACGTCATCACATCGAGATCGGCGAGGCGCGGGCCTTCGACCGAGCGCGCGCCGCCGAGGAGCGCGTGATCGATCACATTGCCGGCGAGCGCGCCGGCGAGACGGCCGAAGATCGCGCCCACCGGGCCGAACAGCGCATTGCCACCAGCGGCGCCGGCGACGGAGAGAAGAAGAGCGGCCATGATTATGCGTCCAGCACACCGCGGAAGCGGAAAGCGAAAGCGAGGCGACGGCGCCACCAGGGGCTGATCGCGACTTCGGCGACCGCGGCGCCGTCATGCGCGTGAATCATCGTTCCCGGCGTCGCGACGATCGCCGCATGCTTGGCGGCAAGGCCCGCGCGCCAGCGGAACAGGAGCACATCGCCGACATCCAAACGGCGCGGATCGATCACCGCGAGATGCCGCGCGGCGGCCTGCGCCAGCGGCTCGTCGGACGCGGCTTCCGCCCAGTCCGGCGCATAGGGCGGCACGCGCTCCGGCTCCTCGCCGTAAAGCGCACGGAAGACGCCGCGCACGAGGCCGAGGCAATCGCAGCCCACGCCTTTCAGCGATGCCTGGTGCCGATACGGCGTGCCGATCCACGATCGCGCTTCAGCGACGATGGCGGTGCGGGTCAAGACAGGAGCACTCATGCGCGTGTGCCGAGCATCGTGCCGTCGTGGCCGGGCTCGCCGGGCACGGGCACCTGGATGAGGAAATCGTTGCCGGGGATCGCGGGGAAGCCGCGAAAGTTGAGGCTGTTCGCGAAACGGTCGCGGCAGGTCGCAAAGCGCTTGTCGCATCCTGCCGTGACGATGAAGGTGTCGCCTGCCGCAATCGGCTGCGGCATCGCCTGCCAAAGCTCGATGGCGCAAGTCGCCGCTGCGCGATGGATCTTCACCTCCATCGCCGCGCCGGCATTGGCGCCGGAAGTCCATGCGAGCTTGCCGCCCGTGAACCAGCCGTCGGCGAAAGTGTCGAGCCCCGATACAGTGAAGGCGCCTGCCGCCGCGACCGCGAGCACTGCCCCCTCCCCGCGATACGCTGACGACGTGAGGTCGACGGTGCAGCGCGCATCGCCGAGATCGGCTGGGCAGGCGGCCGTATAGAGGCGTCCGCTCTCCTCCTGCAGGCGATGCGCCAGCGAGCGCAGCTCCGCCGTAAACGCGCCGCTCCCGCGCCGCACCTCGCCGAGCACACCGCTTGAGAGGAGCACGTGCAACCCCGGCTCGCTCCAGTCGACGAGGTGCATCGTGACCGACGCCGCGTCGTAAAGACCGGCCGCGAGGTCGGCTTCGTTGAGCGTATCGGACGCGAGCGCGCCGGAGATCGCCGCGCCGGTCACCGCAAGGCCGAGCTGCTGCGTCGCTTCCGATGCGGCGATGCCGGTGCGCGCGCGACAGAGGACGCCATCGAGCACGATGTCCTCGTCGTGGTCGGTGAAGCCCTGCACCACGCCGTCGCGGCGCGTGACGATCACGCAGCGCGCGAGCGTCGTCGCGCCGCTCTCGAGCTTCGCCTGCAGGGCGGATGGAATTACTCTCATGGCTTGATCTCGACGAGCGGGATGTGCGGGATGGCGCCGGCGGCGAAGGCGGAGAGGTCGACTTCGAGATAGTCGGTGTCGAAGCGCACCGGCACGTCGAAAAGAAAGCCGGCGGTGACCGCCGCACCCACAGCCGGAATGTGGCCGGCGAGAAACGTGACATCGCCCGTCGTCGTATCAACGGCGAACGCCGTGTCCGCCGTTTGCTCGACGCCTGCGACCGCGAGGCGCACGCTGCCGGCGACGGGCTTGACGATCGGCCGGGCATAGGGCGCGTGCCCACCGCCATAGATTTTCGTCAGCGCGAACATTGCGGCTGTCCCGTCGCCGATGCCGATCGTCTGATCGAGCGCGGTCACCGCCGCGCCCGGCGCGCCAGAGGAATGATCGAGCCGGTCGCGCCAGCGGAAGCCGTAGAGCCTCCCGCGCCGCTCCTCGAAGAACGCGAGTACAGCCGAGAGCGCGTCGAGCGTCTTTACGCCATAGCCGGCGTCGTAGCGCCGTCGCGAATGCGCCCAGCGCGCGTTGCGCTCCTCGCGGCCGGAGCCGAGCGCGACGACATCGGTCTTTCGCTCCGGGCCGCCGGCGCTACGCAACGCGACGTCGAGCGGAAAGAGGATCTCATGAAAAGCGGCGGGCATGGCGGCACTCGATTCTTGCGTTCGTCAAAGCGTGCGCTGGCCGCGCGCGACGGCGCGGGCGATCAGGCCGGTGACATGCGTCTCCGAGCGGCGGAAGCTTTCGGCGTCCGGCGTCGTGATGTTGATCGTGACAGCCGACGCGGCCGACGCAGCGCCTGCGGCTACACCCAGGCGTCCGTCCGCGCCGCGCGCCAACGGCAAGATCGCTTCCGGCCCCGCTTCGCCCGCGAGCCCAACGCCGCGCGGACCCATCGGGAAATAGGTTGGCGCAGCAATCACCCCACCGGACGCGAAAGGCTGCACGGCCGCGGCCTGAGCGCCGGCACCGGCGAGGCCATTGAACAGTTGCTCGAGCCCGCCAGTGAGCGCCTTCGTCAGCGGCTTGAACGCGGCCCGCAACGCGAGATCGGAGAGGCGCAGTCCGAGTCCCTTTAGTACATCATCGAACTGTTTGCCGCTGATCGCCGCGCTTGTGAAAGCTTGGCTCATTGCGCGTGCGAGACTGTTCGCGCCGATCTCGAGGCTTTGCTGGCGCGCCCCGATCGCGTCCATCGCCTGGACGAGATTGTTGCCCGTGGTGTCGTCAGCGGCCATACGGCGTCTCCTTGGCAGTGTCGGGGAAGCGGCGAAGAAGCGCATCGAAATCGTCGCGCGCGAACGGCGTCGTCTCGCCGCTCAGGATGCACAGCGCCGCCGCGAGCTCGCGTGGCGTCATGCGCCAGAATGTGTCGGGAGGTAGATGCAGGACGCCGATGCCGAACCCGATCGCTTGCGTCCACGGGAACGGCGGCGGCGCTATCCGCTCTTCTCCGCGCGCGGCGGAGGGCGTGACGCGGCGCCCTCATCACCAAAGGTCGCTTGCAACAGCACGGCGGCGATGCGCGCATAGCCGGCTGCACCGTCCGGCGTCGTCATGCACGCGACCTCGTCGTCGGTCACCGCCTCCCCCGCCCCGCGCAAGCCCGCGCCGATGATGCGGACGAGGTCGAGCGCGCACAGGCGCCCCGTACCGAAACGCTCCGCGAGCGCGACGAGATCGTCGGCGCCGAACGCGCTTTCGAGCTCCGCGAGCGCGCCGAGCGTGAGCACGAGCGTGCGCCGCGCACCGCCGATCTCCGCTTCGATCTCTCCGCGATGGTGGTTGGGCATGGGACTGGACCTTGCATGGTGATCGAGAAGAGCGGCGTATTCTGCGCGCCCCCTCTCCCGCTTGCGGGAGAGGGTTGGGGTGAGGGCTGTGATCTGATCCACCCCCCTCACCCGGAGCGCTTCGCGCTCCGACCTCTCCCGCAAGCGGGAGAGGTGAAGCGGCATCATGCCGCCGCGAACGTCAGCTCGCCCGCCGACTCAAGCGCGAGCTCGTAGGTCACCTCGCCGTCGTGCTCGCCGGCGAATTCGAGGCTCGTGATCTGGAACGGCCCGGCGACGGTGCCGAAATCGGGAATGACGATCTGCATCCCTTGCACCGCGCCGTCGAAGAACATCTGCCGCATCAGCGCGTCGGACGCCGCGTCCCTGAACAATCCGCGCCCCGCAACCGACGCGCGCTTGATGCCAGCGCCGTCGAGCAGCTCGCGCCATCGGCCGGCGGATTCGGCATGCGTCACGTCAACGGTCTCGGCGTTGAACGCGAGCCGGCGCGTGCGCAATCCTGCGACGGTGATGAAGTCTGCGCCATCGGCGAGCTTGAGAAGCAGATCCTTGCCTTTCTGGGCGGCCATGGTGGTGTTCCTTTTGTAACCCGCATGGAGCGAAGCGAAATGCGGGAGCATCAGCAGCAGGAATCCCGGATTTCGCTGCGCTTCATCCGGGCTACGGGCAGGACGGTTATCGTCACAGCGGCTCGGTGACGGCGCGGAAGCGCACGAGCCCGTGGTAGGTGCGCCCGTCCGCTTCGCGCCGCACATCGGCGAGCGAAAAGCGCAGATTGACGAGCGCGTGGCCATCGAGCGCGAGCGGCGCGTCGTCGAGCGCTTGCGTCAGCGCGGCGACGACGAGATGCGCTTCGCGATGTCCGCCCTGACGCGACCAGGCATGCAGCGTCAGGCGATGTTCCTCGCCCGCCTCCGTGCCGGTCGAGAAATCGGCGCTATGCGCCTCGCCGAGCGTGACATAGGGAAACGCCGCGCCGCGCGGTGGCTCGTCGTAGATCTTCGGCCCGCCGAGCACGGCGACGAGCGGGGCATGCGCAACGAGCGCGTCGTGGACGGCGGCGCGCAGCGCCGCAGCGGAGGAGGACATGGGCGTTTTCCGAAATGACGGATGACGAATTCGATCCGTCACCCTGAGGTGCGAGGCGGCGGAGCCGCCGAGCCTCGAAGGGCGACGGCCACTGTCATGAGGGAATTGGCCGTGCATCCTTCGAGGCTCGCCGACTACGTCGGCTCGCACCTCAGGATGACGGAGAAAGGCTGTATCCGTTACTCGGCCCGCTCTCGTGCCTCGATCAGCATGAGGCGACGTTGTGCGTCGCCGTCGCGCACGGCCACGACGTCGAAGACTCTCGCACCGAGCCGCAGCCGATGCCGCGTCGTGACGTCGACGCCGCTGCGGATCGTGAAGCGATGTGTGATCGTCGCGCCGGAAGCATCGGCAACGAGCGACCCGCGTGCCGAGAGCGGCACCAGCTCAGCCCACAGCGTTGCTTGTGCCGCATAGCTGCGTGTCACGCCGCCGGCGCCATCCGCCGTCTCGACCGGCGCTTCGAGCGTGACACGCTCGCGCAACCGTCCGATCCCGGTCATAGCGTCAGCCCCCGATAGGGCGCGAGCAGCGCATCAACGCCGGCAGGCATCGGCGCGTTCGCACCGTCCGCCGTGACCACGCCGCGGTTCTCGTACCAATGCGCGAGGAGAAGCCGCATCGCCTGGATGAGCGGCGCCGGCACGTCGATTGCGGCGTCGCCATAGCCGAAGCTCACATCGAGCTCGATGCCGCCCGCGGCGCGCCCGGGTGCGGGAACGAACCACGGCGAAAAGGCGATCACGCCGGGCGCAGCGCCCGCCTCGACGACGAACGCCTGCGTGTCGGTCGCATGCGCGACGCTGTCGGCGTCGTAAACACGCGCGGCGATGACGGTACGCGCCGGTGCAAGCGGCAGCACGAAGCGGCCGTCCGGTGGCCAGGCATCGCGCGTGATGCGCCAAACCTGCGTGATCAGCGCCCGCCGCGCGCGCCCTTCCACATGGCTGCGCGCCGCCGCGACAAGCGACGTAATGAGATCGTCATCATCGTCATGCGCCACGCGCAGATAAAGTTTCGCATCGGCGAGCGTCAGCGGCTCGATCGCCGGCGGCGTCAAGAGAATGGCTGTCATTTTTTTCCTGCAATCGCAATGAGAATGCGTCATGGTCGGACTTGTCCCTCCCCGGAGCGGAGGGTGGACGCGCGTGAAAACGCTCGGCCGGGTGGGGACAAGTCGTGAGATGACCCCGCCCGTCTCCTCACTCGCTTCGCTCATTCGGAGCCACCCTCCCCTCCGGGGAGGGGAAGGCAGTGCGCGGCCCCATCAGGTGCAACACGTTGACATCGCGCGCGCTGTCAGGCTCAACGCAGCGCATGCGCCACGTCCTTGCCTTCGCCCTCGTCGCCATAAGCTTCGTCTCGACGCCCGCCGCCGCCATGGTCGGCGGCGCGCCGGTCGCGCCTGACGGCATAAGGCGCCATGTCGTGATGATCGTCGGTTCGCGCGGCAGTTCCTGCACCGCGACGGCGGTCGCCCACGACGTATTGCTCACCGCAGCGCATTGCGTGCTGCCGGGCGCCGACTACAAGCTCGTTCTCTTCGATGCGAACCGCACGCCCTCGCTCAAGGACCTGACGACGATCGCGCGGCATCCTGCCTTCGCGCTCAAGACGCTGCTGGCGCATCGCGCGACCGCCGACGTCGCGCTCCTAAAGCTTGCCGCACCCCTGCCCGCGTCCTTCACGCCGGTTCCAATCGCCGGCGCCGATGCGCTGGTCGCCGTCGGCGACCGCTTCACCGTCGCCGGCTTCGGCGTCACCGTGCGCGGCGACGGCAAGACCGGCGGCACATTGCGCACGGCCGACCTCGTCGCGACCGGACAACCAGGCTCGCTGCAACTGCGCCTGGTCGATCCGGCGACGCGCAACGAAACAGCGGGACTCGGCGCCTGCACGGCGGATTCCGGCGCGCCCGTCTTTGTTCGGCGCGGCATGGCCGTCGCGGTGACGGGCGTCGTGAGCTGGTCGACCGGCCCGAAGAACGCGGCCGGCTGCGGCGGCCTCACCGGCGTGACGCCGCTTTCGCGCTATCGCGATTGGATCGTTGAGACGGCACGCAAGCTTGGGAGTCCGTTGGCGGAGTGAAGCGCGGCTCTGGCGATCAACGCCAGACAGTCATTCGCCTTGGGCTGGCGATCTGCTTCCGGGATAGTAAATGCTGCGAAACTCCGCCGGAAGATACTCGCGCTTCAAATCATCGATGATTTCATCCGCTCGGATATTCAGCCCCATGTCGGGCCAGGCATCGCCCGCACCTGGCACCGAGATTGCAACGACAATTTTCCAGGCAGGACTTTTCTGAAGAAGCGCTTGAAGCGTCCTGATGACGGCCGGCTCCAACAAGCGCAGATTCCGAAAATAGACCTTCTGCTGGGCCGTTCCAAAGTTGTCGTCGTCGACCCAAAAATCTTTATCGCGAGATACGCCCTCCACGCCGAAGCGGCTGAGCGATTTTCGCACCAACCGGCGCAACTTTTCCCACGTCGCGACCTGAGCAGCATCTGCTTCGGATGACATCGATCAGGACTCTCGTCTGATAGAGGCAAAGATCGCTGTGGTAGATTTCTCGCTGCGGCGATCTCAATCGCTCTCGGTGCCAGGCCGGCTTCCTTCGTAGTGATAGTCTCGAAATTGCTCCGGAAAATATTGCCGCTGTAACCCGTCGATGATTTCATGCTGACGGATTTTCAGCCCCATGTTCGGCCAAGACTCACCTGCGCCAGGAACGTCGATAGCGATGACGAGCTCCCATCCGTGAAGGTCCTTTAGCGTCTTTTGGAGCAATTGGATCACACCCGGCTCTAACAGCGCCAGATTGTTAATATAGACTTTGACTTGCAGAGATCCCCAATTGTCGTCGTGTACCCAGTAATCTTCCTTTCCAAACGGGTCCTCTTTGCCGAAGTTCTTCAGCACGTTGCATACGCGGCTATAGAGCCGTTCCCACTGGTCCATCTGTTTTTGATCTTCCATGGAAGTCATTCATCATTCCTCCACGCGCGGGCCTCGACGCATCCAATACATTATCTCCCGCATGTAAATCCGGACGTTGTAACGGCGAATTCGCAGGTCGCTTGACCTCTTAACAGAGTTGACGAATTCGTGCGCTTGATCCGGAGTCATTTGCTCAGGCTGTATTCTTCGGTCGGCCATGAATTTTTCGAGAGCTTCCTTTACCGCGAGATTATAATCTTGATGATCACGATCCCAGCCGTGCCAATCACCATGCAACCGTCCCGTCTTTGCTTCATCAAACACCTTCCGCGTTTCGGGGCGAAGCGGCAACTTGCTGTAGACGCTATGGCTCACAAAATGATGACCATGAGGCCGA
Source organism: Variibacter sp. (assembly GCA_050187875.1). Classification (GTDB taxonomy): domain Bacteria; phylum Pseudomonadota; class Alphaproteobacteria; order Rhizobiales; family Xanthobacteraceae; genus JAFKKS01. The sequence continues at coordinate 99,182 of JBFWXB010000009.1, forward strand.
GAGCCGAGACGCCGCGCACCGCTGATATCTGTTGGAGTTGCATCTGAAGCCGCTCCGTCACCATACGTCCACTGCCCTCCATCCGGATTGCCGGCCGGGATGCGCGGCTGGTCGGGATTGAAGTTTTCCTTGCATTCCGCCTTCGCGCGTTTTGCGAGCGCGATCTCGAAGCGCAGCGCTGCGAAATCCGATTTGATCTGCGCAAGCTCGATGTCGTATTCACGTTGGCGCGCGACTTCCTCAGCCGCGTCAACCTGGTTCGAAGATTGCGGTTCGACAGGCCATAGCGACGGCGGCAGGAGCTGCCGCGCCGCCTCGGGTGTCATGAAGCGCGCGGCATCGGGGCGCCAATAGCGTTCAGCGTCCGGGCGCATGAAGCGGCGGCGCTGATGCTCGAGCCAGGCGGTTTCGCGCGCTGACATGTGAGACGTCTCGTGATGTGAAGAATGAAATTCCGGGCGGCAGCGCGCCGCCCGGTGTTGCTTGCTCCGTCATGCGCGGGCTTGACCCGCGCATCCATCATTCAAAGGAAATTTTACGAAGAGGATGGATTGCTGGGTCAAGCCCGGCAATGACGATTTCTCATCCTCAGCGATCGCGACATTCTGCGTCCGCTACGACGCCGCGAACTTGAGAAGCTTGATCGCGTCGAAGTCCTGCACGCCGCCGCCGACGCGTTTCGTCGTATAGAAGAGCACGTAGGGCTTGGCGCTGTAGGGATCGCGCAGCACGCGCACGCCCTGCCGGTCGACGACGAGATAGCCGCGGCGGAAATCGCCGAAGGCGATCGAGAGCGAATTCGCCGCGACGTCCGGCATGTCCTCCGCCTCGATGACCGGGAACGTCATCAGCGTGGCGCGCCCGCCGAAGACCGCCGGCGGCTGCCAGAGATAGTTGCCGGAGGAATCCTTGAACTTGCGGATCGCCGCCTGCGTCTTGCGGTTCATCACGAAGGTTGCGTTCTGGCGATAGCCGGCACGCACCGCATAGACGAGATCGACGAGCACATCGGAAGGCTCGCTCGCCGGCCAGTCGCCGGCGACGCCGGTCGCGAGATAGCCGAGCTTGCCCCACTCCCACGAACCGTTCGCGACATTCGTGTAGGAGAGGAATCCCTTCGGCTTGTTACTGCCATCGCCGGAGACGAACGCGGTGCCCTCCTGCTCGGCGAACGCCTGCTCCACCTCGCCCGCGAGCCATTCGTCGACATTCACTGCCGCGTCTTCGAGGAGCGACGGCGTCGCCGCCGGCATGGCGTAGAGCTCCATCGCCGGGAAGGCGAGCTCGTCGAGCACCGGCGAATTGGTCTGCGGCCGCGCCGCCGTCTCGCCAACCCAGCCGACGGACGGGCCGGAGGTCATGAACGGCTTCTTGTAGACGGAGGACGAGACCTCCTGCACGCCGGCGATCGAGCGGATCGGCGAGATGACGGAAAGCCGCTTGCCGATCGTCTGCGCGATCTCGTCGGGCACGAGATAGCCGCCGTCGGGACTGGAGCCGACGGAAAGCGCCTTCGTCTCCAGCGCGCGCAAGCCGCCGCTCTCGCCGCCGCGCATATAGGCATCGAAGGCCTGCTTGTGCTCACGCGCCTGATGCGTCGTCGCCGCCTTCTCCGCGCCGAGCGCCGGACGCGCGGATTTGAGCGTCAGCTCGTCCATGCGCGCATTGAGACGCGCCATCTTCTCCTCGAGAAGCGGATCGGCGCCGCGCCCCTTCTCGATCGCGGCAAGCCGCGCGTCATTCGTCACCTTGTATTCCTCGAACACGCGCATCGTCTCGTCATGCGTGCCATAGGCTTCGCCGATGCCCGCCTTGATCTCGGGCGCGTGCTGATTGATGTCGATATCCATGTGTGCTCTTCCTCGTGGTTGTGGTTGGGGATGAGGTCGTGCGTGATCGTCGCGCGGCCGTGAGCCGGCCCGCATGCGATCATTGAAAAATTCGAAGAGCGCCGTTGCCGCCAATGCGCGGCGTGCTAGACGGGTTTGAAGATCCCGCGATCCAAATTCACGATCGACATGCCGGCGTCACCCGCTTGCGGAAATTCTTTCGAAGCGGCGAGCCTCTCTAGTGCTTCCCTGGCCGTCGTCGGCGCGACAGCCAACGTCGACTTCGCCGCATTGAGCCGCACCTGCGCATTCTCATGTTCGTAGAGGCGCAAGAGCAGGCGGCGCTGATCGCCGGGCCGCGTCTTCAGCTCGTCCTCTACAGCTCGCTTCTCACGATAAAGCTCATTGAATTTTGAAATCTCGTCGTTGAGCAGCGCCCGGTCCTGAGCCAATGCAATTTCGGCAAAGCGCTCGACCAAATGGTCGTCGGACATTGTCGATAAGTCGCTGCGCTTCATGGCTTCAGCACTCCGTATCTGATCAAAGCTTCGAGACCGACTCGCCGCCGTTCATCCCAATCCTTCCCTCTCAAATACTGTCTGGGAGACAGCCCATCGTAGTCATCATTCAAGCGTTGATACCACGCATTGATTTCCCAATGCTTCAATGTCGGAATTCGCACGAGGTTGTCATCCATCGCGCCGCGTCGGGACGTAGCCAGCGGGACGCGTCAGGCCGCATCAGGCGGTGGCGCTGACGCGCGATGGCAGCAGGCTGCACCCAGCCCATGCGGCAGTTCCTTGCGTAACTTGAGGAGGTACGAGCGGCGTGCGTAGCCCGGATGGAGCGAAGCGAAATCCGGGAACGATCGGCTGGCTGACCCCGGGTTCCGCTTCGCTCCACCCGGGCTACGGGCTTTGCGTGAGTTGAAGGGGTAAGACGCAACGCTGGGGTTATGGATTCCGGGCTCGCCGCAGGAGCGGCGCCCCGGAATGACGCCGTGCCGAATGCGCAGCACCACACGCCGTGCGCCAGGCCGCTTCCGCGCGCGCCCGCGCCGGCGAGAGCCGCGGCGGGGAGGACACCGCGGATCCTTTCACGGCGTGGACGCGCGCGCCCGCGAGCAGCGGGAACGTGACGATGGAAATCTCCCAGAGGTCGATGGCGGTGAGCTTGCGCACGCGCGTCTTCGCCTCGACGCGGCCCTGCACGGTGCGAAAGCCGATCGAGAGCCCGTCGATCGCGCCGGCGCGCAAGAGCGAGAAGAGCTCGCGCGAGCGCTGCACGTCGGGGATGAGGCGGCCGCGCGCGTAGAGCCCGCGGAAATCCTCGCGCAACTCGAGCCAGATGCCGACGGGCTCCGCCGGGTCGTGCTGGAACAGCATCGGGATGCGGCGCAAGCCTCGCGCTTTCAGCGTCTCGCGGAAGGCGCCCGGCATCACCATGTCGCGCGCCTGGTCGACGACGCCGAACAGGCTCGCATAGCCTTCGACCGTGCCGTCGGCGTCGATGCCGAAATGCGGCGCGCTGAGTTGCGCAATCGCGTTCATGCGGATTCTCTTTCGCGTGAAATCATTGGCCGTCATTGCCGGGCTTGACCCGGCAATCCATCCGTCGATGAAACTTGTTTTTGGCTGATGGATGCGCGGGTCGAGCCCGCGCATGACGATTGCTGCGGCGAGGTCTCTACCGCTTCGCGCGTTTGCGCGCCGGAACCTTCGCCGGAGCGAGACGCCGCGCCGGCACGCCACGCTTGGCCGCGCGATCGAGATGGCCGAGGAACTCGCGGAAGACATGAAGGTGGTCGCGGCGCGTCTTCGCCTCACCGCGGATGGCGCGAAGCACCGTGTGCAATGTGTCCATCTGTCACTCCATGGCTCTCGTTGAAGCGCGCAAGCTCGCGCACGAAATCGTCGAAGCGGCGCATCGCGGCGGCGAGCTCGCGCAGCGCGAACCAGAGAAGCGCGCTCGCCCCGCTCGCCCAGAGGAAGAGCGCGAGGTGCGCGAGGTCGCCGCGCACGGCGAAGGTGCGGATGAGTTCGTCCATAACGATGCCTGCGGCCGAATGACGTCTGTGCGCGCGTTGTCTTTCTCTGTCGTTCCGGATCACCTGCGGAGCAGGTGAGTCCGGAATCCACGACACCCAGCGCTGGGGTTATGGATTCCGGGCTCGCCGCTGTCGCGGCGCCCCGGAATGACAAGCCGCGGCCCATGCGCGGCCGGATTGACGAAGGCCGCCCCGATCGGTCAGGCTCCGCCGTCGTGTCCCGGCCGGAATGAGTGATGCGTTTCCGCCTTGCATTGTGTTTCGCTGCGGCGTGCGTCATCGCCGCGCCGATCGCGGCGCGCGCGGAGATCCGCCTGCGCGAGGCGCAGATCGTGCGCGGCAATCTCGTCGTCGCCGGACGCACCGACCTGCCGCATTTCCTGGTCGTGCTCGACGAGCGCTACAGCGTCACCGCCGACAGCCGCGGCCGCTTCGCCTTTCGCATCGTCTACATCCCGCCCGACTGCATCGGCACGCTGCGCGCCGGCGCCGACACGCTGCGCTTCGTCGTCGCCAATTGCGGCCCCGCGGGACCGCGCGGCGAGAAAGGCGAGCGCGGGCCGACGGGACCGCCTGGTGCGGCGGGTCCGCAAGGCGCGCCGGGACTTCCCGGTCCGCCCGGACTTGCCGGTCAGGCTGGGCCGCAAGGACCGAAAGGCGACCAGGGCGAACACGGCGCGAAAGGCGAACGCGGCGAAGCAGGGCCGCCCGGCCCCGCTGGTCCGCCCGGCCCATCGGGTCCTCCGGGTGCGCAAGGCGATCGCGGACCGCGCGGTTTCGTCGGACCACGCGGCGACCCTGGTCCGCGCGGACCACGCGGCGATCCCGGCGCGTCCGAGATGGACGAGTGGGTGCGGTAGACAAACTCCGCATGTCGTCCCCGCGAAAGCGGGGACCCAGTACGCCCTGCCTCGATGATCGGCCGCGGCGTACTGGATGCCCGCCGGAGCCTGTCATCGGGCCGGCGAAGCCGGGCCCGTTGGCGGGCATGACACTGAGAGAACTTAAACCCGATCGCCACCCTCCAGCGGGGCATAGCCCAGCGCCTCGCGCTTCTCGTTGAGCGTGAGGAACGCCGCGGCGGAGATGCGCTCCCACGCCGCCGCGCGATCGGCGGCGAGCGCGTCGATCTGATCCGTGTCGATAACGATCCGCAATTCTCCGCCGAACGCCGGCGAAAGCCATTGCGCGAGCGCGGAGGCGATGCGATTGCCGAGCGGCAGCACTGTCTGCCGCCACAGCGCGCGGTTCGCCTCCGCATAATTCGCGTAAGTGAGATCGCCGGGAATGCCGAGCAGCATCGGCGGCACGCCGAAAGCGAGCGCGATCTCGCGCGCCGCCGCGTGCTTCGCCTGCAGGAAATCCATGTCCTTCGGCGAAAGCGACATCGCCTTCCAGTCGAGCCCGCCTTCGAGAAGGAGAGGACGCCCGGCATTCGCCGCGCCTTGATACGTCGTCTCGAGCTCCTGCTTGAGCCGCTCGAATTGCGGCTCCGAAAGGAGCGCGCCTTCCGGCCCCGCGTAGACGAGCGCGCCGGAGGGCCGCGCCGCATTGTCGAGCAGCGCCTTGTTCCAGCGCGCCGCGGCGTTGTGCGTATCGACGGCGACCGCCGCCGCCTCGAGCGGGCTCAAGCCGTAATGATCGTCGAGCGGATGCAGCATCGCCATGTGCAGGATCGGCGCAATGGGCGCGGCGTCCTGCGCGAAGCGCACACTTCGCCCCGCCGCGCTATACGTATAGGCCTCGGGCCAGCCATCGGCGCCGGGCTCGAGCCGCACGCGGTCGGGCCGCAGCGCGTAGAGTTCGCGCGGGCTCCCGTCGAGCGTCACCGCCTCGACATAGGAATTGCCGGCGAGCAGGAGATAGGTCGCGACGCCTTCCAGGAACGTCGCGCCGTCCTGCCGCGGATTGGGCTGCGCGATGAGCACACCGAGCGGATGGCCGTCACGCTCCTGCGCGCCCTCATAGACGAGCAGCGAGAGCGAACCGACGTTTTCCGCGACGAGCTTCACCGCGCGATGCACGATCGCGTTCGTCGTGTAGCCTTCACGCGCAAGCGCGGCATAATCGCGCGGCGTCCAGCGCGCGCTCCCGCCGCCTTGCATCGCAATGACCTGCGCCGTGCGCGACGCTTTCGTCTCCGGCGCGCGGAAGAGATGCTTCAGTCGATCGAGCATAAGCGGTGTCCTGATGTCAGAAAAGCATTCCGGTTGTCATGCCCGCGGAGGCGGGCATCCAGTACGTCGCAGCCTCTCTCTAAGGCAGAGCGTACTGGGTCCCCGCCTTCGCGGGGACGACATCTGAGCATGCCGCACGTTACAAACTCCGCATGCGCGGCGCGCCGCGCGCGCCGAAGGTGAGCGCGGTGACCGCCCAGACGAGCGCGTCGAGCCGGTCGGGCGAGCGGCCGGACGAGAGGCCGTCCAACCCGAAGTCGCACATCTCGTCCTCCAGCGCCGGGAAGACGCCGGCGTGCTTCACCCGGCCCTGCTCGTAGAGCGAGGCGACGGGTTCGGCGCGCAGCCACTTGCCGCGTTGCGCGCGCACGCTCGTCACCGGAACGCTGCTGTCGATCTCGGCGATGACGGTGCGCACCATCTCGCCGCCCTGATTGACCTCGACGACAAGCGCATCGGCCGCAAGGCGCCGCCACAGCGCGATCGCCTTCGCCGCCCAGGCGGAAGGCGAGAGGCCGTTCGCGCTCTCGTCGGCAATGACGTAGATGGCGCCATCCTCCGCGCGCCCCGCCGCAACAAGGCCGCAAGCGTCGGCGCGCTTGCTGCTCGACGCCGGCGGATCGACCGCGACGACGATGCGCGACAGTGCCGGCGCCATCTCCACCCGCGCCGCCTCGATCATCCCGCGTGACCACAGCGCGTCGTTGCGCTCCTCGATCACCTCGCCGTCGAGCTCCTGGCGCCCGAGCCGCGTGCCGGCATAGCGATTGACGATCGCCGAGAGAAACACGGCGGAGAGGTTGCGCGCATTCGCCGCCGTCCCGGCGCGCGTCACCACGGTCGACGGATCGGCGATGAGGCGCTTGATCAAAGCCGTCGGCCGCGGCGTGGTCGTGATGACTTGCCGCGGCCGTTCGCCAAGGCGCAGCCCGAACTGCAGCATGTCGAAGGTCGCATCGGCATGGCGCCACTTGGCGAGCTCGTCCGCCCACGCCGCCTCGAATTGCGGGCCGCGCAGGCTTTCCGGATCGTCGGCGGAGAAGGCGTAGCCGATCGCGCCGTTCGGCCATTCCAGCCGCCGGCGCGACGAGACCCAGACCGGACGTTCGTCGCGCGAATGCACACGCAGGAGCCCGGAGACGCCCTCGATCATCACCTCGCGCACGTCGTGCAAGGTCTCGCCGACGAGCGCGATGCGTCCATGCGGCCGCGTGGCATAAGGCTTGACGCCGCGCACGAGCGAGCGCACGAACTCCGCGCCGGCGCGCGTCTTGCCGGCGCCGCGCCCGCCAAGCGCGAGCCAGGTGGTCCAGTCCTCACCGTTTTCGGTGAGCAGCGGCGGCAATTGATGCGGCTGGATCGCCTGGCACCAGTCGCCGCGCCAAGCGAGAATATCGCTACTCTTCTGCGCCGCGATCAGCTGTGCGATTTCTCGCCGCGATAATTTCGTCAATTTGTCGTGCAAGGTCGCGACGGAATTCATCCATGTCGCGGGGTCCGGCATCGTCATCGTCGTCGGGCTCCACGGCAGGGGGATCGTCGAACGCGACGATGTCTCGCAAGGTGCGCGCCAGGCTCGCGAGCGTGCGCGCGGTGCGTTCGACTTCGCTCTCGTTGGCGGGACGCAGGCACGCTAAAACGCGCTCCACCGCATCGAGTTCGCGCTCGACCGTGCGCTGAACGCGCTCGGCGAGAGAGAGACGCGCGGCAGCCGTCATGCGATCGACGCAGCGCCGATCAACGCCACCCGCAGCCGCATCTGGCGCTACTTCCTCTGGCGCGTCTGCCGACGAAGCCGGCTCCGCCGGAGGCGATGGCAAAGTGGGTGGATCAGTTGGTGGCGCAGCGGCTGCCGGAGGCGGCTCGGCGGCCGCAGCTGCCTCGCGCAACGCCTGCTGCACCCAAGGCGGCAGGACGCCGCGCCGCTTCTGCCCTCCCCCACCGGCATTCGGAACGCGCAGCTTCCAACCGAGCGCATGCACCCAGGTGTAAAAGGTCTGCGTGCACATGCCGGCGCGTGCAGCGAGATCAGGGACCGGGATCAACGTCTTTTCATAGTCGTGCTTGAGCACCGGCAGGAGCGCCGGCGGAATATGTTTGCGCTGGGTCATGGCAACTCGCGGACGGTGTCATGCGCTCTTGCCATCGCGGCGCGTACGCGCACACCACCTAATGGCCTGCGCCCAATACAAAACGGCGGCGCTTTCGCCGCCGCCGTCAGACGCAATTGTCGAGCATGCCGAAACCCTATCGGACCAGCGTTACGCTGTCAAGGATTATTTTCCTGAGAAGGTAGCCCGGATGGAGCGAAGCGAAATCCGGGTCGACATCTCCACTCGCTGTCGCATGTGAAGTGCTCGTGCAGTTACGTTCATATCGGACGGTCAGCGAACCTGATCCCGGATTTCGCTTCGCTCCATCCGGGCTACACGCTGCTACACTCTAACGCCTTATGGTAGCCTCCCCCCGCTGACATCACCGTCGCGGGGGCGACCATGTTACGCATATCCAAATCCACATTCGTCTCTTCGGCATTGGCGTTGGCGCTCACGGCGGCTTCGCTGGTCGCGGCAACGCCAGCACGCGCCGACACCTGCAGCGGCCGCGCGAGCCTGTGCAACGCCGCCTGCACGCCACAGAACGTAGCGTCGGGCGCGCAGCACGGCGGCACCGTCGCCGGATGCCGCGCGAGTTGCCAGTCGCGGCTGCGCTCCTGCCTCAAGAGCGGCGTATGGGTGCATATGGGCTCGCAGACGCGCGGCATGCGCCAGACCGTCGATCGGCGCTAGTTTGTAGGGCGGATTAGTCTGTAGCCCGGATGAAGCGAAGCGAAATCCGGGATCAGGTCCTCCGTTCGCCGACACCGGTCATGGGCTCTTTAACATCACATGCCCAATCGATCGGCATCATGCCGCGCCTGACATACAGATGGAACGAGGAATGCGGCCAGTCGCACACGCGGCTTACCAATCCATGTTTGACTGGGTTGAAATGCACGTAGTCGACGTGCCGTTCGAAATCCGCCTCGTTTCGAATCGTATGCTCCCAAAAACGACGCTGCCACAGCGCATATTCGCCGTTCCGATGCTTCTTCACCGGTACACCGGCGGCAATAAGCCGATGCGTGAAATACGCTTTGATGCGTTTCCAGCGCCCCGAAAAATCGGAGTCTTCTGATGGCAATGTCCAGATGGCATGCAGGTGGTCCGGAAGGATCGCAATGGCGTCGATCGTAAAACGGCGCTCCTGCCGCGCAACGCGAAATGCAGTCCGCAGATCGCCCACGTGGTCCACGAGCAGTGACGACGTGCGATCGGCAAGCACCACCGTGAAGAAATAGGTGCCGCCTGAAACGAGGTTGCGCCGGTATTGGACCATCCGTGACGCTTATCCCGGATTTCGCTGCGCTCCATCCGGGCTACACGCCAATCCGCATTACGGGTTAGGCTGTGCCGTCATATGCATGTGAGGGAGGCCAATCTAATGCTCTTCATGGTGATCGAGACATTCCGCAACCACGACGGCAAAGCGATCTATCGCCGCTTGCGCGATCGCGGACGGATGATGCCCGACGGCCTCAAATACGTCAGCAGCTTCATCACCGCCGATCTCGGCCGCTGCTTCCAGCTCATGGAGACCGACGACATAACGCTGCTGCAGCGCTGGATCGCCGAATGGCACGACCTGATGGAGTTCGAGATCGTGCCGGTCGTCGCCGGAAAGGATACGGCGGAGGCGCTGGCATCGAAGCTTTGATCTGTCGCGCCGTCGCAACGCGCCGCGGCGCAGACAATTCCGGACAAGTTTGCAACGGAATGGAAGCTCTATTTCCGAAAGTGCATTGCCAAATGTTCACGCGGAGTTGAATAAAGCCGCACGCGAGAAACGGAACGTGGTACCGCAACAGCGGATTTCGCTCCTATGCGTTGGAGTGCCGCCATAGTGATTGTTGGTGCGCTCATCGTCGCTGACGCCGTGGTCTTTCACGGCGAATATCGCGAGCGCGGAACGAATTTGGCTTGGCGCGCCGCCGACGTCATCGGCTCGGAAATCGGTTACCTTGTGCGGCGGATTGCGCAGTGAATTTTTGCGCCTTTATTTCAACCGCCTCCCCCGCTCCGTCACGCCATCGAGAAAATCCGTCACCTCGCGATTGAGGAAGTCGACATCGGCGGGAAAGCCGCCGCCGGCCGACGCATGGCCGGTGATGGTGCCGGGATTGATCGTGACGACGCGCACGTCGCGGATATAGCGCGCCGCCTCGCGCGGCTCATACTCGGGATTGAGCAGGTCCTTGGTGCCGGTCATGATCAGCGTCTTCGCCTTGATCGCGCGCAGCGCCTTGACGAGATCGCCGTTCATGCCGGGCGTCGTGCCGAGGTCGTGCGCGTCGTAAGCCCAGGTCTGATAGATCCAATCGTTGGCGTCGAAAGCTTTGACCAGCGCCTTCTCCTGCGTCTCGAGCCAAGGCAGCACGTCCGGGCCGTTCGCGAACTGGTCGCGATAGATTTCCGGGCTGCGCGCGGCGAGGAAGCTGAGAATATCGCGATAGAGGTTAAGTCCCGCCGCAGGCGGCGCGTCGTAATCGCCATCTTTCCAGGCCGGATCGAGCATGATCGCCTTGCGCGAGGCTTCGAGCACGGTCACGGTCCAGGCCGGCGTCTTGGCGAGCGGCACGATCGCGACGAGACTGTCCATGAACGTCGGGTGGCTCACGCCCCATTGCAGCGTCTGCATGCCGCCCATCGAGGGGCCGATCACGGCGACGACATGGGTGATGCCGAGATGCTCGGTGAGGAGCTTGTATTGCGATGTCACCATGTCGCGAATGAGGAACTTCGGGAATTTCATATGCGGCTGCGCCGTCGAATTCGACGGCGAGGTCGTGAGTCCGTTGCCGATCGCGTCGGTGCAGATGATGAAATATTTGTCGGTGTCGAGCGCCTTGCCCGGCCCGATCATGAAATCGAGCCGGTGATGATTTCCGCTGATGGCGGTGACCATCAGGATCGCGTTCGATTTCTTCTCGTTGAGCGAGCCATGCGTGACATAGGAGATGGAAAAATCTTTGATCACTTCGCCGCTTTCGAGCGCGAGATCGCCGAGCGCGTGGCGCTGATGCGGCGGCTGGGCTGATGCGCCGACGCGGTCGAGAGCGCAGCGAGAAGGAAACTCGCCGCCAATGCCACAGCTCTTCTAAGCATTTGCCCCCTCGCGCATAACGCGGGCTGCTCTGGGCGAACCTCACCCGCTCGTCCCCGCGAAAGCGGCGACCCGGAGCAGCATAGCCTGGATTCCCGCTTTCGCGGGAATGAGCGCTGCGAAGTGTGAGCCCGGGGATCATCGGTGTTCGATTGATGGGTTGGGCTGCGGCGCGCTATGATCCACCTCCCCGCCGTCATCAAAATCGAACAAGCCCATGATCATCGACTGCCACGGCCATTACACGACCGCGCCGAAAGCGCTGCTCGACTTTCGCGACCGCCAGCTTGCGGCGTTCAAGGCGAAGGAAACGCTGCCCGATCCGGCGAACGTGACGGTCGACGACACGACGCTGCGCGACAGCGTTCAGCAGCAGCTCAAACAACAGCGCGAGCGCGGCACCGACGTCACCATCTTCTCGCCGCGCGCCTCGGGCATGGGCCATCATCTCGGCGACGCGCGCGTGAGCGAGGATTGGTCGCGGCTCTGCAACGATCTCATCGCGCGCGTGTGCGGCCTCTATCCGGAGAACTTCATCGGCGTCTGCCAGCTGCCGCAAACACCGGGCGTTCCCCCCGACAACTGCATCGCCGAGCTCACGCGCTGCGTGGAGGAGCTCGGCTTTGTCGGCTGCAACCTCAATCCCGACCCGTCCGGCGGCTATTGGCCCGATCCGCCACTCACCGACCGCTGGTGGTATCCGTTCTATGAGGCGCTGGTGGAGCTCGACGTGCCGGCGATGATCCATGTGAGCGCCTCCTGCAACCCCAATTTCCACACGACGGGAGCGCATTATATCTCGGCCGATACCACGGCGTTCATGCAGCTGTTGACGTCGGACCTGTTCAAGGATTTCCCGACGCTACGATTCATCATCCCGCATGGCGGTGGCGCCGCGCCCTATCACTGGGGGCGCTATCGCGGCATCGCGCAGGATTTGATGCGCCCGCCGCTCGGCGAGCTGCTTCTGAAGAACGTGTTTTTCGATACCTGCGTCTATCACTTCCCGGGGATCGATCTGCTCATGAAAGTCATCCCCGTCGACAATATCCTCTTCGCCTCGGAAATGATCGGCGCCGTGCGCGGCATCGACCCTGAGACCGGTCACCATTTCGACGACACCAAACGTTACGTCGATGCCGTGAAAAGTTTAAGCGACGAGGATCGCTACAAGATATTCGAAGGCAATGCGCGCCGCGTCTATCGGCTCGATCGCGTGCCGGCGTTGGCGAAAGTGTAGCAGGCAGACGAGGCTTCTCCGCCCGCTCATTCCCGCGCTTCCCTCTCCCGCAAGCGGGAGAGGGTGCCCGAGCGAATGCGAGGGCGGGTGAGGGGTATTTGCTGGTGAGGGGAAGACCCCTCATCCGGCTTCGTGACCTGCGGTCACTCAGCCACCCTCTCCCGCAAGCGGGAGAGGGGAAGAAAGGGGCTGCTCTCCGTAGCGACGGCCTGCCCGACGCGCTACAACACCCGCGCCGGACTTTCTGATGCTGCAACCTCCTCCCGCCTTCACCTCCATCGAGACGCGCCAGTCCTGGACCGTCGCCTTCATCGCGCTCGGCGCGATGGCGTTTTCGTTCGGCGCGCCGTGGATCAATGCCGTCGCGCTGAAGGCCATCGCCGCCGAGGCGGACGGCGTGCGGGCGGCGCCGGCGCTTGCTGGCGCGCTCGCCTGGTTCGGTTCCGGCTTCGGCGGCATCGCGATGGGCTATATCGCCGAGCGCGTCGGCGTGCGCTGGACGGTGATGTTCGGCGCGCTGATGATCGCCTGCGGCCTCGCGCTGTCGAGTTTCGGCCCGGGCTGGCCGCTCTATGTCGGGCACGGGCTGTTCATCGGGCTCCTCGGCCTCGCCGGCATCAACGCACCGCTCTATGTCTATGTCAGTCGCTGGTTCGATCGTCGTCGCGGCTCGGCGCTGGCGCTCATTTCCAGTGGCTCCTACATCGCCGGCGCGGTGTGGCCGCCGATCTTCGAGCGCGTGATCGACGTTTACGGCTGGCGTCACACGATGCTCGGCTACGGGCTCGTCGAAGCGCTGGTGATCCTGCCGTTCGCGGCGACCTTCCTTGTCCGTCCGCCGGAGTTCCGCGAGCCGATCGCAACCACGAGCGACGCGGCGCCGGCGGGTCCCACGCGCGTGCTGGGCTGGCCGCCGAATCTCGTTTTCGCGCTGCTGATGATAATGATCTTCAGCTGCTGCGTGCCGATGGCGATGCCGCAGCAGCACCTCGTCGCCTTCTGCAGCGACCTCGGCATCAACGCCTCGCGCGGCGCGCTGATGCTCTCGATGCTCCTCGGTACAGCTTTCCTCAGCCGACAGGTCTGGGGCTTGATCGCGGATCGCATCGGCGGCCTGCGCACCGTGCTGATCGGCTCGGCGGCGCAACTCGTGACGATGAGCGCGTTCCTGATGACGCAGGACGAGTTCGGGTTGTTTTCCGTCTCCGCCGCCTTCGGCCTCGGCTTCAGCGGATTGATCCCGGCGACCGTTCTCGCCGTGCGCGAGCTCTTTCCCGCGCGCGAAGCGTCATGGCGCATCCCGATGCTGCTTCTCTGCAGCGCATCGGGCATGGCGACGGGGAGCTGGCTCGCCGGCTACATTTACGATCATTTCGGCTACTACGCGCCCGCCTTCGCCGCCGGCCTCGGCGTCAATCTCCTCCATCTGACAATCGTCACCACGCTCGTCTGGCGTCGGCATCTGCGCCCGCTCGCCGCGGCTTGAAACGAGAGAACCATCCTTCGAAACGCCCAAAGAAGAGAAATCACCATGCCTGCCACCGCGCTCGATTCCGCAATCTTCCGCGACATCTTCACGACGCCCGCGATGCGCGAGGTGTTTTCCGATGAGCGGCGCACCGCTTACTACCTCGAGATCGAAGCCGCGCTCGCGCGCGTACAGGGCCGCCTCGGCATCATTCCCAAGGAAGCCGTCGACGAAATCGTATCGAAGTGCCGGATCGAGAACATCGATCTCGTGAAGCTCAAGCAGCAGACGGAGCGCATCGGCTATCCGATCCTCGGCGTCGTGCAGCAGCTCGTCGCGCTCTGCAAGGACGACCTCGGCGAGTGGGCGCATTGGGGCGCGACGACGCAGGACATCACCGACACCGCGACGATCATGCAGATCCGCGCGGCGCTCGATCTTGTCGAAGCCGACATGGAGAAAATCGCGGCCTCGCTCGCCGATCATGCGCGGCGTTATCGCGACACGCCGATGGCCGGGCGCAGCAACCTGCAGCAGGCAGTGCCGCTCACCTTCGGCTACAAATGCGCGTGCCTCCTCGCGGCGATGCAGCGCCACCGTGAGCGCCTCGCGCAGCTGCGCCCGCGCGTGCTCGTCGGCGAGTTCGGCGGCGCCGTCGGCACGCTCGCTTCGCTTGGAGCCGACGGTCTGAAAGTGCAGGAAGCGCTGATGCGCGAACTCGGCCTCGGCCAGCCGGAGATCGCGTGGCACACTGTGCGCGACCGTATCGCCGAGGTCGGCGCGTTCCTCGGTCTCCTCACCGGCACGCTCGGCAAGATCTCGATGGACGTGAAGCTCCTGATGCAGACGGAAGTGGCCGAAGTGTTCGAGCCGTTCCATGAGGGGCGCGGCTCATCGAGCACGATGCCGCAGAAGCGCAACCCCGTCGCCTCGCTCTACATCCACGCGACGACGGCGCTGGTGCGCCAGAACGCGGCGGCGTTGATGGAAGCCGCCGTCGCCGACCATGAGCGCTCCACGGGGCCGTGGGAAATCGAATGGATCGCGCTGCCGGAGATTTTCCTGTTGAGTTCAGGCGCGCTCGCGCAGACACGCGACCTCGTCGCGGGCATGCAGGTCGATGCCGCGCGCATGCGCGCCAACCTCGACCTCACGAACGGACAGATCGTGTCCGAAGCGGTGATGATGGGGCTTGGTCCAAAACTCGGCCGCCAGCGCGCGCACGACATCGTCTACGACGTCTGCCGCAACGCGGCGACGAGCGGCCGGCCGCTGCTCGACCTGCTGCTCGAGGACAAGCAGATCACCGCGCATGCCACGCGCGAGGAGCTCGCGCGCTTCGTCGATCCGGCGGGCTATGTCGGACTCTCGGGCGAAATGGTCGATCGCGTGCTGGCGCGGGAGAAGGCGCGTTCGTAATGCGCGACCCTTTCCCTCTCCCGCTTGCGGGAGAGGGTGCCCGAACGCAGCGAGGGCGGGTGAGGGATATTCGTTGGTGAACGGAAGAACCCCTCACCCGGCTCGGACCTGAAGGTCCTCGCCACCCTCTCCCGCAAGCGGGAGAGGGTTTGCGACGCACGCTCACTTCCCGACGCAGATCACCACGACCTTGATCGCGCCCTTGTCGGGCGCGGGATAGACGCCCTTCATCTCGTTGACGAGATGGAAGGCGCGCCCATCCGACGGCGCCATGCCGATCGCGTTGACAATGCGCTCGCCGCCTTTGCAGCTCACTGCGCATTCGCCTGTGCAGAGAAACTCGGCGAAGCGGATGCGGCCGGTATGGGCGCTCGCTTGCGTGCCGGCGAGCGGCGCGCCGGGCTGACCGCCGGTCTCGCGGCCTTGCGCGTTGACCGCACTCTCCATGGCGCTGATGCCGGGCGGTCCCGCGGGGCCGGCGGGACCCGCAGGTCCGGCGGCACCTTGCGCGCCGGCAGGCCCGGCTTCGCCGCGCTCACCTTTCTCGCCAGCAGGTCCGGTGGGGCCGGCAGGGCCAGGCGGCCCGGCTGGACCAGCGGGGCCCGCTGGTCCGGCGACACCCATTGGACCGGGCGGGCCGGGCGGGCCTGCGGGGCCGGCAGGACCGACCGCACCGGCGGGTCCCGGCTCGCCTTTCAAGGCTGCGACATCGCCGGTGGCGGAATCGCCTTTGGGACCGGCATCCCCTTTCGCTCCCGAATCACCCTTCAATCCGGCTTCGCCGCGCGGCCCGGCCGGCCCTACGGGGCCGGGAGGCCCAGGAGGCCCATCAGGCCCGGCAGGACCCGGAGGGCCAGCGGCGCCTTGCGGTCCTCGAGGACCGACGGGTCCGGGAGGGCCAGCAGGCCCGGCGGGTCCAGGAGGGCCCGCAGATCCGGCGGCTCCGGCCGGGCCAGCATCGCCTTTGTCCCCCTTCGCGCCGACCAGCGCGTCGAAACATCCACCAAGGCCAAGGGCCGCTGAAAGCGTCAGCGCGAACATGATCCGCTGCATTGGCGGCGCCCTCCCCCGAGTCGTTGCCCCCCAACGCTATCGTGCAAGGGTAAGCGCGCCGACGCAAGCGGCGATGCGGCGGCGCTTCGCGCCGTCCCCGACGATTTCCTTTCAGCGCATACCGAAAGCGCAGGGACACATGTAAGCTATTCGTTGACATGTGTAAGCCGACTGCTTACAATCCGCTCTCGTGATCAAGACCTTCAAGAGCAAGTCTCTCGCCGATCTCTGGTCAAGCGGACGAACGGCGAAAATCGACGCCAAGCTGCACAAGCGCATTCTGGCTCGTTTGGACCGGCTTAATGTCGCGGTGACGGCGGAACAAATGAACGTTCCGGGTTTCGATTTTCATGCCCTGCGCGGCTTCAACCCGACCCGCTACACCGTGCATGTGAATGGCCCTTGGTGCATCACATTCCAGTTCGAGGATGGAGATGCCTACCGGGTCGATTTCGAACAGTATCACTAGGAGGCAATCATGGTGGAATACAAAGCGAGGAAGAACCCGAACCGATGCCCAACGCATCCTGGCGTGGTGATTGCCGAGGCTATCGTCGCGATTGGCAGGCCGAAGTCCGAGATTGCTGGCCTCTTGGGCATCTCCCGGCAGCATCTCTACGACATTCTGTCGGAAACGAAGCCGGTAACGCCGGCCGTGGCGGTGCGACTAGGAAAGCTCTTCGGCGATGGGCCGGATATCTGGGTCCGCATGCAGGCCGCTTATGACACCTGGCACGCGGAGCGCGCGCTTGCCGATGAGGTCAAGAAAATCCCGACCCTGACTGCGGCTTGATGGCCGGGATTGTGCGGAGGGTGGCGTTCCCTACTCCACCGGATTTTCGCTGAGCGGACGGTCGCGCAATGGCCGCTCCTCCATATGGAGGAGGAAGGCGTAGCTCGCGATGAGCCCGACGACGCCTGCCGCGAACAGCCACGCGAAGGCGTGGCTGAGCTCCGGCTGCGCGCCGGCGCGCGCGAGCAGATCGGCTGCAGCGCCCTCGCCGCCGGCGAAGCCGGCGCCATGCAGCATGATCGCGCCGAAGATCGCGACGATCAGCGCGCCACCCAACTGGCGGAAGAAGTTGAGCGTCGCCGTCGTCGTGCCGAGCTCGAAGGGGCGCACCGCGTTCTGCACCGAAACGGTGGTGACCGGGAACGTCGTGCCGATGCCGATCCCCGTGACGGCAAGAAGGATAAGCGTCACTGGCAGCGGTACGGCAACCGTGCCGAGCGCGAGCGCGAGCAACGCCACGATGCCGCCGCCGAGGCCAACATAGGGCACGCGCTTGTAATGGGTGAGCCGCGGCATGATGTGCCCGGAGAACGTGGCGCCCGTCACCGTGCCGCCCATCAGCGGGATCAGCGCCAGTCCTGACGCGCTCGCCGACAGGCCAACCACCGCCTGCAGGTAGACGGGAACATAGATCGAAAGCCCGACCATCGTTCCCATCGAGAGCGCCGCCGAGAGCGCTCCGTCGCGCACGACGGGATTTCCGAGCACGCTCAGCGGCAGGAACGGCTCGGCGGCGGTCGCAAGCCGTGCGGCAAAGCCGATCCACAGGA
>JBFWXB010000010.1:0-111579 GCA_050187875.1 Variibacter sp.
CGCCCGGCGCCCGGCCCCTCGGCACGTGCGCTCCCCCCCCCGCCAGCGCCCCCCCGCCACGAACGCTGCCACGGCAACCCCGGCGAGGCGGTAGGCCGGGTAGACCTAAGGACCAAGGAACACGACCCCAGAGAGGGAAGTGGGAGGAGGGACGTTCTGTCCGAGAGGGCCGAAGACAATGATGACAGCCTCCTGGATCAGGAGGGCGACCGCGAATGTGATCAGGATCTGAGCCTCGTGCGGCATCCGATAAGTGTGACGCAGCAAGATCCGCTCGATAATGACGGCCAGGAGTGCTACCGCGAGCGGCGCAACCACGAGCGCGCCCCAGATGCTGCCCGTCCATCGGGTGATGGCGAACGCCATGTAGGCAGCGACCAGATAGAAAGCCCCATGCGCGAAATTGACGAAGCGCATGAGGCCAAAGATTAACGTCAGGCCGACCGATAGCAGGAAATAGATCATTCCGATGCCAAGGCCGTTTAGGACCTGGAAGACGAGGAGCTGCGTCGACATCGGGTGAGTTCGCTACCGGACGTCTGGTCAGGTCATTTTGCAGCCGGTCTTTTCCGGCGGGAGGAACGCTTTTGTCGCGGCAAGGATTTCAGCGTAGTCGTTCTTGTCCTTCATGGCGCTCTTCGCTTTCCCGAACATCAGGTAGTAATCCTTGATCACTTGGTGGTCTTCGGGGCGCACCATCTCGGTGCCGGTCGGGCCCTCGTAGGTCATCCCTTCGAGCGCCTTGATGACCGCCGGAACGTCGGTCGTGCCTGCTTTGATGAGACCTTCAAGCAGGACCTGGGCGACGGCATAGCCGCAGGCATGAAGATAGTTCGGCACGTTTCCGGTCTTCCCCTTCACCACGTCAGCAACGACGCGACCGCCCGGTGTGTCGACGCCGTGCCAAAAGTTGCAGCCGAAGTAGACGCCTTCGCAATTGTCAGGCCCAAGAGCTTGGTACTGATCGAGGCCGGTGGACCAGATCGCGAGAATCTTGGTCTTGCGCTTAACGCCGAAGCTGATCGCCTGCCGAATAACATCGACTGTCTGATTGCCGAAATTGCAGATTGCGAGCACGTCTGGGTTCGCCGCTAGCGCAGTTGCGATGTATCCGGAATATTCCCGATCGGCGAGCGAATGGTAGCTGTTGCCGACGTGCTGGACGCCTTTCTCCTTAAAAACCTCTTTGCAGTTCGTCAGCAGGCTGTCGCCGAACACGTACTGCCCTGTGATCGTGTACCACTTCTTGGCGTCCGGGAATTTCTCGATCAGTGGACGCACCGTCGCATTAACAGCACTGTAGCTTGCGACCGGCCACCGGAAGTTTGATTTGTTGCAATCCTTGCCCGTCGACTCATCGGCGCCGGCCTCCTGCACGTAAATGCCGCCGCGTGCATAGACTTCCTTCTGCACAGCAAGCGCGATCGCTGAATTGGTGCAGCCGATGATATGCTTCACGCCCCGCTCGGTCATCACCTCCTGGACCTTGCGGACGGCCTCGCCTGGATCGCCTCGGTCGTCGAGCAGGAGGTAATTCAGCTTCTTGCCGAGCACGCTGTCGTATTTTTCGACGGCCCAGCGGCTGCCGTCGTTCAGCATTGTACCGACATTCGCGAAAGTGCCGGACAGTGAGTAGACGGCTGCGATATCGAGCGTGCCGCTCTGCGCTGAGACATGGCGGAGGAAGGGAGGCGCCGCGAGCGCTACCGGCGACGTCGCGATTCCACGAAGGAGTGCTCTGCGATCAATTGTCATGGCTCTTTCTCCACTGAGTCCATAATCGGCGCGGACGCCGCGCGGGCGCGCTTCTCGAGCCACCAGCCCCACGACGGAGGCCAGCTCGCGAAGGACGTGTCGTGGCCGAGCGCACGCGCGGCGTGCAACGGCCAGTGTGGGTTCATCAGGGCCTCTCGCCCGATCGCAACCAGATCGGCGCGCTCGTCGGCCACAACGGATTCGGCAAAGCCCGGTGTCGTGATTAGCCCGACAGCCATGGTTGGAATACTCGCCTCGGCGCGGATACGCTGGGCGTAGGGAACTTGATAGCCTTCCGGACGCCGCACCATCTTCGTCGTAGTGCGCTCGCCAAGGCCGCCGGCAGAGCAATCGATCACGTCGACGCCGATCTTCTTCAGTCGATGCGACAGCGCGACGGAGTCCTCGATCGCCCAGCCGCCTGGCTGGTCGTCGACACAAGAGAGCCGGACGAAGAGCGGCAGATCCTTAGGCCAAGCCGTGCGGACGGCTCGAGTGACCTCCAGCAGTAATCGTATACGTCCCTCGAAATCGCCGCCCCAGCGGTCTTCGCGCTTGTTGCCGAGAGGGGACAAGAAACTGTGCAGCAGGTAGCCGTGCGCGCCATGAATATCGAGAACGCGGAAGCCTGCAGCAGCGGCGCGTCTGGCGCCGGCCGCATAAGCCTCGATCACCTCCTCGATGCCGCGCTCGTCGAGCGCTTCTGGAGTGTGCCAGCCAGGATTGGCTGGAATGGCGCTCGCGGCAACTGTTGTCCACGGCGACTCGCCGCGCGCGGCCGTCGTCTCGTTCAACGGGCTGTAACCCTGCCAGGGTCGCGATACGTTACCTTTGCGGCCGGCATGGATAAGCTGGGTTGCCGGAACGGCACCTGAGGCGGCGATGGCAACAACGATCGGCTTCAGCGCTTCCACGTGCTCGTCCGACCAAATGCCGAGATCGTAGCGCGTGACTCTGCCCTGCGGCGTGACCGCAAGCGCCTCCGTAAACACGAGACCGGCGCCGCCGATTCCGAGCCGGCCATAATGCTGGAGGTGAAAATCGCGCGGAAGGCCATCGTCGCCAGCCACATATTGCTGCATCGGCGAGACGACGACCCGGTTCGGGACCGTTACGCGACGCAGCGTAATAGGCGTGAAGAGATGCGGTCGGTCAGTCATCCAGCAAATCCCATTCGGTCGCGCAGCCAGGCCCAGGCGATTCCGAGATGGATCACCGGCGTTCTTAGTTGGTGGAAGGGCATCGGTGCGATCGGGGTGACTGGTAGGGGAGGCGCGACGCCGTCGAGCACCTTCGCAGCGAGCCAGCGCCCCATCAGCGTCGCCATAGCGACGCCCCGGCCATTGTAGCCGAGACCGATCAGCAGCCCTGGTTCCGGCTCGTGAATATGCGGCAGGCCGTCCAACGTGAGCGCAATCTGTCCGGACCAGCGATGTTGGATTGCGACGGCTTTCGTGTCCGGGAAAGTGCGGTGCATGGCGCCAATCAAGGCCTCGAAAAAGGCCGGGTTCTGCGCGTCGCCGATCGCGCCCCGTCCGCCGAATATGAGCCGGCCATCGGGCGACTGGCAGAAATAGAAGGCCAGACGGCGCGTCTCCGACGTGCAGATGCCACCCGGCATGATGCGTGCCGCAAACTCCGGCGAAAGCGGCTCGGTCGCAACTTGCGCGCTCTGCACACAGATGAGCGTCCGGGCGAGCCCTCTCACCAATCCGTCCGCATATCCGTCTTGGCCGGCGATCACGGACTTTGCCGTGATCGATCCCGTCGAAGTCGAGACTTTCCAGCCGGCACCATCGCGCCTGAGCCCCGTCGCCGTGACACCTTCGTGGAGCTTGGCACCCGCGCGCTGCGCTGCGCGCGCCAAACCTCGCACGTAGGAGAGAGGCTGAACGGTTCCGGCACGCCGGTCGATCCAGCCTCCGAGGTAAGTATCGGTTCCGGTGAGACGTGCGACGGCGGCTCGGTCCAGGCGTTCGACAGGCGCGCCATGTGCGGCCCACTCGTCGCAGCGCTTCTGAACACGCTTAAGAGCCGGCTCGGCGTGAGCCGCCTGGATCCAGCCGTTGCGCCTCGCCTCGCAATCGATCCCATAGCGTTCGATCAAATCGAAGACGACGTTCGCTGCGCTCCCGACTTCGTCCGCTAGGCGGCGGCCGCGCTCTTCGCCGTAGGCGGCACGCATCTCGGAAGGATCGAGCTTAAGGCCAGGGATAACCTGACCACCATTCCGACCGGATGCGCCCCAACCAATCCTGCGCGCTTCCAGAAGCGCGACACTTTTTCCGCGTTCAGCGGCGGAAAGCGCCGCGCTCACACCCGTAAAGCCCCCGCCGACCACGACGAGATCCACTGCCAATCCCGCCGCGAACGCGTCCGAAACCGGGGCCGGCTCTCGCGCCGTTGCCGTCCAGAGCGCATTGCGAACGCTTTCGGCCGAGGAGATCATGACTGGACGATGGCGCCTGCCGTCCTCCAGGACGCTGCGACGCCCTTGGAAATGATGCCGTCCTCGAGATCGGCCGCAATCTTCTCTGGCGACCGTTCGGCGGGGCTGCCGTAGCCGCCGCCACCACCGACGGCGAGCGTGACGATGTCGCCCCGCTTGAGATCCATCGCGTCCTTGGAACGAAGCTTGATGATCTCGTTACCACGCTTGACCTCACAGGAGCCGGTCGCGCCTGAACCGCCCCCGAACAAACCGTCGGCAGGGCGTCGGAAGCGGTCGCTGTAAAGTGAGATGCGCACGCCGTCCTTAAGCGCCTCGAAGCTGCGCACGAAACCCAGTCCACCCCGGCTGCATCCAAGGCCGCAGCTATCCGCCCGCATTGCGTATTCCACGACGCGGAAGAAGGAGAAATCCTGATCGAGAGCTTCGATCGGTGTGTTCGAGCAGTTTGAGAGCGGGTTGTCGACGGCATCGCAGCCGTCCTTATCCAGTCCCGCCCCGAAGCCGCCACCAAAGATCTCAAGGTAGACGGACCAGCCATTCTCACCGAGATGGGAGAGGACAAAAGAAGTCGTCGTATCGAAGCCGCAGGCGATGACTTTTTCCGGCACGGCCTGAGAGAGCGCCTTCATGATTGCGTTCCAGGCGCGCGAGCACACCTCCATGCGGGCACGCACGGGGGCGGGGTGACGCGGGTTCAGCATCGTGCCGAGTGGCGCCGTGACTTTGATCGGCCGGAAAGCGCCCGCGTTGAACGGTATGTCGGGACTTGTCAGCGCTGCCTTGAGGCAGGAGAGCGCGGCCGAAACAGTCGCCGCGAAGGGCGCGTTCAGGTTACGCCGGACCTGATCGGCCGTCCCGGTAAAGTCGATCTCGGCGGAATCGCCCTTGATCGTGAGCGTCGCTCGGACGGGAAGGGGCGCATCGGACAAACCATCGTCGTCTACGGCATCCTCGCCAGTGTAGCTCCCGTCGGGGATCTCGCGCAGGGCGGCGCGCATGCGCGCTTCCGAATAGTCGAGTAGCGCCGCCATCACGTCCGTTATCTTATCGGCGCCGTAGCGCTCCGCGAGTTCGATCACGCGCTGAGCACCGATCGCGTTGGCGGCGATCTGAGCGTCGAAGTCGCCCATTGTCTGATGCGGCACGCGGACATTCGCGCGGAGCAGTCGCTCGAAGGCGCCTCCATGCCAGTCTCGTTTCATGTTGAGCTTGATCGGCGGAATGATAAGGCCTTCCGCGTAGACATCCGGCGCACCAATGTTCAGGCCGGGATCGCCGCCGCTGATATCGAGGTGGTGCGCCACCGATGCAGAGAAGCCGATCACCTTCCCGCAGGAGAAGATCGGATGGAAAAAGAAGACGTCCTGGAGATGCTGGCCGCCCGAATACGGGTCATTGATGACGAAGAAGTCGCCTTCTTCCAGCGTCTCGTTTGGATAGAGCCGCGTGCAGGGCTGGAAGACGTGGCCGATCGTGCCGAGCTGCATCGGAATCAGTTCGGCCTGAGCAATCGTGTTGCCTTGCGCATCAAGAAGGGCCGCAGAGCCGTCCCGCGCCTCGCGCAGCACGGTGGAATAGGCGGAGCGGATGAGCTTCGCACCCATCTCGCGTGCGGCGGCGATCAGGGACTGGCTGATGATGGCATAGTCGACAGGATCGAGTGGCGCGCGCTCGCTCATCGGCTTAGGCCTTTCGCAAGATGACGTTGCCGGCCTCATCGCGCTCGGCGCGCCAATCTGGCGGAACCCAAAGCGTTGAACTGTAGCCCTCGATCATGGCGGCCCCCTTGATCGTATCGCCAGGAGCCAATGAGGCCGCTTCGACTAGCTTCGCGGAGACAGGCCCCGACGGCGTCCAGACTTCAACCTGACCCGGTTCCTTCAGCTTGGAAGGCCGCTCGCGGAACTCGGGAAGCGTATCGAGCCTGCGACGAACACCGAAGCGCACGCCCACGATCTCAACCTTTCGTCCAGGCTCCCCGCCATGGAAGTAGATACGGCGGTGCGCGGCGCTAAACTCCTCGGCCAGGTTCGACGGCTTCAGGCTCGACAGCCTGCCAGGATCGATCTCGACAGGAATCTCGAAGGCCTGTCCGACGAAACGCATCTCAGCCGTGAGCTCGAAATCGAGTGCGCCGTTGAGGCCTAGCTTTCGGAAGTCCCGCTCGGCGTTTTCGCGGAAACGGGCGAACTCCCCGCGAAGCATCGCAGGTGCATCGTCCGACAAGGCGACGCGCCTCGTCACGCCGGCCACGCGGGCATAATCCGCCGCCAGAAGGCCGAAGGCCGAAATCACGCCGGGATTAGGCGGAACTATGATCTCACGAACGCCTAGCTCTTCAGCGATCTCCGCCGCGAGCAAGGGCCCCGCACCACCGAAGGGAAGGAGCGCGTAATCGCGCGGATCACGGCCGCGCTCGGTCGAGACGAGTTGCACCGCCCGCACGATATTCGCGACGGCGAGCCGGATGGCGGCGGCAGCCGCCTCGCGGACCGAAATGCCGAGCTTCGCGGCCACGCCCTCGAAAGCTTTGTGAGCTTTGTCGGCATCGAGGTTCATCGTGCCGCCGAGGAACGCGTCTGGACGGATCGTCCCGCGCACAACGTGGGCGTCCGTCACCGTAGGCTGGGTGCCGCCGCGGCTGTAGCAGGCGGGACCCGGATTAGCGCCGGCGCTGCGCGGACCGACGCGGAGCATGCCACCGTCGTCGATCCAGACGAGTGAGCCCCCGCCAGCGCCAACAGTGACAATGTCGAGCACGGGCGTGCGGATCGGAAGGCCGTCCACCTCCGTCTCAGGCGACACGGAGGGGGCGCCAGACACCACAAGGCAGACGTCGGTGGATGTGCCACCCATGTCGAAAGTGATCAGGTCTTTGCGGTTCGAGCGCTCCGCTTGGCGGATGGCGCCGACCACGCCGGCTGCTGGCCCACTGAAGAGCGCGGCGATCGAATTGCGTCGCATGGCAGCCGCCGGCAGTCGGCCGCCGTTCGACTGCATGATGCTAAAGCCGCCCGAGAAGCGCGCCTTGGCGAGCGTCGCCTCGAAACGCGAGAGATAGCCGTCAATTACCGGCTGCACATAAGCGGACAGGACCGTCGTCGAGGCGCGTTCGAACTCCCGAAACTCGCTCGCGACTTCGTGCGAGCAGGCCACGCGGATGTCCGGGAGCGCCTCGACGATCAGGGCTTTCACCCGGACCTCGTGCTGGGGAGCGGCGTAGGCGGAAAGAAGGCATAGTGCGACCGCCTCGTATCCGCCGGCGACGAGTTGCGGAATCAATTCGCGCCGGATCTTCGTCTCGTCCAAGGGAATGACGACCTCGCCGCGCGCATCGACGCGCTCGGCGACCTCGAGGCAATCCTTGCGACGGACAGGCGGTGCGGGCTTCGCATAATGCAAGTCGTAGATGTTGCGCCGGTCATGGCGCTGGAAGAACAGGATGTCCCGAAAGCCGCGGGTCGTGACAAATGCGATCTTGGCTCCCTTGCGCTCGAGGATAGCGTTGGTGGCGACCGTAGAGCCGTGGACGAGATCAGATACGGCCTCAGCCGCGATGCCGGCGGCCTCCAGCGAATTGAACGCTCCGATCTCTGGCGAACTCGGCGTGCTGGGGACCTTCACCACTTCCACGTGGCTGCCATCCACAGCGACCAAATCCGTGAACGTGCCGCCAACCTCGATTCCGACCCGCATACCCGATCCCCGCGCGACTTCATTAATTAGGCCAGAACTGGATTCAGATTGCAACCCCATTGAAAATTAATGCGGAACGTTTCATGTCAGCTGCAGCAGCCGGGGACTTGAGTTACTATTGCTGCTGGAGGCGCACCTGAAAATGGCGAGACAAGGTCAAACAGTGATGGCGGCGGCGAATGAGGCGGCCGGCGACGATGGCATCGGTCGCAAGCTCCGCCTGAGGCGCGCAATCAAGGCGTTGTCGCTGCAGGACGTGGCAGACAAAGCGGAGATCTCGATCGGGCTGCTCAGCCAGATCGAACGCGGGATGACGATGCCGTCACTGAAGTCGCTCCGTCAGATCTGTGCCGCGCTCGACATGCCGGTCGGCTGGCTTTTCGACGTGCCCGAAGGCGAATACAGCGACGTCGTGGTTCGAGCGTCCTCACGTCGCATTATGAATCTCGGCCCGAAGGGCATGACGAAGGAGCTGCTCTCGCCAGATTCAGTGCCAGGCATCCAGATGATTCGCATCGTCATCCAGCCGGGCGGATCTTCAGGCGATCTGCCCTACAACAACGACGCCGGCTCCAAATGCGGCACGGTGCTCGCAGGCACCCTCGGGCTCGAGGTCGATGGTCGCGAATACGTCCTTGCGTCGGGTGACAGCTTCGCGTTTCCGGCCGTGAAGTTGCATCGGTTCTGGTGCGTCGGTGAACAGCCAGTCGACCTGATCTGGGTTGTCACCCCCGCTGTCTACTGAGCAACTGATCTCGCCAACGTGCCTCAGGCGCCCGCCCAGCGGCGGCGCGCGGCCAGGAAGCCGCCATCTACCGGCAGAACGACGCCGGTGACGAAGGAAGCGTCGTCCGACGCCAGAAATGCGATCGCGGCGGCGAGTTCCTCCGGCTCGGCGTAGCGCCCGAGCGGAGCGCTATCGACGAGCATGCGGACATAATACGGGTCCTTGAAGTGGTTCTGTGTCATGGGCGTCAGCACGACGCCCGGTGCGACTGCGTTCACGCGGATCCCCTCCGGTCCGAAGTCACCCGCGAGCTGGCGCGTGATTTGCGCAACGCCACCCTTCGCAGCTGCATAGGCTGTGCTGCCGGGATAGCCGACCACGCCAAAGATAGAGGACACGTTGACAATTGCGCCGCCGGGTCTGGTCAGATGCGGGAGGACATCGCGCGTGACCCGCAGCACCGATGTCAGATTCGTGTCGATAAACCGCGCGAGTAACGCGTCATCGGAATCCGCCAGTTTCTTGGAGCCGCCGATCCCAGCATTGTTCACGAGCACGTCGATCTTTCCGAACGCGTCGAGGGCGGCACGTGCGAGCCGCTCGCCGGCGTCGGGCGCCGTGATGTCGAGGATGATCGATGCCCCGATGTCTGCTGCGGTCTTCTCGACCAATTCGTCGCGATCTGCCAAGAGAACCTGCGCACCCTCTGCAGCGAGCCGCCGCGCGGTCGCCGCACCGATACCTTGAGCTGCGCCGGTCACGATCGCGACCCGTCCGCTAAAACGCGCTGTTTGCTGCATGTTAAGGCTTTGTGATCCAATCGTACGAAGCTTCAGAGCCGTGATCGCATAAACTAACGTTGTTGCGGCATGCATCCGGAAGATCGAACGCAACGCGCTGGAACGCGGTTCCCTTGGTACGTTCTATCCTGTGGCCGTTCGCGAATGCTAGGCGGTTATTGAATTATTGGCATCCAATATCCGCAACGATTATCCAAACAAAGCTCGCGACTTCATTGCCTCCCCGCTGCTCTCCCGTGATTTTCGAATCCGGCCTCTAGTTTCTCGCCCTCGGGATCCAGCCGCCAATGCACCATGTCGAGCGGCCATGACTGCTTCCAGTGTGTTCCAGCGTGTGCATCGATTCCGAAATTTGCGAAAGCCGCGGATCATTCAATGCGATGAGCGCCTCAAGCGCAGCTATCCTCTCTCGCATTTGCGCTTGCGAGTTTATAGCAAGGGAAAAGCACACGTCAGCGCAGAGCGTGAGCTTGCCCGCCTCGACGACTTCAAGCAGCAGCTCCCGAACGTCGGGATTTTCTATGCCGCTGGCCCAAAGCTTATTGACGACGGGCGCAAGCTCGCTGGAGGCGAAGCGAAAGACTTGAATACGGGGAACATGCACTCCACGCCACCCGCCGTGTCCGCCGGTGCGCAAGGATATTCGCATCGGCGTCTGGCACCCTGCCACCTGGGGACAGGCCGACAAGATCGTGCAGGACACTGTCGAGGATAGCGATCCTCGAGCGCAAAGGAGCCGATGTCTGGGTCGTCACGACGAAAGGTTTTCGCGATACGCTTGAGATCGCGCGCCAATCGTACGATTCTTTACGACATCAATACCCTGAAGCCGCCGTCGCTTGTTCCGCGCCAGCACATTCTCGAAATTTCCGAGAGGATAGCCTATGACGGCTCGGTTCTTTCGCTACTCGACGAGGCCGAGCTTGCCTCCGTTGCCGAAAAGCTGATTGCCGCAAAGGCGCGCACTGTCGCCGTCTGCTTCCTGCACAGTTATGTCAATCCAGCCCATGAGACGCAAGCTGCGGCCTATCTGCGTCAACGGCTGCCGGGCAGCTATGTCTGCACATCGTCTGAAGTGTTGCCGGAATATCGCGAATACGAGCAATTTTCGACCACGGTGCTCAACGCCTATATCGGGCCGAAGGTCAGCTCCTATCTTGCGGAGCTGAAGGGCGATCTGGGGAAAAGCGGATACGCGCACGAAGTGCTGATCACGACGTCGAGCGGCGGCGTTGCGACGGCCGAGCGCGCGGCGCGCTTTCCCATCAGCACGGTTCTGTCGGGGCCGGCCGGCGGGGTCGCGGCGGCCGTTCATCTCGGACGCCAGATCGACGTTCCCAACTTGATCACCTACGACATGGGTGGCACCAGCACGGATGTGTGCTTGGTCGAGAATCTTGAAGTGCCGCTCACCAGCGAACAGTTCATCTCGGAATTGCCGAATCGTACCGAGCAGATCGAGATCAACACTGTCGGCGCCGGCGGCGGCTCGATCGCGTGGATCGACGACGGGCCAATTCTTCGCGTGGGACCGCAAAGTGCTTCGTCGCAGCCGGGGCCGGCTTGCTACGGCCGTGGCGGTGTGGAGCCGACGGTTACTGACGCCAATCTGATGCTCGGCCGGCTTGACGCCGCGGGCCGGTTGGCCGGCGAAGTTTCGTTGGACCTCGCGGCGTCCGAGCGGGCGCTTAAGAAGCTGCAGCCCGCGCTCGGCGATATCGATTTGATCCGTCTCGCCGATGGTGTGATTAAGATCGCCGTGGCGCGCATGGTCAGCGCGATCAAGGAAATCTCGATCGGCCGCGGCTACGATCCGCGCGATTTCGCACTGCTCGCGTATGGCGGCGCCGGCCCGCTGCATGCGGCATTCATCGCCGACGAACTCGATATGCATACAGTGCTCGTGCCGCCGGGACCGGGAAATTTCTCCGCGCTTGGCGCCATCCTGTCGAACATTCGCTACGACTATGTCCGCACGCAGTTGCTCGACACGCGCAAGACCTCGGTTGAGGAGATTGATCGCCTGTTCCAGCCGCTGGAGCGGCAAGGCAGGGACGAACTGCTGCGCGACGGCGTACCTGGGAAGGACATCGTTCTGCAACGCTCACTCGGCATGCGCTACATCGGACAATCCTGGGAGCTCGATGTTGCGATCCCTGCCGGCGTGAAGTCGGTGGAGGAGATGGAGAGGCTTTTCTATCGCCTTCATGAGATCCGCTATGGCCACGCCACCAAGGATCCGACCGAGATCGTCAGCCTGCGCGTCGCGGCGATCGGGCGTGTCAACAAGCCGGAGTTGCCCGAGGTTGCGGCGAACGGCACGTCGAAACCGAAGGCGATCCGCAATGCGGTCTTCGACGGCGAAGTGCACGATGTTGGTGTCTATGAGCGCGAGCACCTGCCGCTGGCGAAGCCTTTGTCCGGCCCGCTGATTATTGAGGAGGGCGGCTCCGTCACGATTGTTCCACCGGGCTGGTCATGCCGTGTCGGCAAGTTCGGAACGCTTGTTCTGAAGAAGGAGTGCGCGTGATGACCAGCGTCGATCCGATCACCCTCGAAGTCGTTTCCGAAGGGTTCATCGCTATTGTTCGTGAGATGCGGGCAACGGTGACGCGCACCGCGTACTCATCCGCCGTCTATGAGCTGGACGATTTTTCCTGCGGCCTATTCGCACCGAATGGCGAGCTGGTCGCCCAGTTCAACGACATCCCCAGCCACGTCATTCCGGCGCCGTGGGGCGTGCGCTGCACGATGGAGGATTTCGGCGACGATATTCATCCAGGCGACATCTTCCTGCTCAATGACTCCTATCGCGGCGGAACGCACCTCAACGACGTCACGCTGCTTTATCCCGTTTTCCATCAAGGCAAGCTGTTCATGTTGCCGATGGTGCGCTCGCACTGGGGTGACGTCGGCGGCATGGAGCCGGGAAGCTACTCCGGCGAGGCGACCAACATCTACCAGGAAGGTCTGCGCATCCCACCGATCAAGCTGTATGAGCGCGGTAAGGTCAATACTGCGGCGATGGCACTGATCCTGAGCAATATGCGCCAGCCCGACGTTCGCCTCGGCGATATCCATTCCGCTATCGGCGCCTGCCGCATTGCAGAGAACCGCATCCTGAACATGCTAGAAAAGTATGGCGCTCCGGTAGTATCGGAGTGCGTCCGCCTCGATCTCGACCGTTCCGAGCGGCGGCTGCGCGAGCGCATCGCGAAGCTCCCCGACGGAGAATATGTCTACGAGGACTATCTCGAATATTTCGACGACGGCGCGTTTTCGATCCGGTTCTGATGCGATTGAAACTGACCGTGAAGGGCGACGAACTCATCGCCGATTTCGAAGGTTCCAATCCTCAGGTGCCGGGGCCGGTGAACACCTCGCTCGCGGTTGCCGGCGCCGGCATTTTCGTCGGCGTGAAGGCGACCCTCGATGCCGGTGGCACCGTGAACGGCGGACTGTTTCGGCCACTGCACTTCAAAGGTCCGGAGGCTTCGATCGTCGACGTGCGGCGTGACGCGCAGGCCGGTGCGCATGCCGAGGTGCGCAAGCGCGCCGTGTCCGTCGCCCTCGGCGCTTTGTCGCAGATCATCCCCGATCTCGTTTCCGGCGACCTTTGCGGCACCTCGTTTCCGAACAATATGGGCGGCTTCTCGAAGCGACGCGGTCGCACCTGGGCTTATCTGGAAGTGCCGGCGGGGGGTAACGGTGGGCTGAAGATGACCGACGGTTCGAGCGCCTTCGTCAACGTCGACCACGGCAATGTCCGCTCGATCCTGTTGAGGTGCTGGAGCAGGACATTCCTTTCATGGTCAAATCCTGCGAGCTGCGTACGGACTCCGGAGGGGAGGGAGCAAGCCGCGGCGGTCTTGGGATGCGGCGCGAGCTGCAGCTTCATCGAGGATGAAGCGCGCTATTCCGTCTTGAGCGACCGCGCGGTGATCCCGCCGTTCGGTATGGGCATGGGCGCGTATGCCTCGGCGCAGGTGCGCGCTTCCCTGGTCGTGAATGGCGAACCGCGTGCCATCCGCAATCCCGGCAAGGTCACGGGCTGCGGCCTACGCCACGGCGATGCCGTGGTGATGGAATCGGCGGGTGGCGGCGGCTATGGCGATCCGCTGCTTCGTGATCCCGAGAAAGTGCGGCGCGACGTCGATGCCGACTACGTTTCAATCGAGCGTGCGCGGGAGCGCTACGGCGTTTGCTTCAAGGATGACGGCACCGTCGACCTGAAGGCGACCGCGGCGCAGCGAAAGAAAATCGCCGCGGAGCGAGTCTTCCTTGCCGTCGAGGCCGATGAGAGCGATCCGTTCGAAGGCTGGAAAGGCCGTCACCGCGTCGTTCGCCTCTCGGAAGCGCTGGCCGCGCGGCTGAAGATTGCCAATGCCGACCTGATCGAGCTCAAGGGCAAGAACCCGGCACCGCTGCGCGCTTGGGTGAGGGTCGATCCGAAACGGAAGGGCGAGCAGATTTCGCTCGACGATTTCGGGCGGCGTGTTCTCGGCGTCAATGACGGTGAACGCGTTCTTTTCCGCAAGCTCGAAATGCCGCCGTTGCGGGCCGGCATGAGCGGGTTCACCGAGCGCGACACGATATCTGCCGCGCCGGCCTGAGCGGCCCTCGTGTTCGACCGGATCGTCGAGGCGGGGGCAGATTTCAACCTGCGCCACGCCGGCTATTTCGCCATGAACTCAATGCGTATGGAGAAGGGTTACCGGCATTTGGGACATGACATCGGGGAGGAAGATAACCCGCTGCAAGCAGGCCTCAATTTCGCTGTCGCTTACGAAAAGCCCGGCGGTTTCATTGGTCGCGATGCCTTGTTGCGCCAAAAGGAGCAAGGCACCCCGCCACGCCGTCTCGTTCAGATCGCGCTCGCGGACCCTGACGGCCCGATGGTTTATCACGAGGAGCCGATCTGGCGCGGCGGCAAGATCGTCGGCTCGATCACGTCCGGGGCATACGGTCATCGTATCGGTGCCTCTCTCGGTATGGGATATCTTAACTGCGAGACCGGAGTTGATGCTGCGTTCTTTAGTTCTGAGCCTCTGGAGGTGGAGATCGCTTGGAAGCGTTATCCTGTGCGGGCGCAGCTCAAGCCTTGGTACGATTCGACCAATGAGCGCGTGAAGACGTAGAAGTGTTCGGATGCGGCATGCAAAATAATTGAGCCTCTACAAATTTGCTGCCGTACGAGGAATATCGAAAGGCGACGCGAGGACTGAGCATGACCTGCTCCCCGATTTGCCCTCGTTTATAAGTAGACTCTGTTCAGGTTTTGGCCCCGGTCGGGGCGGGTTGCGAACTCGGTCGGTGTGAGCCCGTTGAGGCTCGTATGCGGTCGGTTGGTGTTGTAGTCGATCCTCCATTCCTCGATGATCTGGCGAGCCTCGTTGAGGTTTGCAAACAGGTGCTCGTTGAGCATTCGTCGCGCAGCCTGCCGTTGAAGCTTTCGACAAAGCCATTCTGCATCGGCTTGCCGGGCGCGATGTAGTGCCACTCGATCCCGAGTTCCTCTGCCAGGCCAGAATCGCATTCGAGGTGAACTCGGTGCCGTTGTCGCTCACGATCATGCGGGGGCAGCCCCGGCTTTCGATGATCTGGCGAAGTTCACGCACAACGCGCAGCCCGGTGAGCGACGTATCGACGACCAGGCCGAGGCACTCACGGGTGAAGTCATCGACCCAGGGTCAGGATGCGGTTCCGGTTGGCGCGTTGAATGTCAGAGACATGGTGCGCGTCCTCCTTGAAGACACGGAGCACGATGAACTGGTCCTGCGCGACTAGTCATAGGCGTCGGGTACAGATAAGACGCGCAATAGAAAAGCGATTGGAGCCTTCCGTTGGCAGCCGCGCACTAGAGCGTGCTTTGGTATGTGAACGGCGTCCATAGATCGATATCCAATTCTGCAGCCGTGTAATCCTGTAACAGGACAATTCAAACACACAGCTACCGTTATTTATAATTTCGTCGGGAGCTGAATAGATGAATGACAAGCTTTTGATGCCTGCTGATGCGAGCCATTTAGCAGATCGAGATCATTATTGGTGCGCTTTAAATGACTCTGGCCTATGCCTTTTCGCATATTGCCAAAGGTTCGACCTGCCGAAATCCAGCCGACTTCATCGATTTAGTTTGCTATGCGAACTCGATAGCCTATCAGACGAACGTCAGCAGGCCACTCACCGCATCGTCTGCACCGATACTGGGTCCCGGTATTTGGTGGCGTCTGTCATGATTGCCGTTTTGAACATGGTGGGGCAGGGGCGCCGAGGACGTCGCTTGGATAGAGCTAATGACGTTAGGAGCCGGCGCCAACCTGATTTCTATCATTGTACTTCTGCCGCGCCGCCTCTCGATACCTGAGCGCTTGCAGGCCGAGCAGCAGGACGGCGATAAGGATGTCGACGAAGATCATAAAGAAGTTGCTGTGGGCGCAGTTGGCATTCTGGATCATATCTACCAGATGGCCTTAAGCCGCTCCGAGCATGAAGAAGGACCAGCCGAGCCCGGTCGCGAGCCAGAAACGGTCGCGAATCCAGATGCAGCGGAAGCCGAGGATGCCCCACGCTCCGTCATGGAAGCCGACCTCAAACTGGAAATGACTGCCCGTCTCCCAGCCGATAATCTCCGCGGCGTAGTCGGCGAAGAAGACGTGCGGGATGAAGCCTCGACGCCGACGCGAAGGCCGCGAAATTCAAACCGGTCGGCCGCATGAAGCGGGCGCTCCGCACACCACGTGGCGAAGGCGGAGGAGGGCTCGGTTTGCAATAATGGCGAATGAGCGCGCGGCTTGTTCACAAGCGCTCAGTCGCAAAATCCTGGAGGGTTTTATTGAACGAGAGGGGAAGTGCTTGCTGCGAGATCGACGCCCTCGATGTCGGCGCGACCGGCGAGCACGCTCACATATTGCCTCAGCGCCTTTTCCTCGACGACGGCGCGCAGATGCGCGGCAATGCGCTCGTGCGCAATCTCAAATGGCAGCGTGCGGCCGGGAATAAGCTGGTCCACCGCGACGATGTGGAAGCCGTAGCGCGTCTTGACGAGCTCACGCAGGATACCGGTCGGCCCGAGCCGGAACAGCGCCTTCTCGAACTCCGGCACTGTGTCGCCGCGGCTGATCTGGCCGAGATTGCCGCCCTGCTGGCCAGAAGGGCAGTTGGAGAGCTCGGCGGCGAGCGCGGCAAACCTGTCCGGCTCGTGCAGCACGGCGACGAGCGTCTCTTCGGCGCGGGCGCGCACCTCCGGGATGTTCACGCGCGGCGTCACCTGGAACAGGATATGGCGCGCGTGGACAATATCGCCGCTCGCGAAGGCGGAAGGGTTCTGCTCATAATAGCGTCGGCATTCGGCTTCGGTGGGATCGGGGGTTGCCACTTCGCGCACGAGCAGGTTCTCGATCGCCGCACCGATCTGGGTATCGTCTTGGGCGGCGTTGTCGATCAGGCCGAGATTGACTGCGCGCTGGCGCAGGAGCTCGCGCGTGGCGGCAAATTCTGGCGAGGCTGCGCCGTCGATCGCGATCGCGATACCGTTGACCGAGACGGTCATGGCCGGACCGGCTCCTCGGCGCGCGTCTTCGGCGTGCGCACGATCTGGTAGGGGCGGAACAGATAGGCGAGCGCACCGGCGCCGCTCCAGATGTGTATCATCCGCGTGAACGGCGAGACGAGGAACAGCGTGAAGCCGAGCAGGACGTGCAGCTTGTAGGTCAGCGGCACGTCGACCATCAGCGCCGCCGCCCCGCCGTCGAGCGTGACGATGCCCTTGACATAGCTCGTCAGCGTCTCGAACAGCGCGCCGTCCATGTGGAAGGCCGAGAGCGGCACGGTGAGCAGGCCCAGAACGAGCTGCAGCCACAGCATCAGCGTGATGGAGATGTCCCATTTGCGACTGTTGAGACGGATGCGCGGATCGGCGAGCCGACGATGGATGAGGATCGTCAGCCCGACGAGCGCGACGAGGCCGGCGATGCCGCCCACCACCATGGCAAGAAGCTGGTGCGCGGCCGGCGACAATGCCCAGTCGACCATCCAGTGCGGCGCGAGAAACCCCGCGAAATGACCCAGGATGACGATGATGACGCCGTAGTGGAACAGGTTCGACCCGAGCCGCAGCTCGTGCTTGCGCAGCATCTGCGAGGAATCGCTCTTCCAGGTGTAGGGCTCACGGTCGAAGCGGATCAGGCTGCCGATCAGCAATACCACGAGACAGATATACGGATAGACTCCGAACAGCAGCGTGTTCACATAGGTATTGGAGAGCATGGCTTATCTCCCTTGCATGGCAGGCGCGGTCGGGGCCGCTTCGGCGAAGGCGGGGCGCTCGGCCCAGTCACGGTCGAGCGCCTCGGCGGGCTCTCGCGCCGGCGGCACCTTGGCAGCGTCGACCGGTGTTTCGCCGGCGATGACCAGGAGAACCTGGAGCGCTGCGGCATAGCGGGTGCGCCGCGCGAGTAGCGAGCGGGCGATCGCGGTGAGAATATGCGCGCAATCGGCAAGCATCTCGTGCGCCTCGGTAAGCTCGCGGCAGCTCAGATATTCGAGCACCACGGGCAGGAAGTCGGGCAACTCGCGCGCGGAGAGCTCGAAGCCCGCCGCCTCGTAGAGGCGCTTGAGCTCAACCATTGCCGCGCCGCGGTCGCGGCTATCGCCGTGCAGGTGCTCGAATAGGTTGAGCGAGAGCGCGCGGCCGCGGTCGAACAGATCGACATAGCGCTCTTCGGCGGCGAACAGGTCGCCCTCGCCGATCTCGGCGATCAGCCCGAGCAGGCCGTCGCGCTCGCGCGGCGCGACGAGCGGCGAGGCGCGCACGACATCGGCGATCTCCGGTAAGGCCTGCCGGAGGTCGGCGCTCGGATAGGAGAGGAGGGCGCTCAGCGCCTTGAACACCAGCATAGCGAGAGCTCACGTATCCACCGGCCGCACCGGCGTGAGCTTGCGGCGGCCCATCTTGCCGCCGAACAGCGACGAGTGCGGCGGCCCAAAGTCGCAGCCGTTGCCGAAGGTGAAGCCGCAGGAGCCCTTGAGCCCATAGGCATCCTCCGCCTGCTCGCGGTGGCTCGTCGGGATGACGAAGCGGTCCTCGTAGTTGGCGATGGCGAGGTAGCGGTGCATCTCCTCGACCTGCTGCACGGTCAAGCCGGCCTGCGCGAGCACGGCGGCGCCGTCGCCCTCGCCGAGCTGGCGGTGGCGGTAGTAGATGCGCATGGCGAGCATGCGCTCGAGCGCGCTGACGATCGGCGCCTCCGCGCCGGCGGTGAGGAGATTGGCGAGATAGCGCACCGGGATGCGCAGCGAGCGCACGTCCGGGATCTCGCCGACCGTCTCGATCGCTCCGGCGTTCGCGTGCGACTGGATCGGCGAGAGCGGCGGCACGTACCAGACCATCGGCAGCGTGCGGTATTCGGGGTGCAGCGGGAAGGCGATCTTCCACTCCACCGCCATCTTGTAGGTCGGCGAGCGCTTGGCCGCCTCGATCCAAGCGTCGGGCACGCCGTCGGCCCGCGCCTTCGCCGCGATCTCGGGGTCGTGCGGATCGAGGAAAAGCTTGAGCTGCGCTTCGTAGAGATCCTGCTCGTCTTCGGTCGCGGCCGCACGCTCGATGCCGTCGGCGTCGTAGAGCAGCGCGCCGAGATAGCGGATGCGGCCGACGCAGGTCTCCGAGCATACGGTCGGTTGGCCCGCCTCGATGCGCGGATAACAGAAGATGCACTTCTCCGCCTTGCCGGAGGTCCAGTTATAATAAATCTTCTTGTACGGGCAGCCGGACACGCACATGCGCCAGCCGCGGCACTTGTCCTGGTCGATGAGGACGATGCCGTCCTCCTCGCGCTTGTAGATCGAACCGGATGGGCAGGAGGCGACGCAGCTCGGGTTGAGGCAGTGCTCGCACAGCCGCGGCAGGTACATCATGAAGGTGTTTTCGAACTGGCCGTAGATGTCCTTCTGTACGGCCTCGAAATTGTAGTCCTGCGAGCGCTTGTCGAACTCGCCGCCGAGGATCTCCTCCCAGTTCGGCCCCCACTCGATTTTCTCCATCGGTCGCCCGGTGACGAGCGAGAGCGGCCGCGCAACCGGCGAGGTTGGCAGTTCAGGCGCAACGTGAAGATGCTCGTAATCGAAGGTGAAGGGCTCGTAGTAGTCGTCGATCTCGGGCAGATGCGGGTTGGCGAAGATCTTCGCCAGCACCGCGAGCCGGCCGCCCTGCTTCGGCACGATCTTGCCGTTCTTGCGGCGCTGCCAGCCGCCCTTCCAGCGCTCCTGGTTCTCCCAGTCTTTCGGGTAGCCGATGCCCGGTTTCGTCTCGACATTGTTGAACCATGCGTATTCCATGCCCTGGCGCGAGGTCCACACGTTCTTGCAAGTGACTGAGCAGGTGTGGCAGCCGATGCACTTGTCGAGGTTGAGCACCATCGCAATCTGCGCGCGGATCTTCATCAGGCAACCTCCTCGGCGATCGGATCGACGGGATTCGAGCGGTCGAGCCACTCGACCTTGGCAAGCTTGCGCACGACCACGAACTCGTCTCGGTTCGAGCCGACGGTGCCGTAATAGTTGAAGCCGTAAGAAAGCTGTGCGTAGCCGCCGACCATGTGCGTCGGCTTGAGCACCGTGCGCGTCACCGAATTGTGGATGCCGCCGCGCTGGCCGGTGATCTGCGAGCCGGGCACGTTCACGATCTTCTCCTGCGCGTGGTACATGAGGCACATGCCCTCATGCACGCGCTGGCTCACGACCGCGCGCGCGGCGATCGCGCCGTTGAGGTTGAACAGCTCGATCCAGTCGTTGTCGACGATTCCCACCTTCTTCGCGTCGATCTCCGACAGCCACACGATCGGCCCGCCGCGCGAGAGCGTGAGCATCAACAGGTTGTCGGTATAGGTCGAGTGGATGCCCCACTTCTGGTGCGGGGTGATGAAGTTAAGCACGATCTCCGGCTCGCCGTTGCTGCGCTCGCCGAGCATTCCAGCGATCGTGCGAGTGTCGATCGGTGGGCGGTAGACCGCAAACGCCTCGCCGAAATCGCGGAACCAGCGGTGGTCTTGGTAGAACTGCTGGCGGCCGGAGAGCGTGCGCCACGGGATCAATTCGTGCACGTTGGTGTAGCCTGCGTTGTAGCTCACGTGCTCGCTCTCGATGCCGGACCAAGTCGGCGAGGAGATGATCTTGCGCGGCTGCGCCTGCACATCGCGGAAGCGGATTTTCTCGTCCTCGCGCGTCTCGGCGAGATGCGTGTGATCGCGCCCGGTGGCTGCGCCGAGCGCCTTCCAAGCCTTCACCGCAACCTCGCCGTTGGTCTCCGGCGCGAGGTAGAGGATGACCTCGGCCGCGTCGATGTCGGTCTCGATGCGTGGCCGGCCGTGCGTCGGGCCGCCGTCGTTGACGCGGTAGTTCAGCTCCCCGAGGCCTCTGACTTCGTCCTCGGTGTTCCAGGTGATGCCCTTGCCGCCGTTACCGAGCCTATCGGCGAGCGGTCCGAGTGCGGTGAAGCGGCGATAGGTGTTGGGATAGTCGCGCTCGACGAGCGTGATCTGGGGTGCCGTGACGCCGGGCACGAGGTCGCATTCGCCCTTCTTCCAGTCCCTCACCTCGAACGGCTGGGCGAGCTCGGCGGGCGTGTCGTGCTGGATCGGCGTGAGCACCACGTCGCGCTCGACGCTGAGATGGCCGGCGGCCAGCTCGGAGAAGCGCCGCGCGATTGTCTTGTACGTCTCCCAGTCGCTGCGTGCCTCCCACACCGGGTCCACCGCCGCCGAGAGTGGGTGGATGAAGGGATGCATATCGGAGGTGTTGAGGTCGTTCTTCTCGTACCAGGTCGCGGTCGGCAGCACGACGTCGGAATAGAGGCAGCTCGTCGACATGCGGAAGTCGAGCGTGACGACGAGGTCGAGCTTTCCTTCCGGCGCCGCGTCGTGCCAAGCGACCTCCGTCGGCTTTTCGCCGCCTTCCTCGCCGAGATCCTTGCCCTGGAGGCCGTGGCGTGTGCCGAGGAAATGGCGCAGGAAATACTCGTGGCCCTTGCCCGACGAGCCGAACAGGTTGGAACGCCAGATGAACAGGTTGCGCGGGAAGTTAACCGGATTGTCTGGGTCTTCGCAGGCCATGGCGAGCTTGCCGGACTTGAGACCGGCGACGACATGGTCCTTCACCTCGACGCCTGCCTTCGCGGCCCCGGCCGCGAGGGTGAGCGGGTTGACGTTGAGCTGCGGTGCCGACGGCAGCCAGCCCATGCGCTCGGCCTTGACGTTCAAGTCGATTATGCTGCCGCGATAGGGCGCGGGGTCGGCGAGTGGCGACAGAAGTTCCGAGACGTCGAGC
This sequence comes from Variibacter sp., assembly GCA_050187875.1. Lineage (GTDB taxonomy): Bacteria > Pseudomonadota > Alphaproteobacteria > Rhizobiales > Xanthobacteraceae > JAFKKS01. The sequence goes on from JBFWXB010000010.1 coordinate 21,752, forward strand.
TTCTCGTAACGCCACTGGTCACTGTGCGCGTAGAAGAACGAGGTGCCGTTCATGTGCCGCGGCGGCCGCACCCAGTCGAGCGCAAAGGCGAGCATGGTCCAGCCGGTCTGCGGCCTCAGCTTCTCCTGGCCGACATAGTGCGCCCAGCCGCCGCCGGAGATGCCGACCGTGCCGCACATCATCAGCATGTTGATGATCGAGCGGTAGCCCATGTCCTGGTGATACCAGTGGTTCATGCCCGCCCCGATGATGACCATGGAGCGCCCCTTGGTCTTCTCGGCATTGGCGGCGAAGCCACGCGCCACGTCGATCGCGTGTGCGGCGGAAACGCCGGTGATCTGCTCCTGCCAGGCGGGCGTGTAGGGCATGTTGTCGTCGAAACTTTTGGCGCAATCGCCGCCGAGGCCGCGATCGAGCCCGTAATTGGCGCAAAGCAAGTCGAAGACGGTGGCGACATCGGCCTCGCCGTCGGCGAGCCGGATGCGCCGCACCGGCACGTTGCGCACGAGCACGTCGCCGCCTTGGTCATTGCCGGGGAAATGCGGGTGCGGCGTGCCGCCGAAGTAGGGAAACGCCACCGGCACAACCGCGTCGCGCGTGGCGATGAGGCTCAGCGCGAGTCGCACGTCGGCGCCGGTCTCGCCGTCCTTCGGCTCAAGGTTCCAGCGGCCCTTCGGCTCGCCGTCGGCCGGCCAACGGTAGCCGATCGAGCCCTGCGGCACGACGAGCGCGCCGGTCGCCTCCGCCACTGCGACCGTCTTCCATGCCGTGCGGGGCGACGCAGGCGCGCCGGGCAGGTCGCTCTGGCGCACGTAGCGGTCCGGCACGAAACGCTCGCCGTCGCGGCGCAGGCGCACCAGCAGCGGCATGTCGGTGTAGCGGCGGCAATAGTCCTGGAAATAGGGCGCCTGCCGATCGAGGAAGAACTCCTTAAGAATCACGTGGCCCATCGCCATCGCCAGAGCCGCGTCCGTGCCCTGCTTGGGATGCAGCCAGAGATCGGAGAGCTTGGCGACCTCGGCATAGTCGGGCGTGACCGCCACGACCTTGGTGCCGTTGTAACGGGCCTCGACGAAGAAGTGCGCGTCGGGCGTGCGCGTTTGCGGCACATTCGAGCCCCAAGCGATGACGTAGCTGGAATTGTACCAGTCGGCGGATTCCGGTACGTCCGTCTGCTCGCCCCAGGTCTGCGGACTCGACGGCGGCAGGTCGCAGTACCAGTCGTAGAAGGACAGTAGCGTGCCGCCGATGAGGCTGAGATAGCGCGCGCCGGAGGCGTAGGAGACCATCGACATCGCCGGGATCGGCGAGAAGCCGACGACGCGGTCCGGCCCCCAGGTCTTGATGGTGTAGACATTGGCCGCGGCGATGATTTCGGCGACTTCTTCCCAGGAGGAGCGCACGAAGCCGCCGCGGCCGCGCATCGCCTTATAGGCGCGGGCGGCGTCGGCATTGCCGACGACCGCGGCCCAGGCTTCGACGGGTTGAAGCGTCTTGCGCGCTTCGCGCCACGCCTTGAGCAGGCGGCCGCGCACCATCGGATATTTGATGCGGCTCGCGCTGTAGAGATACCAGCTATAGGACGCCCCACGCGAGCAGCCGCGCGGCTCGTGGTTCGGCATATCCGGGCGCGTGCGTGGGTAATCTGTCTGCTGCGTCTCCCAGGTCACAACGCCGCTCTTGACGTAGATCTTCCACGAGCACGAGCCAGTGCAGTTCACGCCGTGGGTGGAGCGGACGATCTTGTCGTGCTGCCAGCGCGCCCGGTAGCCTTCCTCCCACATGCGATCTTCGTCGCGCAGTTCGCCGTGACCGCCAGAAAAGGCTTCGCGCCGTCGAGACAGATACGTCAGGCGTTCGAGGAAATGGCTCATATGCTTTTTCCCTGGTTAGACGCAGACGCGCTTACGGCGCAGCCCGCGGCGAGATCATTTCCCCCATGATAGGAGCGCGGCGAACTTCGGTAACGTAGCTCAACATCAGTGATACGGCGACGATGCCATAAAGCAGCATGAAGCAGCTCGAGTTGACGCCAAGCCGGTCGAGGATGGCGCCAAACATGATGGGCAATAAGAATCCGCCAAAACCGCCCGCCATTCCGACGATGCCGGACACCGCGCCCATGCGGTCAGGAAAATCGTCAGCGATGTACTTGAATGTCGATGCCATTCCGCATGCGAAGGCGATGCCGAGAACGAAGAGCAGCCCGGTGAAGAACCAAGACGGCAATGCGATACCGAAGCGCAGCGGCGCGTCGATCGTATGCACGATCAATTCCGTCTTTGGATAGGAGAGAAGGAAGAGACAAATCCACGCGACCCAGAGAACCCACCACGTGACGGCATGAGCTCCGAACCGGTCGGACAGCCAGCCGCCGAAAGCGCGAAAGGCGCCGCCCGGAAGCGCAAAGCAGGCGGCGAGCAACGAAGCCTGCGCGATCGAGAAGCCATATTCCGTCTTGAAGTATTGCGGCATCCAGATCGAAAGCGCGGTAAATCCGCCAAATACGATCGAATAGTACTGGCAATACTTCCATACCCGAGGGTCGCGCAGAACGGCCAACTGCTGCCTCATCGAAGCCGCGGCGTTGCCGGATCTCGCCGGATCCTGTGCTGAGAAAATCCAGAACAGGACGGCCGTCGCAACGAGTCCGGCGGCGTAGACTTTCGGCACCATTTCCCAGCCGTAGCGATCGATGAGGAAAGGCGCGACAAACATATTTAGCGACGCGCCAATCGTGCCCGCACCGAAGAAGCCCATCGCGAATCCACGCTGCTCCTTGGGAAAGAAGCGTGCGACATACGGCGTTCCTACAGAAAATGAGGCGCCGACGAGACCGAGGGCGAGGCCGAGCAGCAGGAACTGCCAGAAGGCCGTGGCATACGCTGACAACCAGACTGGGATGGCGCAGCCGAGCAACAACAAGAGCATAATGCGCCGCCCGCCGAAGCGATCCGTCCAGATGCCGAGCGGCAGGCGAAAGAGCGCGCCGGTCAGGACAGGGGTGGCTGTGAGAAGCCCGAATTGGGTTGCGTCGAGCCCAAGTTGGGTGCGGATTGGGATGCCGGTTACCCCGAACATCATCCACACCGCAAAGCAGACCGTGAATGCCCAAGTACTGACGAGCAGAACAGCGATGCGCTTCGATGCCGGCATGCCACCTCTTGGAAACGTAGCGGCTGGATCGTTCAACAGTATGGCTCATTGCGAGCCCGTTACAACCCTCGGCCAGGTGCCGAGCAGGAAGGCGGCCCGTGCCGGCGACAACCGATGTGACGCCAATGTTCGATGGCGGTAGCCTCTAGATCCCGATGATTTTGGATCAAATCGATCCAAAATCATGAACGTGATCAGTTCTAATATCTTAGGCGGGATGCGGACGGAAAAACCGCTACACACTTTTGCTCATCCCGCCGCTAGAGTCGGTGAAGCGGCGAAGGCTACGGTATAGGCAACAGGCAAATCCGATCTCTTCGTCGCGTCCGCGCCACACGCTCAAGCAGATCAAACGGTAAAGTCGCGCTCATCCTAAACGCTCGTCGCGGGCTGGGAGCGCCATCGAGATTGACCGACGAGAGACGAGATCGGTTGCTTGTGGCCAATCGCACCATGCGGACGGTCCTTAGCGTATTATTTGTACCTCCAATTTTTCGACCGCATCCGCAAGCATCAGACGCCGTATGCCTTTCACCCAGTGGTTCCTGCTGATTTTCCTTTCCATCCTGTGGGGTGGGATGTTCCTGTTCGTCAATATAGCGGTGCAGGAAATCCCTGTGCTGACCTTAGTTTTTGCCCGCGTTTTCTTGGCAGCGGCCGCCCTCGCGCCGCTCCTTTACATAAAGCGCTTGCGGTTGCCTTCCACATTCAAATACTGGCAACCGTTCATTGTCCTGTCTTTGCTCAACAACATCATTCCCTTTGTGTTAATCGCACGCGCGCAAGAAGAAATCGCCATTGGACTGGCCTCGGTCCTACAGGCGACGACACCTCTGTTTGGAGTTCTTCTCGCCCACCTCTTCACAGCCGACGAGAAGTTGACGCCGCGGCGACTTTCCGGCGTGCTCATCGGAGTGGTGGGTGTAGCGGTTTTGGTCGGGCCGGAAACACTATTCGGCAGCTCCGGCAACCTGCTTGGGATGGTTCTGATGCTCGGCGCTGCCTGTTCCTACGGCGGCGCTGGTGTTTGGTCTCGACGTTTCCAGCACACGCCGCCACTGGTGACATCCACCGGCCTGCTCGTCTGTTCTACGGTCGTGCTGTTCCCGCTGACAGTGGCGATAGATCGGCCATGGCAGCTCGCAATGCCGAGCGGCGCTGCGATTGTCTCGATCATCAGCCTCGCTCTGCTCTCGACGGCGCTGGCGTATATCTTGTTCTTTCGGATCATGGCCGTCTCTGGCCCGACCAACACTTGGCTAGTCACGCTTCTTAACCCGATCAGTGCCATCGCGCTCGGAGCGATGATTCTGGGTGAGGCTCTGTTGCCGCATCATATCGCCGGGGCGCTCCTGATCGCATGCGCGCTCATAATCCTTGATGGGCGGATCTTCGCGACGCTCCGGCTTCGCATATGGTGAACTGCTAGGCTCGATCACACACGGTCTCACAATAGGAATTTCTCGTCGGCGACAAACAACGCCGCCAGCGATCGGTCTTTGCGTAACCTCAACGAAATCCGCAGACGATCTCGATATCTATTCCAAACAAGACGCAACCAAGGCAGCGCCAGGATGGGTTGGTCCTTATGCTGTCGCACGACGTGGCGCGAGTCGCGGATGGGCGCCCATTTTTGGGCCGGCTTGCCTGGCCGCGAGAAGTCGAGTGTGACGCCGCGCTGATAGGTCCACAGATCGAGATCACGTCAATGCTGCCGACGACGAGCGAAGGAAGCTGCGGCTTCTCGATGCTGATGCGGGAACGGTGCCCAAGGAACGCCTGCCGGACAGCCTCAGCGGTGGGGTAGCAAGTTTGATCCATGTATTGTTCTGGCCTAGCGTGGCGTAATTGGACGAACGGCTGTCCGACGTGGCGAGGGGATAGATTTCGCGCACCAGAAATCCCGCGAGCACAATGGTCGCCCAGCTCATCGGCATTAGCGGCTTTGGGAGAGAATGATCGAGAATGCTACTAGCTATTGGTGCCGCAATCAGTCCCCGATGAAGGCAACGCGCCAAACCTTGTCACCGCCGGTTAGAGCAAACCAGCCGGTCAAGATGCCGCTGATGCCAGCAACGCGGCTGGTGAAGAGCATCAAAAGCACGGATGCAAGCCCGATCAGTGCACCTCCGATCAAAGCAGAAGTGGAATCGAATGCAGCCATGAGAGTTCCTCAGGTACTCCGTGCGCGAAACAGATATCGCGCGAGAAAAATCAAAGTGCTCACACCGAGCGCCACAGCGCCGGCCAAATAAATCTGCCAGTCGAAGTGGACCAGGAGTATGGCGATCGACGCGATTGCCGCAGCGGGCAAAATTGGAAATCGACCGATCGCGAGAGGCACACGAAAGGGCCTCGGGTGCTCTGGCTTTTGGTATCGAAGCACAATCAGAACCGCGTTGACGGATACAAACGCGAGTAGCGCAGAGAAGGATGACGTTTCAGCCAAGATTTTTACGCTGCCCGCCGGCAAGAGAGCAGCGGTTAGCGCGAGAGACAATAGCGCTGCAACCCACGGCGTCTGCCGTTCTTTCAGGACGTGGGCGAAAACGCTGGGGATTTCCCCGTCTCGGGCCAAAGAAAACGCCAGCCTGGAGGTTGCGATCAGCGTGATAAGGACGGTATTGGCCGTAGCAAAAAGTGCAATGGCACTGAGAATGTTGCCCGCCCGCGGCCACACGTTTTGAATAGCGATCGCCAGGGGCGCTTCGCTTGCGGCGAGTTCCGCGGGGGTGGCAAGCCACAGCACGGCAATAGCCATCATCACATACAACGCAGTTGTGACGGCGATGCTCACGAACAAAGCAATGGGCACGTCGCGCGCTGGGTGCCGCACCTCTTCAGCCAGATTGGCGACTTCCTCAAATCCCAAATAAACGAAGAATAGCAGGGCAGCTGCAGCCATTACGGCCGCCTCCTCAGGTGCTGGTGTCGTCCGCGGCGGCGTTGCATCCGTCATCAAGCCGGCGACGACGACCAGGAGCAACCCGCCCACTTCAACGGACGTAAAAACGATGTTCAGCCAGCTGGATTCACGCAGGCCCCAAATGTTCACTGCAGAGCAAAGGGCGAGTAAAACCAACGCGGTACTTATTGCAGGAACGTCGACAAAGACACGAAGATACCCGGCGAACGCTATGGATACTGTCGCCGCAGTAGCCGCCCCGCCTAGCAGAATGACGACGCCCACCGTAAACGCCAGCCAATCACCGTCCGGCCATGCCTGCCTGATATAGGCGTATTCGGCGCCTGCGATTGGAAACGAAGTGGCCATCTCGGCATAGGAAAAGGCCGTAAGTAGTGCGACGCCTGCCCCAATCACAAAGCTCAGCCACAGGCCTTCCTGCGCGAGTCCGGCGGCACTACCAATAACCGAGTAGACGCCTGCTCCAACGATCACGCCGACGCTGTAAAAGATCAGGTGAACCGGTCCAAGAACGGGCTTAAGCAACATGCGAGCAAGGTGCCGATGCAAGTGGTTATGTCTCAGATTGCCTTTCCGACAAGAGCGCCGATTCCCGCTGTCAGCGCCATCGCGAATGCCCCCCAAAAGGTTACCCTTATTGTCGGCCTGAGAACATCAGCGCCGCCGGTTTTGGCCCCGATCATGCCGAGTGATGCCAGAAAGGCTAACGAGCCCACGGAGACGATCAGAAGCAACCAGTTGGCCGGTGAAATGAGGACGAGAACGAGAGGCGCTGCCGCCCCAATGGAAAAGGTCGCCGCAGACGCGAGGGCAGCCTGAATCGGGCGTGCGGTGCTGATCTCAGAAATTCCCAGCTCATCTCGGGCATGTGCGCCCAGTGCATCTTTCGCCATTAGCTGTTCGGCAACCTTTCGCGCGAGACCAGCCTCGACGCCTCGGGCGACATAGATCCGAGCTAATTCTTCCTTCTCAAAATCCGGGCTGTCCGCGAGCTCACGTTTCTCACGAGCAAGGTCAGCGTTTTCTGTATCCGCTTGTGAGCTCACCGACACATACTCTCCTGCGGCCATCGACATCGCGCCGGCAACCAAGCCTGCAACGCCGGTAAGCAGGACATCCCCCTTCGCCACAGCAGCGGAAGCAACGCCTAGCACAAGGCTTGCTGTCGAGATGATGCCGTCGTTGGCGCCCAGTACGGCGGCTCGCAGCCAGCCCACCCGCTCAATGAGGTGACTCTCTCGATGGATTCGGCTCACAGCTTGTTCTCCCGACGAGTATTGCGGGTTGGTGTGCGACCGCGACACAGTACGAAGATCGACCACCAGTGTGATCCATGGACCGCGCAACAATGCAATGAAATTTCTCGATCAGGCGGGTCGAATGGCCGAGGGCGTAAAATGGATACAATTCGTGCGATATCCTTTGCATTGATTTGAGCGTGCGGCCCTTGGCGGAACGGCCGCGCGCTCAAGGATTGTCTCTCTAACGCCGCTTCCGACCGGTAATCATCGCCTTCACGAGATTTTCGCGGTGTTCAAAGCTCGCGACTATGACACCCAATACGTGAACAACGATGAAGCCTATAGTCAGGTTCGCAAGCAGTTCATGAACCTCTTCCACCCATTTGGCTCCCCAATAGGCATCGGTCGTCATCATGTAGCCTGTGATGCAGGTCCCAATCAGCATCGCTAGAAGAGCAATGATCATGGCTCCGCCGGCGGGGTTGTGGCCGATATAGCGTGGCGCCCGGAGCAGAACGACATCACGGAGATAGGCGAGCACTTCCTTCGGTGCCCTCACAAAGTTACTGAAGCGTGCATGGGGAGGACCGATGAAACCCCAGAGGATGCGAGCGGCGAGCAGACCAGCGATGGCGTAGCCAGCAGCGATGTGTACGTTCTCGATTTCGTCACCGGTCGCGTAGGCAACCAGAAAGAGGATTGCCAGGGACCAGTGGAAAACACGCACAAACGTATCCCACACTTTCACCGTCGCCGGCGGCGTCGCGCCGCCGGCTCCGATTGTATCGTCCACGGCGCTCATCGCGTGGCGCCGCTTAGAGCTGACCGACGATCTGACCGTTGGTCGGATCGACGAAGAGTTCGACCCGATTTCCGGTCTTGTCGATCGTGTAGAACTCGCCGCAAGCCTTCGCGATCTTGGCCTTCTGTACCTTGTAACCAAGGGCCTCGACCTTGGCCTGCAGGTCCTCCATCGACAGCCATTGGGCCTGGGGGGCAGACGTACAGGGACGACCAAGACTGCCGGCCTGGACCGCGGTTGCAGTCGCGCCCAGGATGAGGGCGGCCATGGCGAATAGGGTGATTTTGCGCATTGTTGTCTCCACTCTCAAGCGCCTTGCCGCACCATGCGGCCGGCGTAACGGGAGACTGCCAGACCCGTGCTGACGGGCGGCTGTTGATCCATGTCAGCAAGCTGTCAGCTCGGCTGTGGCATGCATATTTAAAAAAGTGAGTTGACCATGGGCTTACGATTTCAGGCAGGATTTGCCGCCATCGTCTTGGCAGCTGCACTTCTTGCTGTCCCTGTGATCGTTCCCGCCGGCGCACGTGATCACGATGAGGCGCGCCGCGCGGCCGAAGCCGGCGAGATTCGTCCGCTGGCGGAAATTCTCAACTTTGTGGGCGGCAAGCTTCCTGGCGAGATCGTTCGCGTGAAAATCGAACGCGAGAATGGGCTCTGGGTCTATGAGTTTCGGGTCGTCGACAGCAAAGGGCGATTGTTTGAAGTCTATGTCGATGGGCGCACCGGCGAAATCAAACGGATCAAGGAGAAGTGATGCGCGTGCTTTTCGTCGAAGACGATCGCAGGATCGCGTCTGATGTTTCGCGTGCCCTCAAAGCATCCGGTTACGTCGTCGAGACGGTAGGCGATGGCGAGGAGGCTTGGTTCAGAGGGGATACCGAGGACTATGGGGCTATTATTCTCGATCTCGGATTGCCTGGTATGGACGGGCTCACGGTCCTCAAGCGCTGGCGCGCGAACGGGCGCACCACACCGGTTCTCATTCTGACTGCCCGAGGAAGCTGGGCTGAGCGGGTCGACGGTATCGATGCCGGCGCTGATGACTACTTGCCGAAGCCATTTCAGATGGAGGAACTGCTGGCCCGTGTGAGGTCGATCGTTCGGCGTTCGTCGGGGCACGCCTCATCGGTGATGACAGCCGGCGATATCAGGCTAGACGAACGGCAAATGAAGGTGACGCTCCGCGGAGCCCCTGTCACGCTGTCTCAACTTGAGTACCGGCTGGTGGCCCACCTTCTTCGGAACAAGGGTCGGGTCGTATCTCAGCAGGAGCTTGACGAGAACGTTTACGGGCATGGCGAAGACCACGATTCAAACGTCTTGGAAGTCTTGATTGGTCGCGTCCGCAAGAAGCTGGGTGCTGACCTGATCGAGACGCGTCGCGGGTTTGGCTATCTCGTGCCGGAGGCGCTCGCATGAAGTGGTCCTCTTTAAGATTGCGGCTCATAGTGGGCGGGGTTGTTGTTATCTTCATCGCGCTCGCCGTCGCAGGGGGCGGATTGGTCCTGCTGTTCGAGCGCCACCTTGCGCGCAGTCTTGCCGCCGATCTCGACGTTCATCTCAGCCAGTTGCTCGCCGGCATTGATGTGGATGCGCAGGGCAATCTAGTTTTGACCCAGCCGCCCACTGACCCTCGCTTCGCCAATCCTCTATCGGGACTCTATTGGCAGGTTAGCGATGCCCGCGGCCAGCTTCTCCGCTCTCGATCGCTTTGGGACACGACTATGATTCTTCCGGCCGATGAGCCGGCGCCCGGTGAGGTTCACCAGCATGAGGTAATGGGGCCAGCCGGCGGGCGCCTGCTTGTGGCGGAGCGCACGGTAAGTCTGACGGCTGCTCACCAACGCATCCCCGTGCGCGTCGCGGTAGGCACTGGTTCGGCGCGGCTGTGGGCAGCGGCATCTGCGTTCGCCAAGGATCTTGCGCTAGCGCTCACTCTTCTTGGTTGCGTTCTGGCCATCGGCACCTCTGTCCAAGTCGCGCTCGGTTTGCGTCCCCTTGATGCGTTGCGCCTTGGAGTGGCCGATATCAGGGCAGGACGCAGCCGGCACCTGCCGAGAGCAGTGCCCACCGAGGTGGAACCGCTTGTCGAAGAAGTAAACGCCCTGGTCGATCTACAGGCCGCAGAGGTTGAACGATCGCGCAGCCGGGCGGCCGATCTGGCACATGGATTAAAAACACCACTAGCAGCCCTTACGGCCGACGCAGCACGACTGCATGAAGGTGGAGAACACGCAATCGCCCAGGACATCGAAATAGTCGCAGAGGCGATGAGCCGCCACGTTGATCGCGAGCTGGCACGCGCACGCGCTCGCGGCCGAATGCTGCTGCGGGGAGCACAAGTTTCCACTGAACTGAAGCTACTCGTTGACTCCCTCGTTGCCACCCTTGCCCGCACGCCGGCTGGCAAGCAGATAAGATTCGAGACTCAGATTGCCGAGAATCGGCGGTTGCCCATAGACCGGACAGATCTTGCGGAAGTGCTGGGAAACCTTCTTGAAAATGCGACGCGCCACGCTGCTGGGCTGGTCCGCATCACGGCCGAGCATGATTTGGCAGACTCGCCGATCACAATCGAAGATGATGGAAAAGGGCTCAGCCCCGCCCAGACGCCCCGCGTGCTCGAACGCGGCGCTCGCCTCGATGAACGCGGTGAGGGCGCGGGCCTTGGGCTTGCGATCGTCCAGGATGTTCTCGATGCTTACGAGTGGCGGCTCGATCTGACTCGCTCGACCCTCGGTGGATTGAGAGCCACGATTGCACCGAAAGTCAGGTCCAACCGACAGCCGGTCTCAGCAAGGGCCGGTCCGTTGCCTGTTTGCCGCGGTAGGGACAGATGCGCCGTACGGCACGTTCTTTCGATCATAGCGCCGGACGCGAATATTGGCCTGCTCGGCATGACCGACAAATCCCTCCAGGGCGCAGAGGCGGGAACAATAAGCTCCCGCCTAAGCGGCGGCTTCGTCGGTCACAACGCGCTGGTACGTCACGGTCTTTAAGAATTTTCCGACCCAGAGCCCGCCGGTGTATCGAGCGGCCTTACGTGTCGGGAGCGTGTGGTTGGTTCCGATGACCTTGTCGCCAAACACCACATTAGTACGCGGCCCGAGAAAGAGTGATCCGTAATTAGCGATCACCAGGGTTTCAGTCGGACCAGCGAACAGATCAATGCCGACCCGACCGAAGAGCTGCCGTTTGTCACTGTTTATCAGCAAGCGCGTGCGCGTTCCCTCTGTCTCGGTCGATCCGGCCGTCAAGCACTATCACTGGCTCGGCTTTGAGATGGGTTTGCTCGACGGCTTTGATGCTGGATCGGACACCCTCGTTCTCGTCGACCTCAGCGGCAACATTACGGAAGGCCCTGGGTTCAATCTATTCGCAGATGTCGATAGCCGGCTTGTGACGCCATCAACTGGCGTTCTGGATGGCATGACCCGTCGGACGACACTGGAATTGTGTGAGGATTTGGGGATCGCGGCGGCGCCGGGCATCGTGACCGAAGCGCAGTTCGCGTTTAACCGCTCAATGTCATTGTTGTCGTAGCCGCCCTCGCGCTGAACTGAGCCTGCATGAACCAACAGTGGGGCCGGACACTCCTCCAGTGCTGACGGTGGACTTCAACATATGGCGCTCAGATTGGTCCGCGTCATAATCAGTGCGTGCGTCGGAATGAGCAGAACATTTCTCGCGACGAGAAATAAACTTCAATGGCTCGGCGCAAGTGTCGGCCATTTCTTTCGTCTAGGGTGATTCCAATCCAGGCACGCTGCCGTCCATCGCAGCAATCGTCACATAGATCGGAACCCGGTTCGAGGAGCGAGTGTATGGAACGACGAGCAGCTCGAACCGATGTTCCTTCGGTTTCTATGAAGCCTTTCGGGTCTGTTTGGTGCGCCTTCCTTTTGCATGCGCATGGAACGAAATAGGATCAAAACTATCTGTTGAAATGCTCTTCCGCCCGTAACCCTAGCATTCAATCTTTTCGCGACTCTCAAATCTTTTTAACGTGCGATGCCCGCCCATCTGGGCGGGAGCCACCGAGCCGGTCGCGCGATAGCGCTGCGACCACTTCACCATCGACGAGACGGCAACGCCGAACCGCGCCGCAACGGTTCGGCAGCTTCCGCCGGCCATAACCGCCGCAACCACCCGCTTCCGCAGATCATTGGAAAGAGGTCGAGCCATCAGATGCTGGCCTCCAGCCCAGCCAGCATCTTGAATCACAAACCCAAGTCCTAGGGAATCCCCGCGATTCAATTAAGCCGTGAACCGCTCTAAACGGTCGAGAACCGGACCACGTAAAATGCCGACGGAGAATTGGCGTCTGATCAGCCGCCGTGTTGCCTCAAAATGACACTTGCGGGGCCTCGCAGAGAATTGCACAGCACGAAAAGCTCAAACCGTATCGTGAGTTAGAGTTTCGTCGGCGCTGGAGAAAAAGTTATGCCATATCAATGTCTTGTGACTGGCGGAGAGGGAGGGATTCGAACCCCCGATACGGTTGCCCGTATGCCGCATTTCGAGTGCGGTGCTTTCAACCACTCAGCCACCTCTCCGGGTGCTTCGCCCGTAGGCGAAGCGAAAGCGTTCGCTATGTAACGAACCGCAACGGTCCGAACAAGACCAAACGGAGGAGGGAGCTGATCAGGCGGCTTTTGCGCCCAGGCGGTTCATTTCGCGCAGGACCATGTGGCGATAGGGCCCATCCCCACGGATCAGGCGCTCCGGCTCGCCGTCCTGCACAATCCGGCCCTCCTGTAGCACGACGATCCGGTCGAAGTCGCGCAGCGTCGAGAGGCGGTGGGCGATGGCGATCACCGTGCGGCCGCGCATGAGGCGGCTTAGCACCTCGCGGATCGCCTCCTCGGCGTGGCCGTCGAGCGCCGAGGTCGCTTCGTCCAACAGCAGGATCGGCGCGTCCTTGAGGAAGCCGCGCGCGATGGCGATGCGCTGGCGCTGCCCGCCGGAGAGCTTCACGCCGCGGTCGCCGACACGCGTATGGATGCCTTCCGGCAGCGCGCCGATGAAGTCGCATTTCGCGGCGATGGCCGCATCGAACACCTCTTCGTCGCTCGCGTCGGGGCGGCCGTAGCGGATGTTCTCGAGAATCGAGCGGTGGAAGAGCGACACATCCTGCGGCACCACGGCGATGGTGTCGCGCAGGCTCTCCTGCGTCACGCGCGAGATATCCTGGCCATCGATCAGGATGCGGCCCTGCTGGATGTCGTAGAAGCGCTGGAGCAGCGCGAACAATGTCGACTTGCCGCTGCCGGACTGGCCGACGAGACCAACCGATTGTCCCGGCTTGAGAGTGAGGTTGAAGTTCTCGAAGATCTGGTGGCCATCGCGGTAATGGAAGTTGACGTTCTTGAGCTCGACACGCGCGCTGCGCGGGACGAGTGGCGCCGCCTGCGGGTGATCCTCCATTTCATGCGCGACAAGAAGCGTCGAGACCGCCTCCGAAAGGCGCGCGAGATGTTGCGTCACGTCGACCAAGGCGACAGCAAGGTCGCGCGTCGCGTGCAGCACGGAAAGGCCGAGCGTGCAGACAAGGATGACGTCGCCAGTTGTCGCGGCGCCCTGCTGCCAGAGGACGATCGCCCAAGCCAGAATGCCGATCGTCAGCAGGATCGTCACCGACGCGTGAAAGAGCCGCACCTTCTCGAGATAGATCAGGCTGCGGCGGCGCGACGCCATTTCGCGGCCGACGGTCTTGTCAAAGCGCACCTGTTCGCGGCGAATGCCGGAGAAGGCCTTGACGAGCGGGATGTTGCCGATGACGTCGACCATCTCGCCATCGACGGCGGCGGCCTTGTTTGCGAAATCGTGGTGCAGTGTCCGCCCGGCCGCGGCGAGGCGGAACATTACGTACATCACGACGCCTGCGACGGCCGCCAACACGGCCGCCATCGGCACGCTCACCAGGGTGATGAAGGCGATCGCGACGACCGTCGCGGCGCATGGCGGCATCACGTTCCAAAGGAACATGTTCTCGACGGTGAAGATCGCGTTCGACGTCGCGGTGATGCGGCTTGTCAGCGTTCCCGGCAGGCGGTCGGCGAAATAGCTGTGCGCGTGTCCGGTCAGATGCCGGAACAGATCGCGGCGCAGATCGCCGGTGACGGCGACAAACGACGAGCTGGCGATGAAGCTCGCAAAGCGCCAAAGAAGATTGTCGGCGGCGATGAGCGCCACAAGAAATCCAAACGCTTGCCACACATGTGACCGCGCTTCGGCGCTGCCGCTCAGCGTATCGACGAGAAATTTGATTCCGTATTGCGTGCCGACGGAGCAAGCGACTGCTGCGAGCACGGCGGCGATGATGATGCTGTGCGATATCCAGCGCCGCCGCACATAGCGCGCCGCAAAGGCAAGCGGGCGCTGCGCGTATCCGCACAACCGGTCGGTCGCGGCCAGTGACTGCTCAATATGATGCCCGCGCGCTCGAAAAAGCGGCATTCTGCCCCTGATTTCTGCGAGATAGCTGTGCCGGACGCGGCAACGGTTCCTCGCGCAAGAGTGTCAATTCAAACATGCCCGCGAAATTTACGCGGTAGCGAAACGAAAGTTCCGCACGATTCGTTGTCAAAAATCCGACACCTCGCGTTTTAAAGATGATGTGGGGCGTCGGAGACATGCGGCGGGGCATCACCGGACAATCCGAGGAGTTTTGCGAATGCGAATTGCACAGGTCGCTCCGCTGACGGAGGCCATTCCACCGAAGCTGTATGGTGGCACTGAGCGCGTCGTCTATTGGCTGACCGAGGAGCTCGTCGCGTTAGGTCACGACGTGACATTGTTCGCGAGCGGCGATTCCAAAACCTCAGCGAAACTCGATGCGGCTTGGCCGCGCGCGCTGCGCCTCGACGGCGCCGTGCGTGACCCCAATGCGTTGCATATCGTCATGCTGGATAGGGTTTTTCAGCGTGCGGGCGAATTCGATTTTCTGCACTTTCATCTCGACTACTATCCGTTCTCGCTCTTTGCGCAGCAGCCGACGCCGTTCGTGACGACGTTGCACGGACGTCTCGATTTGCCGGAGCATCAGCCGGTCTTCGACAATTTTTCATCGACGCCGGTCGTGTCGATTTCGGATTCACAACGTCGCCCGGTGCCGCAAGCGCATTGGGTGCGCACCGTGCATCACGGCCTTCCAGAAAATCTGCTGCGCCCGTCGGGCCGCAAACCGGAATATCTTGCATTCCTCGGACGCATAGCGCCGGAGAAGGCTGTCGATCGTGCCATACGCGTCGCACAGCGCGTGGGCTTACCGCTCAAGATTGCGGCGAAGGTGGACAAGGTCGATCAGGCGTATTTCGAGAGCACGATCGAACCGCTGTTGAAGCTTCCGGGCATCGAATTCATCGGCGAGATCGGCGACGACCAGAAGGCGGATTTTCTCAGCGGCGCAATCGCTCTCATGGTGACGATCGATTGGCCGGAGCCATTCGGTCTCGTCATGATCGAGGCCATGGCCTGCGGTACGCCGATCATCGCCTATAATCGCGGCTCGGTGCCGGAAGTGATCGAGCACGGTCTGACCGGCTTCATCGTGGAGGACGAGATCGGCGCCGTCGGCGCCATCGATCGCCTCGCGCATCTCGATCGCGGTCGTATTCGCCGGCGCTTCGAGGAGCGGTTCACGGCGCGGCGCATGGCGGAGGACTACCTCAAGGTCTATCGCAGCCTGTCCACGGCGGCGCGTCCGCGCCTGCGGATTGCCGCAGCGGAATAACGTCAGCCTACGGCGAAGTGCGGCGGTCGGGAGGCCGCCGCGTCTCCGGCATCAAGAGCCATATCCAAGCGAAACCGATCCCGGCCGCGAGCGTGAGCGCGGCGAAAGCCATGGCGCTGCCGTGGTGGTCGGTGATGTAGCCCGAGGCCGTCGTACTTACGGAAGCGCCGAGCCCGATCGCCGTGCCCATCATGCCGAGCCCGAGATTGAAGTGCCCAGTGCCGCGCGTCACGTCGGCGACGATGAGCGGCACCATCACGCCGACGCAGGCGGCGGCGATGCCGTCGAGGATTTGAATGACGACGATGAACGCGGGATCGCGCACGAGCGTGAACAGGACGCCGCGCAAGACGAGCGCGGCGAGCGCAAGGAGCACCAGCGGTCGGCGGCCGATGCGCTGCGCTTCCCGTCCGACACGCGGCGACACCAGGGCGACGACGAGTTGCGGCACGACGATGCAGGCGGCGATCAATATCGACGCCCAGGCACCCGCACGCGTCGTGACGATGCGCGCCATGATCGGCAGCATCGAGGCATTGGCGAGATGAAACAGCGCGATGCCGATCGCGAGGACAACGAAGGAACGTTGCGCCGCGAGATGCCATAGATCGGCGAGGCGGCGACGTCGAGTGGGCTGGGCGGCGACGACGCCGCCATGCGCGCGCACGATATCGATTTCGTCGGCGCGGATGCGCGCCAGCATGAAGAGCGCGGGAACGACGAGCAAGGCGGTGACGACAAACACCGCGCGGTTCGAAATGAAATAGCCGCACAGCCCCATGATGGCGGCGGCGAGACCATTGCCGATCGATGCGAAGCGGGCATTGCGGCCAAGCCGTTCGCCGATCGCATCGTGTCCGACAAGGCCGAGGCTGATGGCGGCCATCGCCGGCCCGAGCACGCAACTCGCGAGCGAATGCAGCACGGCAGCGGCGAGAACGACGGGATAGATCGGCCAGATCGCGATGCTGAGCGCGCTCAGACCGATAACGACGATCGCGAGGGCGGCGACGAACCGTTCCGAGCGCGCGGCATCGACGAGGGCGCCGCCGGGAACCTGGCCGGCGAGGGCGGCAAGGCCGCCCACTGACAAAATGACGCCGATGTCGAGCTGCGTCCACGCCTGCGCCGTCAGATAGACCGACACGAACGGGCCGAACCCGGTCTGAACGTCGGCGACGAAGAAGATGAAGCCGTCGAGACCGTGGACGCTTCTGCGCGACGGCGCCGGTTTCGGCTCGTCGGCCGATGGTGGTCTCTTCGTTCTGGCCTGATCAGCGTGCAGTCCCATCACGCGTCGATCATTGTTTCGGCAATTCATCAGGTGGGGGAAGCGGATTCAAAGCGCCCGATGCGCCGAGCGCGATGATAGGCTTGCCTTCTTTGTATTCCGGCGCCGCCTTCACCTGATCGCGCGTCAGAGCCAAGCCGATGACCGAGCGTTTGTCGGCGATCGCGACGAAATTGAGCGCTCCCCATTCGACGGCGATCTTGCGGCTGCCGACGCCGAGAAACCCGCCGAAATCGATGACAGCGGCGCGAACCTCACCGGTGAGATCGACGACGACGTCGACGATGCGGCCCATGTCTTCGTTCGCCGCGCCGCGCACCTCCTTGCCCATCACCCCTTGCGCGAATTGCTTGTCGAGGACGATGGCGGATGGTGGCTCGGGCTGGGGTGTGCCTTGTGCCGGCGGATTCGCTGGCGGAGAATCCTCAGCCGACACTGGGCCGGCCCCGCGACCGACGGCGATCATGAATAAAAGCCCGAGAGCCAACGCTTTCAAAACCAGTCGCTTGGGGGCCATGCCGAACTCACTAGCGGGAAAATGTGCGTAGAGACGCACGGAAAGCGACGCGTCGCGTCGGTCTCTCAACGTGCGCGCCGCCGGCAGGTTTCCGGCCTACGGCAACATCATGTCCGCATTGCGCCGCCGATGCCGGCCGCCATTCGTGATTGTGTAACGCTGGCCGAAAGGTCCATATCCTGCGGATGGCACACGACCACGCACATGCGGGCCACGCGCACGGGCATTCTCATGCTCCGGCGGATTTCGGTTCGGCCTTCGCGCTTGCCGCGATCCTGAATGTCGCGCTGATCGTCGGGCAGGTCGTTGTCGGCCTCGCGGCGCATTCGATCGCGCTGCTTGCGGACGCGGGACACAATCTCGGCGATGTCCTCGGTCTGCTGCTCGCCTGGGCGGCGCATGTGCTGGCGCGGCGCAGCCCGACGGAGCGCTACACCTACGGCTTCCGGTCGGCGTCGATTCTCGCGGCGCTCTTCAACGCCGTGACGCTCCTGGTCGCGACCGGCGCGATCGTCTGGGAGGCCTTGCGGCGACTGCCTGATCCCGGTGAGGTCGCGGGCGGTGCCGTCATCGCGGCAGCCGGCGCCGGCGTTGTGATCAACGGGCTTTCCGCATTGCTGCTCATGCGCGGCCATCGCGACGATCTCAACGTGCGTGGCGCATTCCTGCATCTTCTCGCCGATGCCGGCGTCTCCGTCGGCGTCGTGCTGGGCGGCGTGCTGATCCTGTGGACCGGATGGACATGGGTCGATCCCGTGCTCAGCCTTTTGATCTCGGCTGTCATCGTCTGGGGAACTTGGGCCTTGCTGCGCGAAGCGACGCAACTCGCGATGGATGCCGTTCCCGCACAGATCGCCGTCACGGAAGTGCGCGCCTTTCTCGAAACGCGCTCCGGCGTCGCGAGTATTCACGATCTGCATATTTGGGCGATGAGCACGACGGAGGTCGCGCTGACCGCGCATCTTGTCATGCCGGGCGGGCATCCAGGCGACGCGTTCCTCGCCGAAGTCTGCCACGCGCTCGATCATCGCTACGGCATCGCGCATGCGACGTTGCAGATCGAGCTTTCCGATGCCGGCGCGTGCGCGCTCGAGCCCGCGCATACGGTTTAAACGGCGGTTGTCCGTTCCTGTGCGGCGAGCCACGCGCAAACCTGCGCCGCCACCCATTCGGGATCGTCGAGCGCAAGGTCGTGTCCGGCGTCAGGATGGTGGCGTAGCTCGCTGCGCCACTGGGCGGCGATATCTTGCGAGCATGCCGGGTGCACAAGGCGGTCGGCGCGGCTCGCGAGCAAGAGGGCCGGGATCGCCGGCGTTCGCGCCCGATACGTCGCGGCGGCATAGAGTTGCCGCAAGGTGGTTGCCCGCGAGATTGGCCGGCGTTCGGTGATAGCCGTCCATTCGCGCGCCGTCGCTTCCAAGATTTCAGGCCGGTTGCTGATCAGCGAAACGATGGCGCGTTCGCGCGTGAGCGTGTCGCGCGTCATCAAGATTGTCGCAAGCGCGCCGTACGCCGATGGCCGCAGGCGGCGATGCGGAGGAGAATAGCCGCGCATACTCGTGTTGATGAGAACGCAGCCGGCAAAATCCCGCGGCCATCGCGTCACCCAGGCATTGGCCGCCATGCCGCCGAGCGACATGGCCATAAGATAGCGCGGGCCCTCGGCCGCAAGCGGCGCGGCTGACGCTTTCGCGCGTGCAAGCCATGCTTGCCGGGCTGCGTCAGCCGTCGCGTCGATATTCGTCGGCGCGGCGACGTTGAGCAATGCGCCGGTGCCGGGCAAGTCCACGGCCTCGACCGTGGCGGTATGGCCGACGCTGCGCAGAGCTTCACTGAAAATCTGCGGAAAGCCGCCCCAGTGATCCGCTTCGCGCGCGAGGCCGCGCAGAAGCACCCAATGGCTGCGGCGTGGCTGCGATGGCGCGATCAACGCGCTTGGTATCGACGAGCGCGCGCTGTCCGTCACGGCCGTGATCGGCTATCGCCGACATTCACCACCGTCGGCTTGACGCCAAGCAGCTCTTGATAGGCCGCGACAACGCGCTCGCCTGCGCCGGCGCCGAACAGGTTCGCGCATCCGACGTATTTGTTTTTCTCGATGTCGTTCTTGGGGCTGAAATACCCTTTGTAATCGCCCGCGAGGCCGATGACCCAGCTGTCCGCGGCGCCCGCGGCCGCCGCCGTCTCCTTGAGCGCAGCACCGAGTCCCGTTGTCGGCTCGCCGGGCCACGTCATCATCATGATGTCGCCGATGCGGATCGCCTCAAGCGTGACGCGGTTCGAGGGCGGAGCGGGCAGGGGCACACGGATATTCTCCAGCGACGGTGTGATCCAGCCGGCGCCCAGACACACCATGACGGGCAAGGCAATCGGCCCAAGCTCCAGGCTGGTTGTCTTGACGGACCATTCCGGCGTCACCGGCCGCAACGTATCGAACTTCAACCAGACGGCGCCGGCGAAGGCCTGACCCAGCAAATCGAGTCCGGCTGCCATGCGTGCATTGGGCGAGACGTCGCCGAGCGAACCGTTGAGGAACAGCATGGTCACCGGCGGGCCCTTATGGGCGTTCTGCTGCATGAGCCCGGCCGCGAGACTGCGTTCGATCGACCCGGCCACATCCGGGCTGAAGCCGAGATCGTCGATCGCAAGCACGGTCGGATGGATGGCATAGTTGACGAGACCGCCGCGCCAAAGCCCATCGCGCGAGCGGGCCAGCAGCAAATGCGCGGTGGTGTCGACCGGCACGTTGCGCCCGAACCGGCTGTTTTGCAGGCCGACGACCGGGAGCGATGTCGTCATCAATGTCGCGGGCGCGCGCGACGCGAAGGCGGTGCGGATCGCCTTCTCGGCGCCGGTGACGATCCGGTCAAACATCTCCGGGCGGTAACTGTCGACCGCCACAAGCGCAAATAATTCGGAGTTCACCCACGCTCCCGGACCGCTATGCGTGTGCGTCGCCGAGACGATCAGGCGGTCTTTGGGAATGCCGAGGTCCGCCACGCGCTCGCGGATCGCGTCGGTCAGCGCCGCCGTCACCGCGACGAGATCGAGCCGTACAAAGGCCAGGCGATCGCCATTGCGCTCGAGCAGCATGGCGCGCGCCTGCACCGGATCGTGCACCGACGTCGCGCCGCGAAAATAATGCGAGCGCTCGCCCGCCGCCCGGAACGGTATTGCGCGGCGCTGCAGCCCGCCATAGCCGGCGAGCGGCGCGCCGAGAGGAGGAGTGATGTCGCCGATGCCGAAGCCGACCAGCGCCTCATTCGGCTGCAAATCGGACTCATTCGCAGCTTGGGCGAGGGAAAGTCCGCCCAAAAGGAGGCAGGTCGCGATAACGAGCCGAACGATCATTGCCGGTTTGCTTGGATAGGAGCCGCGAAATATGTCTGACCTGCCGCGCGACGGCGGATTCCTGTACCGTGGCTAGCGAAGTCGGCTGGACTATTGCCCGCTTTGGACCGACAGTCCAAGGCCAATTTCGCGCCGCGCCGCCGCAAAGAGATGGACGGCGCAGCGCAAAGCATTTACTTCCGCGCCGTTCTGCGGATGTGAGAACCGGGCGAAGGGATCGGAACGGGCGCAGGTGACTTTCGATCGTTACATATTCGGCGCCTGCCTGCGCGCTTTCGCGATGGTGATGATCAGCATCACGCCGGTCGTCTGGGTCGTATATGCGCTCGGGCAGTTCAATCTCGTGACCGAGAAGGGGCAAAGCCTTTTCGATTTCGTCATCGTCACGCTGTGGTTCCTGCCGATCCTGCTCCTCGTGGTCATCCCGCTGGCGTTCGCGGTCGGGCTCGCGAATGTCCTCCTGCGCCTCGCCAGTGAATCCGAGCTGCCGGTGATTGCGGCCGCGGGGATCTCGCCCTGGCGCCTGTTGCGTCCCCTCGCGATGGCCGCGCTTTGCGTGATGACGATGGTTGCGTTCCTCAGCGCGTATCTGACGCCGAAGGCGATCCGCGAGCTTCAATACAATATGTCGCTCGTCGCCAACGCGCTCATCGAAACGGTGATCCAGCCGGGGCGTTTCGTGACCTCCAGCGGCAATCTCACCTTCCATGCCCGCGGGCGCACGCCGGATGGACGCCTCGTCGGCGTGTTCATCGACGATCGTCGCGAGACGACGCAGCACTCGACGATCCTCGCGCAATACGGCGATCTCGTCACACCGGAAGACGGTCTGAACAAGGTTCTCGTCCTCACCGACGGGACGCTACAGACGCAGCGGCTCGACAGCCGCGATCCGCCGATCATCACGCATTTCTCCCGCTACGATATCGACACGTCGCAATTCATCGATCAGCTGCCCGCCGTGCGCCAAGGCGTGCGTGAAAAGTATTTTTGGGAGCTCGCGTTTCCGAAGCCTGACGACGCGCTGTTCAAGAGCCGGCCGGATAGCGTGCAGGCGGAATTCCATGACCGCATCACCGCGACGCTCTATCCGATGGTGTTCCTGCTGATCACCTTCGCCGCGCTTGGCGCGCCGCGCACGACGCGCGCCGATCATTGGGCCGCGTTCACGATCGCGCTGACGAGCATGTTTACGCTGCGCGTGGTCGGTTTTGCCACCGAGCAGCTGAAGCTGCATTGGACGATGTACGGCTTGATGGCCGCTTACAGCGCCTTCTGCCTGTGGATCATCGCGCGGGCGCGTGCGTCGGGGCTCGCGCATGTGGTCGAGGCGTTCGTGCGATCGCGCAAGATCGTCCAGGCGCTTGCGCTGTTTCGGCTTTTCCGCTTTCGCCCGTTTGGCGGCAAAGCGTAAGCTCCGTTTTTTCCTTATTGCCAAAGCGGCGGATCGCTCTACCAATATTGTTGGGCTCGAAAGCGAAGGCCTCACGCCGGGACAAACCCCGGCGGATCAAAAACGTGCCAGGCGAGGAACCATGGACAGCTTCGATTATATCGTCGTCGGCGCCGGTACGGCGGGCTGCGTGCTGGCGAACCGTTTGACCGAGGACGGAAAGTCGACCGTCTGCCTGCTCGAGGCGGGGCCGACGGACTGGCATCCCTACATCCATATCCCCGCCGGTTTCATCAAGACGTTCTACGACAAGCGCGTGAACTGGCTCTATTCAATGGAGCCGAGCGAATGGACGGGCGGCCGGCGCATCCTGGCGCCGCGCGGCAAAACGCTCGGCGGTTCGAGCTCCATCAATGGCAACGTCTACAATCGCGGACAGCGCTTCGACTATGACGGCTGGGCGCAGCGCGGCAATCGCGGCTGGGGCTATTTCGACGTCCTTCCGTATTTCCGCCGGCTCGAGCGGCGTATCGGCGAGGGCGAGGACACCTATCGCGGGCGCGACGGCAGCCTGGTCGTGACCGACACAGAATACCGTCATCCGCTGTGCGAAGCCTTCATCGCCGGCGCGCAGACGCTCGGCATTCCGCGCAACCCCGATTACAACGGTGTCACCCAGGAAGGCATCAACTACGCGCAGCGCACGATCCATGGCGGCCGGCGCATGAGCACAGCGCGCGCGTTCCTGCGGCCGGCCATGCGGCGGCCGAATCTGACGGTGCGCACGCATGCGCACGCGACCAATCTGATTTTTGAAGGCCGCCGCGCCATCGGCGTGCGCTATCTCAAAGGCGGGCGCGATGGCGCGCCGGCTGAGATCCGCGCGAACCGCGAGGTGATCCTCGCCGGCGGCAGCTTCAACTCGCCACAACTACTGGAGCTTTCCGGGATCGGAGTGCCGGAGATTTTGCAAGCGCGCGGCATCGCCGTGCAGCATGCGCTGCCGGGTGTCGGTGAGAATCTGCGCGATCACTACGCACCGCGTTTGGTCGCGCGCGTGAAAAACATCGACACCATCAACGAACGCGTGCGCGGGCTGAAGCTTGCGATGGAGGCGACGCGCTACCTGTTCACACGCACTGGCGTGCTCGCGCAGTCGCCGACGCTCGTCTACTGCTTCTGGCGCTCCGACCCGAGCGTCGAAATCTCCGACCTGCAGATGACGTTCACGCCGGCGAGCTATCGCGAAGGCGTGCAGGGGCAGCTTGAGACCGAGCCGGGCATGACGGTCGCGGCATGGCAGCAGCGGCCGGACAGCAAGGGCCATGTGCACATCAAGTCCGCCGATCCGTTCGAGGCGCCGGCCATCCAGCCCAACTACTTGGCGGAGCCGGGGGACCGGCGCGTCCTCCTCGCCGGCATGCGGCTCGCGCGGCGGCTGTTGAAGACGAAGCCGCTCGAGCCCTATTACGATCGCGAGGACTTTCCCGGGCCGGAGGTGGAGAGCGACGATGCGTTGCTCGAAGCGGCGCGCGCTCGCGGTACTACGACATTCCATCCCGTCGGCACCTGCCGTATGGGACCGCAGACAGACCCGATGGCGGTCGTCGACGATCAGCTACGCGTCCACGGCTTCGAAAGTTTGCGCGTGATCGATGCTTCGATCATGCCGAGCATGCTGTCGGCAAACACGAACGCCGCGGCAATGATGATCGGCGAGAAGGGCGCGGACATGGTCCGCGGCCGCACGCCGCCCGAGCCGATCATCGTGCCGGGTTAAGTGTCGTCCCCGCGAAGGCGGGGACCCAGTAAACACCGACTGTGCGATTCATAAAGACAGGGACTACTGGATGCCCGCCTTCGCGGGCATGACCGTTCACCCGCCACCGCCGTCGATTGTGAGCACTGTGCCAGATGTGTAGCCCGATCGCGGGCTGGCGAGGAACGCGGCGGCATAGGCGATCTCGGAGGGGTGTGCCGCACGTCCGAACGGCAGTTTCTTATCAAGCTCGCGCCAGCGCTCCGGGTCACCAAGCTGGCGCTGCGCCTGGTCGCGCAACAGCATGATGTGGCGGTCCGTTTCCGTGCCGGCCGGATTGATCGCAACGACGCGGATGCCATCGGCGGGCGACGCGCGGCCGAGCGCGCGCGTGAAGGCCATCAGCGACGCGTTGCCGGCGGCGCCGGCGATGTAGGTCGGCGGAAACTTCTCCCCGGCACTGCCGATGATATTGACGATGACGCCCGACTTGCGCGCCGCCATCGACGGATAGATCGCGCGGGTGAGCGAGATGAACCCGAAGACTTTCAGGTCCCAGGCTCGCCGCCATGTCTCGTTGTCGACATCGAGAAGACTGCCCGGCGGGATTGCGCCGGCATTGTTGACGAGGATATCGACCGCGCCCACCTCTTTCGCGACGTTCCGCACCGCGTCTTCGCTTGAGAGGTCGGCGGAGATCGTCGCGATATCGACCTGACGCTTGGAGCGGATGGCATTCGCGGTGCCATCGAGCGCGGCCTTCTCTCGCGCAACGAGGACGAGGTCACAGCCTTCCTCGGCCAAGACATGGGCGATCGCCGCGCCGATACCTTTAGAGCCTCCGGTGATAAGAGCGCGCTTGCCAGCAAGCTGAAGGTCCATTGGGAATTTCTTTCGCTGAAAGAGGGGGAAACGAAAAGAGCGTCACTGGCGCGCGATGGGCCGAAAAAAGGATCACGCTGCGCGCGGTCTCTTCATTTCGGCAAGATGCCTCGTCGCGGTCAAGCGGGACGATAGCCGTCATCGTCTGTCGTGCCGGATAGGCTGTTCAAACCGTTGACTTGGGGCCTTTTGCGCCCTCATCCTTAGCCGGATCATGAGCGGGTGCTTCGGCCTGCGGTCCCCTTCGGGGTAGCTCGCGGACCCGGTGTCCCTCAAGGGCGCACAGCGATTGCGGAGCTTGATATGACAACAATGTCCCGACGTCTTCACGTCCGCCTTTGGCTCGCGGCCGCGGCGCTGGCGCTCCTCGGCGCACCGGCGGACGGGTTGGCGCAAAGCAAGACGTCCGTGGTCATCGGTGTCGGCGGTCCTTTGACGGGCCAATATGCGCAATATGGCGCGCAATGGAAAAAGGGCTTTGACCTCGCGCTCGACGAGATCAACGCGAACGGCGGCATCAACGGGCGCCCGCTCGAATATGTCTTCGAGGATACGCAGAGCGACCCGCGCCAGACCGTCAACGTCGCGCGCAAATTCGTGTCCGATGATCGCATCGTCTGCGAGGTCGGCGACTTCTCCAGCGCCGCGTCGATGGCGGCGTCACCGATCTATCAAGCGGCGGGGATGGTGCAGTTCGGGTTCACCAATTCGCATCCGAATTTCACCAAGGGTGGCGACTTTGTCTGGAGCAACGCGGTCAATCAAGCGGACGAGATGCCGTTGCTCGCGGACTTCGTGCGCGACCTCGGCTTGAAGCGCATTGCCGTTCTCTTCATCAACAGCGACTGGGGTCGCACGGCGAAGGACATCTTGGAGAAGGCGGTGAAAGAGCGGGGCGGAGAGGTCGTCGGCGCTGAAGGCTACCTCGCTGACGAGAAGGACTTCCGCTCGGCGATCGTGCGCGTGCGCGACTCCAATCCGGACGGCATCGCGCTGATCTCATATTATCCGGATGGCGCCCAGATCACGCGGCAGATCAAGAATGCCGGCTTGAAGCAACCGATCGTTGCCGGCGGCTCGGTCTATTCGCCGAAATTCCTCGAGTTGGGTGGCGATGCCGTGAACGGCGTGCTCACCACCGTGCCTTTCTTCCCCGGTGACCCGCGGCCGGAGGTGCAGAAGTTCGTCAAGTCGTTCGAGGCGAAGTTCAAGGTCGAGCCGGACGCGTATAACGGCCGCGCCTACGACACCTTCATTCTCCTCGCGGATGTGATGCGGCAGTTCGGCATGGATCGCAAAGCGATTCAGCAAGGCCTCACCAAGATCAAGGACGTGCCAAGCGTCGTCTACGGCCGGGTGACTTTCAATCCTGCGACACGTCGCGTCGCCAATCCGCATGTCAGCCGCATCATGGTCAAAGACGGCAAGTGGGCGGCGTGGGACAAGAGCGGCGTCGCTACGCGATGATTGCGCCGTTGTCGCCAAATTTGAGCCAACACGGGCTCGCTTGGAACTCTGGCCTTGCAACGACCGCGGCCGAACCCCCTCTCCCCTGTGGGGCGAGGGTTGGGGTGAGGGGCGAGTGACTCTCGTCAGGCTCTCTCCCCTCACCCGGATCGCTTCGCGATCCGACCTCTCCCCACAGGGGAGAGGTGACGCAACTCGCGATGTTTGCGCAACCATCATAGCGTGGGTTGGCCCGCGCGTTGCAGTGGCGAGCGTGACTTCGTGACCTCCTTTGGTCCCTGGTTCGACTACACGGTCAATGGGATCGTCGTCGGCAATATTTACGCGCTGCTCGCGGTCGGGCTGGCGCTGATCTACGGCGTCTCGCACCTGATCAACTTCTCGCACGGCTCGATCTATATGGTCGGGGCCTATATCGGCTGGCTGTGCATCACGTTCCTCGGAACGCCGCTGCCGCTCACCTTGCTGATCGTCGTTGTCGGTTCTGGCCTTCTCGGCATGGCGATCGAGCGCATTGCGCTGCGCCCGCTGCAAGGCTCGCCGCGCATCGCGCCGCTTCTCTCCACCATTGGCGTCGGCCTCGTGCTCGATCAGGTGGCGCAGCTTCTCTTCACCGCCGACCCGCGCGGCCTGCCGAGCCAGGTGCCGAACTGGCGCATCCCGATCGGCGGCGGCACGATCGGCGCGCTCGATCTCCTGATCGCCGGCATTGGCCTCGCCAGTGCCGCGCTTCTCTACGGCTTCCTGCGCTTCACCAAGCTCGGCTGGGCCGTGCGCGCAACCGCGCTCGACCGCGACGCCGCGCAGCAATGCGGCGTCGATGTCAACAAAGTGAACAGCGTCGTGTTTGCGATCGCGGCCGCGCTCGGCGGCGTGAGCGGCCTGCTCGTCGGCATGTATTACAACAGCATCGACCCCAATATGGGGTACCAGGCCGGGCTCAAGGGGATCATCGCGCAGATGATCGGCGGCATGGGCAACGTGCCCGGCGCCATCGCTGGCAGCCTGCTTCTCGGGCTGGTCGAAAGCTATGGCATCGCCGCGTTCGGGACGAGCTATCGCAATCTCTTCGCCTTCGTCGTGATGATCCTCATCCTCGTGCTCAAGCCGAACGGCATTTTCAGCCGCGGCCGCGCGCTGCCGCCGGAGCCGCTGACGGGCACGTTCATCGCGCCGAGCAAGCCGGTGCACATTCCGCCTTGGGTCGTCCTCGCATGCGGCGCGGTGGCGCTGGCGCTGCCGCTGATCGTGAAGAACGGCTATGTCCTGCAGACGCTCGGCATCGGCTGGCTCTTCGCGGTGCTTGCGATCAGCCTGACGCTTGTTGCCGGCACGGCGGGCATGATCTCGCTTGGCCATGCCGGTCTTCTCGCGATCGGCGCCTATGCCTCGGCGCTGCTCGCGCTCGATCTGCAGATTCCCGTTGCTGCGGCCGTGATTGCCGCCGGGTTCATCACCGCGATGCTCGGCACGCTCATCATTTTCCCGGCGTTCCGCCTGCGTGGACATTACGTCACGATCGCGACGCTCGCGGTCGGCGAGATCGTGATGCTCGTCATCCTCAACTGGGACAGCCTCACGCGCGGCCCGGTAGGGCTTACCGCAATCCCGCCGCTGTCCTTTGCCGGCAAGCCGCTCCTAAGCGGTATGTGGGTCTACGAGGTTTCCTTCGTCGCGCTGATCTTGCTGGCGCTGATGCAGCGCCGCCTTCTCGGCACGCATCTCGGCCGCACGATGCGCGCCATCCGCGACGATGACGTCGCCGCGCGCTCCTACGGCATCACCCTCGACCGCTACAAAGGGCTCGCCTTCGCCATCGCCGGATTCTCCGCCGGCATCGCCGGCGCGCTGCTCGCGCACATCTACTCCTATGTGAACCACGAGACGTTCACCGCGCAGGTTTCGCTTCTTGCGCTGACCATGGTGATCCTCGGCGGGCTCGGCAATGTCGCCGGCGGCATCGTCGGCGCCATCATGCTCGTCAGCCTGCCGGAGCTGTTCCGGGTGCTCGCGGAGTATCGCATGCTGATCTACGGCGTCGCGCTCCTCCTTCTCATCCGCTTCCGGCCGCAAGGCCTGCTCGGGACCATGTGAACCATGACGCCCGCGCTTGAGATCGAAGGCCTGACGCGTCGCTTCGGCGGCGTCACCGCCGTCAATGATTTTTCGCTCGCGGTGGGGCAGGGCGAGCTTGTAAGCGTCATCGGGCCGAACGGCGCCGGCAAGACGACCGTGTTCAACCTCGTCACTGGCCTCGACACGCCGGACGCGGGCCGCATTCGCGTGTCCGGTGAGGACATCACCGGCTTGCCGGCGGAAGCGCTCGCGCCGCGTGGTCTCGCGCGGACGTTCCAGCATGGCCGCGTCTTCGGCAATCTTTCCGTGCTCGACAACGTTCTTGTCGGCGCGCATACGCGCCTGCATGCGGTGCGTCCGGCGTGGCCGTTGATCGGACCAATCGCGGAGACCGCGCTGGCGCTGGTGCGGCCAGGCGCGGTCAAGCGCGAGGAGGAGGCGTTGCGCGCGCAAGCCAAAGAAATCCTCGCGCTGTTCGGCGAGCGCCTGCTGCCACGCATCGACAACCCGGCCTTCAGTCTCTCTTACGCGAACCGGCGCCGCCTTGAGATCGCGCGGGCGCTCGCGCTGAAGCCGCGCCTGCTGTTCCTCGATGAGCCGACCGCCGGCATGAACCCGACCGAGACGGCGGAAATGCTAGAGATCATTCGCGGCCTGAAAGGGGAGGCGCCGACGATCCTGCTGATCGAGCACAAGCTCGACCTCGTGATGCAGCTTTCCGATCGCGTGATCGTTATGGACGACGGCAAGAAGATCGCCGAGGGCTTGCCTGCGGACGTGGCCTCCGATCCCCGCGTGATCGAGGCCTATCTCGGCCACGGACAAGTCGGCGGCGCGCGGGCGTCGACGGAGGCTGTCAGATGAGTGACGTGACGCAAGCGCCTCTTCTTTCACCTCCCCCTGAAAGGGGGAGGTCGACCGCGCGGCGGTCGGGTGGGGGTCTTCTTATGCGACCCCCACCCCGACCCTCCCCCTGTCAGGGGGAGGGAGTAGAGAGAAGAGGCCGCGCGTGAACCAAGAATTGCAAGCTGCGCCGGTTGCCGACACCATCCTCGCGCTCGATTGTGTCAACACCTTCTACGGCCCGATCCAGGTGCAGTTCGATCTTTCGATCGCGATCGGGCGCGGGCAGATCGTGTGCTTGCTCGGCGGCAATGCCAGCGGCAAGTCGACGACGATGAAGGTGATCCTGGGGCTCGTGACGCCGCGCTCCGGCGCCGTGATCCTCGATGGCGCGCCGATCACGGGGCTGCCGACGCCGCAGATCATCCGGCGCGGGCTCGGCTCCGTGCCCGAGGCGCGGCGGCTCTTCGGTGGCATGACCGTGCGCGAGAACGTGCTGATGGGCGCCTTCACGCGCAACGACAAGGCGGCGATCGCCGAAGACTATGAGCGCATGATGACGCTCTTCCCACGCTTGAAGGAGCGCAGCCTGCAGCAGGCCGGCACGCTGTCCGGCGGCGAGCAGCAGATGGTCGCGATGGCGCGCGCGCTGATGGGCCGGCCGCGCGTCATCTGCATGGACGAGCCGACGATGGGGCTCTCGCCTCTGCACGTCGAGCGCGTGCTCGAGCTCATCAAGACCGTCAACGCGCAGGGCGTCACCATCTTCATGGTCGAGCAGAACGCGCATCTGGCGCTGCAGATCGCCGATTACGGCTATGTGCTGCAGACAGGGCGGATCGTGCTCTCCGGCCCGGCGCGCGAGCTTTTGAGCGATCCGAGAATTCGCGACGCCTATCTTGGCGGCGGCCAATAGGCGTAAAAGCAGATCATGAATCGCCCCGAACCCGGCCCGTCCGTCGACGCAGGACCGCGCTCTCTGCCGGAACTCGAGGCGCGCTTGCGCCGCGATTTCGAGCTGCTGATCGTGCCGCCGGGGAAGGCCTGGATCGCGCCGCGCGTTCACTCCGCGTGGGGGCCGCTCCTCGACGTTGCGATTGTTGGCGCCGGCATGGCGGGGCTCTCGGCCGCGCTGGCGCTGAAACGCCTCGGCGTGCGCAACATCCGCATCTTCGATCGCTCGCCGGCCGGCTTTGAAGGTCCGTGGGCGACCTACGCGCGCATGGAGACGCTGCGTTCGCCGCCGGAGCTTGCGGGCCCCTCGCTCGGCTTTGCCAACCTGACCTTTCGTGCCTGGTTCGAGGCGCAGTTCGGCCATGCGGCGTGGACGCAGGTCTACCGCATCCCGCGCCTGCAGTGGATGGACTACCTGCGCTGGTATCGGCGCATGATCGACGTTCCGATCGAGAACGACACCGAGCTCGTCGACCTCGAAGGGGACGCCACCGCCATTCACCTCACGCTGCGCAACGCATCCGGCACACGCAAGATCGGCGCACGCCGCGTCGTCCTCGCGAACGGGCGCGACGCGCTCGGCGGCCCGTATATTCCGCCGCTATTTCGTAGCCTTGACCGCCGCTATTGCGCGCACACAAGCGACGACATCGATTTTGCCGCGCTGCGCGGGAAGGTCGTCGGCGTCATCGGCGCGGGCGCGTCCGGCGTCGACAACGCCGCCGAGGCGCTGGAAGCGGGGGCCGCACGTGTTGCGATGATGGCGCGTCGCGCCGATGTGCCGCGCGTCAACAAAGGCATGGGCATCGGCAGTCCCGGCATGTGGCTCGGCTTTCATCGCCTCAGCCTCGCGGAGCGCGTGGCGATCGTTCAGTACATTGACGAAGCCGGCATCCCGCCGCCGCACGGCTCGATGCTGCGCTGCTCGCGGCATCCGAACTTCACCATCATCAGCCGCTGCGACCCGCAATGCGTGACGGTAAAGGACGGCCGCATTCTGCTCGACACGACGCGCGGGCGCTTCGCCTTCGATTTCCTGATCACTGCAACAGGGTTCACGATCGATTGGCCGCGGCGCAGCGAACTGGCGAGGCTTGCGCCGCATATCCTTTTGTGGGGCGACCGTTTCAAGCCCGAAGGTGGCGGCCCGTTCATGCAGGCGGACCATCCTTTCCTCGGCCCCGACTTCGAATTCCTCGAGCGCGCGCCCGGAACGGCGCCATGGGTCGAGCGGGTGTATTGCTTCACCTTCCCCGCCTATCTCAGCCACGGGCCGATCACCGGCGACGTGCCGGGCATCAGCGCTGGATCGGAGCGGATCGCGGAAGGCGTCACCGGCGCGCTGTTTGCGGAAGAGTTCGAGAACACATTCCGCCGATTGCAGACGTGGAACAATCCTGAGCTCGACGGCAACGAATATGTTCTGGACCAGAATGTGGAGGCGTTCCGTGCGCAATCCCAACCAGCCGAGGCGAAGCCATGACTGAAAGCGCGGGCAGCGACCTCATCGACGACCTGGCCAGCCTCTCCCCCGACTCCCCGCTTGCGGCGCTGCGGCGCGAGCGGCCCGATATCGTCACGCATACACAAGGTAGCGACGATGCGATCTTCTGCCCGAAAGACGATGCCGGTCTGACTAGCGCCGAGCGCGCGGCGGCGGCGCTGCGCATTGCATACGATCTGCGCGATGAAATCCTCATCGCGCATTACCGCGAGCGGCTTCAGGTGCTCGATCCGAGCGAAGCTCTGGCGGAGAGTGTCGCCGATAGCGCCGAGCCGAAAGACAAGCGCTGGGCGACGATCCTCGCGCATGTCGATCGCGTCACCCGCGACCCGGAGAGCGCGCAGCCATCCGACCTTCAGGCGCTCGGCAGCGCCGGGCTGTCGCCGCATGCGATCGTCTCGCTCTCGCAACTCATCGCCTATGTCAATTTCCAGTCCCGCGTGCTCGCAGGCCTGCGCATGCTGCGGGAGGCCAAATGAGCAAGCCGATGCGCGATTTCACCAAAGGCGAGCTCGAATGGAGCCCGTGGATCGAGCCCGTCGACCTCGACAAGGCGACGGCGGAGCAGCGCGACGCCCTCAAGATCACGCCGTCAAGCCGCGCGGTCGGGGCCTATTCACTCGTGCTCGCGCATGACCCGGAGGCGCTGGCGGAGCGCTCGCCGCTCTACAATGCGATCATGTTCGCGCCGAAAGGGCTGCCACGCGCCGACCGCGAGCTCGGCGCAGTCGTCGCGTCACGCATCAATGGCTGCGCCTACTGCGCGTCCGTGCATGCCAAGCGCTTCGTCGATCTCTCCAAGGAGGCTGACGTGATGACGCGGCTCCACGCCCACGGCGTCGAAGCGAAATTCGACCCGCGCCGCCGCGCGATCGTCGATTATGCCGCAAAGCTCACGCGCGACCCGGCTTCGATCGGTCCGGCCGACCTTGCGCCGCTGCGCGCACAAGGGCTCACCGACCTCGAAGTGCTCGATCTCACGCACGCGGTGGCGATGTTCGGCTGGGCCAACCGGCTGATGCAGAGCCTCGGCGCGCCGCTGCCGGAAGGCAGCGAGACGGGCTCGGGCGCGCTTTAGCGGCGGTCGAAATCAGCGCTGCCTATAACCTATAGCGTGAGGCCATCGCGCTGTTGCAGCGCACTCAATTCGCTCGTTGCGCGAGCGCTCACGCATGGCATGTGGACGGATTGCCGCAGGCCAAAGGCGGGGTTGTATCCAATAGACGAAACGTGTGAAATGCGCCCTGGGCGAGAGGCGTGGCCTTGCGCGCCGCAATGAAATTGGGGAGGAAAAAGAATGATCCGCAGACATATGAGGACTGCGGCTCGGCTTGCTGTCGCAAGTCTTGCGGGCCTCGTTATGGCCTCAGGCGCCGCCTTGGCGCAGCAGGTCGAGCTCAAGGTCGGGTACATGAAGAACCCGATCCAGGACGCGTCGCTCGATATGATGGACAAGTGGGCCAAGGCTCACAACGTCAAGCTCACGCGCGTGCCGATGGCCTACAGCGTGTTCATGGAGAAGGTCACGGCGACGCTGACCTCCGGCAACGATCAGTTCGACATCATCTGGCACAACGACGACTGGGGCCAGCTCTGGGAGAAGTGGGTCGAGCCGACCGACGACGTGAAGGGCATGGAAAATGTCGACAAGTGGCCGCTCGACGCGTTTTGGAATAGCGAGAAGAAGATGACCGTGGTGCCGATGGCGCATACGGTCGGCACCTTCTTCTATCGCAAGGACCTCATGAGCGAGGCGGAGGTGCCGAAGACCTTCGATCAGCTCGTCGCGGTCAGCCAGAAGCTGCAGAAAGAAGGCAAGGTGAAGTGGGGCTTCGCCGGCCCGATGGCGATGAACAACACATGGTTCACCTTCTGGTGGACGATGTGGTCGAATAAGTGCGACATCCTCAAGCCGCTGTTCGAACGCGATAATGCGAAGCTTGCGGCTGCGAAGTTCGAACCGGCAGTGACGGAGCCGTGCCACCAGGAGATCGTCGAATATTGGTGGGATGCGATCCACAAGAACAAGATGAGCCCGCCCGGCACGCCCGCTTATACGCGCAACGAATCGAACGCGATCTTCATGGCGGGAGACGCCGCCTTCACGCTCATCGATTCGATCCACTACGGCGAGTTCAATGATCCCAAGCGATCGAAGATCGCCGGCAAAGTGGGCATGGCGCCGTTCCCGGTCGGGCCGCGCGGCGACAAGCCGACGTCCTGGAATGAAATCTGGGGCTGGGGCATCCCGAAAGGTTCGCCGCCCGAGCACAAGAAGCTCGCCAAGGAGATGCTTGGCGCGATGCTGAGCGACGAGCAGGGGCAGATCGAAATGTGGAAGAAGACCGGTGGGCCGCCCCCGAACATCAAGCTGTGGCCGAAGCTCGCGCAGCAGGATCCGGTCTTCGCCGAGCTCAAGCACGCGGTCTTCGACCAGAAGCCGCTGACGCACTCGGCTTATTACTTCGCGACCTGGCCGGCCGTGCATAAGGCCTATTCCGACATGGCGATCGAGGCCATCTCGGGCAAGCGCGAGGATATTCCGAAAGTGCTTGCGGCTCACAAGGACAAGATCCAGCAAGCGGCGATGGGCAAGTAAGGCTCATCGTCGCGGCTGCCGCCGGCCGTCGGCGGCAGCCGCCTCCTGACGCGATGATCATGCCCGGGTTTTCCGGGCATGACTTTTAAGGTCATGTCTTTTTCGGCTTCACTCCTGCGGATCGACCCGTGACGCGCAGTATTTTGCGATTGAACGAAAGAACGCGGTTCATGCTGGCGCTCGTTGCGCCGGCCGCGCTCGTCCTTCTTTTCTTTCAGGTCGTGCCGATCGTCACCGGCGCGAATGTGAGCTTCCGCGATTGGGCGCTCAATGACCCGAAGCGGACGTTCGTCGGGCTGTCGAACTATCTCTATGTCCTCAAGGACCGCGAATTCCTCACCATCGTGCTGCCGAACACATTCGGCTTCATGTTCGCGACGGTGGTCTGTTCGCTCGTCTTCGGCCTTCTCATCGCGCTGATGCTGAACAAGCGCTTCCCCGGGCGCGCGGTGGTGCAGTCCTTCGTGCTCCTGCCGCTGATGGTCGCGCCGGTCATCGCTGCCATCATGGTGCGCTGGATGTTCAACGACCAGTTCGGCATCGTGAACGTCGCGCTCGAGGCGATCGGGCTTTCTCCCATCGCATGGCTCACGGCGCGCTGGACGGCATTCTTCGTCATCCTGCTTACCGACGTGTGGCTGTGGACGCCGTGGTTCGCGCTGATCCTGCTCGCCGGCCTGCAGAGCCTGCCGCATGAGCCCTTCGAGGCGGCGCAGATCGACGCCGCCGGGCCGTGGCGCACCTTCCGCTACATCACGCTGCCGATGCTGCGGCCCGTGATGGTCGTTTGCATCGTCATCCGCTCGATCGATGCGTTCCGCACCTTCGACATCGTTTGGACGATCTCCGGCGGCGGCCCGGCGCGCGCGACCGAAGTGTTCAGCATCTACGCCTATGTCGAGTCCTTCCAGTTCCTCAATCTCGGGCGCGGCTCGGCCGCGGCGGTGGTCGGCGCGATCATCATCGTCCTCTTCGCCATGGTCCTCTATCGCATCCTCAACCGCTTCGTGGAGGTCTCGCGATGACGGACGCAACCTTGCCGCAGCGCCGCTCCGCGGGATTCTTCGGCGCGCTGGCGCCGGGCGGCGCCAAGGTGTTGTTCTTCCTCACGGCGATCGCGGTGTGTCTTCTCTTCGCGTTCCCGGTGTTCTGGTTGCTGCTCACCTCGCTGCGGCCCGGCTCGGAGGTGTACTACGTTCATCGCGGCACAGAGATCACGATCGAGAACTTCTTCGAAGTCTTGAAAGACCCCGTGGTCGTGAAGGCGCTGTGGAACAGCTTCGTCATTGCCACAGCGGCGACGGTGCTTTCGCTGGGCGTCACAATGACATCGGGCTACATGCTGTCGCGCTTTCGCGGGCCGATCCCGAATGCCTGGTTCTCGCTGATCTATGTCTTCCGCTGCGTGCCCTATGTGTCCTGGGTGCTGCCGCTCTATTTCGTGACGCTCAACCTCGGCATTTTCGACACCTATTGGGGCCTGCTGCTTCCGCACGTCGCGGTGCATATCTGCTTCTTCTCGTGGATCATGAAGGGCTTCTTCGACGGTATCGACCCATCGATGGAATACGCAGCGATGATCGACGGCTGCTCGCGCTGGGGCGCGTTCGTGCGCGTCGCGCTTCCGGCAGCGCTGCCGGGCATCACTGCGCTCGCGATCCTGTGCTGGCTCTATACCTGGAACGAGTTCCTCTTCGCGCTCATCCTCACGGCGCAGAACACGCCGATCCTCACCGTGGTGATGGCGCAGTTCGTGCATGAGCTCGGCATGGAGTGGCACCTCATGAGCGCGACGGCGATCATCGCGCTCGCGCCGGCGCTGCTCATCACATTGTTCGGCCAGAAATACGTTGTTCGAGGGTTGCGGATCTGACGATGACCGGTGTTGTTCTCACGCACGTTCAGAAGAAATACGGCCCCGTCACGGCCGTCGTCGACTTCAACCTCGAGATCAAGGATCGCGAGTTCGTGGTTCTCGTCGGCCCGTCCGGCTGCGGAAAGTCGACGACGCTGCGCATGGTCGCGGGGCTCGAAGAGATCAGCGGCGGCACGATCGCGATCGGCGGGCAGGTGGTGAACGACCTGCCGCCCAAAGACCGCGACATCGCGATGGTGTTCCAGAACTACGCGCTCTATCAGCATATGAGCGTACGCGACAACCTCGCGTTCGGTCTGCGCAACCGCAGGGTGTCGCAAAGCAAGATCGACGAAGCGATCAAGCATGCGGCGCGCATCCTCTCGATCGAGCCGCTGCTCGATCGCCGGCCGCGGCAGCTTTCGGGCGGGCAGCAGCAGCGCGTGGCGCTTGGGCGCTGCATCGTGCGCAATCCCAAGGTCTTCCTGTTCGACGAGCCGCTCTCGAATCTCGACGCGCAACTGCGCGCGCAGATGCGCCTCGAGATCAAAGAGCTGCGTCAGCGCGTGCCGACGACCTCCATCTTCGTGACGCACGATCAGGTCGAGGCGATGACGCTCGGCGATCGTATCGTGGTGATGAAGGACGGCGTGATGCAGCAGGTCGGCACGCCCCTCGAGCTCTATCGCACGCCGGCGAACCGCTTCGTGGCAAGCTTCATCGGCTCGCCGGCAATGAATTTCATCGATATGGCGGTGGCTGGGGAGGGCGATGGCTTCAAGCTCTCCGGCGACGGCGCGAGCTTCACGCTGCCGGGACGGCGCTTCCCCAAGCTTGGCGGCTATGCCGGCAAGGGCGTGCGTCTCGGCGTGCGGCCGCAGCATTTGCGGCTCGGCGCGCCGTCGGGCGAAGGGCAGGTGGGCATCAACGGCAAGCTGATGGTGACGGAGCAGCTCGGCGACGAGCAGATCCTCGTCATCCGCGTCGGCGGCCAGGACATCCGTGTCGCCGGTGTCGATCCCGACCGCGATTTCTCGACCGGCGCCGATATCCAGACCTTCGCCGCGCTCGAGAACCTGCACTTGTTCGAGCAGGGCGGCGCGGAAGTGTCGTTGATGCGCAATGTGGCGTAGGGCCAAACAAAACGTCGCGGTTGTCATGCCCGCGAAGGCGGGCATCCAGTAATCCCTGTCTCTCAGTTAGAGACGAGAGCACACGGCGTACTGGGTCCCCGCTTTCGCGGGGACGACAGCGTCCGCTAACTCACCACGCCGGCCTTGCGCAGCGATGCGATCCGGTCGGCGTCGTAGCCGGCGTCGCGCAGCACCGCGTCGCTGTGCTGGCCGACCGAGGGGGCCGGGCGTGGCGCCACCTTGTCGGCGCCCTCGATCCATAACGGGCTGTTGACCGTCAGCATGCTGTCATCCGCGAACGGCACAAGGACGTTCGCCTCTCGCATCTGCGCATCGGACGACAAGTCGTCCACCGTGCCGACGATCGAGAACATCACGCCGCCGGCGTCGAGCGCTTCGCGCCATGCAGCGACCGGTTTCGAACCGAAGAGCTGATCGAGGATCGCCGTGAGCTCGCGCGCATGCGCGCGCCGCGATGTCTTGTTGGCGAAGCGCGGGTCCGCAATGAGGTCTTCGCGTCCGATCGCCTTGGCGAGACCGGGCCATTGCCGATCCTCGTCGAGCAGCGAGAGCATGAGCCAGCGCCCGTCCGCGCATTGATAGTGGCTCACGACCGCGTTCGGCGCGTCCTCGCGCGGCGGACGGTCGATGAAGCGCGCGCCGCACAGCGCTGCTTGCGAAAAGCAGGCGTTCGACCAGACGCCGTTGGCGATGAGCGAGGTTCCGACCTGCGTCCCCTTGCCGGTGCGCTCGCGCTGATAGAGCGCAACCGCGATGGCGGCGAAGAGCGACACGGCGGAGGGATGGTCCCCCTGGCCCGGCAGCGAGCGAGCGGGCGGCGATTTCGCGTCCGGCCGCACGAGGTCCATCAGGCCGGAGCGCGCCCAATAAGCGTTGCTGTCGAAGCCCGGCTTGTTCGCTTCGGCGCCGGTCTCGCCGTAACCGGTGAAGGATGCGTAGATCAGGCGCTCGTTGAGCGGGCGCAATGCGGCGTAGCTGACGCCGAGGCGGTCGCGCACCTGCAGCGGATAATTGGTGATGAAAACATCCGCCTGCGCCGCGAGATCATGGATGATCTTCTGGCCGTCCGGCTTGCGCAGGTCGAGCGCGAGGCTGCGCTTGTTGCGGGCGTCGACCATCCAGCAATAATTGTGTTCGCTGAGTGGATAGCCGGGAAGACTCGAAAGCTTGCGATAAGGATCGCCGTCGCCAGGCGGCTCGATCTTGATCACGTCGGCGCCGAAGTCGGAGAGGATCGTCGCCGCGGCGGGCGCAGCGATATAGCTGGCGCAGTCGATCACCTTCAGGCCGGCGAAAATGGGATCGGTCATGTGAGTTCTCTGCAATCTTTCATCTACGGCTATGGCTGTGCATTACCCTCAAGCGTCATTGCCGGGCTTGACCCGGCAATCCATCATTTTGAAGACGATGGATGCCCGGGTCGAGCCCGGGCATGACGAAGTTCGCTCAGCGCAAGTGACACGCTGCGAACTGTCCGGGCTTCACCTCGCGCAGCGCCGGCGCCTCGACGCGGCAGCGGTCGAAGACATAGGGGCAGCGCGTATGGAAGTGGCACCCCTTCGGCGGGTTGACGGGGCTCGGCACGTCGCCCTGCAGCACGCGCTTCTGCCGCTTGATCGCCGGGTCGGGGACGGGCACGGCGGAGAGGAGCGACTCCGTGTAGGGATGCTGCGGGCTGGTGAAGAGCGTGCGCTTGTCGGTGTATTCGACGATGCGGCCGAGATACATGACCGCGATGCGGTGGCTGATGTGCTCGACGACCGCGAGGTTGTGCGAGATGAAGAGGTAGGCGAGCCCCATCTCCTTCTGCAGGTCCATCATCAGATTGAGAACCTGCGCCTGGATCGAGACGTCGAGCGCGGAGACCGGCTCGTCGCCGATGATCAGCTTCGGGCGCAGCGCAAGCGCACGCGCGATGCCGATGCGCTGGCGCTGCCCGCCGGAAAACTGGTGCGGGTAGTCGTCCATCTGCGCTTTGCGCAAGCCGACGCGTTCGAAGAGAGCGGCGACCTGCTCGCGGCGCTCCTTGCCGCGCGCGAGCCCATGCACCTTGAGCGGCTCGCCGACGATGTCGCCAGCCGACATGCGCGGATCAAGCGACGAGAATGGGTCCTGGAAGATGATCTGCATCTGCCGCCGGTAAGGCCGCAGATCATGGCGGCTGCGATGCGTGATGTCCTCGCCGTCGATCTTGATGACGCCGCCGGTCGGATCGGTGAGGCGCAGCACCGTGCGGCCGACGGTCGACTTGCCGCAGCCGGATTCGCCGACGAGGCCGAGCGTCTCGCCGGCGCGGATTGCGAAGCTCACGCCATCGACGGCATAGACATTCCCGGCCTTGCGCCGCAGCACGCCGCGATAGATCGGGAAATGCTTCTTGAGGCCCTCGACCTCGAGGACCGGAGTTTCGCCTGCGCGTGCCGCCACCTCAGGCACCCGCGCCTCCATAAAGCGCATCGGAGCGCCAGCACGCGGCCCAATGCGCGGGACGCTTCTCCTCGAACGGAGGGAATTCCTCGCGGCATTTGTCGATCGCGTGCGGGCAGCGCGGCGCGAAGGTGCAGCCCTTCGGCAGGTTCGAGAGCGCGGGGACGGTCCCCTTGATCTCCTGTAGGCGCTCGCCGGTCGGCGTTTCCTCGCCGCGCATCAGGCCAAGCCGCGGGATCGAGGCCATCAGGCCATGCGTATAGGGATGTAGCGGCCGCGCGAAGAGCTCATCGACCGGCGCTTCCTCGACCTTGCGGCCGGCATACATCACGACGACACGCTGCGCCGTTTCCGCTACGACTCCGAGATCGTGGGTGATGAGAACGACGGCGGTGCCGAGCTTGCGCTGCAGCTCGAGAATGATGTCGAGGATTTGCGCCTGGATGGTGACGTCGAGCGCGGTCGTCGGCTCGTCGGCGATCAGGACTTTCGGATTGCAGGCGAGCGCCATGGCAATCATCGCGCGCTGGCGCATGCCGCCCGACAGTTGATGCGGATATTCCTTGGCGCGCTGCTCCGGTTCCGGGATGTGGACGAGACGCAGCATGTCGACAGCTTTGCGTTCCGCTTCGGCGCGCGCGATCGATTGGTGTAGCAGCAGCGCCTCGGCGATCTGCCGGCCGATGGTCATCACCGGGTTGAGCGATGTCATCGGCTCCTGGAAGATCATGGATATCTGCCCGCCGCGCATGCGGCGCATCTCCGTCTCGTCGAGGGCGAGAAGGTCGACGCCGCCGAGCTTGACGCTGCCGCCCGCGATGCGCCCGGGCGGGCTCGGCACGAGGCGCATCAACGAGAGCGCGGTCATGCTCTTGCCGCAGCCCGACTCGCCGACGATCGCCAGGGTCTCGCCGGGCATGAGCGAGAACGAAAGGTCGTTCACCGCGACCAATTCGCCGATGCGCGCATCGAAAACGGTGCGCAGCCCGGTAACCTCGAGCAACGGCGCCGCCGTTGCCGGTTTGGCGGATGTTGCGGGCGCCTCGATCTCGCGGGACAAGGTCATCGTGCCAGCCGTCCCATCAATTGCGCAGCCGCGGGTCGAGGATGTCGCGTAGCGCATCGCCGAGGAGGTTCGTTCCGAACACCGCGAGGCTGATGGCGAGGCCAGGGAAGATCACAAGCCAGGGCGCGGTGCGGACATATTCGGCGGCGGATTCGGAGAGCATCCGGCCCCAGGACGGATAGGGCTCCGGGATGCCGAGGCCGAGGAAGGAGAGCGAAGCTTCCGTGAGGATCGCGGCGCCAAGCTGCGCGGTCGCGATGACGATCAGCGGAGCCAGCGTGTTCGGCAGCACGTGACGCAGCGCGATGCGGAACTCGCTCATGCCGACCGCGCGCGCCGCCTCGACGAAAGGCTGCTCGCGCAAAGCGAGCGTGTTCGAGCGGATGACACGCGCGGAATAGGGAATCAGCGGAATGGCAATGGCGATGATCGTGTTGGTGAGGCTCGGGCCGAGCGAGGCCGCCATGACGAGCGCGAGGACAAGGACCGGCATCGCCTGCAGCACGTCGACGACGCGCTGGACGATGAGGTCGGTCCAGCCGCCGAGATAACCGGAGGCGAGGCCGAGCGCCACGCCGAAGAAGCAACCAAGCGCTGTCGAGCCGATACCGACCGCGAGCGAAATACGCGCGCCGTAAACGATGCGGCTGAAGATATCGCGGCCCATGAAGTCGGCGCCGAACCAGTGCGCGGCGTCCGGCCGCGCGAGGGAGATCGACGAATTGGTGGTCAGCGGATCGAAGATCGTGATCGGGTCGGCGAAGATTGCGGCGAAGACGAACAGCGCCATGATGAACGCGCCGACCGCGCCCAGCGGATGCTGCAGGGCGAGGCGTCCGAGGCGACCCGCGAAGCTCTCCTGATGCTGCAGCACCGGCGCCGCTTCAGCGAGCTCGCTCGTCGGCATGCTCTGGTCCGCCATCGCTCGCCTCAATCCGAATACTTGATGCGCGGATCGAGCGCCGCGTACAGCATGTCGACGATGAAATTGATGACGACGGCGATGATCGCGACGAACATCACCAGGTTCTGCACGATCGGATAGTCGCGCCAGCGGATCGCTTCGACCAGGAAGCGGGCGACGCCGGGAATGTTGAACACCGTTTCGGTGACGATCAGGCCGCCCATGAGGAACGCGGCCTCGATTCCGATCACGGTGATGACGGGAAGGATGGCGTTGCGCAGCGCGTGATCGTAATTCACCGTCGCGTCGGTCGCGCCCTTGGCGCGCGCCGTGCGGATGTAGTCCTGCCGCATGATCTCGAGCATCGACGAGCGCGTCAGGCGCATGATCAGCGCCGAAGAGCGGAAGCCGACCGCAAGCGCGGGAATGCTGTAGAGGAGAAGCGCGTCCCAGAATGTCGCCGGCGGCTCCGTATAGATCGGGATGGTGCCGGTATAGGCGGCGAACGCCATCAGGATCAGCAGCCCCAGCCAGAACGAAGGCATGGAAAGACCGCTGAGGCTGAGCACACGAAGGCTGTAGTCGAGCGCCGAGTTCTGTCGCACCGCGCTGATGACGCCGAGCGGGACGCCCAGCAGGATGGAGAAGGCGAGCGCCAGTCCCGCGAGCTTCGCGGTGATCGGGATGCGCGGCGCGATCTCCGACAGCGCGGGCTTGTCGGAGAGGAAGGAGTAGCCGAGATCGCCGTGCGCGAGGCCGTTCACCCACGCGACGTACTGAACGACGATCGGCTTATCGAGGCCGAACTGCTTTTCGAGATCGGCCTTGTCGGCCGGATTGATCATGCCGGCCGAGTCGAAAAGGATGTCGGCGATGTTGCCGGGCACGAGGCGCAGCATAACGAAAATGAGCACCGAGATCCCGAACAACGTCAGGAGCATAAGGAAGAAGCGCCTGATGACGTAGGCTGCCAATGTCCCGTCCCTCAGTTAACGGCTGCAACGCGGCTGCAGGCGCATCGCCTGACGCAGCATCTTGCGAAACGTCCGACCCTCGGGGCGCGCCTGGCGCGCATCCCGAGGTCGCGGTTCCTGCCGGCCGTCACTTGTCGAGCCAGACGTCCTCGTAGCGGTAGCCGTTGTAGGAGCTGTTGGACATGACCGTGATGTTCTTCACGTAAGGCTGCCAGCAGGTCGCCGTGCGCGAGTGATAGATGATCGGCCGTGCGACATCCTCTTGCAGCTGCTTGTCGATCTTCCAGGTCAGCTCCTTGCGCTTCTGCAGGTCGGGCTCCATCGACTGCTGGTCGAACATCTTCTGCAGGTCTTTGTTGCAGTAGTGCGTATAGTTGCGCTGCGACCCGCAGCCGTAATTTTCGTAGAAATTCTGGTCGGGATCGTCGACGCCGGCGCCCGTAAGATTGAGGCCGATGGAGTAATCGCCGCGCGCGACCTTCGCGAACCAGATGCCGGTCTCGACCACGTCGAGCTCGGCGTCCATGTAGATGTCTTTGAGCTGGTCGATGAGGATGACCGCCGGGTCTCGATAGACGGCGAGGTTACGGGTGGACACCTTCAGCTTCAGCCGCTTGTCCGGCCCGTAACCGAGCTTCTCCATGATCTTGCGGGCCTCGTCGCGATTCTTCTTCACGTCGGCGCCGTAGCCCGGGATCGTCTCGAGCATTTCCTTAGGCATGCCCCAGACGCCGGCGGGCGGCGGCAGCATGGAGGCGCCGACGTCGGCCTTGCCTTCGAACAGGATGTCGATAAAGGCCTTGCGGTCGATCGCCAGCACCATCGCGCGGCGGATGTCGGGATTGTTGAACGGCTCGGTGTCGCGATTGACGATCAAGTTCGTCGAGACGTTGTTGGGCTCGAGCGCACAGATCGCCTGCGGCGCCTGCGACTTCACGTCCTTGAGGAGCGGAACGCTCACCTCTGTCGGGAAGGTCATATCTACCTTGCCGGAGGTGAAAGCCAGAATCGCGGTCGAACGGTTCGGGATGATCGGGAATTCGATGCCGTCGAGATAGGGCAGGCCCTTTTTCCAGTAGTCGGTGTTCTTCGTGAGCTTGATGACCTCGTTCTGCTTCATCTCCACGAATTTGAACGGACCGGTGCCGATCGGATGCGCGCGCATCTGCGTCGGGGAGACATGGCAGGGATAAACGGGCGAATAGCCGGACGCGAGCAGGGCGAGCAGCGCGGGCTGCTTGCGCTTCAGGTGAAAGGTCGCCTCGTAGTCGCCGTTGACCGTGACTTCCGTCACGTTCTGATACCAGTCCTTGCGCGGGTTCTTGCGGAACTTCTGCTCGGATTTGCCCATCAGCATGTCCCAGGTGCACTTCACGTCCTTCGCCGTGAAAGGCTTGCCGTCATGCCATTTCACGCCCTGGTGCAGCTTGAATGTGAGCTGGGTGCCGTCGCCGTTCCACGCCCAGCTATCCGCGAGCTCGGGGCGGATGGCGTCCATGCTGTTTTGCGCCTTGTGCTGGTCGTAGATCACAAGGTTGTTGAAGATCGGCATGGCGGGGACGTTGGTAGAATACGTGGCCTCCTCGTGGATCGAGATGCCGCCCGGCGTTTCGCGATGGTAGATTTTGAGAATGCCGCCATGTTTGGGCTCGGCGGCGGCAGCGCTGCTCGCGGCCATGGCTGCGAGCGCCGTCATGCCAAAGGCCGCAACGGCCAAGCGAATATGCGTGGCTTTCATCCAGATCCTCCCTCTTGACCCCTAGACGCCGCGCGCCGGTGTTCCGGCTCCAATGGCGGTGTCGATTTTCGTTCTTATCGCCCACGCTAAACGCTTGAATTTTTTCAATCAACCCGGAAAGGCCTGCGGCCGAGGCCGGCCGCTACCGACGAAAGTGGTAGCGGCAAGCGCTCGGCGGAGCGGAGCATCGCGATCAGCGCCCGGTGAAATTGGGGCGGCGCTTCTCGACGAAATGCGCGACGCCTTCGCGGAAATCCTCGGTATCGCGGCAC
This sequence comes from Variibacter sp., assembly GCA_050187875.1. Classification (GTDB taxonomy): domain Bacteria; phylum Pseudomonadota; class Alphaproteobacteria; order Rhizobiales; family Xanthobacteraceae; genus JAFKKS01. Next base: position 66,641 of record JBFWXB010000010.1, read on the forward strand.
AGCGCCTGCTCGCGGACGGAAATGACGCTCGCCTCCGCGAGCGACTGGAACATCGCCTCGTAGACCTGGCGCTTGATGATGCTCACCGCGCGCGGCGAGGAGAGATTGGCGATCTCGGCGGCATAGGACTGGACCGCCTCGCGGAAGCCATCGACCGGGAGCATGCGCACGAGCCCCATGGCCTCGGCGTCGAGGGCCGGCACCGGGCGGGCGGAATAGAGGAGGTCGAGCGCGTTCATCGGGCCGATGAGCCGCGGCAGCATCCAGGCGGCGCCATGCTCGGCGACCAAGCCGCGCCGCGCGAAGGCGGTCGTGAGCTTTGCGTCCTCGATCATGAAGCGGATGTCGCAATAGAGCGTGAGCACGAAGCCGATGCCGGCGACAGGGCCGTTGATCGCGGCGATGATCGGCTTCTTGATCGCGAGCAGATAGCTCAGGCGCTGCGCGAAATTCGCGGCGATGCCCTCGCCGTGACCCTCGTCGACCGCAAGAAGCGGCTGCTCGCCGGCGGCGGCCGACGAGAGCCGCGCCATGTCGGCGCCGGCGCAGAAGCCGCGGCCCGCGCCGGTGATGACGATCGCGCGGGCCTCGTCGTCAGCGTCGGCCCGCATCAGCGCCGCGCGCAGCTGCTCGGCCATCTCCGGCGTCCAGGCGTTGAGGCGGTTCGGCCGGTGGAGCGTGACCGTGGCCACACGGTCGGCGACGGCATAGAGAACTTGATCGGCGTCAGAGCTCATGACATCTCCATTCCTCGGCCGCATACATCCTGGCCGACAATGCTTGCCAACGCCAACGCTTCCCCGCACCATGCGCCGACGCCCACGGCGAAGCAAAGAAACAAATCTCCCCAAGGATGCCCGTGACGGACAACGCCAGTATTGTCGCTGAGTCGGCGACGCGGATTTTTGCCGACCTCGCCGACCCGCAGTCGATCAACCGTGCGAAGGACGGGGCGTGGAAAGCGCCGCTGTGGCAGACGCTGAGCGATGCGGGCCTGACGCTCGCCTGGGTGCCGGAGGCTTTGGGCGGCTCGGACGCCGGACTGGGCGAAGGGTTCGAGGTGATCGGGGTGGCGGGGCGCTTCGCCGCACCCGTTCCTATCGTCGAGACGTTGCTCGCCGGATGGCTCCTTTCGCAAGGCGGAATTGGCTCCCCCGAGGGCGCGATGACGCTGGCCCCCGTCCGCCTTGCCGACACGCTCGCCTTGGACGCGAACGGCCGCTTGAGCGGGCGCGCCCGTTCCGTTCCGTTCGCGCAGGAGGCCGCGCACATTGCGGTCCTGGCGGTGGGCGCGGCGGGCGCATCGATCGCGCTCGCAGCGACGAAGGATTGCCGGGTGACACCCGGCCTCAATCCGGCCGGCGACGCCACGAACGACGTGACTTTCGCCGACACGCCGACGATCGCCTGGCGTCCGGCGCCCGCCGGTTTCGATCGCACCGCGATGATGCTGATGGGGTCCGCCGCGCGCAGCATGCAGACGGCCGGCGCGCTTGACGCGGTGCTGCGCATGAGCGTTGCCTATGCGAATGAGCGCGTCGCTTTCGAGCGCCCGATCGCAAAATTTCAAGCGATCCAGCACAGTCTCGCGCAGCTCGCAGGGGAAGCTGCCGCGGCGGTTGCGGCGGCAGGATCGGCGGCGGATGCGATCGCGCATGCGTCGTCGTTCGACGATGCGGTCTTTCTCGAGGCGGCGTCGGCGAAGATCCGCTGCGCCGAGGCCGCGGAGAAGGGGGCCGCCATCGCCCATCAGGTGCATGGCGCGATCGGATTTACGAACGAGCACATCCTGCACCGTTTCACGCTGCGCATGCTCGCGTGGCGCGACGATTTCGGCAACGAGAGCCAGTGGGCGGTGCAGCTTGGGCGCAAGGTTGCGGCCGCGGGCGCCGACGCGTTCTGGCCGCTGCTCGCGTCGCGATGAGTGGGGCGAGACCATCATGACAACGCAGCTTCAGTTCGACCCCATCCGCCTGCCGCCCGAATGCGAGGCGCTGCGCCACGAGGTGCGCGCGTTCCTCGCGGAAGAGATCGCCGCCGGCACCTTCGACCCGCATCGCCCCGGTCATGGCGACACGCATAATCCGGATTTCAGCCGCCGCGTCGGCGCGAAGGGCTGGATCGGGCTCACCTGGCCGAAGAAGTACGGCGGCCATGAGCGCACGTTCCTCGAGCGCTATGTGGTCACCGAGGAATTCCGCATCGCCAATGCGCCCGTGCGGCAATATTTCGTCGCCGACCGGCAGAGCGGGCCGATCCTGCTCAAATACGCGCCGGAGCACATCAAGATGGACATCCTGCCGCGCATCTGCCGCGGCGAGGTGTGCTTTGTCATCGGCATGAGCGAACCCAATTCCGGCTCCGACCTTTTTGCGGCGAAGACCAAGGCGACGAAGGCGGACGGCGGCTGGCGCATCAACGGCAACAAGATCTGGACCAGCAACGCGCACATCGCCGACTACATGATCGGCCTGTTCCGCACCTCGCCACCGACGAAAGAGAACCGCCGGCATGGCCTGACGCAGTTCCTCGTCGACATGAAAACCGACGGCATCACCATCAATCCGATCTATCAGATGACCGGACAGCACGACTTCAACGAGGTCGTGTTCGACAATGTGTTCATCCCCGACGACTGCGTGCTTGGCGAGATCGACGGCGCGTGGAAGCAGGCGACGAGCGAGCTTGCGTATGAGCGCAGCGGGCCGGAGCGATTTCTCGAGACGTTTTATGTTCTCACCGCGCTCATCCGTGCGCTCGGAAGCGAGCCCGACATGCGCAGTGCCGAAGGGCTTGGGCGGCTCGTCGCGCAGGTGCATGCGCTGCGCCGGATGTCGGTCTCCGTCGCCGGAATGCTGCAGGCCGGCAAGGAGCCAGTGGTCGAAGGCTCGCTGGTGAAGGACCTCGGCACGGTCTGGGAGCAGAAGCTGCCGGCGCGGGTGCGCGAGCTCGCCGCGTTCCTCGAACCGGAAGCGACCAATCGCGCGACGCTCGACGAGCAGCTCGCCTTCGCGACGACCATCGCGCCGAAGCTCACCATCCAAGGCGGAACGACCGAAGTGCTGCGCGGCATCATCGCGCGCGGGCTCGGGCTGCGCTGATTTTCATCGAAGGGCCCGACGTGCCGGATATCGGAAAGCTCTTATCGCCGAAATCGGTCGCACTCATTGGCGCGTCCTCCGACACGGAAGGTTTGCGCGGGCGCATCATGCGCATCATGCGCAGCCATCCTTATACGGGCCGGCTCTATCCGGTGAGCCGCAGCGCCGCGGAGGTGCAGGGCGTCAAGGCTTACCCGTCGGTCGATGCGCTTCCTGAAACCGTCGATCTCGCGATCCTCATCATCCCGGCGCAATTCGTTCCCGACGAGCTCGAGCGCTGCGGCAAAGCCGGCATCGGCGCAGCGGTCATTCTGACATCCGGCTTCGCCGAGGAGGCCGGCGGCGCCGGCGGGGACCTGCAGGCGAAGATCCGCGCGACGGCGAAGCGCTACGACATGGCGGTGAACGGGCCGAATTCGGAAGGCTTCGCCAATTTTGCGCTGTCGCTGTGCCCCACTTTCAGCCCGGTGATCGAGCCGGACGCGCGCCCGCTCTTGCCGCACGGCGCGGAGGCGCGGGCGCAGATCGCGATCGTGGCGCAGAGTGGCGGGATGGGTTTCGCGATCTTCGATCGCGGCCGCGATAAGGAGCTCGCTTTTCGCACCGTGATGACGACGGGCAATGAGGCCTGCCTCGAGACCTTCGACTACGTCGATTTCATGCTCGATGAGGGCAAGACCGACGTCTTCATCCTGCTGATCGAGGATGTGAAGTCACCGGCGACGTTCAAGCGCGTGGCGGAAAAGGCGCTGCGGCTCGGCAAGCCGATCATCGTCGGCAAGATCGGCAAGTCGGAATCGGGCAGCCGCGCCGCCGCCTCGCATACGGCGGCGCTTGCCGGCACGCACGACGCCTACCGCGCGATGTTCGATCGCTACGGCATCATCGAAAGCCGCGATCTCGACGAGATGGTCGACATCGCTTCGGCTTTTGCGGCTTGCCGAGAGCGGCTGCCCGCCGGTCATCGCGTTGGCATCTTCACCGGTTCGGGCGGTGGTGGCGGCTGGCTCGCGGATGCCTGCGAAGGCGCGGGACTCTCGGTGCCCGAGATCGACGCGGCGACACGGGCAACGCTTGACGTTCACATCCCCTCCTACGGCACCTCGCAGAACCCGATCGACGTCACGGCGCAAGGGGTGTTCAAGGTCGGCTATGCGGAGCTTGCGCGCCTCACCGCCGCGTCGCCGAGTGTCGACGGAGTCATGGTCGTGTGCTCCTCGCGCCGCGCGCATCTTCTGGTGCGCGACCGCGACAAGCTCGTCGCGCTTGCCAAGACGTCGGCGAAGCCGGTGCTGTTCTGGAGCTACACGACCGTCGCCGAGGAGAGCGCCGCCGTGCTCGCCGAGACGGGCTTTCCGCTCTTTTCCAATCCGCACAATTGCGCCCGTGCGATGCATGTCATGGCCGACTATCGCGCCGCGCGCGATCGGTCTGCGGCTGAGCATGGCGCGCCCGCACCGAAGGCGGATACTGAAGCGGCGAGAGAGACGCTCGCGAAGACCGGGCAGGTACTCACCGAATGGGATGCGCGGCCGCTGCTGCAGGCTTATGGCTTCGCGACGGGCGCTAAGGCCGCGCTTGTGCATTCGGCGCAGGAGGCGGAGCAAGCAGCACGCGCCATCGGTGGGCCGGTTGCGCTGAAGGTGCAATCGGGCGACATCCTGCACAAGACTGAAGCCGGCGCGGTCGCGATCAACGTCGCGCCCGGCGCTGCGGCGGAAGCATATGAGCGCATTCTCGCGGCGGCGAAGCGCCACGCGCCCGGCGCGGCCATCCAAGGCGTGCTGGCGCAGCCGATGGCGCCGGCGGGCCGAGAAATCATTCTCGGCATCAAGCACGACATGCCCTGGGGACCGATGCTGATGGTCGGGCTCGGCGGCGTGCTCGTCGAAGTCATGCAGGACGTTGCGCTTTCTCCGGTGCCGTTGACGCAAAACGAGGCCCGCACGCTCATTGCCAAGCTCAAAGGGGCGCCATTGCTCGGCGCGTATCGCGGCGCGCCGGCGGCGGACATCGATGCGCTCGCCGACACGATGGTGCGTCTTTCATACCTCGCGCACGATCACGCCGACACGATCGCGGAGATCGACCTCAATCCGGTGCTTGTGCATCCGCAAGGGCAGGGCGTGTCGGTCGTCGACGCGCTGCTCGTCAAACATCCAAGCGCCGCGGCAGCCGGCCAGACAGAAGGAAAGACCTCATGGAGTCCTTCAAGGACATCGCGACCGAAAAGCACGGCCACGTTGGCCTGATCGAAATCCGGCGGCCGCCGCACAACTTCTTCGATGTCGCGCTGATCCATCAGATCGGCGACGCGCTCGAAGGCTTCGACGCCGACATGGATGTGCGCGCGGTCGTGCTCGCCGCGCAAGGAAAGTCGTTTTGCGCAGGCGCGAATTTCGGCGACGGCTCGACTCTCGACAAATCCGGCCAGCGCCCGGGCGAGCAGCTTCTCGGCTCCGGCCATCTTTATATCCAGGCCGTGCGCCTCTTCCGCACCAAGAAGCCGATCGTCGGCGCGATTCATGGCGCGGCCGTGGGCGGCGGGCTTGGCCTCGCGATGGTGCCGGACTTTCGCGTAACGTGCCCCGAGGCGCGATTCTCCGCGAATTTCACACGTCTGGGGTTCCATCCCGGCTTCGGGCTGACGACGACGCTGACGGAAGTGATTGGCCCGAGCAAAGCGGCGATGATGTTCTATACGAGCCGCCGTGTGACCGGCGAGGAAGCGTTCGCGATGGGCCTTGCCGACGTGCTCGCGCCGGATGTGGCGAGCGTGCGCGTGGCGGCGCTGAAATTAGCGGCGGAGATTGCCGAGAACTCGCCGCTCGGCCTCATGTCGACGCGCGCGACGATGCGCGCCGGCCTCGCCGATCGCGTAGAGAAGGCGACCGAGCACGAGCTCAAGGAACAAAGCGCATTGCGCGCGAGCGAGGACTTCAAGGAAGGCATCAAGGCGATGGCGGAGCGCCGCGTGCCGAATTTCGCGGGGCGGTGAGCGTCTCGATCCGTCATCCTGAGGTGCGAGCCGACATAGTCGGCGAGCCTCGAAGGATCGGCCCGGGCCGTCGCCCTTCGAGGCTCGGCGCGAACGCGCCTCACACCTCAGGGTGACGGTGAAAGGTCCGTCATCTCGCCTAGTACGCCCGGCGTTTCGATTCCAAATGATGTCAGTGAGTACTGGATGCCCGCCGGAGCCTGTCATCGGGCCGGCGAAGCCGGGCCCGTTGGCGGGCATGACAGCGGAGGTTTGAGGCTGCGTAAGCTCTCTACCCCACGGGGGCAAAGCCAAGCACGCGCTCGAAGCGCTTCACGTAGGCCGGCCAGGCTTCCGGGTTGATGAGGCGCGGCGGCCGCTGGCCGTCGAGCGTTGCGAGCACCTGCTCGGCGGCGATCGTGCCCATGCGCATGCGCGCTTCGCTCGTCACGCCCGCCGTGTGCGGGCTCACCAGCACGTTGTCGAAGGCGAGCAGCGGATGGTCGTGCGGGGGCGGCTCCTTCGCCCAGACATCGAGGCCGGCGCCGGCGATCTTCTTCGCGGCGAGCGCGGCAGCCAGCGCCTTCTCATCATGAATGAAACCGCGCGCGGTGGTGATGAAGAAGGCGTGCGGCTTCATCAGCGCGAATTGGCGGGCGCCGATCATGCCGCGGGTCTCGTCGCTCAGCGGGCAATTGATCGACACGTAATCGGATTCGCTCATCAGCTTGTCGAGTTCGACCTTCTCGGCGCCGCGCTTCTTCATCTCCTCGGCGGAGAGATAGGGGTCGTAAGCGATGACGCGCATCTGCAGCAGGCCGCGGCACAATTCCGCGAGCCGCCGCCCCACATTGCCGAGCCCGACGATGCCGAGCGTCTTGCCCAGCGCCTCCGTGCCCATGAAGGCGTTGCGTTCGATGCCGCTTTGGCGGCGCATATAGCGGTCGGTCTCGATGATCCGCTTCGACAGGCAGAGCAGCATCGCGAGTGCATGCTGGGCGACGCTCTCGGCGTTGCCGCCGGTCTGGTTCACCACCAACACGCCCGCCTGCGTGCAGTCCTTCACATTGACGGTGTCGTAGCCGGCGCCGTTGCTCGAGACGACGAGCAGGTTCGGCGTACGGGCGAGGAGCGCGGCGTCGACATGGAAATGCGCCGCCAGTTCATCGCGCGCCGCGCCGACCTGATAGGCATGCGCTTCCTTGAGGATGGGCGCAGCCGCGGCGTCGGGGCTGTCGTTTTCAAGCTTGTCGAGCCGGACGTCGGGACGCTTGGCGAGGACGTCGACATAGGTCGGATGCGCAAGATACTTCACGTAAAACACGCGTTTCGTATTCGTGGCCATTGATCCGGTCTCTAGAACTGGTGGGGAGGCGAGGGCGGCTGGCTTGCCGCGCCAGCCGGGATGGCACGAAAATCCCCTCGAGCGCAACGCGGGATTGTCCATGGCACACGCCATGCCGACGCAATCCGGGGATGAAGCGCAGCCGGGCTGGCTCTAGATTTCGGGTTTGTCGCGGACGCCGCCGGCGTAGTAAGGAGACCGTGTTTTTAATATTGAGCATGATCTCGCCCGAAAACCAGGCTCCACTTTTCGGGATCATGCTTGTTGCCGGCGTAGCACAGCGGTAGTGCAGCGGTTTTGTAAACCGAAGGTCGGGAGTTCGATCCTCTCCGCCGGCACCAACTTTCAGAATGCTCTCGACGGGGCAGTCTCCGCGTCGGCGTGCCACCCGGTCAGTCGCGCAAGCTGATCGTTGATCGCCCCGTAGCATTCGCAGGCGGCGTCCGTCAGCCCTTCGGCATCGGCGATCTCGACATAGCCGCGATGAGTCGTGATCAAGCCCGCCCGCTGAAGATGACGGACGACGAGCGTGACGCTCGTTCGCTGCACGCCGAGCATCTGCGAGAGAAGCTCCTGCGTTAAGGGCAGCGTGTCGTCGCCGACCAGGTCGCGCACCTGAAGCAACCAGCGGCTGAGACGCGCTTCAAGTTCGTGGACGGCGTTGCAAGCGGCCACTTGCTGGGTGTGTGCAAACAGCGCCTGCTCCTGATTCATCAAAGCCGTGCGCAGCGTTTCACTTTGCGCGGCGAATGACCTGAGGGTCCCTGCCTCGATGGAGGCGGCCGAACCGGCGACCTGGACAAGGGCTCGATTGAGCGAGTACCCCCCGTTCAGCACCGAGCCGGCGCCGATAACGCCGTTCCGGCCAAGCAGCCCCGCCTCGATGAATTGGCCGTTACGCAGTCCGATCACGAAACAGACAACGCCGTCATAGGGAAAATAGACGGTTTCGACGCGGCGCATGGGTTCGTAGAGAATCTGTCCCTGGATCAATTCGAGCGGGCGCAGATGCGGGCGAAGCAGTTCCTGATCGTCGATGTTGAGCGATGCGAGACAGTGGTTCGGAAAGTTGGACCCTGACGGCACTGGCGCTCTCCATTGCGCAGGGCGGGGGAGCGCGATCACGTCTCTCAGTCGCTATCGTCCGACGGGTCTCATAATAGCGATGCGTATTATAGACTTGTCGGGTCCAATTATCGCAATCACTCAAAATATCCGCCGATGTGTCGGATAGCGCACCGACGACCAAAAGGAGCTGGCTCACATTACCTTTCTGGTAGGGCGTGAGGAGATATCGTGATGTGGACAGGTGCATCCTACGATCCCGCGGCACTGGCCATCCTCAAGGACGCGTTCGAAGCTGCGGTAGCGCGGCTTCCGCTTGCAGCTCAAACATCCGAACGGAAGACGATCATCGCCTCGCGTATCCTCGCCGCGGCGGCTTTGGGTGAGCGCGATCCGGTGCGTTTATTCACGGTCGCGCTGGAGGACACGAAGACGGCGGCTTGAATTTTGTTTGACTGGTCAAGGGCCACCGCCGTCATCGACCTCACGAAATATGATTGCCTCGCATTTGGGGCACACATAGCCGCGCCACTCTCGTTGGCCCCCTTGCCGCGGGACCGTGGTTGCGAGTACGAATTCAATGCCACACCGCCGGCAAAGGGGTGTAGGGGCGCTCGGCTGCACCGTTTCCATATTCCGAGTTCCGATCGGAAGCCAAGGAGACGGGTGCTCAACGCCAAGCCGAAACCCGTCGTTCCGCTTGGTCAGGATCAATCGCGGCTACGCCCGACGCATCGCTGTCGGCGAAGGGGGAGTGCCAAAGTGCGAACAGTGTTGCCGATCCATGTCTTTGAACCGTTCACGCCCGACGTCATCGAAGGCATGGACTGGGCCTTCGAGGCGTCGATCAAATTTATCGAGGAGCAGGCCGGTCCGGCCTCCGATGCCGTGCGTGAAGCCGTGGCGCTGCAGATCGTCGATGCGGCGCAGCGGGGCATTCGCGGCCGGGAAGAGCTTCGCGGGGCTGCGATTTCGCATTGGGAAAGAATGCGGGAGTCCCTACCGCCTCACGAGAGCGAAGGGCCGGCCGCCGCAACGTGAGCCAAAAAAGAAGCCCCGCCATGCGGCGGGGCTTCGTCTTATTGCGCTGAGCCTTAAGCGTCTTCGCCCCTGTAGGTGAAGATGTCGCGATCCTTCGTCTCCGGCACGAACAGCATGCCGACGATGAAGGTCATCGCCGCGACCGCGATCGGGTACCAGAGGCCCGAATAGATGTCGCCGGTCGCCGCCACGATCGCGAAGGCGGTCGGCGGCAGGAACCCGCCGAACCAGCCGTTGCCGATGTGATAGGGCAGCGACATGCCGGTGTAGCGGATGCGGGTCGGGAAGAGTTCGACCAGCATCGCCGCGATCGGGCCGTAGACCATCGTGACGAAGATCACGAGGATCGTCAGGATCAGCACCAGCATCGGCTTGTTGGCTTTCGCCGGATCGAAGGCGGCCGGGTAGCCCGCAGCGCGGATCGCGTCCGTGAGCTGCTTGTTGAGGGCATCCGTCTTGGCCTTCGCTTCAGCGGCGGGCAGGCCCGTCACGTCGATGCCTTGGATCACCTTGTCGCCGATCTTCACGCTGGCGACCGTGCCCGCGGGCGCGTGCTCGTTATGGTAGCTCACCGAGTTCCGGGCGAGGAACGACTTCAGCACGTCGCACGCCGTGGTGAAGGACGCCGTGCCGACCGGGTTGAACTGAAATGAGCACTTCGAGATATCGGCCGTCACCGTCACCGGCGCGCGTTCTTGCGCGGCGGCGAGATCGGGATTGGCGTATTTCGCAAGCGCACCGAACAACGGGAAGTAGGTGAGCGCTGCGATCAGGCAGCCGAGGAGAATGATCGGCTTGCGGCCAACGCGATCGGAGAGCCAGCCGAAGACGATGAAGAATGGTGTACCGATGAGCAGCGACAGCGCGATCAGGATGTTCGCCGTCGTGCCATCCATCTTCAACGTCTGCGTCAGGAAGAACAGGGCATAGAACTGCCCCGTATACCAAACCACCGCTTGTCCGGCCGTGCCGCCGAGCAGCGCAAGGAGCGCCACCTTGGCGTTCTTCCAGCGCCCGAAGGCCTCGCTCAGCGGCGCCTTGGAGTGCGTGCCTTCCTCCTTCATCTTGGTGAAGGCCGGCGACTCCTGCAATTGCAGCCGGATCCAGATCGACACCGCGAGCAGCAGAATCGAGATCAGGAACGGGATGCGCCAGCCCCACGCGGCAAACGCCTCGGGGGACATGCCGAGCCGCAGCGCCAGGATGACGATGAGCGAGAGGAACAAGCCAACGGTCGCCGTCGTCTGAATCCAGGACGTATAGAAGCCGCGGCGGTCGTGCGGGGCGTGTTCCGCCACATAGGTCGCGGCGCCGCCATACTCGCCACCGAGCGCGAGGCCCTGCAGCAGGCGGCAGGCAATGAATGCGACCGGCGCGAGGATGCCGATTGACGCATAGCCGGGAAGAAGCCCGACCACGAAGGTCGCAAGACCCATGATCGTCATGGTGACGAGGAAGGTGTATTTACGGCCGATGAGGTCGCCGAGACGGCCGAAGAACAGCGCCCCGAAGGGACGCACCGCGAAGCCCGCGGCAAAGCCGAGAAGGGTGAAGATGAAGCCGGCGGTCGGATTCACGCCGGAGAAGAAGTTGGCCGAGATGTTCGCGGCGAGCGAACCGGCGAGATAGAAGTCGTACCACTCGAACACAGTGCCGGCGGAGGAAGCGATGATAACTTTTCGCTCCTCCGCGGACATGGGTTTGGCTCGACCCATGGTCGTCGTCATTGTCGTCATTGTATCGCCCCTCTATCGGAGACCCGCGACTTGCGGAGGTCCCGGAGCCTGGAGGCTAGTCCCGCGCAAAATGCGGTGTCGCAGGGCGAACGGTCGCACGGCTAAAGTCTTAGATGCAGTGCGAAAACCTCCGGGCTGCAAGCGTAGGCCGATGCCAAGTCATTAATGTTACTACGAGATTTCGATCGCCCTTGCTCGAACTTGGCGCGGCATGGGCGTTATCATGCGTTGGCTTGGGAGCGCGTGATGCACTGCTTTTTACATTTTTCCGCGCTGAGTGTCGCCGCGGTGACTCTGACCACCGCCTGGTTTGGCGTCGGCCTGGCGCGCGCCGACCATGCGCCGGCCATCGTCATTCCCGGAAACCCGCGCGTTCCGGTGATCATCGACGGCATCGATGCGACCGGTGGCGTCGTCGAGGGAGACTGGGGTCTCTATCGGCCGGGTCACGGCCGCGTGACAGTCTTTCCACCGCCCGTGATCCTCGAAGAGCTTCCACAGGCGCCGCATTACTTCCCGTCGGCTGGGCGACCGCCACGCGTCGGCCGCGACGAGGTGGTCCCGCGACGGCGCGCCGCGATGCCGGCTGAGTCCTTCCATCGCTCATGGACGACGGATGGTGGCGCGCCGCCGGCGCCCGCCGATCTCAATCCCGTGCCCTACGATCCGCCGGCCGTCATCGAAGCCTATCCCCAACGCGACTATCCGCGACCGCGGCATCGCCGCCACAAGTGATGAGGAGTGAAGAATGTCAGTTGTCCGTTTGAGTCTCTTTGGCGCCGCCGCGGCGCTGATCCTTGCATCCGCGACGCCCGCCGCAGCGGGCGGCTTCGGTTACGAGGGCGGCGGCGCCATCGTGAACTGCGTGCGCTCGATCTGCAATTTCGGCGCGCGCGGCTATCGCCACCATCACCGTCATCATCATCGGCATTTCGGCTATTGGGGCGAAGGCCGCATCATCACGGCGTCGCCGTATTATCTCGTCGATCAGGGGCCGGTGTATAACATCCCGGCGATCGCCTATCGCGAGCCCTCGGTCGCATACGACATCGACGCCGGCGCCTATCCCTATGTGGGCTGGCGCACCTATGGGCCGCGGCGCTTCTATGGCGGCACGCGTTATCGCTCGCATTGGCGGCATGGCTTTCACCATGGCCATCGCGCGTATCGCCACGTGCGCTACAGCGCCCGCTACGGCAAGCCGTATTTTCCGCGCCATCACGGCCACGGCCACCACCACCATCGTCACGGTGCGTGGCGCTGAACTTCAGCGTGACGCCAAGGCGCGTGTCGCGACATAGAGCGCGAGCGCTGCAGCGTTCGAGACGTTGAGGCTTTTGATCGCGCCGGGAAGGTCGAGACGTGCGAGCACATCGCAGGTCTCGCGCGTGAGCTGGCGCAGGCCTTTGCCTTCCGCGCCGAGCACGACGGCGAGCGGCGCGCGCAGCGCCGTCGCCGCAAGATCGTCGGGCGCATCGCTGTCGAGCCCGACGGTCTGGAAGCCGCGCTCCTTGAGGGCTTGAAGTCCGCGCGCCAGATTTTGCACGGTGATGATCGGCACCTGATCGAGCGCGCCGGACGCCGCCTTGGCGAGCACGCCGCTTGCGGCCGCGCTGTGGCGCGCCGTGGTGACGATCGCATCCACCGCAAAGGCGGAGGCCGAGCGTAGGATCGCGCCGACATTGTGCGGATCGGTGATCTGGTCGAGCACCAGGACGAGGCGCGCGCCGTGCAGATCCTCGAGCGTGCGATCGGCAAGCGGCGCCGCCTCGGCGAGGATGCCCTGATGCACGGCGTCGGGCGTGAGCCGCGCCGCGATCGCGTCCGGCCGCACCACCTTGGGCTCGACCGGCAGCGGCAGCGCCTCGTCCTTGATCCGGCGCAGCGCATTCTCCGTGACATAGAGCGCGTGGATGTCGCGGAGCGGATTCTCCAGCGCCGCCTTCACCGAATGCCAGCCATAGAGGAGCGTGCGATCGTCGGGCTCGGCTCGCGCCGGTTTGCGGCGGCGCTCGAAGGCGCCGGGGCGGGTGCGGAAGGGCGGACGGCGTCCTTTGCGGTCAGGCATGCGGGGTGGAAATCCGGAAACGGCGACGAAAAGAGGCGGGCGGGCATTTCGGGTTGACAGCCCGAACCCCCGTCACCATAACACGGCGGCTCATGGGATTCCCCGCCGTTCGCGGGGCTTTCCATTTGAATTTCCTGCAAATCTTGCTGGCGTCCGTGCCGGCGGAGAATTGCCTGGAGGGGTGCCCGAGTGGTTAAAGGGGACGGACTGTAAATCCGTTGGCTTAGCCTACGTTGGTTCGAATCCAACCCCCTCCACCAGTCTCACGGGAGCGACAGTCTGACGGGATGGCCGTCACGCGGGTGTAGCTCAATGGTAGAGCAGCAGCCTTCCAAGCTGAATACGAGGGTTCGATTCCCTTCACCCGCTCCAATCCGCCGCGCCGTTTGAATCGCAAAAATTATTGTCATCGCCGCGATCATCGGACGCGCCTTTGCGACGCGTCCGATTTCGGCTGCGATTACTTCTTGCCCGAGACCGTCGTGTAGGCGGTGATGAGGTTGCGGTAGTCCGGGATGTGATTGGAGAATAGCGTCCCGAGACCTTCGACGTCATTGCGCCAGTCGCGATGCAACTCGCAGGCGACGCCGAACCACGTCATGAGCTGCGCGCCGGCGGCCGTCATGCGTTCCCACGCGGCATCGCGCGTGATCGCATTGAAGGTGCCGGACGCGTCGGTGACGACGAACACGTCGAAGTCTTCCGCAATCGCGGAGAGCGCCGGGAACGCTACGCACACTTCCGTCACGATGCCGGCGATGATGAGCTGCTTCTTGCCGGTCGCCTTGACGGCCTTGACGAAGTCTTCGTTGTCCCAAGCGTTGATCTGGCCGGGGCGCGGAATGAAGGGCGCCTTCGGGAAGATCTGCTTGAGCTCGGGCATCAGCGGACCGTTGGGTCCGTCCTCGAAGCTCGTCGTGAGGATAGTCGGCAGCTTGAAGTAGGCGGCGAGGTCGGCGAGAGCCAACACGTTGTTCTTGAACTTGTCCGGCTCGATGTCGCGCACCAGCGAGAGCAATCCGGCTTGATGATCGACGAGGAGAACGGCGGCATTGTTCTTGTCGAGACGCACGTAGGGCTTGGACATCTGCTTCTCCATAGGTGAGGGATTAGAAGGACGGTTGTCGGGGCGGTGAGGCAGGCTCCGGCAGGGCGCCGGAGCCGCGTTGCTTCAGACCGCGGCGCCTTCGCGGATCGCGCCGAATTTTCCGCTCTGGAAATCGAGCATCGCCTGCTTGATCTCACCGACGGTGTTCATGACGAACGGGCCGTGTGCGACGACCGGCTCGTCGATCGGCTCGCCGCTGAGCACCAAGAGCTTCGCGTCGCCATTGGCTTCGATGCTAATGCCGCCGCCGTTGCGCCCGAGGATCACCGTCTGCGCTTCGCGCACGATCTGGCGTCCGTCGATCTCGACGGTCCCTGACAGAACGAGGACGGAAAGCGTGTGACCCTCCGGGACGTCGAGCGCCGCCGTTTTGCCGGCGCGCAACCGCACGTCCCAGACATTGACGGGCGTGAACGTGCGCGCGGGGCCTTCGGCGTTGCCGAAGCGGCCGGCGATCACGCGCAGCGTGCCGGCGCCGTCCGCCAGCGCGACGGTCGGGATGCTTGCTGCGGAGAGCGTCTGGTAGCCGGGCTTCGCTGTCTTGTCCTTCGCCGGCAGGTTCACCCAGAGCTGCACCATCTCGAAGGCGCCGCCCTTCGCCGCGAAGGCGGGCGAGTGATACTCCTCGTGCAGGATGCCGGAGGCCGCCGTCATCCATTGCACGTCGCCCGGGCCGATGACGCCGCCGGCGCCGGTCGAGTCCCGGTGCTCCACCTCGCCGTCATAGACGATGGTGACGGTCTCGAAGCCCTTGTGCGGATGCTGGCCGACGCCGCGCCGCGCGGCGGTCGGCTCGAACCGGGCGGGACCGGCGTAATCCAGCATGATGAAGGGACTGATGTGCTGCCCCTGGTCGTGATGCGAGAGCATCGTGCGCACCGGGAAGCCGTCGCCGACCCAATGCTGGCGGGGTGCGCTGTAGGTGCCGAGGATTTGTCTCATGGCCTGTCTCCATTTGCCTGGCGCCTGAGCGCCGTGTTGTTGTGGAGACTATGGTTGGGACGAGGAGGCGACTATCCGGCAATGTTTGACTGGTCTGTCCTAAATTTGGGACAATGAGGCGTGCAGGACCTCAACGACCTCTATTACTTCGTTCAAGTCGTCGACCATGGCGGCTTCGCAGCCGCCGGGCGCGCGCTTGGCATTCCGAAGTCGAAGCTGAGCCGGCGCATCCTGGAACTGGAGGCGCGGCTCGGTGTGCGCCTCCTGCAGCGCTCTACGCGCAAACTCGCGGTCACCGAGCTCGGGCAGGAATATTACCGGCATTGCGTCGCGATGCTGGTCGAGGCGGCCGCCGCGCAGGAGACGATCGAGCGCTCGCGCTCGGCGCCGCAAGGCCTCATCCGGGTGAGCGCGCCGCCGGCGCTCGTCTGCTTCGAGGTGGGGCCGATGATCGCGCGCTATATGGCCGCCAATCCGCGCGTCGCCGTGGAGCTCGAATCCACCTCGCGCCGGGTCGACATCATCGGCGAGGGGATCGATGTCGCGCTGCGCGTGCGCTTCCCGCCGATCGAACAATCGGACTTGGTGATGCGCGTGCTCGGTGAAAGTCCGCAGCGCATGGTCGCGAGCCCTGACTTGGTGAAGGGGCGCACGCTGCCTCTCGTTCCGGCCGACCTCGGCACGCTGCCGAGCCTCGATCTCGCGCCGCAGCTGTCGCGGCATTTCTGGGAGCTGAAGGGCGCCGACGGCGCCGCGGTCCGGGTCGAGCACGTGCCGCGGCTGGTGACCGACGACATGGCGCAGCTCCTCCATGCGGCACTCGCGGGCGTCGGCGTCGTGAAGCTTCCCTCGATGGTGGCCGACGCGCATATCGCGGCGGGGAAGCTCGTGAATCTCACGCCTGACTGGTCGCCGCGCAGCGGCGTCGTCCACGCCGTCTTCCCGTCGCGGCGCGGCTTGCTGCCGTCGATCCGCACGTTCCTCGACCACCTCGTGGCCGAGTACGCGGCCGCCCGGCATGGCGAGCTATCAGCGGGCCAGGCCGATATTGCTTAGGCGGCGGCGCCTTGGTAGTGGTCCGATTCTAACATTTGCATCCCGTTGCGGCAGGCGTAGTTGCAAATGTTAGAATCAAAGGACCACTACAAATATAAGCTGCTAGTGGAGTTTGAATTTGACATTCGCTTGCAGGGTTTGCTGCTAAGCGGGTAGCGAATGTCAAATTCACTCCACTAGAGGGCCGTCGCCCGCTCGATCCCGCGGCCTCCTTTGGGCGCGGTGTCGCCCGCTGCAGCAAAATGCGCGGCAGGTCCCTATCTATGCCGGGAAACAGCCGCCGGCCCGCGGCGGCGCCGATGATCACAAAGCGAGACAGGAATGGCGAAAGAGAAATTTGAGCGGACGAAGCCGCATTGCAACATTGGGACGATTGGTCATGTTGACCATGGGAAGACGTCGTTGACGGCGGCGATCACGAAGGTTTTGGCGGAGAAGGGCGGGGCGAGCTACACGGCCTACGACCAGATCGACAAGGCGCCGGAAGAGAAGGCGCGCGGGATCACGATTTCGACGGCGCATGTGGAATACGAGACGCCGAACCGGCACTACGCGCATGTGGACTGCCCCGGACACGCGGACTACGTGAAGAACATGATCACCGGCGCGGCGCAGATGGACGGCGCGATCCTGGTGGTGTCGGCGGCGGACGGGCCGATGCCGCAGACGCGCGAGCACATCCTTCTGGCGCGCCAGGTGGGCGTTCCGGCGCTGGTCGTGTTCATGAACAAGTGCGACATGGTGGACGATCCGGAGCTGCTCGAGCTCGTGGAGCTCGAGGTGCGCGAGCTTCTGTCGAAATACGAGTTCCCCGGCGACGACATCCCGATCATCAAGGGCTCGGCGCTGATGGCGCTCGAAGACAAGGACCCGAAGCTCGGGCACGACGCGATTCTCGAGCTGATGAAGGCGGTGGACTCTTACATCCCGCAGCCGGAGCGTCCGGTGGACCAGCCGTTCCTGATGCCGGTCGAAGACGTGTTCTCGATCTCGGGCCGCGGCACGGTGGTGACGGGTCGCGTCGAGCGCGGGGTGGTGAAGGTCGGCGAGGAAGTGGAGATCGTCGGTCTGAAGGAGACGCAGAAGACGACGGTGACGGGCGTCGAGATGTTCCGCAAGCTGCTCGACCAGGGGCAGGCGGGCGACAACATCGGGGCGCTTCTTCGCGGCACCAAGCGCGAGGACGTGGAGCGCGGGCAGGTGCTGTGCAAGCCGGGCTCGGTGAAGCCGCACACGAAGTTCAAGGCGGAAGCGTATATCCTGACGAAGGAGGAGGGTGGCCGTCACACGCCGTTCTTCACCAACTACCGTCCGCAGTTCTACTTCCGCACGACGGACGTGACGGGTGTTGTGACGCTGCCGGAGGGCACCGAGATGGTGATGCCGGGCGACAACATCTCGATGGAGGTGACGCTGATCGTGCCGATCGCGATGGAGGAGAAGCTGCGCTTCGCCATCCGCGAGGGCGGCCGCACCGTCGGCGCCGGCGTCGTCGCCTCAATCATCGAGTGACACCAGCCGTCATGCCCGGGCTTGACCCGGGCATCCATCTTCTTCGCGCAAGGGATGGATTGCCGGGTCAAGCCCAGCAATGACGACCTTCAGGCGTCGCCTTTGAGCCCTGAAGGCGGAAAAACACGTGACGGCGGCGCGCGGTTCGTTATAAGAACGCGCGCCGATAGGAGTGTAGCTCAATTGGTAGAGCACCGGTCTCCAAAACCGGGGGCTGGGGGTTCGAGTCCCTCCACTCCTGCCAAACTCCCTCAAATGGCGTGAATCGCTTGTTTCGAGCGGCGGTTGAGCCGTCGTTCAGTCATTGGCCTGCGGCGCTCGCTGGAGGTGATCGGAAGGAATTGCGATGGCGGAAAGCCTCACGGTGTTGAGCGGCCTGGCGGTGCAAGGTGCGGTCGAGCAGTTCATCCGGCCGGCGTTTGAAAAAGACACCGGCATTCGGCTGGACGTGCGCTGGGAGCCGACCACACTGATCATGAAGGCCATGGCGGCCGGCGAAAAAGCCGACGTCGTGATCGTGTCCGACGAAGCGGCGACCGAGCTCGCGCAGCAGGGAAAGACGCTCGCTGACGCCCAAGCGAAGCTCGCGCTCGCCGTGTTGGGCGTGGCGGTGAAGTCCGGCGCGAAGAAACCCGATGTTTCGACCACCGACGCCTTCCGCAAGGCGCTCCTCGACGCGCGCTCCGTCGCTTATTCGCGCGCGGGCGCGAGCGGCATCCATTTCGAGAAGCTGATCGAGCGTCTCGGCATCGCCGAGCCGGTGCGCGCGAAGGCGACCGTCATTCCATCGGGCATGACGGCGGCGCAGCTGGTCAACGGCAAGGCCGATCTCGCGGTTCAGCAGATCAGCGAGCTTCTCACGATCGATGGCATCGAGGTCGTCGGCCCGTATCCGCCGGAGCTGCAATTCGCGACCGGCTTCACGGCCGCGATCGTGAAGGGCAGCGAGAAAGTCGACAGCGCGGAGAAGCTCCTCAAGGCGCTGGCCAGCGCCGAGGCGCTCAAGGCGTATAGAGAGACAGGTCTCGAGCTGCGCTAGCTCGCGTTAGGGAAGGACGACATCGATGCCGAAATCCCCGCGTATCGTTCTCCTGCACGCGACGCCGGTCGCGATGGCGCCGATCCAGGCGGCCATCCAGAAGGATTGGCCCGAGGCCGAAGCCGTCAACCTGCTCGATGACGGCCTCTCGATCGATCGCGCCAAAGAGCCGGACGAAGTTTCGGAAGGGATGATCGAGCGTTTCGTCGACTTCGGGAAATATGCGCGGCGCATCGGCGCCGACGGCATCCTCGTCACCTGCTCGGCGTTCGGGCCGGCGATCGAGCGGCTCGCCGAGGTGATGCCGATCCCGGTGGTGAAGCCGAACGAGGCGATGTTCGAAGCCGCGCTCGCGCAGGGCAAGCGCATCGGCATGCTCGCGACCTTCGCGCCGTCGGTGCCGACCATGGTCGCGGAGTTCGATGAATTCGTCGGCAGCAAATATCCGGACGCGACGCTCAAGACGGTGACGGTGCCGGAGGCGATGACCCATCTGCGCAAGGGCGACGCCGAGACGCACAACCGCCTGCTGGCGGAACGCGCGCCCGAGCTCGGCGATCAGGACGCCATCATGCTCGCGCATTTCTCGACGTCGCTTGCCGCCGATGCCGTGCGCGCAAAGGTGACGCCGCCGGTCCTTTCCGCGCCGCAGTCGGCGGTGAAGCGGATGAAGAGCCTGATCGCGGGCTGAGCCGTATCCAGTCAGCGTGATCCCGCGCTCGGCTTCTTTTCCCTCTCCCACAAGGGGAGAGGGGAAGAAATTGACTCTGCCTGGTTTGTGTGGCCAGCGACGAAACGCAGGCCTTCACCTAGACGATCTTGAGCAAGGTCAGCGAGCGCCAACCGCCGGACGGCGTCTGGAAGTCGATGGACTGGCCCGGCGACAGGCCGATAAGCGCCGCGCCGACAGGCGTCAGGACCGAGACCTTGCCTGTGCCGACATCGGCCTCTTCGGGATAGACGAGCGTCACGCGGCGGACCTGCGCGGTGATGTCGTCCTGGAAGTCGACCGTGCTGCCCATCGTCACGAACTCGGATGGGCGCGCCGGGGCGGCGACCACCTGCGCGCGCTCGACCTCGCGAGTGAGGAAGTCCGCGGTGCGCGGGAAAATCTCGGTCGCCGCTTCCGCAAGGCTGCCCAGGCGCTCCCAATCCCCTTGGGTCATGGTGATCGGGGGCAGATTGGCGGCATGGGCGATAGCTTCGGCCTCGCTGTGATGCGCGTTGCGGGTTGGGGTCGTGGTCATGGTCATTCTATCCTCCTCCCTCGCATCCTTTGAGCGAAGGCATCGACGCAACGACGTTCGCCGGTTTAAGGACGACGTTCGTCATCGGATTTTGAGTGAAATGAAAAAGGCTGCCCGGACGGCGCGCAGGGGCAGCCGGCCGGGTCAGGTGCCTGCGATGAGGCAGCCTGCGCGGAACTGACGATTCATGCGCGCCACAGTGGTCATGCCGTCAAGGTAGGCACACCGGCCGCGAAGTCAATGCGGCATGCGGCGCGACGATAGTATGGTCTGCTGGACACGGCTTGAGGGGGCGATAAAGAAGGCGACCATACTTTGCTCGCCGCAAGGCAGCTGAGCACGGCCCTCGGACGGGGTGGGGCGCTGCCATACGGCGCAATCGGGGTTCGAGTCCCTCCACTCCCGCCAGCCGCGGGCAATGCCTTGATTTTTGGCCCCGTCCGCAGTAGGTAGACGGCGCTCGCCTAGCGGCCCGGTAACGGACTTCCGCGGCGACTTTCATTCCCAAAAGGATCCGCTGTCGTCGGTCTCATCCTTCAAGGTTGGGCGACGTCAGGCTGTTTGCAGAAGGCTCGATGGCAAAGATCAGCCCGTTCAAGTTCCTGCAGGAGGTCCGCACGGAGACCGAGAAGGTCACCTGGCCGACCCGCCGCGAAACCGCGATCACCACCGCCATGGTGTTCGTGATGGTCGCGCTTGCGTCGATTTTCTTCCTCGTCGCGGATCAAGTGATCCGCTTCGTGGTCACCATGATCCTGGGTCTCGGGAGCTAAGACATGGAAACGGTCACGTCCACGCGGCCGAAGCGCTGGTACATCGTCCACGCGTATTCGAATTTCGAGAACAAGGTCGCGGAATCGATCCGCGAGCAGGCGAAGCAGCGCGGCCTTGGCGACCTCTTCGACGAGATCCTCGTGCCCAAGGAGAAGGTCACCGAGGTGCGGCGCGGCCGCAAGGTCGAGGCGGAGCGCAAGTTCTTCCCCGGCTATGTGCTGGTGAAGATGGACCTCACCGACGAGGTCTATCACCTCATCAAGAACACGCCGAAGGTGACGGGCTTCCTCGGCTCGGACAACAAGCCGATGCCGATCTCGGAAGCGGAGGCGACGCGGCTCCTGCAGCAGGTGCAGGAAGGCATCGAGCGGCCGAAATCCTCGATTTCGTTCGAGGTCGGGGAGCAGGTGCGCGTGTCGGACGGGCCGTTTGCCTCGTTCAATGGCACAGTCGAGGAAGTGGACGAGGCGCGCTCGCGCGTGAAGGTCGCGGTGTCGATCTTCGGCCGCGCGACGCCGGTCGAGCTCGAGTTCACGCAGGTGGAGAAATTGTAGTTTCGTCATTGCCGGGCTTGACCCGGCAATCCATCGTTTTCGCAAGAAGATGGATTCCCGGGTCAAGCCCGGGCATGACGGAGTGAAGGCGGCGGAAGCTGTCTTCATCAAACGTGGGAGGAGAGGGCGCGCGCCAAACGCCCGAACCGCACCACGAAACCCTGAACCGGCCGATTCAAGATCGGTCGCGAGGAGATTGAAATGGCAAAGAAGATTACAGGTTACGTGAAGCTGCAGGTGCCTGCGGGCGCTGCCAATCCGGCGCCGCCGATCGGTCCGGCGCTCGGCCAGCGCGGCCTCAACATCATGGAGTTCTGCAAGGCGTTCAACGCGCAGACTCAGCAGATGGAGAAGGGCGCGCCGATTCCAGTCGTCATCACGGTCTATCAGGACCGTTCCTTCACTTTCGAGATGAAGACGCCGCCGGTGTCCTTCTTCCTCAAGAAGGCGGCGAAGCTCCAAAGCGGCTCGAAGACTCCCGGCCGTGGCTCGGTCGGTTCGGTGACCAAGGCGCAGGTCAAGGAGATCGCGCAGAACAAGATGAAGGATCTCAACTGCGACAGCATTGAATCGGCGATGAAGATGATCGAGGGCTCCGCGCGCTCGATGGGCCTGCAGGTCACGGAGTAACGATCATGGCACACGGAAAGCGTTATACGGCCGCCCGCGACGGTGTGAGCCGCGACAAGCTCTACGCCCTTCCCGAGGCGGTGAAGATGGTCAAGGCGCGCGCCAAGGCCAAGTTCGACGAGACGATCGAGATCGCGATGAATCTCGGCGTCGATCCGCGTCACGCCGATCAGATGGTGCGCGGCGTCGTCAACCTGCCGAATGGCACCGGCCGGTCGCTGCGCGTCGCGGTGTTCGCGCGCGGCCCGAAAGCCGAAGAGGCGAAGGCCGCGGGCGCCGACATCGTCGGCGCCGAGGATCTCGTGGAGATTGTGCAGGGTGGAACGATCGACTTCGACCGCTGCATCGCGACGCCCGACCTGATGCCGCTCGTCGGCCGGTTGGGCAAGGTGCTCGGCCCGCGCGGCATGATGCCGAACCCGAAGGTCGGCACCGTGACCATGGACGTCAAAGGCGCCGTCGCCGGCGCCAAGGGCGGCTCGGTCGAGTTCCGCGTCGAGAAGGCCGGCATCGTCCAGGCCGGCGTCGGCAAGGCGTCGTTCTCGGAGGAACAGCTCGTCCAGAACATCAAGGCGTTCGCCGATGCCGTTCAGAAGTCGAAGCCGGCGGGGGCGAAGGGCACGTTCGTGCAGCGCGTCGCCGTCTCCTCGACCATGGGCCCCGGCGTGAAGGTCGAGCCCGGCTCCGTCACCAGCGGCAGCCCGAGCGAGCAGCACTAAGTTTTCGTCCGCTCATTTCCGCACTCGGGTCCGGCTTCCGTCGGCCCGAGCCCAGGCTTCAGCGGGAATCCAGATACGTGGCCTGAGTCCCCGCTTTCGCGGGGGGCGAGTGGAATGTGAAGCGCCGCTATCAATCGTTTGATCCGAAAAGAAAATGCCCGGGTCTCGGCCCGGGCATTTATCGTTCATTGTCGCTGTAGCCGGCCGTCATGCGCGGCTCGCGTCGCGTGCGGCGGAGCGCAGTTCGCCGGGCATGTCGACCCTCGCTAAGCGAGCAACCGCGTGGCAACGCGCAACCGTCGCGAAGATAAGATCAAGGAGCAGGCCATAATACGCTGCTTTCTTAAAGCCCGCTCGGGCCCGTCCCGCCTTTGCAGGAGAGGGGCGCAGCGCTGTGGGATTCCCAAGGCCAGTC
Organism: Variibacter sp.; assembly: GCA_050187875.1. Classification (GTDB taxonomy): domain Bacteria; phylum Pseudomonadota; class Alphaproteobacteria; order Rhizobiales; family Xanthobacteraceae; genus JAFKKS01. The sequence goes on from JBFWXB010000010.1 coordinate 89,970, forward strand.
GCCGCATTTGTCGCAGCCGGCAAGCGCTGCGCTCAGAATAAGCAAAAGGGCGAAGACTCCGACCCGGCGCATGGCGATCCCCCGACATTGCCGCGCAAATACAAACTGATGGCCGGCCGCGCCCCGATAGGCTTTGGCCGGTAGCTCTTTACCCACGCCCCGCAGGTGTGCTCTATTGCCGCAGGGGGGTACTTCCAAATTGCCGGAATGCGACCCCTTGCGGGAGGAGGCGATCCTGACGGTTTGCCGAGATCGGCACGCCGTTTTGTCAACAATATAAGGAGACAGAGGGATGGCAAAGCCGATTAAGGGAACAGGCCAGTCCGACCTGGCGCTCGACGGTACGGACGGCAACGACAATCTTATGGGCAAGGCCGGTAACGACGTCATCACCGGCGGGCACGGCAACGACAGCATCGATGGCGGACAGGGCATCGACACCGCGGTTTATGCCGGCAACATCGAGGACTACGTCATCAGCTTCCTCGGCCATCGCGACGGCCATGGCGCCGACGACCTCAGGGTCAGCGTGTCCGACAGCATGGATGGACGTGACGGAACGGATTCGTTGAAGGCCGTCGAGTGGCTGAAGTTCAACGATGCGCTGGTCGATCTCTCGAACAACGTCACGCATTTCTCCGACCACACGCTCGACGCGTCGTCCTACGACACCCACGGAACGGCGACGACGACCGACGACGAAATGTATTTCGGCGATGGCAATCTGCCCACGCATTACAACATTGCCGATCTCAACGATCAGAAGATCGAGCTCGGCCTGAAGAACCACTACCGCACCGGCGACGACATCACGCCTACGAGCGTCGATAGCGACGGCACCGCGCATTACGCCATTCCCGACGGCGCGCAAGTCGTCGACCCGGCGCATGACGTCTCGGGCGCGAACGCGAACCGTTCGGCGTGGAGCCTGGACTTCGTCGTCAACACCGGGCTCGACGGCAGCACCGCGACGCTGAGCGACTACACCTTCAAGATGGTGATCACCCAGAACGGGACGAACACGCACGTCTTCGATCTCGATCCGACGACGCATGTGTGGCACGACGAAGCCAACCCGTCGATCACCTTCGGCGGCGACGATTTCGACCCGCACGGCGCGAGCCCGCAGGTGCAGTCGCAGATTTCCGAGAACAGCATCAATCTCGGCTTCGGCCCGTTTGTTGCGGCGTTCGGCCCGCTCGCTACGTCAACGGCGGCCGGCACGACCTACGACGTGACGCTGCAAGCCTACGATCACCAGAACCATCTGCTCGGTTCCGTGCACGACGCGCTGGTGATGGCATAAACGACGCGCGACAGCGTTCGAACGGCGAGGGGGCCCGCGCGGCCCCCTTTGCTTTCTGCCCGACTGCGGCGCCCGATCACGGCATCGGGATCGGGCCCATGTTCTTCGGCACCTGATAGCCCTTCTGCACCGCCGGGCGGTTGGCGATCGCTGTGTACCAGCGCTTCACGTTGGGGAAGGCGCCGAGGTCGATCGTCTGCCACTCGAAGCGCGAGATCCACGGCCAGATGGCGATGTCGGCAATGGAGTAGTCGTCGGCGACGAACGCGCGGTCCGCGAGGCGCTTGTCGAGCACGCCGTAGAGGCGCTTGCCTTCCTTGAGGTAGCGCTCCTCGGCGTAGGGCGCCTTGCCGGGATTGTACTTCACGAAGTGATGCACCTGCCCGAGCATCGGCCCGACGCCGCCCATCTGCCACATCAGCCACTCGACGACGCGGTAGCGCTTCTGCATGTCGGTCGGCAGCAGCTTCCCCGACTTCTCCGCGAGGTAGAGGAGAATGGCGCCGGATTCCATGAGCGAGAAATTGGTGTCGCGGTCGACGATCGCCGGGATGCGATTGTTCGGGCTGATCTTGAGGAAGTCCGGCGCGAACTGCTCGTCCTTGGAAATATCGATCGCATGCGCGGTGTAGGGCAGGCCCATCTCTTCGAGCGCGATCGAGACCTTGCGGCCGTTCGGGGTCGTCCACGTATAGAGGTCGATCATCGGGCGTTCCTGTGGGGAGATGGCGGGAGATTCTCGGCGGGGCTCTTGCGTACTCCGCGTCGGCCGCAGGGTCAAAAGTGTGAGTCATCACAAGGCGCTGCGCGTATCGCCTCAGACTCTGGCGGCGTGCGTGGAAATGTCCGCTTGTTTACCCTCCCCTGGAGGGGGAGGGTCGCGAGCGAAGCGAGCGGGGTGGGGTGAATTTTCATTCGGCTTGAGAGTTGACCCCACCCCCACCCCAGGCGCAACCGCACCAGCGGCCCACCCCCCCCCCCCACGGGGGGGTGAGTCCTCCATTTCGTCCTAGCCTTCAACTGCGATGCCGCGCGACGAACAGGCGCCCGCGCTCGGTCCAGAGAACGACGAGCAGGCACAGCGCGCTGAGGATGAAATAACCGGCGGCGAGCGGAACGACCGTGCCGTTGAAGGATTGGCCGACCGCCAATCCGCACAGCGCGCCGAGCAAAGTCGTGTAAGCGCCGATGAAGGCTGCGGCCGTGCCGGCGACGGCGCCGAGCGGCTCCATCGCCATGGTGTTGAAGTTCGGCACGGTGAGCGCGAAGAGGAACATCGCCGCCGCGACCAAGCCAATAAACAGCGCGAGCGGCGGCCGTCCGCCGTAGGCGAGCGCTACGACGACCAGCACGCCGGCGATCGCCGTGAAGCCGATGATCGCGCCATGCGAGAGGCGGCGCATGCCGAAGCGGCGCACGACGCGCGAATTGAGGAGCGAGCCGACCGCCATGGTCGCGGCGACGAGCGCGAAATAGAGCGAGAACGAAGACCCGAGGCCGTAGACGGTGGTCTCGAGGATCTGCTGCGCCGAGCCGACGTAACCCAGCACGCAGCCCATCATCAGCCCGACGCCGGTCGAATAGCCGAGCGCCTCGCGCGTCGTCGCGGTGAGGGCGACGGCGGAGGCGATCTTCTGCGCCGAGAAGGGGAAGCGGAATTCCGGATGTAGCGTTTCCGGCATGCGCCGGCCGAACCAGAGCGAGAGCGTCAGCGCGACGGCGAACATGCTGACGAAAATCAACGGCCAGGGCCCGACCATGAGGAGGCCGCTGCCGAGCGCGGGCGCGAAGATCGGCACGATGAGGAACACCATCATGGCGAGCGACATCACCCGCGCCATCTCGCGGCCCTCGAAGCGGTCGCGCACGATCGCGACGGCCAGGACGCGCGCCGCCGCCGAGCCGATCCCTTGGATGACGCGGCTCACCATCAGCATGCTGAAGCTCGGCGCGACGATCGCGAGCACGCAGCCGGCCATGTAGATCGCCATGCCGCCGATCAGCACCGGGCGGCGGCCGACCATGTCGGAGATCGGGCCGTAGGCGATCTGGGCGAGCGCGAACGCCATCATGTAGCCGTAGACGAGAAGCTGCGGCGCGTTGGGGTCGGCGAGCGCGAAGCCCGCGCGGAGCGAATCGAAGGCGGGCAGGAGGTTGTCGACCGAGTAGGCCGTCATGCCCATCATCAGGGCAACGATGCCCACGAATTCGGCAAAGGCGATGCGGGACTTCGGACCGGGTGCCGGCGGCGGCGGGGAGGGCGCGGGCGGGACGGGGGCGGGGCCGTGCTCCCCGGCCGCCAATGGGACGGACGTCCGTTCACCGGCCGCCGATGGCGCCTCCGACGGGTGCTGCGATGCTTCGAGCGCGGTCATCGCGAGGAGATGGCGTATCGGGAGTGCGGGGGCAAGCGCGGGTTGGGCCCTATTTATATGCGACCCTTACGCCGGCTTGACCTGCACCCCCGTGGTTGCGAATCTGTCTGAACGTGCGCTAGAAACCGGCCAATTAAGGGCTTCTTAGGCGCGTGAGTCCAAAGAGTACCCACGATGACCACGACGGCCCGACCCGAAACGAGATTGAAGGCGGCGGTGATCGATCGCCTCTTCGAGGCGTCTCACGTCGATTCGGACTCGGTGCTTGTCTCCGAAATGGTAGTTGATAATTGGTCGCGCCGCGCGGATCTCGTCCTGGCGAACGGCAAGCTTTGGGCGTTCGAAATCAAATCGGAGTCTGACAAGCTCGCGCGGCTTCCCGGCCAGCTTGCTTCCTTCGCTTATCACTTCGAAAAATTCGTGGTGGTCGTGGCTGCCCGTTTCGAAGAACCTGTGCGCAAGATGATTCCGGAAGGTGTGGGACTCTGGGTTGAAGAGCGGCCCGGCGTATTAGTGGAGCGGGTGCGACCAAGGACGATGGCAATGGCAAAGGAAGCGTCCATTGCGCTCATGACCGCGGTCGAACTGCGAAGCTTATTAGCGTGTAACGGCGTCGCCAATCTGAAGGACGTGCCCCGGCTGCGGTTGGAAGAACTCGCACGTGATCTGCCGATTAGCGATCTCGCGAACGCCGCACGTAACGCGATCAAACGTCGACATCGCAAACGGCACGCCGACTTCGTAAAAAGGCGCGCGGCCGTAGACACTTGCCGCGCAATGCGCACGTTGCGCAAATTCGGAAAGCGCAACGTCGAGTCCACGATGGAAGAGCCTTACGTGATAGCGTTGCCGCCCGTGCACATTGCAGAGGACCATCCATTGTTCGTACGCGCACCGGCTGGCGCAGTGCTGAAGCGACGCGTCGTCTAATACCTCATTCCTCGTCTTCGTCTGAATCGTCCTCTTGCACTATGCGTGAATGCTGACGCTCAATGTGCATATTCACGCGTGCCGCGATCCAGTTGGCCGGCGATCCAAATCCTTGCGGAATTCTCCCCGCCGCCGTCTCGCGGATTTTGTCAGCGCCCCAAGCGCGATCGGCAAAGTCTTCTTCCCATTCAGGCAAAGCCACGAGTTGTCGGGCGCATTCTACGTACCCGCCGTCTTCGCCGTCGTTCGCACGATGGCGCTCGTACAACCACGCTTCATCCAAGCAGTAGTCAATACGCGGCACGAAGCGGCTGATAGACGGTTCGAACGGCTCCGGGTAGATCGCCGCATGATCACCGTAGATCGCTACTTCATCGCCACCGACATCGGCGTGAAACTCACGCTCCAAGATTTCAAGCGTGCCGCGTCTGTCTCCGTATGCGGAGACGGCTTTGGGAAAACTCGATGCCATCACGGCAATTCGTGTCGCGGCATCAATGTTGCGGAGCGCAGAAACCATACGCAGCGCCTCTTGCTCTTTGGCATCCATGGAGCCGCGGATGTATCCGAAATCGAGAACCACTAGCAGATTGTTCACGTCATCAACCGCTGCGAGCGCAGCTTGAAGTGCGGGCAGGTCTTGCGCCGGCCGGCGCGATCGCATCGCGACAACGCCATAGCGCCTTTCGATTTCGAGCACTTGTCGAACGAAGGGCCGTTCCGTGCTGTTATCGCGCAGCAGCGCGACGGGGACAGCGCGTGCTTCGCCAGCTACGAGATTCCGCCAAGCCTGATAGTTGCTAGCGGGATCGCAAAGACCATCATAGTCATCACATGTTTGTCCGGGAGCAACATTCAAGTCTACGAAGTATTCCGTGCTCACACTATCGGAAATTCGTTCCAACACTCGCACCGCGTCGCTGACTTGCCCAAGCTTGCCGAGCGACACGATTGGACGAAGCCCAGCCTTCGTCTCAGCGCGGAGTTCCCGGTAGCCGCGAAGCTCGGCGAGGCGCGAGCGGATGGAGGGCAGATAGCTGATTGAGTCGAGTTCGTCAGGTGTCATGCCTCTTCTCCGTGCGCTGGTCTCGCGCGTGCGCGTCGCTGCGGTGGCGCCGGCGCAGCTCTCACCACCTCAAGCACCGATCGCGTCGCAGAAGAGACGTTGTTAGCTGTGGTGCTCCACTCGCTCGCTTGCCGGCGAGCCTCGGCAACGTCGACCCGGAGCTCGTCCATTTGCGCAGTCGTCTCGGCTTGTGCGCGACGCTGTGCGTTATAGAGCGCCGCGAGCGCGATGCTCAAAGTCCAACCGGAGCCGGCTGCAACTGCCAAGAGCACCATAGTGTCGTGAGAAATGACGGCGGCGACGCCGACAAGCCCACACAACAAACCTCCTACTCCGATCGCCGCTCCAAGCCACGTGCGATCAGATACATCCGGAGGCGCTAATGCCAAATCCCAGCCCCGTCCTGCTTTGAACACGAATCAGCAACGATTCGAGGCTAGTTGCGGAATGGCATTCAAACAACCTGTGAAGGAGGTTGCCCACGGAATGCTGCGACTTCGACATCGTCTACGACATGGCAAGCGTACCCCGGATGGAGCGCAGCGCAATCCGGGTTTCTGACTACGGATAGGTCGTTCCCGGATTGCGCTTCGCTCCATCCGGGCTACATGCGCGGCCTTATTGCTTAATCTCCGGCTCGACCAACTTCGCGAGATTGCGCAGCGACTCCTGCCAGCCGAGATAACACATCTCCACCGGGATGGCGTCGGGGATGCCTTCCTGCACGATGCTCATCTCGGTGCCGCAGAGGACCGGCTTGAGCGTCACCGTCACCAAAATTTCGCCGGCGAGATTGGGATCGTCGAATGTGTCCGTGTAGCGGATGCGCTCGCCAGGCACGAGCTCGCGATATTCGCCGCCGAAGGAATGGCCGTCGCCCCACGTGTCTTCACCTCTCCCATAGGGAGAGGTCGACCGAGCGTAGCGAGGGCGGGTGAGGGGTTACGGACTCTCAATAGGCCCTAACCCCTCACCCGGATCGTCTTGCTGCGCTCGACGATCCGACCTCTCCCTATGGGAGAGGTGATCGGAGAACGCCGCGCCGCTCTGAGCGTGTAGCCCGGATGGAGCGCAGCGCAATCCGGGGTTCGTGCGGCGATCGGCTGTTCCCGGATTTCGCTTCGCTGCATCCGGGCTACGAACAATCAGTGCCGCGCAGACTCTCCACCGTCATGGCCGGGCATAGTCCGTCGAAGACGGGCGTGAACGCCCTTTTGTCCCGGCCATCCCGATGAGGAGAGCACTGCGTCCACCTAAGCGAGATCGCCGGGACAAGCCCGGCGATGACGGCTGTGGGGGACGGCGATGATGGCCGGAGAGGGCGGCACAGCGCCTTCACCTCTCCCATGGGGAGAGGTCGACCGAGCGAAGCGAGGGCGGGTGAGGGGTTACGCTCTCTCGATAGGCCCTAACCCCTCACCCGGATCGTCTCGCGGCGCTCAACGATCCGACCTCTCCCTAGGGAGAGGTGACCGGAGGACGTGGGGAGAGGTGACCGGAGGGCGCCGCGCCGCCGCAGTCCTCAGCCTTTGCCGGTCCGCTTCCGTTTGATCGCGGCGATCCGCGCCGTGTCGCTCGCCTGCAGGTAGCGGCCGCGCTCGAGGATCTCGAGCGTGTATTCCTCATAGGTGAGGTCGAGGGCTTCCGCCTTGTCGTCGCGGCGGATGGCGATTTCGGAGGGCGTGCGCTTCCAGGCGCGGGTCCAGGCTTGCTTCCAGCGCGTGTAGTGATAGGGCTCACCGTCTTCCCACGGTGAGCCTTCATAGTCCTCGAGCGGCGGGCCGCCGTTGTGTCCAGCCCTCACGCGCGCGTCCATGGTCGGGTTCCTCATGATCAAGAGGGGCAAGCACGTAGCCGGACCGACCCAAGCGTCATCCGGGACTAGCGGCTCGCCGCACGAGTCCCGGATTTCGCTGCGCTCCATCCGGGCTACGAACTGGAATTGCGGGCAAACAGAGCAATTCCAGGAAAAGTGGAACCCGGTTTTCCGTCCGGAATTGCGACCAAACAAAAGCTAGGCAAGCAAGGGTCTTGCCAACTTGCGCCGATCCCGGTCGACCCCCCTTGCAAAGCCGTCGCGAACGTCATAGACAGGGGATCAGGCGTGCCGGCCATGCGGTTCAGGCGCGTCTTTGCGCGCCTCTCGAAATCGCGGGTGACAGGACGACGTTCCTTTTGGATATCCGACACGGATTCATCTGAAAGGACAAGGCCTCCATCGCTTTTTCAAAAGGCGTGTGATCTCCGGGACATGCGGGCAACCGTTTGCTCCGGAATCCTGTCCGAGACTGCCGGCGCCGCTCGCGGCTTAATAGACCAGCCAGCACAGACGGGGACGAAGCGGATAACCGCTTGGGCCGCAAGGCCAAGCGGCACGGTTCGAACCTTTGCACCTTGCGTGAGGCCTTTGGGCTAAGCGCTTGGGCGGACAGGCTGAAAGTCTTTCGTCGCCGTCCGCCTCACGGCCTGGCCACAAGCCGGGACACTGCGGTCGGCAAGGTGCAACCCGGCGGAATTTCCGCCAACGCGAAGAGCGTGACTGAATGGATCGAGCAGAAAAATCCGAGCTCGTCGCGTCACTCCAGCAGGTGTTCAAGACCACGCAAGTTGTCGTGGTCTGCCACTATGCCGGATTGACGGTCGCGCAGATGTCGGCGCTACGCCGGCAGATGCGCCAGGCGGGCGCGAGCGTGAAAGTGGCAAAGAACCGAATTGCCAAGATCGCGCTCGAAGGAACTGACGTCGCTTCGATTTCGGCGCTGCTGAAGGGTCCGACTTTGATCGCCTATTCGGGTGATCCGGTCGCCGCCCCCAAGATCGCCACCGAGTTCGCCAAGGCCAACGAGAAGCTCGTGATCCTGGGCGGCGCGATGGGGACCACGGCGCTCGACCCGAGCGGGGTCAAGGCGCTCGCCGCGCTGCCGTCTCTCGACGAGCTGCGGGCCAAGATCGTGGGCCTCGTCCAGGCGCCCGCAACCAAGATCGCGCAAGTCGTCAACGCGCCGGCGGCCAAGGTCGCCCGGGTGTTCGGCGCCTACGCGGCCAAGGACGCGGCTTAAGCCGGAAAGAGCCTCACGCGACGTCGCCTGAAAAATTCGCAATCCCAGACACTGGTTCGAACCGAAAAAGGAACTATCTAAATGGCCGATCTTTCAAAACTCGTCGACGAGTTGTCCAACCTCACGGTCCTCGAGGCCGCTGAGCTTGCCAAGATGCTCGAAGAGAAGTGGGGCGTCTCCGCCGCTGCTGCCGTTGCTGTTGCTGCTGGTCCTGCTGCTGGCGGTGCTGGTGCTGCCGCTGCTGAGGAGAAGACCGAATTCACGGTTGTTCTTGCTGCTGCTGGCGACAAGAAAATCGAGGTGATCAAGGAAGTCCGCGCGCTCACCGGGCTCGGACTGAAGGAAGCCAAGGACCTCGTCGAGGGCGCGCCGAAGCCTGTCAAGGAAGGTGTGAACAAGGACGAGGCCGACAAGATCAAGGCGCAGCTCGAGAAGGCCGGCGCCAAGGTCGAATTGAAGTAATTCGGCCGTTGACGGGGCGATCCCTCGACAGCGTCGGGGGAATCGCTCGAAATCGCTGCTTCGGCAGCAGGGTATTGAAGACCGGAGGAGCGCGGCGACGCCCTGCTCCGTTTTCGGCGTCGGGTGACAGGGCCCGGCCGCCGAGACCCGGAATTCCACATCGGGATTTCGGCATCGCGATGAAGCGAGAGGCACGATGGCGCAGACGTTGACCGGTCGCAAACGGGTCCGCAAGTTCTTCGGCAAAATTCACGAAGTGGCAGAGATGCCGAACCTCATCGAGGTTCAAAAGGCATCCTATGACCAGTTCCTCATGGTGGACGAGCCCGAAGGGGGCCGTGCCGACGAGGGGCTGCAGGGCGTTTTCAAGTCGGTTTTCCCGATCAAGGATTTTGCCAACACCTCGCAGCTCGATTTCGTGGCGTACGAATTCGAGCCGCCGAAATACGACGTCGACGAGTGCCGCCAGCGGGGCATGACCTTTGCCGCGCCGCTGAAGGTGAAGCTGCGCCTGATCGTGTTCGATCTGGACGAAGAGACCGGCGCGCGCTCCGTGAAGGACATCAAGGAGCAGGACGTCTACATGGGCGACATCCCGCTCATGACCATGAACGGCACGTTCATCGTCAACGGCACCGAGCGCGTCATCGTCTCGCAGATGCACCGCTCGCCTGGCGTGTTCTTCGACCACGACAAGGGCAAGACGCACTCCTCGGGCAAGCTCCTCTTCGCCGCCCGCATCATTCCGTACCGCGGCTCATGGCTCGACATCGAATTCGACGCCAAGGACATCGTGCATGCGCGCATCGACCGTCGCCGGAAGATTCCGGTGACGTCGCTTCTCTTCGCGCTCGGCATGGACGGGGAGGAGATCCTCTCCACCTTCTACAAGAAGATCAATTACAAGCGCACGAAGGACGGCTGGCGCATGCCGTTCGATGCGACGCGCATGCGCGGCTACAAGGCGATCAACGACCTGATCGACGCCGACTCGGGCAAGGTCGTGCTCGAGGCCGGCAAGAAGCTGACCGTGCGTCAGGCGCGCCAGCTCGCCGAAAAGGGCCTCAAGGCGCTGCGCGTCTCCGATGAGGAACTGATCGGCCGCTACATCGCGGAAGACCTCGTCAATCCGAAGACAGGCGAAATCCACGTCGAGGCCGGCGAGGAGATTACCGAAAAGACGCTGAAGGCTCTCAACGACGAGGGCTACAAGGACGTGCCAATCCTCGACATCGACCACGTCAATGTCGGCGCCTATATCCGCAACACGCTCGCCGTCGACAAGAACATGACGCGCGAGGACGCGCTATTCGATATCTACCGCGTCATGCGTCCGGGCGAGCCGCCGACGCTCGACACCGCGCAGGCGATGTTCCAGTCGATGTTCTTCGATCCGGAGCGCTACGACCTCTCCGCGGTCGGCCGCGTGAAGATGAACATGCGCCTCGAGCTCGATGCGCCCGACACCATGCGCGTGCTGCGCAAGGAAGACATCCTTGCGGTGGTGAAGACACTTGTCGACCTGCGTGACGGGCGTGGCGAGATCGACGACATCGACCATCTCGGCAATCGCCGGGTGCGTTCGGTCGGCGAGCTCATGGAGAACCAGTATCGCATCGGCCTCCTGCGTATGGAGCGTGCGATCAAGGAGCGCATGTCGTCGGTCGATATCGATACCGTCATGCCGCAAGATCTGATCAACGCGAAGCCTGCCGCGGCGGCGGTGCGCGAGTTCTTCGGATCGTCGCAGCTGTCGCAGTTCATGGACCAGACCAATCCGCTCTCCGAGATCACGCACAAGCGGCGTCTCTCGGCGCTCGGGCCGGGCGGTCTCACGCGCGAGCGCGCCGGCTTCGAGGTGCGCGACGTGCACCCGACGCATTACGGGCGCATCTGCCCGATCGAGACGCCGGAAGGGCCAAATATCGGTCTCATCAATTCGCTCGCGACCTATGCGCGCGTGAACAAATACGGCTTCATCGAGACGCCGTACCGCAAGGTGAAGGATGGCCGCGTCACCGACGAGGTCGCCTATCTCTCCGCGATGGAGGAGAGCCGCTACTACGTCGCGCAGGCGAACCAGGCGGTCGACGCCAAGGGCAAGTTCACCGAAGACCTGATCGTGTGCCGGCATGCCGGCGACGTGCTGATGATCTCGCCCGACCGCGTCGACTACATGGACGTCTCGCCAAAGCAGCTCGTCTCGGTCGCGGCGGCGCTGATCCCGTTCATCGAGAACGACGACGCCAACCGCGCGCTGATGGGCGCCAACATGCAGCGTCAGGCGGTCCCGCTCGTGCGGGCCGAGGCGCCGTTCGTCGGCACCGGCATGGAAGGCGTGGTCGCACGTGACTCGGGCGCCGCCATCGGCGCGCGCCGCACCGGCGTCGTCGACCAGGTGGACGCGACACGTATCGTCGTGCGCGCGACGGAAGATCTCGATCCGACGAAATCGGGCGTCGACATCTACCGTCTGATGAAGTTCCAGCGCTCGAACCAGTCGACCTGCATCAACCAGCGTCCGCTGGTGCGCGTGGGCGACCGGGTGACGAAGGGCGACATCATCGCTGACGGTCCGTCGACCGATCTCGGCGAGCTCGCGCTCGGGCGCAACGTGCTCGTCGCGTTCATGCCGTGGAATGGCTATAACTTCGAGGACTCGATCCTTCTCTCCGAGAAGATCGTGAAGGACGACGTGTTCACGTCGATCCACATCGAAGAGTTCGAGGTGATGGCCCGAGACACTAAGCTCGGCCCGGAAGAAATCACGCGCGACATTCCGAACGTCTCGGAAGAGGCGCTGAAGAACCTCGACGAAGCCGGCATCGTCTATATCGGCGCGGAAGTCCACGCCGGCGACATCATGTGCGGCAAGATCACGCCGAAGGGCGAAAGCCCGATGACGCCGGAAGAGAAGCTTCTGCGCGCGATCTTCGGCGAGAAGGCGTCGGACGTTCGCGACACGTCGCTGCGCGTCCCGCCGGGCGTGCAGGGCACGGTCGTCGAGGTGCGCGTGTTCAACCGCCACGGCGTCGAGAAGGACGAGCGTGCGCTCGCGATCGAGCGCGAAGAGATCGAACGTCTCGCCAAGGACCGTGACGACGAGCAGGCGATCCTCGATCGCAACGTCTACGGCCGCCTTGCCGACATGCTCGACAACAAGGTCGGCATCGCCGGTCCGAAAGGCTTCAAGAAGGACACCAAGCTCAACCGTGCGGTGCTCGACGAGTATCCGCGGTCGCAGTGGTGGCAGTTCGCCGTCGCCAACGACAAGGTGATGAGCGAGCTCGAAGCCATCCGGAAATCCTACGACGAGTCGAAGAAGGGCCTCGAGCAGCGCTTCCTCGACAAGGTCGAGAAACTGCAGCGCGGCGACGAGCTGCCGCCCGGCGTGATGAAGATGGTCAAGGTCTTCGTCGCGGTGAAGCGCAAGATACAGCCCGGCGACAAGATGGCCGGCCGCCACGGCAACAAGGGTGTTGTGTCCAAGATCGTGCCGTCGGAGGACATGCCGTTCCTTGAGGATGGCACGCCGGTCGACATCGTGCTCAATCCGCTCGGCGTGCCGAGCCGCATGAATGTCGGACAGATCCTGGAGACGCATCTCGGGTGGGCGTGCGCCGGGCTCGGCTTGAAGGTCGGTGCGGCTTACGACTCCTATTTGTCCAAGCAGGACCTCAAGCCGATTCGGGAGACCTTGAAAAAAGTCTACGGCGACGACGAGACGATCAAGTCGCTGGATGACCGCGAGATCCTGGAGCTCGCCGGCAATCTGCGCAACGGCGTTCCGATTGCAACGCCGGTGTTCGACGGTGCCAAGGAAGCCGATATCGAGCGCATGCTCGATCTCGCGGGTCTCGATCACTCGGGACAGGTGACGCTGTTCGACGGGCGCACGGGCGACACGTTCGATCGCAAGGTGACGGTGGGATACATCTACATCCTGAAGCTCCATCACCTCGTCGACGACAAGATCCACGCGCGCTCGATCGGCCCGTATTCGCTCGTCACCCAGCAGCCGCTGGGCGGCAAGGCGCAGTTCGGCGGCCAGCGCTTCGGCGAGATGGAGGTGTGGGCGCTCGAAGCATACGGCGCGGCCTACACCTTGCAGGAGATGCTGACGGTGAAGTCCGACGACGTCGCCGGCCGCACCAAGGTCTACGAGGCGGTGGTGCGCGGCGACGACACGTTCGAGGCCGGTATCCCGGAAAGCTTCAACGTGCTGGTCAAGGAGATGCGTTCGCTCGGTCTCAATGTCGACTTGCACAATTCGAAGCAGGGCCGCGGTGGCGTCGAGGGCACGGCGGAGGCCGCGGAGTAAAAGGAGTCGCGGCAGCGCGGCGGCGCGCTGTCGTTCAACGTCATGGCCGGGCATAGCCCGTCGAAGACGGGCGTGAAACGCCCTTTCGTCCCGGCCATCCCGACGCGGAGGGCACGTGCCTTCCTGAGCGAGATCGCCGGGCCAAGCCCGGCGATGACGACCGAGAGAGCGGCGTTGCCGCCGCCTTCTTGGATGTTCGAGACAAGCCTCGGGAGCGTGTCGGCGTTGGCGGCGCTCCCTCAACGAGGAGACGGTGATGAATCAAGAAGTGATGAATCTCTTCAGCCCGCAGGTGCCGGCGCAGGTCTTCGACCAGATCCGCATCTCCATCGCGAGCCCGGAGAAGATTCTGTCGTGGTCCTACGGCGAGATCAAAAAGCCGGAGACGATCAACTACCGCACGTTCAAGCCGGAGCGTGACGGCCTGTTCTGTGCGCGCATCTTCGGCCCGATCAAGGACTACGAGTGCTTATGCGGCAAGTACAAGCGCATGAAGTACAAGGGCATCATCTGCGAGAAGTGCGGCGTCGAGGTGACCCTCTCGCGCGTGCGGCGCGAGCGCATGGGCCATATCGAGCTCGCGGCGCCGGTCGCGCATATCTGGTTCTTGAAGTCGCTGCCGTCGCGCATCGGCCTTCTGCTCGACATGACGCTGAAGGACCTCGAGCGGATTCTCTATTTCGAGAACTACGTCGTCATCGATCCGGGCTTGACGCCGCTCAAGGATCGTCAGCTCCTTTCGGAAGACGATTACCTCAAGGCGCAGGACGAGTACGGCCAGGATTCGTTCACGGCGCTGATCGGCGCGGAGGCGATCCGCGAGATCTTGAAGTCGCTCGACCTCGAGAAGATCGCGGCCGACCTGCGCGTCGAGATCGCGGAATCGACGTCCGAGCTCAAGCCGAAGAAGCTTGCGAAGCGGCTGAAGCTTATCGAAGCGTTCATGCAATCGAACAACAAGCCGGAGTGGATGATCCTCACGCAAGTGCCGGTCATCCCGCCGGACCTGCGTCCGCTCGTGCCGCTCGACGGCGGCCGCTTTGCGACCTCCGACCTCAACGACCTCTATCGCCGCGTCATCAACCGTAACAATCGTCTGAAGCGGCTGATCGAGCTGCGCGCGCCGGACATCATCATCCGCAACGAGAAGCGCATGCTTCAGGAAGCGGTCGATGCGCTGTTCGACAACGGGCGGCGCGGCCGCGTCATCACGGGCGCCAACAAGCGGCCGCTGAAGTCGCTCGCCGACATGCTCAAGGGCAAGCAGGGCCGGTTCCGCCAGAACCTGCTCGGCAAGCGCGTCGACTATTCCGGCCGCTCCGTGATCGTGGTCGGTCCGGAACTCAAGCTGCATCAGTGCGGACTGCCGAAGAAGATGGCGCTCGAGCTGTTCAAGCCGTTCATCTATTCGCGGCTCGAGGCGAAGGGCCTCTCCACCACGGTGAAGCAGGCGAAGAAGCTCGTGGAGAAGGAGAAGCCGGAGGTTTGGGACATCCTCGACGAGGTGATCCGCGAACATCCGGTGATGCTCAACCGCGCGCCGACGCTGCACCGCCTCGGCATCCAGGCGTTCGAGCCCACTCTGATCGAAGGCAAGGCGATCCAGCTGCATCCGCTCGTCTGCGCGGCGTTCAATGCCGACTTCGATGGCGACCAGATGGCCGTGCACGTGCCGCTCTCGATCGAGGCGCAGCTCGAAGCGCGCGTCCTCATGATGTCGACGAACAACATCCTGCACCCGGCCAACGGTTCGCCGATCATCGTGCCGTCGCAGGATATCGTGCTCGGCCTCTACTACCTCTCCATCATGCGCGATGGCGAGCCGGGTGAGTTCCAGTATTTCAGCGAGGACGAGCTCAAGAAGATTTACGGCCCCGATGCCGCCAAGCATAAGGGCGCGAAGATCATCAAGCAGGGCGTCTACAAGAACTTCGCGGCGCTCGAGCATGCGTTGCATGCGAAGGCGGTGACGCTGCATGCGAAGATCAAATATCGCTGGGAAGGATTCGGCGAAGACGGCAAGCCGGTGCGCAAGGAGTACGACACCACGCCCGGTCGCGTGCTGCTCGGGCAGGTGCTGCCGGAGAACCCGAAGATCCCGTTCGACATCGTCAACAAGCTGATGACGAAGCGCGAGATCTCCAACATGATCGACACCGTCTACCGCCACTGCGGTCAGAAGGAGACGGTGATCTTCTGCGACCGCGTCATGGCGCTCGGCTTCCACCACGCGTTCAAGGCCGGCATTTCGTTCGGCAAGGACGATATGGTCGTGCCGGCGTCGAAGTGGAAGATCGTCGAGGAGACGCGCGCGCTCGCCAAGGAATACGAGCAGCAGCAGAACGACGGCCTCATCACGCCCGGCGAAAAGTACAACAAGGTCGTCGACGCGTGGGCGAAGTGCACCGACAAGATCGCCGACGAGATGATGCGCGAAATCTCCGCCGTGAAGAAGGAGGCGGATGGCAAGCGCGATCGTCCGATCAACTCGATCTACATGATGGCGCATTCCGGTGCGCGCGGTTCGCCGGCGCAGATGAAGCAGCTTGCGGGCATGCGCGGCGCGATGGCCAAGCCGTCGGGCGAGATCATCGAGAGCCCGATCATCTCGAACTTCAAGGAAGGCCTCTCCGTGCTCGAGTACTTCAACTCGACGCACGGCGCGCGCAAGGGTCTCGCCGACACTGCCTTGAAGACCGCGAACTCCGGTTATCTGACGCGCCGTCTGGTCGACGTCGCGCAGGACTGCATTATCACGCAGGAGGACTGCGGAACGTCAGCGGGCATCAAGGTGCGCGCGATCATCGATTCCGGCACTGTGGTGGCTTCGCTCGCGACTCGTATTCTCGGCCGCACGACGGCGGAGGACATCCGCGATCCTTCTTCGCACAAGGTGATCGTGAAGAAAGGCACGGCCCTCGACGAGAGCCACGTAGATCAGATCACGCAGGCCGGCGTGCAGGAGGTGCGTATCCGGTCGGTGCTCACGTGTGAGCTCACGAACGGCGTGTGCGGCAAGTGTTACGGGCGCGATCTCGCCCGCGGCACGCCCGTGAACATGGGCGAGGCGGTCGGCGTCATCGCGGCGCAGTCGATCGGTGAGCCGGGCACGCAGCTGACGATGCGCACGTTCCACATCGGTGGCGCGGCGCAGATCGCCGACTCCTCGTTCATCGAGTCGAACTTCGACGGCGTGATCAAGCTCAAGAACAAGGCCCTGGTGCGCAACTCCGACGGCGAGCTCATCGCCATCGGACGCAACATGGCCGTGATCGTCACCGATCCCGACGGCACCGAGCATGCCACGCACCGCATCCAGTACGGCGCGCGGCTCAAGGTGGACGAGGGCGACAAGATCAAGCGCGGCCAGCGGATCGCCGAATGGGATCCCTACACCCGTCCGATCCTCACCGAGGTCGAGGGTTATGTCGCGTTCGAGGATCTGGTCGAAGGCCAGTCGATGTCGGAGACGATCGACGAATCGACCTTCATCGCCAAGCGCGTGGTGACGGACTGGCGCACAGGCTCCCGCAGCCAGCAGGACCTGCGGCCGGCAATCGTCATCAAGAACAAGGATGGCAAGGACGGAAAGGTCCTCAAGGTCAGCCGCGGCGGCGATGCGCGCTATCTGCTGGCGGTCGACGCGATCATCTCGGTCGATCCGGGCGCGCATGTGAAGGCGGGCGACGTCGTTGCGCGTATCCCGCTCGAAAGCGCCAAGACGCGCGACATCACCGGCGGTCTGCCGCGGGTGGCGGAGCTGTTCGAAGCGCGGCGGCCGAAGGAAGCGGCGATCATCGCCGAAATCTCTGGCACGGTGCGGTTCGGGCGCGACTACAAGAACAAGCGTCGCCTCACCATCGAGCCGAGCGAGAAGGGCGTCGAGCCGTCCGAGTACCTGATCCCGAAGGGCAAGCACATCCATCTCCAGGATGGCGACCTCATCGAGAAGGGCGACTACATCGTCGAGGGCAATCCCGCCCCGCACGACATCCTGGCGGTCAAGGGCGTCGAGGAGCTCGCGGCGTATCTCGTCAACGAGATCCAGGAGGTCTACCGGCTGCAGGGCGTGCACATCAACGACAAGCACATCGAGGTGATCGTTCGCCAGATGCTGCAGAAGGTCGAGATCGATGACGCCGGCGAGACCGATCTCATCCAGGGCGACCAGATGGATCGGATCGAGTTCGACGAGGTCAACGCGAAGGCCGAGGCGGACGGCAAGAAGCCGGCGGTGGCGCACCCCGTGCTGCTGGGCATCACCAAGGCCTCGCTGCAGACCCGGTCGTTCATCTCGGCCGCGTCCTTCCAGGAGACGACCCGCGTCCTCACGGAAGCGGCCGTCAACGGCAAGCACGACACGCTCGACGGCCTCAAGGAGAACGTCATCGTGGGCCGCCTGATTCCGGCGGGCACCGGCGCGCAGATGAGCCAGCTGCGTGAAGTTGCCGGCAAGCGCGACACGCTGATTCTCGACGAGCGCGAGAAGTCGGCCGCGAAGGCGCCGGCGCCCGAGGCGCTGCCGGCGGCGGAGTGACGCCGGAAGCGCTTCTCCAAGCGATCAAAGAGCCGCCTCCGGGCGGCTCTTTTCTTTCCGGCGAAGGGCGAGGCGCGCAATTAAATAAAGCCGGCCGTGAATTGGCGATTTTGGCCGATTTTTGCGGTGCGGGATGCTTGACGGACCTGCCTGCGCCGGATAAAACCCGCGCACTTTCCGGCAGGCGGTGAGTTTCTGACGTCGGCACGGCGCGCCCAAGCGCCTCGACTTATGAATCTCAAACGCTGCCCTGACAGTAGCTGTCAGATCACTGGTTCAAGACCGCGGGGGCGAAAGCCGTCGCGGTCCTCTGAGGTCAAAAACGCCTTTCCGCGTTCTTCAAGCGGATGGCGTGGTTTTGTTTTGCGCGGGCTTTTGCTCGCGCGGGTTGAAGAGGCTGGGGCCTTGGGCCCCGAATGGGTGCAGACCGGATGCCGACGATCAATCAATTGATCCGCAAGCCGCGGACGCAGGTGAAGGCCCGCAAGAAGGTGCCAGCCCTGCAGCAGTCGCCGCAGAAGCGCGGCGTTTGCACGCGCGTCTATACGACGACGCCGAAGAAGCCGAACTCGGCGCTCCGCAAGGTCGCCAAGGTTCGCCTGACGAACGGCTTCGAGGTCATCGGCTATATCCCGGGCGAAGGCCACAACCTGCAAGAGCACTCGGTGGTCATGATCCGCGGCGGCCGCGTGAAGGACCTGCCGGGCGTGCGCTACCACATCCTGCGCGGCGTCCTCGACACCCAGGGCGTCAAGAACCGCAAGCAGCGCCGTTCGAAATACGGCGCGAAGCGTCCGAAATAAGGAGCCGCGCGCATGTCCCGCCGTCACCGCGCAGAGAAGCGCGAGATCCTTCCCGATCCGAAGTTCGGGAACGTCGTCCTCACCAAGTTCATGAATTCGATCATGCACCACGGCAAGAAGTCGGCCGCGGAGCAGATCGTCTATGGCGCGCTCGACACGATCGAGGGCAAGGCCAAGCAGAATCCGATCACGGTGTTCCAGCAGGCGCTCGACAATGTCATGCCGACGATCGAAGTGCGCTCGCGGCGCGTCGGCGGCGCCACCTATCAGGTGCCGGTCGAAGTGCGCACGGACCGCCGTCAGGCGCTCGGCATCCGCTGGCTGATCTCGGCTGCGCGCGAGCGCAATGAGAAGACGATGACGGAGCGGCTCTCCGCAGAGCTGCTGGATGCATCGAACAATCGGGGGAACGCCGTCAAGAAGCGGGAAGATACGCACCGGATGGCGGAAGCCAACCGCGCCTTCTCGCATTACCGCTGGTGACGCGCTCAAAGCGCGCCTGAGGATTTTCTATGCCCCGCACGAACAAGATCGAGGACTACCGCAACTTCGGCATCATGGCGCATATCGACGCCGGAAAAACGACGACGACCGAGCGGATCCTCTACTACACCGGCAAGTCCCATAAGATCGGCGAGGTGCACGAAGGCGCCGCGACGATGGACTGGATGGAGCAGGAGCAGGAGCGCGGCATCACCATCACGTCGGCCGCGACGACCGCTTACTGGAACGGCAAGCGCCTCAACATTATCGACACGCCCGGGCACGTCGACTTCACCATCGAGGTGGAGCGGTCGCTGCGCGTGCTCGATGGCGCCGTATGCGTGCTCGATTCCAACCAGGGCGTTGAGCCGCAGACCGAGACGGTCTGGCGCCAGGGCGACAAGTACAAGGTTCCGCGTATCGTCTTCGCCAACAAGATGGACAAGATCGGCGCCGATTTCTTCAAGTGTCTGAAGGATATCGTCGACCGCCTCGGCGCGAAGCCGGTGGCGATCCAGCTTCCGATCGGCGCTGAGAACAATTTCAAAGGCCTCGTCGATCTGGTGCGCATGAAAGCCGTCGTCTGGGAAGACGAAGGCCTCGGCGCGAAATATCACGATGAAGAGATTCCGGCCGACCTGCAGGAGCAGGCGAAGGAATATCGCGAGGCGATGATCGAAGCCGCGGTCGAGCTCGACGACGCCGCGATGGAGGCCTATCTCGAGGGCAAGGAGCCCGACGAGGCGACGCTGAAGCGCCTCATCCGCAAGGCGGTGCTCACCGGCGCCTTCTATCCGGTGCTCTGCGGCTCCGCCTTCAAGAACAAGGGCGTGCAGCCGCTCCTCGACGCCGTCGTCGACTATCTGCCGTCGCCGGTCGATGTGCCGGCCATCAAGGGCGTCGACGAGAAGGGCAACGAGGTCGTGCGCAAGGCGGACGACAACGAGCCGATGGCGCTCCTCGCGTTCAAGATCATGGATGACCCCTTCGTCGGCACCATCACCTTCTGCCGCATCTATTCGGGCGTGCTGCAGAGCGGCACCGGCGTCGTCAACTCGACGCGCGAGCGCAAGGAACGTATCGGCCGCATGTTGCTGATGCATGCGAACAATCGCGAAGACATCAAGGAAGCCTATGCCGGCGATATCGTTGCGCTTGCGGGTCTCAAGGAAGCGCGCACCGGCGACACGCTCTGTGATCCCAACAAGCAGGTGATTCTGGAGAAGATGGAATTCCCCGATCCGGTCATCGAGATCGCGATCGAGCCGAAGTCCAAGGCCGACCAGGAGAAGCTCGGCGTCGCGCTTGCGAAGCTCGCGGCGGAGGATCCCTCCTTCCGCGTCTCGACCGACCAGGAGTCGGGTCAGACCATCCTCAAGGGGATGGGCGAGCTCCATCTCGACATCAAGGTCGACATCCTCAAGCGTACCTATAAGGTCGACGCCAATATCGGCGCGCCGCAGGTCGCTTATCGCGAAAAGATCACCAAGCCGGTCACGAAAGACTACACACACAAGAAGCAGACCGGCGGCACCGGCCAGTATGCGCGCGTCAAGTTCGTCGTCGAGCCGAATGAGCCAGGCGCCGGCTATGTGTTCGAGAGCAAGATCGTCGGCGGCAATGTTCCGAAGGAATACATCCCCGGCGTCGAGAAGGGCCTGGACTCGGTGCTCGGCTCCGGCGTGCTTGCCGGCTTCCCGGTCGTCGACCTCAAGGTCACGCTGATCGACGGCGCCTACCATGACGTCGACTCTTCGGCGCTGGCGTTCGAGATCGCGTCGCGCGCTGCGCTGCGTGAAGCGCTGCGCGAGGGCAATTCCGTTTTGCTCGAGCCGATCATGAAGGTCGAGGTGGTGACGCCGGAGGATTACACCGGCTCCGTCATCGGCGACCTCAATTCCCGGCGCGGGCAGATCCAAGGCCAGGACATGCGTGGCAACGCGAACGTCATCAACGCGATGGTGCCGCTCGCCAACATGTTCGGTTACGTCAACACGCTGCGCTCCATGTCGCAGGGGCGTGCGACATTCACCATGCAGTTCGACCACTACGAACAGGTGCCGTCGAACGTTGCTCAGGAAGTCCAGGCGAAGTTCGCCTGATCGTCAACACAAAGTCTGCGAAAGACGCGGAGAGAGACCAATGGCGAAAGAGAAATTTGAGCGGACGAAGCCGCATTGCAACATTGGGACGATTGGTCATGTTGACCATGGGAAGACGTCGTTGACGGCGGCGATCACGAAGGTTTTGGCGGAGAAGGGCGGGGCG
>JBFWXB010000011.1:0-105777 GCA_050187875.1 Variibacter sp.
GTGGAGTGGACGACGCATCATAGGAATATTTTCTTTGGCGTGTCAAGGCCTGTCATTCCGGGGCGCGCGCAGCGCGAGCCCGGAATCCATACGCCGCAGCGCCGCTGATGATCCGCGGCACTGGGGCTATGGATTCCGGACTTGCCGCGGAGCCTGTGCTCGGACGGCGCGAAGCGCCGATCCGAGTGCGGCAATCCGGAATGACGACGCAATGTGTGTCGCCTAGGCCGGAACGACGGTCGCTCAACCGTAGCCCGGATTGAGCGAAGCGAAATCCGGGGTGCGGTGCGGACAGGCCCCGCGTTTCGCTTCGCTCAACGCGGGCTACAAAGCGCGATACGCGCGTCACCCGACCTTCTTGTTGTAGTCGGCGTCCGACACCTTCTCCATCCAGTTCACCGCGGTGCCGTCGAGCGCTTCCTGCATCGAGATGTGCACCATGCCGTGATCCGGCGCGGCGCCGTGCCAATGTTTTTCGTGCGGCGGAATCCAGATCGTGTCGCCGCCGCGGATTTCGTGGATCGGTTCGCCTTCCTTCTGGATGCGCCCGACGCCGGAGATGACATAGAGCGTCTGGCCGAGCGGATGCGTATGCCATGCGGTGCGCGCGCCGGGCTCGAAGCTCACCACATTCGAGCGCAGCCGCGCCGGCTCCGGCGCCTCGATAATCGGGTCTTGCAGAACCGTACCAGTGAAAGCGCTGTCCGGCGCGCGGCGCGTCGGACGTTCGGATGCCTTCATGACTTTCATCGTTGTCGTCTCCTCGCTGTTGTCATTCCGGAAGCCGCGCAGCGGCTGTCCGGAATCCATAACCCCTGTCGAACGGATTACGAAATTGTGCGTCGTCATGCCCGGGCTTGACCCGGGCATCCATCCTTTCAAAGACGATGGATTGCCGGATCAAGTCCGGCAATAACGACCAGACAACAGTGCGGCGTCGGGTCACAACACGATGAGGACGTAATCCTCTTCGACGGAAACGTCGAAGGTCTCCGCGACATACGGGCCCTTCACCAGGCTCTCGCCATGCTCGACGCTGACGGCGTAGCTGCGCACGCGCACCCGCGTCGGGTCGCACCACGATTGCCCGGTGCGGATATCGAACTCCCAGCCGTGCCACGGGCACCGCAAGAGCTCGCCATGCCGCGAGAGCTTGTATTTCCCCGGCTCATCGGATTCGGCGAGGCCAACGAGCTTGCCGCGGCAGAGCGATCCGCCCTGATGCGGGCAGCGGTTGGCGATGGCGAAGAACTCGCCCTTGACGTTGAAGAGGCCGATCTCGCGGCCCTTCAATTCCACGAGCTTGTGGGCGCCCGGCGGCACTTCGCTGACCTTCGCGACGACGTGACGCTCCTTGGCGCGCGGGGTTCTCTCGGCTTGCGTCACGCGAAACCGTAAAGCTTTTGCGCGTTGCCGGAATAGATGGCGGCGCGGCGCGCCTCATCGAGGCTCGGCGGAAGCGCCATGAAGGGATCGTCGAAATCCCAGTGCGGGTAATCACTCGCGAACATGATGCGGTCCCATCCGATCCAGTTCATCACGTCGATGAGGTGGTCCGGCTTCTCCGGCTCTTCCATCGGCTGCGTCGAAATCCAGAAGTGCTCGCGGATGTATTCTGACGGCGCTTTGCGCAGATGCGGCACCTCGTCCTTCAACCGCTTCCAGTGCTTGTCGAGCCGCCAGCCGAGCGGCGGCAGCCACGCGAAGCCCGACTCGATCATCGCGACCTTTAGCGTCGGATAGCGTTCGAACACGCCTTCGAGAATCATGCTGGTGACGAGCGCCGAGCACGCCGTCTCGTGCTCCGTCATCTCCTCGATATAGAACGACGGCCAGCCGCTATTGCTGATCGGCCAGCCGCTGTAGCCGAAGACATGGATGCCGACGACAAGGTCGTGCTCGACCGCCGCCTCGTAGATCGGCCAGTAGCGCGGACGCCCGAGCGCTTCCGCGGTGCGGCTGAGCAGCATCACTTGCGCGTAGTTCTTGCTGCCGGCGCGCTTGTTGATCTCGGCGCGCGCGGCTTCGCCGTCTTCGTACGGCACGACGATCGAGGCTTTCAGCCGCGGCTCCGGCTTGCACCACGCCTCGACCTGCCAGTCATTGATCGCCGACGTCAGTGCCGCGCTGAATTCGCGGTTCTGGTCGCCCTGGCCGGTGAGACCGAGCGGATTCATGATGCCGTGCGTGATGCCGTAGGCGTCGAGATGCTGCCCGCGCATGAAGTCGAGGTCGCAGCCCGGCAATCCGCCGCCCGGCGGCCAGGCGTCGCGGCGGCTCGCCTCGCCCGGCTGCGCTTTCGGATAGGGTGTGCCCTTGGTGTAGCCGTGCCGGCGTCGCGCGCCATAGGTCTGCAGATAATCCCACCAGCGTTGCGAGAGATACGGCTTGAGGTCGGCGGGCGAGCGCGTGCGCGGATGAATGTCGCAGTCGACGATGGCGGGGCGCACGCGCTGCGCGCGCGCGGTTTGCATCGGTGGGCGCACGTCCACATTCATGGCGCTTCCTCCGAAAGCCGGCTGTAGGTCGCCAGCGGATTGTCGACTTGAATCTTGCGGCGCAGACTACCGGGAATCGCCGGCGAAATCACGGCGTCGCCGTCGAATTGCCAATGCGGATAGTCCGACGAATAAAGCAGCATGTCGTCGGAGCGCAGGTGGTCGATGATGCGCGCGATCGTGTCGCCGGTCTCGGGCGCGTCGAGCGGCTGAATGGTGAGGCGGAAATTCTCGCGGAAGGTTTCGAGCGGCGAAACCTTCACCCACGGCACCTCGAAGCGCACGCCGCGCCAGAACTTCGCGAAGCGCCACATGAACCCCGGCGCCCAGGTGACGCCGGATTCGATCAGCACGACTTTCAGCTTCGGGTATTTGACGAAAACGCCCTCGCAGATGAGGCTCGCGACCTGGCTCTGGAAGCCCTGCGACTGGCTAAGATAATCCTCAAGATAAAAGTTCGGCCAGCCGAGCGACGTCACCGGGTGGTGGTAGCTCGAGCCGGCATGGATGCCGAGCGGCAGGCCGTGACGCTCCGCCGCCGCATAGATCGGCCAATACTGCCGCCGCCCGAGCGGCAGCTCTCCCATGCAGAGGACGAGAATCTGCACAAAGCGCTTGTCCTTCGCGCAGCGTTCGATCTCGTCGACCGCGTATTCGACATTCTGCAGCGGAATGACGATGGAGCCGCGCAGGCGCGGGTCGCGGTCGAGCCACTCCTTGGCGAGCCAGTCGTTCATCGCGCGCGCGAAGGCGGCGGCCATGTCCTCGTTGTAGACCATCTGCACGCCGAACAGGCAGTTGCAAATGGCGGCGCTCGTTCCCCAGCGATCGAGCGCATGGGTTTGCATCTGCGCGATGTCGAGCCCGGCTTCGCCCTTGGCATCACGCCAGTCCGGCCGCGCGCTGATCGGCGCGTTCGGCGGATAGGCGATGCTCCCCAGCGTGTCGATGCCGCGGTCGATCACCTGCTCGCGCCAGTAGTCGTCGAGATAGGGATGCAGCGCGCGCATGTTCGGCACGCGCGGGTGCACGTCACAGTCGATCGCGATCCAGCTTTGCGCCAAGTTTCCTCCGGTGTCCGCGCTTACCGCATGATCAGAATAAGTGGGAACCGGTTTTTCGTCTGATCATGCGCTCATTCATGCGGCGAGTTGACAGGCCTATGCTAGCCTCCTAGGCGTCGACGTCACAACCAACAATACCGCGGGAGGATGGCGAGCGATGAGCGCTTCCGTAGCGTCGGGTGGCTCCGCGGCGGCGCGGCAATCTCTAGCGGATGTCGATCCGGTGGAACGCCTGCTCGCCAGACATCGCCCGATCGACTGCGATCTCCATGTCGCCGTGCCCGACAACGGGGTGCTGCTGCCCTATTTCGAGGACTATTGGCGCGAGCAGATCACCATGCGCGGCATCGACCGCCAGCCGCTCGACCTCACGAGCTATCCGCCCAACGCCGCGATCAGCGTGCGGCCGGACTGGCGCCCGGCATCAGGCCGCCCCGGCAGCGATCTTTCGACCGTGCAGCGCCAGGCGCTCGATCCGTTTCATTCGCGCCTTGCGATCATCAACTGTCTGCACGGCTCGATGGTGCTGCACAGCGAGGATATGGCCGCCGCCTTCGCGCGCGCGATCAACGATTGGGTCGCGAAGGAATGGCTCGACCGCGACCCGCGCCTGCGCGCGTCGATCGTCGTCTCGGCCGAGAGCCCGCAGCTCGCGATCGAGGAGATCGAGCGGCGCGCCGGCGACACGCGTTTCGTCCAGGTGCTGCTGCTGGCGATGGGTGAGCTGCCGCTTGGCCGGCGCTTCTATTGGCCGCTCTACGAGGTCGCTGAACACCATGGTCTGCCGATCGGCATCCATGCGGGCTCGAGCTACCGGCACGCGCCGACCGGCATCGGCTGGCCGTCCTACCATCTCGAGGAATATGTCGGGCAGTCGGCTGGCTTCGAGAGTCAGCTTCTGAGCCTCGTGTCGGAAGGCGCCTTCGCGAAATTTCCGAAGCTCAAAGTCGTGCTGATGGAATCCGGCTTCATGTGGCTGCCAGCCTTCATGTGGCGCGCGGACAAGACGTGGCGCGGCGTGCGCCCGGAGGTGCCGTGGGTGAAGGAGGCGCCCTCCGACATCCTGCGTGCGCACATGCGCCTTACCATCCAGCCGGTCGACACGCCGCCGCAGCCGGAGCAGTTCGAGCGCGTCATCGAGCAGATCGGATGCGACGACATGCTCCTCTTCGCGACCGATTATCCGCACTGGCAATTCGACGGGATGGACGTCTTGCCGCCGGCGCTCGCCGGTGCGCGGGCCGCCAGGGTGCTGGTCGAGAACGCGCTCAAGACGTATCCTCGCCTCACGGGAGAACCGAAGGAGACGACGCCATGAACGTCACGGTTCGCGAGCGCGATGTCGCGCAGGAGAGCGAGACGCGCTTCAGCTATGTCGATTGCGACATCCACCCGGCGGCGAGGACGGGGGACGAAGTCGCGGCCTTCATGCCGGCGCGCTGGCGCGAGCACTTCAATGCCTATGGCAGCTTCCCGCGCGAGCCGCTCTCCGACACCATTCCCTATCCGCGCATGGCGCCGGCGATCTCGCGCAACGATGCCTGGCCGCCCTCGGGCGGGCCGCCCGGCTCCGATCTCGACTTCATGCGCGCGCAGCATCTCGACGCGCATGGCGTCGAATACGGCATCCTCATCCCGCTCGCGACGCGCGGGCCGGAGCAGCGCAACCTCGACTACTGTGCGGCCTATTGCGCGGCGCTGAACGACTGGCAGATCGAATATTTCGTGCGCAAGGACAAGCGGCTGCGCGCCTCGATCCTCGTGCCTTACGAGGACGGGCCGGCGGCCGCCGCCGAGATCGAGCGGCGCGCGGGCGACGCTGACTTCGCGCAGATCCAGATTCCACCGCGCACGATGGAACCCTTGGGGCGCAAGAAGTACTGGCCGATGTTCGAAGCGGCCGCGCGCACGGGCCGCCCGATCGGCATCCATGTCGGCGGCGCCGCCGGACATGCGCAAGGCGCGGGCACGGGCTGGCCGTCCTACTATATCGAGGAGCACCACACCTACGTGCAGGCGATGCAGGCCGCGGTGACGAGCATGGTGATCGAGGGCGTGTTCGAGCGCTTTCCGGATTTGAAGCTCGCGCTGATCGAGTCTGGCTTCGGGTGGCTGCCGCCGCTCGCCTGGCGGCTCGACAAGCAGTGGAAGCGCCTCAAGGCCGAGGTGCCGCATCTCAAGCGGGCACCGTCGGAATATATCCGCGACCACATCTGGGTGACGACGCAGCCGATCGAGGAGCCGCCGCGCGCCGGCGATCTTCTCACCACCATGGAGTGGATCGGCTTCGATCGCATCATGTTCTCGACCGACTATCCGCATTGGGATTTCGACGATCCCCGCTACGCGCTCAATGTGGGCTTGAGCGAAGCGCAGAAGAACAAAATCTTCCGCGAGAACGCCAAGGCGTTCTACCGGCTGGGGTGAGCGCTTTTCTTCACCTCTCCCATAAGGAGAGGTCGACGCGCGAAGCGCGGCGGGTGAGGGGTTAGAGGCTCTCGAGAGGTCGGCACCCCCTCACCCCGACCCCCTCCCCGCGGGAAGAGGGAGCGCGCTGCGTTCGGAACATCGACGGAGTGCACGCCGCGGTGCGCGACCCCGGAGTGTCATGCCCGCGAAGGCGGGCATCCAGTACTCACTGTAAATGCTTGATCCGCAAGGTCGGCGATTACTGGGTCCCCGCCTTCGCGGGGACGACACGCGTGTTGCGCGACAGCCTCGCGCGCAACGGCTGCTCCCATGAGCCATGCACATTGTCTGATTGACAGACAGGCCCGATCCTCGTCACCTAGCCGCGCATAGGAGACGCCATGACGAAATTTAAGACCGCGAGATTTCAGACCGCGAGAATTAAGACCGCATGTATTGCATTGGCCATTGCCCTCGCCGCCCCCGCCGCCGCGCGGGCCGAGGTCAGCGAGGTGACGATCCCCAAAGGCGCCGGCGGCTTCGGCTTCCTGCCGCTGGTGTTCATGGAAAAGTACCGGCTGATCGAGAAGCACGCGAAGGAAGCGGGACTCGACCTAAAGGTCCAGTATCTCAATCTTGGCGGCCCTTCGACCGTCAATGACGCGCTGATCTCGGGCTCCGCGCATCTTGCGCCGGCAGGTCCGCCCGCGTTCCTCACCACATGGGCGAAGACGCAAGGCTCGATGAAGATCAAGGGCGTCGCGGCGATGTCGTCGATGCCGATGTATCTCAATACGCGCTCGCCCGACATCAAATCGCTGGACGACGTCAAAGGCGACGACAAGATCGCCATCACGGCGGTGAAGGTTTCGATCCCCGCCATCATCATGCAGATGTATGCGCGGGCGAAATACGGCCCCGCCGAGACGACGCGGTTCGACAAGTACACCGTGTCGTTGACGCATCCCGACGGCGTCGCCGCGATGCTCTCAGGGCATCACGAGGTCAATCTGCATTACACCTCGCCGCCGTTCTTCCAGCGCGAGCTGCGCGACCCGAACATCCGCACCATCCAGACGACGGATCAGGTGATGGGCGGCGCCACCACCTTCACGATGCTGTACACGACGTCGAAGTTTCACGACGAGAATCCGAAGACCTATGGCGCGTTGCTCGCGGCGCTGACCGAGGCGATCGCAATGATCAACAAGGACAAGCGCAACGCGGCGAAGGTTTTCCTGGAGAGCAGCAGCGCCAAAGGCTGGACCGAGGATGAAATCTTCGCCTCATTGAGCAGCCCCGACATCAAGTTCACGACGTCGCCGCAGAACGTGATGAAGTACGCGAACTTCATGGCCGATATCGGCACGTTGAAGATGCGCCCCGCGTCGTGGAAGGAGCTGTTCTTTCCGGAAATCCACGCGGTGGAAGGGAACTGAAGTGGTGCATCGTCATGCCCGGGCTTGACCCGGGCATCCATCTTCTAAGCAAAATGGATGGATTGCCGGGTCAAGCCCGGCAATGACGCGACCATGATAGCTTCTCTTCTTCTCTCCCGATCGCATCAGCACGCGCAGAGGACATCGGCATGAACGACAAGACTCTCGGATTTATCGGCGTCGGCCGCATGGGCCGGCACATGGCGCGGCGTCTGCTCGAGGCGGGCCACAAGGTCGTCGCCTACGACAACAACGCACGCGCGCTGCAGGAGGTGACCTCGCATGGCGCGAATGCCGCCCACTCTCCTGCCGACGTCGCCTCGCAATCCGAGATCGTCCTGGTCAGCCTGCCGACACCCGACATCGTGAAGGCGGTCGCGCTCGGCGACAAAGGCGTCTCCTCCGGCAAGACGGCCAAGGTCTTCATCGACCTCTCAACGACCGGGCCGAAGGCGGCGATGGAGGTCGCGCAGGCCTTGAAGGCGAAGGGCATCACCGCGCTCGACGCGCCGGTGAGCGGCGGGCCCGGCGGCGCCGACAAGGGCACGCTCGCCATCATGGTGTCGGGCCCGAAAACGCTGGAGAAGCAGCTCCAGCCGATCTTGAGCGTGATCGGCAAGGTCTTCTGGGTCGGCGAAGAGCCCGGCATGGGGCAGACCATGAAGGTCTGCAACAATCTCATGTCGGCGACCGCCGTCGCGATCACCTCGGAAGCGCTGGTGGTCGGCACCAAGGCGGGCCTCGACCCGGCGATCATGCTCGACGTCATCAACGCGGGCTCGGGCCGCAACACGGCGAGCGCCGACAAGTTTCCGCGCTGCGTCCTGCCGCGCAAATTCGATTTCGGCTTTGCGAGCGAGCTTCTCTACAAGGACGTGCGGCTTTGCCTCGAAGAAGCCGAGCGCCTGGGCGTGCCGATGATCGTCGGCAACGCGGTGCGCCAGCTCCTCGCCGTCACCAAGGCGACGCAGGGCGACGCCTCCGACATCACCGAGACGGTGAAGCCGCTCGAAGCCTGGGCCGGCGTCGAGGTGAAGCCTAAAGCAAGCCGGAGCTAAAGCCATGGCGGACGACGACGTCTACGAGGTCTACGCCGTCAAATACGCGCATCACGAGAGGCCGTCGTCGGAGAACTATATCGGCGGCGATGCGCATGAGACCTCCGAGCCGCTCGATTACTTCGTCTGGGCGATCAAGGGCGCGCACCGCAGTTACGTGCTCGACACCGGCTTCGATCCGGTGATCGCGAAGAAGCGCGGCCGCACGCTGCTCAAGCCGATCGGCGAAGGGTTGAAAGCGATCGGCGTCGACGCCGCGAGCGTCAAGGACGTGATCGTCAGCCACCTGCATTACGACCACACCGGCAACTACGATCTGTTCCCGCAGGCGCGCTATCACCTGCAGGATTGCGAGATGGCCTATGCGACCGGACGCTGCATGTGCCATGCGCATATGCGCCTGCCGTTCGAGGAGGACGACGTCGTTGCGATGGTGCGCAAGGTTTTCGCCGGGCGCGTGCAATTCCACGACGGCGTCGACGCAATCGCGCCGGGCATCAGCGTGCATCGCATCGGCGGGCACTCGAAGGGGCTGCAGTCGGTGCGCGTGAAGACGAAACGCGGCTATGTCGTGCTCGCCGCTGACGCGGCGCATCTCTACAACCACTTCGAGCAGCGGCGCGTCTTCCCGATCACCTACAATGTCGCGGAGGTGCTGGAAGGCTACGAGACGCTACTGCGCCTCGCGTCGTCTCCGCAGCATGTGGTCCCCGGCCACGACCCGAAGGTGATGGCAAAATATCCCGTGGCCCGCGCCGGGCTCGAGGATTGGGTCGTGCGGCTCGACGTCGAGCCCCGCGCCTGAGACCGGCCAAGGATCGATGCCGATGACGCTGCAAGGCAAGAGCGCACTCGTCACCGGTTCGACCGACGGCCTCGGCCTCGCCATTGCGCGCGGCCTTGCGGCGCAAGGCTGCAACATCGTCCTCAACGGGCTTGCGGATGCCGCGCATGCCGAGGCGCGGCGGCGCGAGATCGAGGCGGATTTCGGCGTGCGTGCGCTTTTTCACGACGCCGATCTGCGCCGGCCGGCCGAGATCGAGGCGATGACGCGCGCGGCGGCCGACGCTTTCGGCGCCGTCGATATCCTCGTCAACAATGCGGTCGTGCGCCACTTCGCGCCGGTCGAGGCGTTTCCGACCGAGCGCTGGGACGAGGCGCTTGCCGTCAACCTGTCGGCGCCGTTCCACCTCATCCGGCTGCTGCTGCCGCAAATGCGTACGCGCGGCTACGGCCGCATCGTGAACATCTCCTCGATCCACGGCCTGATCGCGGTCGCCGAGCGCGTCGATTATGTCAGCACAAAAGCCGGCCTGATCGGGATGACGCGCGCGGTCGCCGCCGAGACGGTGACGGAGAACATCACCTGCAACGCGCTCTGCCCGGCGACGGTGCCGACGCCGGCGATCGAGTCGCGCATCGTCGCGATGATGGAGAGGGACGGCCTCTCGCACGAGGAGGCGACGAAGCGCTATCTCGCCAAGCGACAGCCGAGCCGGCGCTTCATCGCGCCGGAGACAATCGCGGGACAGATCGTCTTTCTATGCAGCGAGGCGGGCGCCGGCATCACCGGCGCCGTGCTGCCGCTCGACGGCGGCTGGTCGGCACTGGCGCTGTGAAGTCCGCTTAGGCCGCCGCCTCGCGCCGCATCGGCTGCGCGGTCCGTTCGAACAGCATGCGCCGCTCGAAGGCGCTGGATTCGAAGAACGGATAGCGCCGATGCACGGCAATCCGCTGGTTGCGGTAGTCGAGCATCATCAGCCCGACATGCATTTTGAGGTTGGGATAGAGCTTCGGCGGGCACACCGTCTGATGTCCCCAGAGCCGGCGATAGAACGCCTCATGCGTGGTGCGCACGGCCGCGAGCATGTAGTCGGCGCCGAAATAGCCGAGCGCGAGCCATGGCAGCCGCAGCGTCACGTAGCGCAGCTCCAAATGCTGCTTCGACGCGTCGCGATCGGTGATGAAGCGGCTGGGGTCGACGAGGATCTTGCCGGCGGCGAGATACGGATCGAGCGTCTCCGCAAACACGTCATGCGCCGGCACGTAGGTATTCCCCGGCAGCGTGACAGTCATGCGGATGGCGCTGACCAGGCGATCGTCGACATACACGCCGAACAGCCAGGTGTTGTCGCGGTCATCGACTGGGTCGGTGAAGCGGCGCGTCGGGTTCGGCTTGATATAGCCGTCGCGCACGTAGGCGTCGTAGCGCAGGCGGAAGATCGCCTCGCGCTGCTCCGGCGTGTCGGCGCGCCGGTAGTCCACCCTCTGCATGAAATGCTGGACACGGTCGGACAGCGAAGGCGTTACGGCGGCAGGTCCCGGAAGATTCTGCGCCTGATGGTCTTGCGTCTGGTGGCTAGTGGCCGGCACGGCCATCGCGGTCTCCTCGCACGGGCGGCGGACGGCCCGTTGAGAAGAAGGTTAACGTTTCGTTAACGGTTGTAAAGCGCGGCGGCTACAATGCGCGCCGCGGCGCGCCGACGCGCGCGAGAGAGCGGAGAGATGGGAAAGGATTACTGGCGGCTGGCCGGCGCGGGCTCGCGCGGCCTTACGCGACCTTTTGGGCGTGGATCGGCCGCAGCAGTTCACGCATGCCGCGCGGGTCGAGCAGCGCGGCGATTTCGACGGCGGGCACAGGCGCGCTGAAGAGGAAGCCCTGCGCCTCGTCGATATTGCCGTCGGCGGAAATGAAGGCGAGCTGGCGCGCGGTTTCGACGCCTTCCATGGTGACGGACAGGCCGAGCTCGGCGCTCAGCCGCGCGATATTGCTCAAGAGCGTGAGCGAGCGCGGGCTCATGTCCTCAAGGAAGGAGCGATCGATCTTCACCTTCTGCAGGGGGAAGTTGTTGAGGTAGCTCAGGCTGGAATAGCCGGTGCCGAAGTCGTCGAGCGAGATGCCGACGCCGATCTCGCGTAGCGCCTTCAAGGCGGCGCGGGTCGCTTCCGTGTTCTGCAGCAGAACCGATTCGGTGATTTCGACCTGGAGGCGATGCGCCGGAAGGCCGGCCTCCTGCAGGGCGTTCGCCACGCGCGCGGGGACATTGCTGCGGGCGAACTGGACCGGCGAGAAATTCACAGCGACGCGCACGTTATCCGGCCATGAGGCGCAGGCGGCGCAGGCCTTGCGCAGGGCCCAATCGCCGATGTCGACGATGAGCCCCATCTCCTCCGCCAGCGGAATGAAGTCAGCCGGCGAGATGATGCCACGTTCCGGGTGGATCCATCGCAGCAACGCCTCGCATGTCACGATGCGCGCGGAGCGGAGATTGACGATCGGCTGGAAGTAGAGATCGAACGCTTCGCTCGCGACGGCATCGCGCAGATCGAGCTCGAACCGGCGCTTGGCGCGCGCCTTGAGGTCCATGTCCGGCTCGAAAAAGCGCCACGCCTTGCGCCCCTCGGCCTTGGCGCGATAGAGCGCCATGTCGGCGTTCTTCATCAGGACATTGGCGTCGCGGCCGTGATGCGGCGAAAGGGCGATGCCGACGCTCGCGCCGATGACGACCTCGTGCCGATCGATCATATACGGCCGCCCGAGCGCCTCGACGACGGCTTGCGCGAGCGTTGCCGCCTCGTCGCGACCGGTCAGGCCACATTGCAGGATCACGAACTCGTCGCCGCCGAAGCGCGCGATCAGATCGGACTTTCCGACCAGGCGGCGAAGCCGATCGGCGACGGCGCAGAGAAGCGTGTCGCCGGCCGAATGCCCGAGCGTATCGTTGACTTCCTTGAACTCGTCGAGATCAAGAAACAGCAGCGCGCATGCGCCCGTCGGCTTCAGGCCGCTCACCGCCGCGGTGAGCTGATCATGGAACGAGGTCCGGTTCGGCAGGCCGGTGAGTGCGTCGTAGCGCGCGAGGCGGTTGATTTCGGCTTCGGTCTCGCGCTGCTCGGTGATGTCCTCGACGAGGACGACGGAGCCGCCGTTCTCCATCGGGTCGAAGGAGACCGACAGCACTCGGTCGTTCGGCGCGTGGATCAGGAGCTTACCGGCACTGCGCCGCGACAGGTGATACTCGAACTGCCGGCTCAAGGACTCGGCCTCGACCGGCGCAATCGTGCCGGCCGCCACGGCGCCCGTGAGCAGGCGCTGGACGGAGGGGCCCCGCGAGCCGCTGACGGTCTCGATCTGGAAGAGCACCGCCGCGCGCTTGTTGAACACGACGAGCCGCCGCTCGGCGTCGAACATGCACAGCGCGTGCGGCATGTTGTTGAGGGCGGTGTCGAACTGATCCGCGAGCAGCTTGACGTCGGTCGTGGCGATGACGGCGTCGAGGAAGGTGCGCCGCAGGCGGTCCGCGATCCGCTTCTGGCTCATGAAGAACGGCACGAGCACGCAGGCGAAAACGAAGTAGTAGCCCTCGCGCATCGACAGGAGCCCCGCGGTCATCGGCGCGCCGAGGCCGATGAGCTGCGCGTTCACCAGAAGCGCGCTGCCGTAGTTGCGTCCCGAGATGCCGATCATGTTGGCGAGCGTCATCGAGAAGCTGAGGAGCTGGACCAGCGGGTCGGAGGTGATGACGAAGGTGAGGAAGCACCACATCCCCATGACGAGGACGTAGAGGGTCGAGCCGATGACGTAACGCAGCTCCCAATAGCGTGCGGCCTCGATGGCGGTGACTTCGGCCTGGCGCTTCCGGAAAACCGTCATGTCGACGGCGCGGGCGCAGGCGATCACCGCCATCGCAATGGCGCAGGCCCACAGCAATGGCTCGCCGCTCTTCCATGCCGTGACGAAGGCAGCGAGAACCGTGCCGAAGGCGCCCGTGAGAAGCGTCCGGGGATCGCTGAAAAGCGACGCCACGAGCGAGACGTAAACGTCTGCCTGGAGGTTGGACGTGGGCGCTGCTGGCCGACGAGCAATCATCGCTTTCTGAACGCACGCATGCACGGTTGCCGAAGTCTTATGGGCCGCCGATGAAGATTTCGTTCAGCACAGACCCAGAAAACACCGGTTCTGCGCTATTCTTTGAGACGTAATTGCAACCGAGGCGTGCAAAAAAGTGGCGCCTGTAAGCTTCTGTCCCAGCAGCAAAAGGCTCCTGGCTGCGGCCAGGGAGCGGGAAGGTGAGAAAAGCATGCGGCAATCGACCTTCGGGCCCACCCAACGCGCCGTATCCGTGATCGGCCAGGGCACCTGGTATATCGATCAGGGCGACCGGGATACGGCGGTTGCGGCACTGCGCCGCGGCCTCGATTGCGGCATGACCCATATCGATACGGCCGAAATGTACGGGGACGCCGAGCTCGTGGTCGCGCAGGCCGTCGCCGGACGCCGCGACGAGGTGTTCCTCGTCTCCAAGGTGCTGCCGTCGAACGCGTCGCACGCGAAAACCAAGGCCGCTTGCGAGCGCTCGCTCAAGCGTCTCAAGACCGACCGGCTCGACTGCTACCTGCTGCACTGGCGCGGCAGCACCCCGCTCGCGGAAACCTTCGCCGCTTTCGAAGAGCTCGTGCAGGAGGGAAAAATTCTCTCCTTCGGCGTGAGCAATTTCGACGCCGACGATCTCGACGAGGCGCTCGCCGTCGCCGGGAAAGGCCGCATCGCCTGCAATCAGGTCCTCTACCATCTGCAGGAACGCGCCATCGAGCATGCGGTGATCCCGTGGTGCGCGAAGCACGATGTCGCGGTCGTCGCCTATAGCCCCTTCGGCCACGACAGCTTCCCCTCCCCGCGAAGCGCCGGCGGCAAGGTGCTCGACGAGATCGCGAAGGCGCACGGCGCGACGCCGCGCCAGGTCGCGCTCGCGGCCTTGACGCGAAATCCCGAGGTCTTCGCCATTCCCAAGGCGGGAAGCGCACAGCATGCCGAGGAGAACGCGGCGGCCGGCGCCCTCGCGCTGACGAAACCGGAGCTTGCCCGCATCGACGACGCGTTCCCGCGCGGCCCGCGCCCGCGCAGCCTGCCGATGCTTTGAGTCTTTGTTTTGCGCAATTCCGGACGGAAAACCGGTTTCCACTTTTCCTGGAATTGCACGACGCGATGGCGCGGCGGCGAACGGCGTGGCATTTTTGCGGAGGCTGAGAAACGACAAGAGCGGCCGGCAGGAGGAAAAGACGTGAATATCGACCGGGCGATCAACATCGACGACCTGCGGCGCATGGCCAAACGGCGCATGCCCAAGATCGCGTTCGATTTCATCGAGGGCGGCGTCGAGGATGAGGAGGGCCTTGCCTACAACGAGGCGGCGTTCCGGCGCTACCGCATGGTGCCGCGCTTCCTGGTGGATGTGTCGCGGCGCGATCAGTCGGTAACACTCTTCGGCCGGACCTATGCGAGCCCGTTCGGCATCTGCCCGACGGGGCTCAATGGCCTCTTCCGGCGCAATTCCGACCTCATGCTGGCGGAAGCTTCGACGATCGCAAATATCCCCTACATCATGTCGAGCACAGCGAATTCATCGCTCGAAGCGGCGGCGAAGCTCGCGCCGCATATGTGGTTCCAGGCCTACGGCGCCAATGATCGCGCCGTCACCAAGGATATGTTGCGCCGCGCCGCCGACGCCGGCATCGACACGCTGGTCGTCACCGTCGACGTGCCGCTGCTGCATAAGCGCGAGCGCAATATGCGCAACGGCTTCGTGCGGCCGCTGAAGATGACGCCCGCGATCATGCTGGAGTCGCTCCTGCATCCGGGATGGATCGTCGAATTTCTCCGCCATGGCGGAATCCCACGCTTCGACAACTGGACGCCGTACTCGCCGCCCGGCGCCAGCACGGAGACGATCAACGACCATTACGGCACACAGACGCCGTCGGCGAACCAGACGTGGCGCGACTTCGAGGAGTATCGCCGGCTCTGGCGCGGCAACCTCGTGATCAAGGGCGTATTGCACCCCGATGACGCGGTGCGCGCAGCGGCAATCGGCGCCGACGGCATCATCGTCTCGAACCACGGCGCGCGACAGCTCGACCGCGCGGTTTCGCCGTTCGACGTGCTGGCGATGATCCGCGCGGCGGTCGGCGACAAGGTGACGCTCCTGATGGACAGTGGCGTGCGTCGCGGCGCCGATATCGTCATGGCGCGCTGCCTCGGCGTGCATGTCGCCTTCACCGGCCGCGCGACGCTCTACGGCGTCTCGGCTGGCGGCGTCGCCGGCGCCCTGAAGGCGATCGACATCTTGCGCACGCAGATCGATCTCACGCTCGCCATGCTCGGCTGCACCTCCATGGACGAGCTCGGACCGCATATCCTGTTCGATCCCCAGACGCGGCAGTTCCTCGCCGAACCGAAACCGGCGACGGCCGGCGTGCGGGAATTTCCCAAGATCACCGCGTAAGCGAACGAAACGTCACCGACACGCCCTCTCTTGCATGCCGCATATGCCGGCGTGCGATTGACGAACGCGCGCGATCCCTCCACACGTCGGCCTCGCATGAGAGTTGACGCGGAGGGAGGACGGCCATTGGCGCTCGATATTGATCTGACGGACATGCGCGTCCTCGTGACCGGCGGCGGCTCGGGGATCGGACGCTGCATCGCCGAGACGATGGCGGCTTGCGGCGCACGCGTTGCGATCTGCGACGCGGCGCCCGCCGCGCTCGAGGACATGAAGGCTGCGAACCCGCAGATAGCGCGCTATGCCTGCGACGTCAGCGACGAAGCGCAGGTCAACGCCCTATTCGATGCCGTCGCCAAGGATTTCGGCGGGCTCGATGTGATGGTCAACAATGCCGGAATCACCGGCCCGTTCGGCGCGATCGAGACGCTCGCAACGGCTGATTGGGTCAAGACCTTCGCTGTGAACGTGCACGGCATGTTCTTCTGCACGCGCCGCGCCGTGCCGCTGCTCAAGGCCGCCGGCAAAGGGCTGATCATCAATCTCTCGTCGATCACCGGCCGCCTCGGCTATGCGCTGCGCACGCCTTATTCCGCCTCGAAATGGGCGGTGATCGGATTGACCGAAAGCCTCGCGATCGAGCTTGGTCCGAGCAAAATCCGCGTCAATGCGCTCCTTCCCGGCTTCGTCGCCGGACCGCGGCACGAACGCAACGCGCAT
Organism: Variibacter sp.; assembly: GCA_050187875.1. Lineage (GTDB taxonomy): Bacteria > Pseudomonadota > Alphaproteobacteria > Rhizobiales > Xanthobacteraceae > JAFKKS01. The sequence goes on from JBFWXB010000011.1 coordinate 16,472, forward strand.
GCGCGCGCGGCGCTGCTCGGCATCACTTACGAGGAGCAGAAGCGGCGCATCATGTCGAAGATCTCGATGCGCGAGCTCACGCAGCCGCAGGACGTCGCCAACATGGCGCTGTTCCTCGCATCCCCGCTCGGCGCGCATATCTCGGGACAATCGATCAGCGTCTGCGGCAATGTCGAGACGCTGGGGGGATGAATTTCATCACCTGTCGTCATTGCCGGGCTTGACCCGGCAATCCATCCTCTTCGTGAGAGCCTTTGTTGATGGATGCCCGGGTCAAGCCCGGGCATGACGACTCATGTGATTCCGAGACGATCAAGAACTACCGCGGGCTTAAGCCGGTAGCTGAGGCGCGCTCCCTCTCCCCGCAAGCGGGAAGAGGTGAAGACACGTCACTTCGCAACCACCTTCTGCGCCTTCTGCGCGAACGTGTTGTCGTAAGTCTGCGACAAGTCGACCTTCGCGTCTTTCATCTCGGCGTCGGTCTTGCGCAGGAAATCGAGCGTCACCTCGACGGCCTTCGGCGAGAAGGTGCCGTCGTGCTGGAAGCTCGTGATGTTCTTCTCCACCATCGCCTTGTAGAGTTCGGGCTTGCCGGCCTGCAGGTCCGGCACCTTGGCCGCGATCTCGTCGATGCTCGCGGTCTTCATCCATGCCAGCGCCCGCACGACGGCATTCGTCATCGCCTGCACGGTGTTGGGATTCCGCTTGATGAAATCGGCGGTGGTGTAGAGGACGCCGGAGATCGTCTCGCCGCCGTAAACCTCCTCGGTGCCCTTGAGGTTGCGGCTGTCGGCGACGACGGTGATGTCCTTCGTGCTCTCGAGCTCCGCGATCGCGGGATCGGTGAGCGAGACGGCGTCGAGCTCCTTGCCGGTGCGCACGGCCGCGACCGCACCCGGCCCCTGCGTCACCGCGATGTAGGAAACGTCCTCATTCTTCAGGCCGTATTTCGCAAGGAGAAGACCGGCGAAGAGATGGCTGGACGAGCCCGGCGCCGAGATGCCGATCTTCCAGCCTTTCAAGTCGGCCGGCGTCTTATAGTCCTTCATGCGGCTCGTGACGATGCCGAGCGCGTTGCCGTGGAAGCGGCCAAACTTGACGAAGGCCTTGATCGGGCGGTTTCGCGCGTTCATGCGGATCGGATGCTCGAAGGAACCGGCGGCGACGTCGGCGCTGCCTCCGACCAGCCCCTGCAACGCCTTCGCGCCGGAGCCGGTGTCAGCCTTGTTGATCTGCAAGCCCGCGTCCTTGAAGTAGCCGAGGCGTTCAGCCAGCACGACCGGCAGGAAATACATCTGCCCCGACACGCCGCCGATCAGCAGCGTGACATTGGGCTTCTCGAGCTTGCCGTCCTGCGCGGCGGCGCTACCCGACAGCCCAGGCGCGAACGCCATCAAAGCGGCAACCGTCACCCCGGCGATCGCGGACATCCCCCTCATCATTGCCTCCCTTTCGTCTTCCGATTTTCAGTACGCGTTGTCGCCGCCGACGTTAGACGGGGCCGACGCGGTGGCGCAACCTGCACGGATGCACGCACGCGCATGCAGCGATGCATGGGCGCGCAGCCTATGGATGACCGCGCCTCGTCACGAAACCTAGGTGCGAATGCCGCGTTCAGAGCGCGCGCGTCTGCCCGCCATCCATGTCGATCACCGCGCCTTGCAGATACGAGAGCTCGTCGCTCGCCAGCATGGCAATGAAAGTGGCGAGCTCGTCGGGCTTGCCGAAACGCGCGACACGCGCCGCCTTGAGCATGCCTTGGTAAGCGTCCGCGGCGGAGAGCTTATGCGTTTCCATGAAAGTTTGCAGGCGCTTCTCGAAGCGCTCGGTCTCGAAGGTTCCGGGGTGGACGGCGAGAACGCGAACCCCGTCCTGGATGCCGCGGTCGGAGAGCGCCTTGGTGAAAAACGCGACCGCCGCATTGACGGATCCGCCGATGGTGAACTCCGCCTCGCCCGTGCGTCCGCCGACGCCACCGATATTGAGCACCATGCCCTTCGTCACCTGCAGATGCGGCCAGGCGGCGCGGGCCATGCGCACCGCGCCGAAGAATTTCAACGCAAAGCCGTCCGCCCAGTCCGCATCCGTCAGCTTGAGGAAATCGCCGCGCTTCGTCGCCCCGGCATTGTTCACGACGAGATTGAGCTTGCCGAACGCCTTCACCGTGGCGTCAACGGCTGTCGCCGCGCCGTCGAGCTGCGAGAGATCGCCGGGAATTGCGATCGCCTTGCCGCCCGCTTGCGCGATGTCGCGCACGGCGGCGTCGAGGCCCGCTTTGTCGCGCGCGGCGAGGCCGACATGCATGCCCTCGCGCGCCAGGCGAAGCGCGATCGCGCGTCCCAAGCCGCGGCTCGCTCCGGTGACGAGCGCGACGCGCCCGGAGAGCTTCAAGTCCATGCCGGTCCACCCTGTCTGTCGCCGCGGGGCGCGGCGCGCGCACATTGGGACCCGCGCTTGCGGCTGTCAAAAGCGCGCGACTTCGCACGAGACCTGCGCCGCATGCGCTTGTCCCCTGCCCCCGGCGGGGGTAGGACTCCCGCGCCCATCTTGCGGAGACGAAAGATGCCACAGCATCGGATCAAAGCGTCGTTCATGCGCGGCGGCACGTCGAAAGCCGTCATGTTCCGGCAAGCGGACCTGCCACATAACCGCGCGGAATGGGACGATATCTTTCTCTCGCTCATGGGCTCGCCCGACCCGAACGGCCGCCAGATCGACGGCATGGGCGGCGGCGTATCCTCGCTCTCCAAGGTCTGCGTGATCGGCCCGCCCTCGCGCGCGGATGCCGATGTCGACTACACCTTCGCGCAGATTTCCATCCGCGACGCGTCGGTCGATTACAGCGCCAATTGCGGGAACATGTCGTCGGCGATCGGACCGTTCGCCGTGGAGGAAGGGCTCGCCAAGGCGTCGCGCGACGGCGAGGCGGTCGTGCGCATCCACAACACCAACACGGCGAAGATCATCGTCGCGCGCTTCCCGATGACGAACGGTCTTGCCGAGGTCGACGGCGACCTCGCGCTCGACGGCGTCGCGGGCACGGCGGCGCCGATCCGTCTCGAGTTCACCGATCCCGGCGGAACGCGCACCGGCAAGCTGCTCCCGAGCGGACATGCCGTGGATACGCTCGAGGTCGCCGGCGTCGGCAAGATCGACGTCTCGATGGTGGATGCCGCCAACCCGTGCCTGTTCGTCCGCGCGAGCGATGTCGGCATGACGGGCACGGAGCTTCCCGACGCGCTGGAGGCCGACCGCGCGTTTCTCGAGCGCATGGAGGCGATCCGCTGCGCGGCGTCCGTCGCCATGGGCATTGCGCCGGACGTGAAGGCCGCGGGCGCGATCCCGAGCATTCCGAAGATCGGGATGGTGAGCGCGCCGCAGGAGGCGCCGACCCTCTCGGGGCGCGCCGTTGCCGCCGGCGACATGGCGATCTGCGCGCGCATGATCTCCGTCGGCCAGCCGCACCGCGCCTTCCCGATCACCGCCGCGCTCTCGCTCGCGATCGCGACGCGCATCGGCGGCAGCATTCCCAATACGCTGGCGCGCGAAACGGATGGCCCGATCGCCATCGCGCACCCTTCGGGGCGCATCCTGGTCGATGCGAAGGTCGACCACGCGCACGACTCTGCCCGCGCACACGCGGACTATGCCGCCGTCTACCGCACCGCGCGCCGCCTGTTTGAGGGCGCCGTGCTTTATCGCCCGCGCAGCGCGGTGAGCGCCGCCATGCGCACGGCGGCGGAGTAATCGAAGCGAGACGAAAGAGAGCGCGGTGAGCGCCGCGCCGACTTAAAGCTTCTGATCGGCACTCTTGCCGTGCGCCGCGCGCCCCGACAGCATGCCGATCTTTCGCACCTTGCGATCGGCCCAGCGCTTGATGTCGGCGACGGTGAAGTTCTCCAGGAACGGGTTCGCCTGCACGATCTTCTCGCGTGTCGCGCGTCCCGTCGCATCGGCTTTGGCCATGACCGTCGCCGCCGACGCATCGTCCGCGGCGGAGAGGAGCGCGATGGCGCCGGCGGCGCCGGCGAAATGCGCGAGATAGAGCGAGCCGGGCGTGATCGGCAGGCCGCGGCTCTGCAGCATCGCCGCGTTGCGTTCCGCGAAACGCGCCGTCATCTCGCGCGCCAGGCCGATGTCCTGGCGCAGGTCGAGCGTCTCCTTCGCCGACAGTGTCCGCAGATCGGGCCGATGCGCCCGCACGAGCTCGAGCCATGTGCCGTCAAGGAACTGCGCGGCGCCCGCCGCCGTCGAGCGCGGGTTCTTGGCGTTAGGATCGCCATGCGACTCGGCGCGGATGATGCGCTCCACGACGTCGCGCACCGCGAAGCTGTCGCTGAGCGAAATGTTTTTGGGCGCGAGCAGCGTATAGAGGCTCGACCCCGCATCCCAGCCGATCCCTAAGGCGAGCGCGAGAACGGTGGTGAGGAGCCCCGCGCGCAGCTTGCGCAGACGCCGCCGCCGGATGACGGCGGTTCGGCGCGCATTCCGCACCGGGCGCACGACGGGAACAGCGGCGAATGCGGACCGCGGCGCGGCGCTCGGCTGAGCGCGCGGAGCGGGATCGTCGGCATCCCGCTGCGGCAAGGCCCCCATATCGAGGTCCGGCCAGGGCCGGTCGCGACGCGCTGCTTTCGGCGCCGGCGCGGGCGTATTCGGCGCATCGTCGAAGATCGCGGCGAGAAGCTCGTCCGTCGCCGACAAACTCAAAACGCCGAGCTGCGACCGCTGCAAAACCGCTGCACCTTCGTCTTGTCCACCTCGCGACAGGCTTGCGCGAAGGCGGATACACGCTGGGGGGCCTGACCAATCTCTCAATTTTTACGAGAATTGGCGAGAAGTGCCAGACCTTAGGGTGAACAAAAGGTAAAGACCGCCTGCCACCAGGCCTGACTTCCTTGCATTTCTGCGCACAGCTGCCGTGCAGATTTTCGGGTGGATGATGCCGCAGGCGGGGGTCATCCTTGGAAGAAATCCAAGATGCGGCCGCCAAGCCGCCCCGGCCAAGGAGGACGCCCATGAGTTCCATGGTGAGCGCCGGTGCGCGCCTCGACCGCCTGCCCATCACCGGTTTTCACTGGCGCATCCTCGCGCTCGTCGGCGCCGGGATGTTCCTCGACGGCTTCGAGATCTATCTCACCGGCGGCGTCCTCGGCGTCCTCGTCAAGCAGGGCTGGTCGAACCTCGAGCTCAACGCCCATTTCATCTCGGCGACATTCGTCGGCATGCTGCTCGGCGCGTGGTTCGCCGGAATCTTCGGCGACCGCTATGGGCGGCGCTATTCGTACCAGCTCAACCTGCTGATCTTCGGCCTCGCCTCGCTTGCGGGCGCCATGGCGCCGTCGATGGGCTATCTCATCGCCGCGCGATTCTTCATGGGCCTCGGTCTCGGCGCCGAGGTCGTCGTCGGCTATGTGACGCTCGCCGAATTCGTGCCGCCGAAGACGCGCGGGCGCTGGCTCTCCGGGCTCGCGATCGTGACGAACTCCTCGCTGTTCGTCGCCTCGTTCCTCGGCCTTCTCATCATCCCCTCGCTCGGCTGGCGCTCGATGTTCGTCGTCGCCGGCGTCGGCGCGCTGATCGTCTGGTATCTGCGCAAGAATATGCCGGAGTCGCCGCGCTGGCTCGAATCCAAGGGACGTAGCGACGAGGCCGACCGCATCCTCTCCGCCATCGAGGCGGACGCATCGCGCACGCACACCTTGGCGCCGGTCGCGGCCTCGACGCCGACGCCGCTCAGCACGGATACGCGCTCCGTGAACGCCGTCTTCTCCCGCGAATTCCTGACGCGCACGATCATGGGCAGCATCATCTGCATCGCGATCAGCGTCGGCGTTTACGGCTTGGTCGTTTGGCTGCCGACCTTCTTCATCAAACAAGGCCTCAGCGTCGGCTCGTCGCTCGGCTACACGACGCTGATGGCGCTCGGCGGCCCGGCCGGCGCGCTGGCGGGATATTTCATCGCCGACCGCATCAGCCGGCGGACAAGCATGATCGGCACGGCCTTGGTCTGCATCGCGCTCAGCGTCATCTATCCCTACGCCAAGGATCCCGCGCTGTTCGTCGTCATCGGCTTCGGCATCGTCACGTCGATCTATACGCTGATCGCCATCGGTTGGGCGCTCTATGTGCCCGAGCTTTACCCGACGGACCTGCGCATGCGCGGCGCCGGCGTGTGCAACACCGCGGGGCGGCTCTCGACGATCGCAACGCCCTATCTCGTCGTCACGGCCTTCACGGCCTACGGCGTCGCCGGCGTGGTCGGACTGGTGGTCGTGATGATGGCGCTCGTTTGCGTCTCCGTCTTCCTGTGGGGGCCGGAGACGCGCACGCGCACATTGGAAGCCGCCGCGGCGGGCGACGATGTCGCACTCGCTGCGCCCAGCGCGGCGTTGAAGTCGCCGTCGCATTGACGCTAACGATGCAAAGCGTCACGCCGGCGCTATCGAGCGCCTCGCGGGAGGAAGACGTTGCGCTCCTCCTTCACGGCGCTGGTGATGAAATCGGCGGCGGCGCGAATGCGCGCGAGGTTGCGTTGATCGGCATGGGTGATCAGCCAGAACGAATTTGTGACCGCGACCTTGTCGGGCAAGACGCGACGCAGCGACGGCTCGGTCGCCGCGATGAAGCAGGGCAGAACGCAGAGCCCGTTGCCGGCGACGGTCGCCTTGAGCTGTGCGATCGGGTTGGAGATTTTGAGCTTCGGGCGGATCATCGCGTTCACGCGCGGGATATAATCGAGCTCCTTGGCGTAGATGAGATCCTCGATGTAGCTCGTGAAGCGATGCGCAACGAGGTCGTCCACATTTTCGATCGGCGCGTGCGCGGCGATGTAATCGGCCGCGCCATAGATGCCGAGCTCATAGTCGGTGAGCTTGCGCGAATAGAGCCGGCCCTCGCTCGGTCGCGTCAGGCCGACGGCGAGGTCGGCCTCGCGCTTCGAGAGATTGGAAATGCGCGGCACGGCGACGAGCTGGACCTCGAGGTCGGCATGCATGCCGGCGAGGCGGCCGATGCGCGGGGCGAGGAAGATGGTGCCGAAGCCGTCGGTCGTGCCGATGCGCACGGTGCCGGAGAGCGCGTTGTCGGCCTGCTCGAGCTGCGTCTGCGCAGAGAAGGCGATCTCCTCCATGGCGCGCGCGGCCTTGAGCAGCCGCTTGCCTTCGCGGGTCAGCGTGTAGCCGGTCGTGCGCCGGTCGAAGAGGCGCGCTTTCAGCGCCGTCTCCAGCATGCGCACCCGGCGGCCGATGGTCGTATGATCCGCATGCAGATGCTGCGCCGCGGCGGTCAGGGTGCCGAAACGCGCCACCGCGAGGAAGAAGCGCAGATCATTCCACTCGAACTCACGCATGGCCACGGCCCGGCGTGGAACGCTTTCCCTCCCACCTGCGCTTTGGGATGCACGGGCGTTGGGCAAGGCGCACAGTTTCGTTTCGCGGCGGCATAGCCCACATTACGAAGCGAAGAAGACGGCTGCAAAGAGAGACAATCGGAGAAAACCCCATGGTCATGGTCGAAGAAAGAACCCGCCCGCGCTCCGAAAGCGCGCTGAAGGTCATCGATTGCGATGTGCATCCGACGCTTCGCGGCGGGCTCGCGGCGGTCTACCCCTATATGCCGAAGGCCTGGGTGAAGCGCTTCCAGCAGAAGAAAGCCTCGGCGCAGAGCATCGCGCTGACGATGAAATATCAGCACCCGAACGGTTCGGCGATCCGCGAGGATACCCGCGACGCCGAGGGCAATGTCGGCGGCAGCGACCCCAAGGTCATCGTCTCGGACCTCATCGAGCCGCATAACATCGAGGCGGCCGTCCTCAACTGCCTGCAATGCGGCGGCACGGTCGCGGCGCTCGCCTCGACCGACGAAGGCACCGTGATCGCTTCGGCGTTCAATGACGCCTTCATCAACGAGTGGCTGCCGGCCGACAAGCGGCTGCGCTATGCGCTCACCGTCGGCCCGCTCGACCCAGCCGCTGGCGCTGCGGAAATCCGCCGCGTCGGCAAGCATCCGCAGATCGCGGCGGTGTCGATGCCGCTCATCAATATCCTGATGGGCAACCGCTACTGGTGGCCGATCTATGAGGCGGCGGTCGAATACGACCTGCCGATCCTCGCGCATCCGAGCGGCACCGACAGCATCTATCAGGGCACGCCGATCTCGGCCGGCGGCATCCCCGATTCCTACTTCGAGCGCTACGTGACGCTCTGCCAGATCGCCGAGTCGAGCGTGAACAGCCTCGTTTGCAGCGGCACGCTTGAGCATTTCCCGACGCTCAAGGTGATGTTCGCGGAGTTCGGCTTCACCTGGCTCCTTCCCTTGCTCTGGCGCATGGACCGCACCTGGCGGCAACTGCGCCACGAGACGCCGTGGGTGAAGAAGTCGCCGATCGAATACGTCCACGGCCAAGTCCGCTTCACCACGCAGCCGCTCGACGAGCCCGACAATCCTGCCGATCTCGGCACGCTGATCGGCCTCATGGGAGCGGACGTGCTCTGCTTCAGCACCGACTATCCGCACTGGGACAACGACATGCCCGAACAATCGCTGCGCATGCTCAGCGTCGCCGACCGCCGCAAGATCTTCTACGACAACGCGGCGCAATTCCTGCGGTTGGGCTGAGCGATGTCGGATGTCGAGGTGAGTGCGCCCGGGCGTGCCGGCAGGGCCGGCCGCCGGATCGAGGTCGGCAAGCTCGAGGAATTCCCGATCGGGAAATTCCGGATCCTGAAAGTCGAAAGCCGCGAGATCGGCGTGATCCGGATGGAGAGCGGCGAGGTGCATGCCGTTCTCAACCGCTGTCCGCACAAGGGCGCGCCGGTGTGCAAAGGCATCGTCGGCGGCACCTGGCCGCCGTCCGAGGTCGGCAAGCTCGATTTCGAGCGCGAGGGGCGGGTGCTGACGTGCCCCTGGCACGGCTTCGAGTTCGACCTCAAGACCGGCGTCGAGCTCTATCAGGAGCGCCCGACGCGGCTCAAGAAGTTCAACGCCAGCGTCGAAGCGGGCATCGTCGTCATCAGCCTTTGAGATGAAGGTCCGTGCGTTGCATTCGAACGGGTTGGCACGTTGACGATCGCGGAAATCGCGGAACGGGACGCGACCGGCGCGGTGGCGGATGCCTATGCGCGGCTGCGCCGGACGCTGAACGTCTCGGTCGTCAACTTCATCTGGCGGCATCTCGCGACGCTCGACGGGGCGCTCGCCTTCGGGCTGCCGGTGATCGAGCGAGCGAAGCCGGTGATCGACGGCGCCGTCATGCGCGTCACGCAGGAAGCGGACGCGCTCGTCGACGATGGCTTGGCGACGAGCGAAGCCATCGCCGCTCCGCCCGCCGTTCGCGACGTGATCGCGGCCTACGATCGCGGCAACAGCTGGAACATGCTGGCGATGACGGTCCTTGCCGCCGCGCGGCGCGGGGAGGCGCTCGCCCTCACACCCGCGGCGCCTGCTCCTGCGTTCCCGCCGCCCCAGGTGCCGCCCTATCCGTGCGATGACGCCGTCGCGCCGGATCTCAAGGCGATCATCGCGCGCCTCGCGACCGCAGGTCCCGCCGCGGCGAGCGGCGTGCGGCCGAGCCTTTGGGTGCATCTCGCGCTGTGGCCGGATGTCCTGCGCGCGATTGCGCCGCGATGCATCGACGTGCTCGCCTCGCCCACGTTCCGCACGGCCTATGACGATTTCTGCGGGCGCGGCGCCGCGATCCTGGGGCTCAGCGTGCCGGCGCCGATCGCCGATCCGCCGGACGCCGAGGATGCGGTCGATCGCGCCATCCGCATCTTCCGCATGCGCATTCCGGAAATGGTCTTGATAGGGCGCATCCTGCTGCGCGACATCGGCGGGCGTGACGCTCCGCCCGCGTGAGTGATAAGACGACGAAATTGAACGGCATGATCGGTGCTGTGGTGTAAGGCAGAGCACGGATCGCAAAGAACTGGAGGACGTCATGTTGCAACGAGGCGCGAACGGCGAGGCGCCGCTTGCCGGCGTGAAGGTGATCGACATCGCGAACTTCCTTGCCGCGCCGATGTGCTCGATGTTCCTCGCCGACTTCGGCGCCGACGTCATCAAGGTCGAGCGCCCCGGCACCGGCGACGAGGTGCGCTACTGGGGCGAGAACAAGAACGGCGTCGGCCTCTATTACAAGGTGATCAACCGCAACAAGCGCACGATCACTGCGGATATGCGCACGCCCTTGGGCGTCGAGATCATCAAGCGCCTCATCAAGGACGCCGATATCCTGGTCGAGAATTTCCGCACCGGAACGCTCGAGGGCTGGGGGCTCGGCGCCGATGTGCTGATGGAGATCAACCCCGGCCTCATCATCGTGCGCATCACCGGCTTCGGCCAGACCGGGCCGAACCGGTTGCGCCCGGGCTTCGGCACGCTCGCGGAGGCCTATGCCGGCTACGCCTACATCACCGGCTATCCGGACCAGCCGCCACTCCTGCCCTCTTTCGGCTTCGCGGATTCCTCAAGCGGGCTGATGGCGGCCTATCTCGCTTCCGTCGCGCTGCACGAGAAGCGAAAGAGCGGCAAGGGGCAGGTCATCGATCTCGCGATCTACGAGACGATGCTGACGCTGCTCGGCCCCCAGGTCGTCAATTACGACCAGCTCGGCCACGTGCAGGAGCGCAACGGCTCGCGGCTGCCATTCACCGCGCCGCGCAACACCTATCAGACCAAGGACGGTCATTGGGTCTCGATCGGCGGCAGCGCGCAATCGATCTTCGAACGCATCTGCACGGCGCTCGAAGTGCCGCATCTCGTGAAGGACGAACGCTTCCTCAACAACCGGCTGCGCATCGCCAACGCGGTCGCACTCGACGACGAGCTGCAGAAAGCGATCCGCAACTTCAACCGCGATCCGCTGATCAAGCTTTTCATCGAGCACGGCGCGGCGATCTCGCCGGTCAACAGCGTCGCCGACATCTTCGCCGACGCGCATATGCAGGCGCGCGAGAACATCGTCGCGGTCGACGACGACGAGCTTGGTTCGCTGCGCATGCAGAATGTCGTCGGTAAGCTTTCGCGCACGCCCGGCAAGCTGAATCACGCCGGCCCGCCGGTCGGCGCGCATAACCGCGAGGTGCTCGTCGATCAGCTCGGGTTCGATCCGGCCGAGCTCGAAGCGGCCGGCATCGTTCTCGGTGGCGGCGTGCGCACCGCGGCCGAGTGAGCGCCGCCGCGTGAGCCTCCTGCGGACCATGCTGTTCGCGCCGGGCAACCATCCCCGGCGCGTCGAAAAGGCGCTGACGCTTGCGGCCGACGCCGTGATCCTCGATCTCGAGGACGCTGTCGCGGTCGCCGAGAAGCCGGCGACGCGCGCCGTTGTCGTGGACGCGTTACGCAAGCCGCGGCGCGGCCGCGTCTATATCCGGGTCAATGCGCTCAGCACCGAATGGGGCTACGGCGATCTCGTCGCCGTCGTTCAGCAAGGCCTCGACGGCATCATGCTGCCGAAGGTCGAGACGGCGGATGAACTGAAGACCGCCGACTGGCTCATCCGCCAGCTCGAACGCGAGCGCGGCCTCAAGGCCGGCGCGATCGATCTTCTGCCGATCATCGAGACGGGGCTTGGCTTCGCCAACCTCTCCGCGATTGCGCAGGCGGGGACGCGCGTGCGCCGCCTCGCCTTCGGCGCCGGCGATTTCACGCTCGACGTCGGCATCACCTGGTCGCGCGAGGAGGCGGAGCTTCTGCCCTATCGTTCCGCGTTCGTGGTGCAGTCTCGCGCGGCCAGTCTCGAACCGCCGATCGACACCGTCTGGATTCATCTGCAGGACGCGGACGGCTTCGAGCGCTCGGTGGAGCATGTGAAAGCGATCGGCTTCCAGGGCAAGCTCTGCATCCATCCCGACCAGATCGGCGTCGCCAATGCCGTCTTCTCGCCGACCGGCGCCGAGGTCACGCAGGCGCGCAAGATCGTCGCCGCGTTCAAGGACGCCGAAGCGAAGGGCTTGGCGTCGATCCAGGTCGACGGCCGCTTCGTCGACTACCCGATCGTCGCCTTGGCGCAGCGCGTGCTCGACAAGGCGGAGGCGATCGCGGAGGTGGCGAATAGAGCATGACAGAGAAGCGGCATCCACTCACTGTCATGCCCGCGAAGGCGGGCATCCAGTATTCCCGGCATCAATTTAGATCGAGAGACTGAGCGTACTGGGTCCCCGCCTTCGCGGGGACGACACATCGATGATTGCATCTAGGCCAATTCAGGAGAGCACATGAGCGCGAATGGAACGCCCGGGCAGATGCGGCCGCTCGACGACATCTTCGTCGTCGACGTTTCGAGCTTTCTCGCCGGCCCGTTCTGCTCGACGCAGCTGGCCGAGTTCGGCGCCGAGGTCGTGAAGATCGAATTGCCGAACGTCGGCGACGCGCTGCGCAAATTCGGCACCATCACACCAAACGGCGACTCACTGCCGTGGCTCTCCGAATGCCGCAACAAGAAGTCGATCACGCTCGATCTGCGCAAGCCCGACGGCGCGGCGCTGGTGAAGCGTCTGGTCGAGAAGGCGGACGTCTTCGTAGAGAATTTCCAGCCGGGCACCCTGGAGAAATGGGGACTCGGCTGGGATGTGCTCAGCGCCATCAATCCGCGCCTCGTGATGGTGCGCATCTCCGGCTACGGGCAGACGGGGCCGTATAGCGGCCGGCCCGGCTTCGGGCGCATCGGCAACGCCTTCGGCGGCTTGTCATTCCTCGCCGGCTTTCCCGATCGCCCGCCGGTGACGCCGGGTTCCGCGACGATCCCGGATTATCTCTCCGGCCTCTACGGCGCGCTTGGCGTCATGCTCGCGCTCAAGGCGCGTGACAAGACCGGCCGCGGGCAAGTCGTCGACATCGGCCTCTACGAGCCGATCTTCCGCATCCTCGACGAGCTCGCGCCGAAATTCGCGCATGACGGCTATGTGCGCCAGCGCATGGGGCCGGGCACGGTCAACGTCGTGCCGCACAGCCATTATCCGACGAAGGACGCGCGCTGGATCGCCATCGCCTGCACCAGCGACAAGATCTTCGCGCGTCTTGCAGACGCGATGGGCGTGCCGGAGCTTGCGGACGAAGCGCGCTGGGGCGTGCTGCGCAACCGCGAGAAAGACCGCGCCGCGGTCGACGAATATGTCGGCAACTGGACCGCGAAGCACGATCGCGCGGAGCTCCTCAAAATGTGCGAGGCGGCGCAGGTGCCGTGCGGTCCGGTCTACGCGATCGACGAGATCTTCGACGATCCGCAATACGCGGCGCGCGAAAACATCCTGCGCGTTGCCGACGAGCGCCTCGATGCGCCGCTCGCGATCCCGAATGTCGTGCCGCGCCTCACCGAAACGCCCGGCCGCGTCGACCGGCTCGGCCCGTCCATGGGCGAACACAACGACGAGTTCTTCCGCGAGCGGTTGGGCCTATCGCAAGCCGAGATCGAACGCCTGCAGGCTGCCGGCGTGATCTGAGGTTTCACCTCTCTCTGAGAGGAGAATGGACGTTGTCATTCCGGGGCGCGCACTCGGATCGGCGCTCCGCGCCGTCCGAGCACAGGCTCCGCGGCCAGCCCGGAATCATATCCCCGGTGCTGCGGCATAATCGCGAAGGCTGCGGCGTATGGATTCCAGGCTCGCCGCAAGAGCGGCGCCCCGGAATGACAGGCGGCGCTTTTGCGGGCAGCTGTACCCCGCAAACGAAAACGGCCGGACCCGAAGGTCCGGCCGTCGACGAAGCGAAAGGCTTCGTCAGAAACCGTCAGGCCGCAATGCGATAGACGATGACGTTGCTCATCTTCTTCTTCGCCTTCTTGGCCTTCTTCTTCTTCGCCGAAGTCAGGTCGCTGGCGACGAGCTCGCTCATCTTCTTCTTGGCCTTCTTGGCCTTCTTCGCCTTCTTCTTCTTGGCGGAGGTGAGGTCGCTCGCAACGAGTTCGCTCATCTTCTTCTTCGTCTTCTTGGCCTTCTTATGCTTCTTCGCATGCTTCTTGGCAGGCTTCTTCGCGTGTTTCTTGGCCTTCTTCTTCGCCTTTTTCTTCGCCGAAGAGAGGTCCGTCTTCACGGCGCCATCGGTCGCCGACGCGGCGAAAACCGGGGTCAAGCTGGTCGTGCCCAGGAAGCCCAAAGCCGCGATGATTGCAGTGAGTTTGCGCATGGTGGTGGTGTCCTCGATCGAGTGTCTGTCGGAGCAGGAGTTTTGGGTCCCGGTTGTCCGGTTAGCGCTAGCCCCCCTGCACGATCGGGAACTTACATTCATTTCCCCCCGCGCGCAATGGGCTCGGACGAAAAAACCCAATAAAATCCGTAACTTAACAGACGTTCAGCTTCACATGAACCTTCGTTCAGGACGCTGAATGGGGGTTCACGGTCGCGGCGCTTTTTGCCGCCTTTGGCGCAGCGCGCCGGGCTGCGGCGGCGCGCGCTCCCGCCATTTGACCGGGTAGGGTGCGCGGGCTACCAACGCGCTACGAGCCAATCCATGTCGTTCAACACATTCGGTCATCTCTTCCGCTTCACCACGTTCGGGGAAAGCCACGGACCGGCGCTGGGCTGCGTCGTCGACGGCTGCCCGCCGGGCCTCCCCTTGGAGGCGGCGGAGATCCAGGCGCATCTCGACAAGCGCCGACCCGGCCAATCGCGCTTCACGACGCAGCGCCGCGAGCCCGACACGGTGAAAATCCTGTCCGGCGTCTTTCAGGACGAGCGAACGGGACAGCAGGTCACGACCGGCACGCCGATCGCGCTCATGATCGAGAATGTCGACCAGCGCTCGAAGGACTACAGCGAGATCAAGGACGTCTATCGGCCCGGCCACGCCGATTTCACCTATGACGTGAAATACGGCCTGCGCGACTATCGCGGCGGCGGGCGCTCCTCAGCGCGCGAGACCGCGGCGCGCGTCGCCGCCGGCGCCGTCGCGCGCAAGGTCGTGCCGGACATGATCGTGCGCGGCGCGCTCATCCAGATCGGACCGCACAAGATCGACCGCAGCCGCTGGGACTGGAACCACGTCGCGAAGAGCCCGTTCTTCTCGCCCGACCCGGCGATGGACGATGTGTGGGCCGGGTTTCTCGATGCGGCGCGCAAGGGCGGCTCCTCCGCCGGCGCCGTCGTCGAGGTGGTGGCGGAAAACGTGCCGCCGGGGCTTGGCGCGCCGGTCTACGGCAAGCTCGATGCCGACCTTGCCGGCGCGCTGATGAGCATCAACGCGGTCAAGGGCGTCGAGATCGGCGCGGGCTTCGCGGCCGCCGCTTATTCCGGCGAGGACAACTCCGACGAGATCCGCGTGGGGAACGACGGACGCCCGCGCTTCCTCTCGAACCATGCCGGCGGCATCCTCGGCGGCATCTCGACCGGCCAGCCGGTGGTTGCGCGCTTCGCGGTGAAGCCGACCTCCTCGATCCTCAACCCCCGCCGTACGGTCAACCGCTTCGGCGAGGAGACGGAGATCGTCACCAAGGGCCGCCACGACCCCTGCGTCGGCATCCGCGCGGTTCCGATCGGCGAAGCCATGGTCGCATGCGTGCTGGCGGATCACTATCTGCGTCATCGGGGCCAGGTCGGCGAAGGGCCGACGTGGCCGTTCGCGCGCTGATCTTTTCTGAATTGGAGCAATCCCGTGCGCCTGCCGCAGTCGAATGTCGAACAGGTCATCGCCGCCTTCAAAGCCGGCGACCTCGTCATCGTCGTCGACGACGACGACCGTGAGAACGAGGGCGACCTGCTGTTGGCGGCCGTCCATGCGACGCCGGAGAAAATGGCGTTCATCATCCGCAACACCTGCGGCATCGTCTGCGCGCCGTTGACGAGCCAGACCGCGCGGCGGCTGCGGCTTGCTCCGATGGTCGCCGAGAACGACGCCCCGCATGGCACGGCCTTTACGGTGACGGTCGATTATCGCCACGGGACGACGACCGGCATCTCCGCTGACGACCGCACGGCGACTGTGCGCAATCTTGCCAACGGCAATGCCGGCGCAACCGACTTCGTGCGCCCGGGGCACATCTTTCCCTTGATCGCCAAGGAAGGCGGCGTGCTCATGCGCTCCGGCCACACCGAGGCCGCGGTCGATCTCTGCCGCCTCGCCGGCCTCGAGGAAGTCGGCGTCATCTGCGAGCTCGTCAACGACGACGGCACGGTGATGCGCGGGCCGCAGATCAACGATTTTGCTGCGCGGCATGGGATCAAGCGTATCTCGATCGCCGAACTCATCGCCTACCGGCAAGCGCGCGAGAAGCTCGTCGAGCGCGTCGGCGAATTTTCCGTCGCAAGCGAGATCGGGCCGCTGCGCGGCTACGCCTATGTGACGCCGTTCGACCAGACGCACCACATGGCGTTCGTCTATGGCGACATCGGCGACGGTGAGAACATCCCGGCGCGGCTGCACCGCGCCGACGTCATCGGCGACGTGTTCGGCGGCGCGCAGACGATCCGCGCGGCGCTCGCCTATTTCAAGACGCACGGCAGCGGCGTCATCGTCTATCTGCGCGACGGCACCGCGGGCGTGCCGATCGTCGCCGTGCCGGACGCGCAGGAGACCGGCACGGAAGCCGCGCGCACGCAGGACTGGCGCGAGATCGGCCTCGGCGCACAAATCCTGAAGGACCTCGGCATCTCGTCGATCCGGCTCCTCTCCTCGACGCAGCGCACTTACGTCGGGCTCGCCGGCTTCGGCATCGAGATCGCCGCGCAGGAAGCGCTGTAGGGCTCAGCCGCACCCTTCTGTGTCATGCCCGCGAAAGCGGGCATCCAGTACTCATTGCCGAAGCGATTTCGCAAGACCGGGAGTACTGGGTCCCCGCCTTCGCGGGGACGACACCATAGAGCTATGCAGCGGCTCGTTACTCGATGACCGCCTTCTCGCTCGCCGGGAAGGCCCAGCAGAGCTGCGGCGGCAGCACGATGTCGACGTCGGCGCCATTGGCATAGCGCGGCGTGGTGCCGAGCTCGAGCGCTTCGAGCTTTCCGCCGAGCGCATCGAGCTCGTAGACGGTCTGCACCCCTTGATAGTGCTGCGCCGCGACCTTGGCGGTGAAGCGGTTCGGCACGCTCGACGCGCCGGCGCCAAGCTGCACATTCTCCGGCCGCACCGCGATCTTCACCGCCTCGCCGGCCTGCAGCCCTTTCGGCATCCATGCCGTCAATGTCTGACCCGAGGGAGCCTGCACAGTGCCGAACTCGCCGTTGCGCTCGACCACCTTGCCGCCGAGCGTGTTCGAGGCGCCGGTGAAGTTCGCGACGAAGAGATCCGCCGGCCGATTGTAGAGGTCGACGGAGGAGGCCATCTGCAACAGCTTGCCGTCGCGCATCACCCCAATGCGGTCGCCGAGCACGACCGCCTCGGCCTGGTCGTGGGTGACGTAGAGCGCGGTGACGCCGGTCTGCTTGATGATGCGGCGAAGATCGTCGCGCAACCGCAGGCGCAGCTTCGCATCAAGGTTCGAGAGCGGCTCGTCGAGGAGGAGAAGCTGCGGCTCGTAGACGAGGCTGCGCGCCAGCGCGACGCGCTGCATCTGCCCGCCCGAAAGGGAGACGACCGCGCGCTTGGCGTATTCGCCGAGGCCGACGACGTCGAGCACCTCGGCGACCTTGCTGTCGATCGCCGCGCGCGAGACCTTCCGCTGCTTGAGCGGATAGGCGACGTTCTGCGCCACCGTCATATGCGGCCAGACCGCATAGGACTGGAAGACCATGCCGACATTGCGCAGGCGCGGCGGCACCAGGAGCTTGCGCGCAGGATCGGACACAACATTGGGCCCGATCGAGATCGTGCCGCCGGTCGGGTGCTCGAGGCCGGCGACGCAGCGCAGCGTCGTCGTCTTGCCGCAGCCGGAAGGGCCGAGCAGCACGACGATCTCGCCCGCCTCGATCCGGAAGCTGACGTCATCGACGGCGGCGCGCCCCAC
This sequence comes from Variibacter sp., assembly GCA_050187875.1. Lineage (GTDB taxonomy): Bacteria > Pseudomonadota > Alphaproteobacteria > Rhizobiales > Xanthobacteraceae > JAFKKS01. Next base: position 34,347 of record JBFWXB010000011.1, read on the forward strand.
CGAAAACTGTTTGTGCAGGTGCTCGATCTTCAGTTCGGCCGACATTCTTTTCTCCTCGTCGACTCTTCCTCATCGGAAGGGCCGGCGGGCACGCAGGGGTGCCAGCCGCGCTTCGACTTCAATCCGTGCGGATACGGCTACTGCCGGTAGCCGTAGATTTTGTTCCATTCGTCGATCCAGTCCTTATGCAGTTTCACGAAGTCGTCGAACTTCGGAATCCAGACCTTCACCACCTTCGGGTCGAAGCCTTCCGGATAGAACGGCGCCTTCTTGAGCGACGTGAGATTGCCGAGCTGCTTGATCATGAACTCCTGGCCTTCGTCGGAGAGGCACCAGTTCAGATAAAGCTTGGCGGCATTGGGATGCGCGGCCGTCTTGGTCACACCGGCGGAGAACGGCGTCACCGGAGCGCCTTCGGTTCCAAACAGGATTCCGATCGGCGCGCCGTCGCGTTGCTTCGGCAGCACGGCGTTGTAGAGGATCGGCGCGATCTGCACCTCGCCGCGGACCAGCGCGTCGGAGGTCGGCGCATTGGAGGGGAAGAGGACGGGCTGCGTCGCCGCCTGCTTTTTCCAATAATCCTTGTCGACGACCTGGCGCTCGAACATCGAGCGCGTCCAGGTCGTGCCGCCGGAGGGCGCGATCACCTGGCCGATCTTCTTCGGGCCGTATTCAGGCTTGGTGAGGTCCATCCACGACTTCGGCGGGTTCTTCACGAGCTCGGTGTTATAGGCGATCGACCAGACGAGCGTGGCGCGTGGCCACAGCTTCTTCGACGGGCTCGCTTCGGGGATGTAGTCGGCGGCGTTCGGCGGCGCGTAATCCTGGAAGAGGTCCTCAAGGTCCTTCATCAGCGCGCGATCGGAATGGTCGACGACATCGGCGCGCAGCTTGCCGGACGCGGCCTCCGTCTTCACCCGGGTGATCAGCTGGCCGCCCGGCGCGCGAAGAAGCTCGACCTTGATCTCGGGAAACCGCTTGTTGAACGCCTTGATCACCTCTTGCTCGGTCTCGGCGATGTTCGCCGTGTAGAGCACCATCGCGCCTTCCTTCTTCGCGGCGGCGATCAGCTCCGGCGAGCCGAACTTTTCGAGCGACTTGTCCTGCGCGAAGGCGGCGCTCGAAAGCGCGACTGCGGCAAGAGCGGAGATTGCAGCAAGGCGAAATTTCATGATGCACCTGTCGGCAGTCGCGGGTCTTGGCCCGAAAATGTTCATGATCTGCGAGAAGCGGCCCGGGCGTCGGCGCACCCGGGCCATCTGCGTCACCGCCTACTGGCGATAGCCGTAGGTCTTGTTCCAGTCGTCGATCCACTGACTGCGCAGCTTCACGTATTGTTCGAAGTTCGGTACCCAGGGCTTCACCACATTCGGGTCCCAACCCGGCGGATTGAGCGGCGGCTTCTTCAAGCCGGACAGATAGCCGAGGCTCTTGATCGGCAGGGCCTGGCCTTCTTCCGAGAGACACCAGTTCATGAAGAGCTTCGCTGCGTTCGGGTTCGCGGCAGTCTTGCTGATGCCCGTCGCATAGAAATTGAGCGGCACGCCCTCGGTCGGGAAGTTGATCTCGATCGGCGCCCCATCGCGCTTCTTGATGTAGGCGATGTTGTAGAGCAGCACCCCGATCGACACTTCGCCGCGCACAAGCGAATCGGACGTCGGCGCGCCTGACGGAAAGAGTACCGGCTGCGTCGCCGCCTGCTTCTTCCAGTAATCCTCGCCAAGGACCTGGCGCTCGAACATGATGCGGGTCCAGGTCGTGCCGCCCGAGGGGCCGACCACCTGTCCGATCATCTTTGGGCCGTATTCCGGCTTGCAAAGATCCATCCACGTCTTGGGCGGGTTCTTCACGAGCTCGGTGTTGTAGGCGATCGACCAGCCGAGCGCCGACTTCGGCCACAGCCGCTTCGAGATGAGGACGTCAGGCCGATAATCGGCCGCATTCGGCGGCGCGTAGTCCTGGAACAGGTCCTCGATGCCCTTCATGAGGCCGCGGTCGGAATGATTGACGACGTCGGCAAGGAGCTTGCCGGCGGCGGCTTCCGTCTTGATGCGGGTAATGAGCTGGCCGCCCGGCGCGCGTACCATCTCGACCTTCACGAAGGGAAAGCGCTTGTTGAAACCTTTGATGACTTCCTGTTCTGGCTCGGTGAAGTCGGCGGTGTAGTAGACGATCTTGCCTTCCTTCTTGGCCGCTTCGATCAACTCCGTGGAGCCGTAGGCGTCGTCCGCCCAAGTCGGCCTGATATGCAGCGCCGCCGCAGCGATGCCGGATGCGGCAGCCGCGCCGAACTGACGGCGAGACAGTTTGAATTCTTTCATAAGTGATACCTCCGCTACGTTATTGGCGTTACCCCGTTTGACCGACGTCTCTCGCGCCCCCGCGTGAGATCAGGTTTGCAAAGCCGATCAGCACGGCCAGCAAAATGGTTTGCACCAGGCTGAAGGCGGCGGTGATGCCGACATTGCCGCCCTCGTAGTAATCGAGGAGCAGCACGGCCATCACCATCGTGTTGCTGGTGTAGAGAAAGAGCGACGACCCGAGCTCGCGGATCGCCAGAATGAAGAGAAGCGTCATCGCCGAAATGACGCCCGGGCGCGCGAGCGGCAGCACGATGGTGCGGATCGTGCCGAGCAGGCTTTTGCCGCAGATCCACGCCGCCTCTTCAAGCTCGCGATGGATTTGCAGGAGCGAAGTGGAGAGCGCCTTGATCGTGTCCGGCATAAATCGCGCGATGAAGGCGAGCGCGAGAATCCAGATGGTGCCGTAGAGGCCGCCGGGCAGGCCGATCCACGCCCACAGATAGGCGACGCCGATGACGAGGCCGGGAATCGCAACCGGGATGGTCGAGATCACGTCGATCATCTTGCGGCCACCGAGATTCGAGCGGTGCACCGTATAGCCGACGGCGAAAGCGAACGCGCCACCGACCAGCGCCGTGATGATCCCGACCTCCATCGTGTTCCAGATCGAACGCATCGCGAGCGGATTGTCGAACAGGCGCTCGAAATGGATGAGCGAATACTGCTTGAGGTCGAACAGGCTGGCGACGTTGCGGATGAACAGGAACTTGCGGAAGGCGGCGATCACGATCGCGAGCGTCGGCAGGATGACGACCACGAAGAGATAGACGACGGCGAGGCCGAGCGTGAAATAACGCCAAGCGCCGAGCCGCGTCACGCCGGGGCGGAATGCCTTGCCGGCGACGGTGATGTAGCTCTTCGCGCTGATCACCCGCTGCTGCAGCCAGACGAGGAAGCCCGTCACGATCATCAGGATGATAGCGACCGATGCCGCGGTCGAATAAAGCGGCGGCGACCAGTTGGTGAGCTTGAAGATGTAGGTCGTGAGCACCGGCACATCGCCCGGCGTGCCGAGCACGGCGGGGATGCCGTAGATGCCGAGCATCACGACGAAGGAGAGCAGCGTGCCGGAAATGATCGCCGGCGCGATCAGCGGGAAGGTGACGGTGAACAGCGTCTTCGCTGCGCTGGCGCCAGAAATCTCCGCCGCCTCTTCGAGTGACGGGTCCATGTTCCGCAGCGCCGACGCGGTGAACATGTAGACGTAAGGCGCGTAGTAGATGCCGAAAATCACGATGAGGCCGCTCATCGTGTAGACGTCGAAGCGCCACTCGATACCGAACCATTTCAGGAAGGTGTTGAGAAGCCCGCTCTTCGGCGAGGCGAGGATCGACCACGCCACGGCCGCGACAAGAGGCGGCACGAACAGCGGGATCATGCTCACCGCCGAGATGAAGCCCTTGAAGGGCGTGTCGGTGCGCACGACGACCCACGAGAAGGTCAAGCCGATCAACACCGCCAGAATCGTCCCGCCGCCGCAGGCGATCAGCGAATTCATCAGCGCGAGATGGACGTTCGGGTTCTCGAGGACGGTGGTGAAATTCTTGAACGAGAGGTTGAACGCTCCGAAGCCGTCGACGACCGGATTGGTATTGGTCAGCGCGCCAAGCAGCAGCATAGCGACGGGATAGACGACGAGGAACGTCAGGATCAGCAGCAGCAGAATCGACCAGGCGCCCCGCACGATCGCGCGCCAGCGTTCACGCCGCACACCCTCGGCCGTAGCCTCGGCAACAGGCAAATTTCCAGCGAGCGCAGTCGTGTCGGCTGCCAATCCGTTCCTCCCTGCAGGCCGCTTGTCGCGGCCGATTTTATTGTTCCCGCCGCACGCGCGGATCGCCGTGCAGCCGGCCTATTCTTGCAGCCCGGTTGTTGGACTGCAAGATTGTACGACAACGGCCTGCGGCGCGGCGCGGATATTGCATCAATGCAGCGCGGTCAGCGGCAGCTCGCGCAATGTCGGCGCTGCTTCGAGATGCATGAGGCTCTCGAACAGGCTCGTCGCGCGGTTGCTGCCGACGGCGCGCGCCGAGCAATCCATGAATTTGGCCTTGAACTCGTCGGCCGACATCGGATTTTCCCAGCTTCCGCGCGCATGCGTCACGGGCGCGTGATCGATTTTCTGCCCTGATTTCAACACCACGGAGACCGAGTCGCTTTCGGCGAAGATCGAGCCGGGGCTCGGGGTTGTCGCCGTCGTGACTTTTGCGAAGGTTCCGGACACATCGGGCTGCTGCACGAAACCATCCGTCAGCTGAGCCAATCCGACCTGGCGCGCGACGAGCGCCGAGGCCATCGCGAACTCGATCGAGAACTTGGCTTCGAGGCCGTTCTGAGGATTACGGTTTCGTAACATTAGGCGCTGGGTCTCGCCGAGGGTGACCTGAATCTCCTTCACGTCATCGGGCTTGAGGTCGTTGTCCTGCGCCAGATCGATCATCGCATCGATCGCGCGATGCGTGGCGTAGCAGATCGGATAACGCTTGACGTTGACCCCCGTCTTCTCCAGCCGCCATTCGCGGCCGAGCGCCATGTCGCCCGTGAGATTGGGCTTGCCCGAGGGCGAATGCGACAGCAGGAAGCCGGTGCGGTGCTCGAGGATATCGGTCGCGCCGGTATAGCCCTTCTTGGCGAGACGCGCCGCAAGCACGCCGGACTGCGCGGTGCGGCCTGCATGCAGCGACTTCGTCATGGTGCCGAAATTCGCGCACAGGCCCGCGGCGAGCGAGGCGGCGATGCCGAGCGCGTGCGCGGTCTTCTCCTCGTCGAGCTTGTGCAGACGCGCGCAGGCTGCCGCCGCCGAAAGCGTTCCCCACACCGCCGTCGGATGGAAGCCGCGGTCATGCAGCGCGCCCGGCTCCTGCTCGACGAGGGCTGCCCAGAGCTCGTAGCCGGCGGCGTAGGCGGCGAGCGCGTCTGCGCCACTCGCGTTAAGCGTCCAGCCCTCGGCCAGGATCGCCGGCGCGAGCGCGACGCTGGTGTGCCCGTCCATCGCGACGTCATCGTAGTCGAGCACATGACCGGCGACGCCGTTGACGAGTGCCGCATCCATGGCCGAGAGGCCGCGGCCCGAGGGAACTTCCGGCGCGGCGTCGGCGCCCGCTTTCTCGGCGACGAGATCGCGCACGATCGCGACGGGAGGCTCGCTTGCACCGGCGATCATGGTCGCGACGCAATCGGCGATGCCTATGCGCGCCGCCTCATAGGCGCGCGTCGGGATGGCCTTGGAGTCGAACGTAGCGACGAACTGGGCCGCCTGTCGCGTCAAACCGGTCACGTTATTCCTCCCGCTTTGCGGATGATGATGACGTTGAGGAGCCGAAGCGTTCGATCATCCACTCATTCCCGCGTAAGCGGGAATCCAGGAGGCTGTGGCCCTGGGTCCCGCTTTCGCGGGGACGAGCGGGAGAAAACCGTTTCGCATCCCAATCTGAAGGATCTATGCGGCCGCGGCCGCGGTATCGCGGTAAGTTTTCGGCAGACCGGCGCGCGCCACCATGCCGAAGAAGCGCTCGCCCGGCAGCCAGCTTTCGACCTCCTGCCGCACGGCGATCAGCTTCTCGATATCGATGCCGGTGTCGAAGCCAAGCTCCTCGAGCAGGAAGGCCGTATCCTCGGTGTCGATATTGCCCGTCGCGCCCGGCGCGAAAGGACAGCCGCCGAGGCCGGCGAGCGAAGCATCGAAGCGGCGGACGCCGACATCGACCGCGGCCGTGACGTTGGCGATGCCGAGGCCGCGGGTGTCGTGGAAGTGCGCGGCGAGCGGCACGTTCCCAACCACCTGCGCCACATTCTTGAAGAGGCGGCGGATCTGCGCCGGATTGCCGTAGCCGACGGTGTCGGCGAGGCTCATTTCCTGTGCGCCCGCCTCGACGAGGATCGCGGCGATCTCGACGACGCGCTTCTCCGGCACCACGCCCTGGATCGTGCAGCCGAACGACGTGGCGATGCCGGCGCCGATCTCGACCTTGCCTTTGAGGCCGCGTGCGTCGCGCTCGGCGATGATGCGGCGGAAGTCCTCGATCGATTCATCGGTCGAGCGGCGCACATTCGACTGGTTGTGCATCTCGCTCGCGGAGAGGACGTAATTCACCTTCGGCACGCCGACATCGAAGGCGCGCTGCGCGCCCTTAAGGTTCGGCACCAGCACCGCCGGCTCGATACCGGGGATCGTCAGCGCGCCTTGCGCGACCTCGGCGGCATCATGGAACTGCGGCACGACCTTCGGCGGCACGAACGACGTCGCCTCGAAGCGCTTCACACCGGCGGCCGCTTCCTTGCGCATCCACTCGATCTTGCGCTCGGTCGAGAGGATCGTCTTCACCATCTGGATGCCGTCGCGCGGCCCTACTTCGCGGATGAACACCTTCTCGCGCATGACGAACCTCCTTAACGGCCCTTGAACTGCGGTTTGCGCTTCTCGTTGAACGAGCGGATGCCTTCGTGCCGGTCCTCGGTCGAGACCATGCGATTATAAGCCTCGATCTCGAACGCCAAACCGTCCCACACCGACATGTTACCGCCGCGGCTGATCGCCTGTTTCGCCTGCCGCACCGAGATCGGCGCGTTGGCGGCGATGCGCCCGGCTGTCGCCAGCGCCTCGGAGAGGAGCTGCGGGCCGGGGAACACGGCGTTCACCAGGCCCCATTGCACAGCCTCTGCGACGGTGAACGGCTTACCGGACAGAATGATCTCCTTGGCGCGGCGCTCGCCGACCGCGCGCGGCAGGTTCTGCGTCGCGCCGGCGCCGGGCATGATGCCGAGCGTCACTTCCGTCAGCGCAAAGCGGGCATGCTCGGCCGCATAGATGAAGTCGCAGCACATCGCGATCTCGCAGCCGCCGGCATAGGCCGCGCCGTTGACCGCGCCGATGACCGGCGTCGGGCAGGCCATGATCGCGCGCACCATGCGCTCGAAAATGACATGCTGGCGCGTCCACTGCTCGTCGGTCATGCCGTTGCGCTCTTTGAGGTCTCCGCCGGCGCAGAAGGCCTTCTCCCCTGCCCCCGTGAGCACCACGCAACGCGTATCGCCGGGATCGAGCGCGATGTCCTCGAAACAATTCATCAGGTCGAGGCCCATCTGCGTGTTCATGGCGTTGGCCACATCCGGACGGTTCATCGTCACCTGCAGCACATGCGCCTGTGGCATGGCGAGGGCGAGAGTGGCAAAGTCACGGCGCATGCCGGTGGGGTTCCTTTCCGCAATTTGGATTTGAGCGCGGGGCACACTACGTTTCGACTGAGGGTGTGACAATGCCCGGGCCGGGATGCGACCTCTGCGCCCAGGCCCTATCTGTACAGGATCGACATCCGAACCCTGGGGCGCGCCGCGCATTGAACCGGCGAGCCCTGCAACGGAGCGGCCGATGCCTTCCTTGAGCGACTGGACGATCCCATCCAAGGTCCAACCGAAGCCGGAGGACTATGTCTTCGATCTCGACGCCGCTCTCACGGCCGTCGTCGGCATCCGCACCTCCGTTCCGGAGGACGCCTTCACCGCGGACACGCTCGGCACCGAGCGCGCCGGCAATGGCGTGCTGATCCGCAGCGACGGGCTGATCGTGACCATCGGCTACCTCGTGACGGAAGCGGACCAGGTCTGGATCACGCTCAGCGATGGCCGTCTCGTGCCCGGCCATGTGCTCGCCTACGACCAGGTGACGGGCTTCGGCCTCGTGCAGGCGCTCGCGCGCCTCGAGGCGCCGGTCCTTCCGCTCGGACAGTCGAGCGATGTGCGCGTCGGCGATGCCGTGGTGATCGGCGGCCATGGCGGACGCCAGCGCTCCGTCGCCGGCCGGATCGTCAGCAAGCAGGAGTTCGCCGGCTACTGGGAGTATCTGCTGGACGAAGCGATCTTCACCGGGCCGGCACATCCGCATTGGGGCGGCACCGCGGTGATCGATTCCACGGGCCGGCTCATCGGCATCGGATCGCTGCAGTTGCAGCAGGCGGCGCAGAACGACCATCTCAATATGATCGTGCCGATCGACCTGCTCAAGCCGATCCTCGATGACCTCATTTTGCTCGGACGCCGCAAGGATCCGCCGCGCCCGTGGCTTGGCCTCTACGCCACCGAGCTCGACGACAACGTGGTGATCGCCGGCGTCGCCAGTGGCGGCCCGGCGGAAGAGGCGGCGCTGCAGACCGGAGACCTCGTGTTGTCGGTCGCCGGCAGCGAGGTAAGCGACTTGGCGTCACTGTTCCGGCGCATCTGGTCGCTCGGCCAGGCCGGCGTCGTCGTGCCGATGCGTATCCATCGCTCCGGCCGGACGTTCGACGTGTCGATCACCTCGCGCGACCGCAACGCGCTGTTGAAACGGCCAAGCGTGCACTAGATCATCACATCACACGCGGGGGCGACGCGATGATGCGGTTCAATGGCGTGATGGCCGCGGCGCTGCTTGCGCTCGGCGCGGCAAGCGTTGCTGGCGGCACGGCCGCCGCGCCGACATTGCGCGCCGACTTCCCCGGCCGGGCGCAGCCCGGCGCGGTCGCCGTCGACGTCGAGCTCGTCCTTGCGGTCGATGTGTCCTATTCGATGGACCCGGACGAGCAGGCGCTGCAGCGCGAGGGCTATGCGCAGGCGATCGTCTCGGCGGAATTCCTGCGCGCGCTGCGCGAAGGCATGCACGGGCGCATCGCCATCACCTATGTCGAATGGGCGGGCGCGGCCGACCAGCGCACACTGATCCCCTGGCGTCTGATCGACGGCGAAGCGGCGGCGCAAAAATTCGCCGATGACCTCATGGCCGCGCCTTATCGGCGCGCCTTTCGCACCTCGATCTCGGGCGCCCTCCTCTATGCCGCGCCGCAATTCGAGAACAACGGCTTCACCGGCATCCGCCGTGTGATCGACGTGTCGGGCGACGGCGCGAACAATCAAGGCCGCCTGATCGAAGGCGTGCGCGACGAGGTCGTTGCGCAAGGCATCACCATCAACGGGCTGCCGATCATGCTCAAGCGCATCAATCCGGCGACGATGGATATCGACGACCTCGACATCTATTACGAGGATTGCGTGATCGGCGGCGCCGGCGCCTTCGTCATTCCGATCCGCGAGCGCGAGAAATTCCGCGAGGCGATCCGCACCAAGCTGGTGCTCGAGGTCGCCGGCCGCATGCCGGACGTCATCCCGGCGCAGGCGACGCCGCGCACGCCCCGCATCTCCTGCACCATCGGCGAGCGGATGTGGCAGGAACGCTGGGGCAATGGCGGTATGGACGCGCGATAACCATTCGGCTAGGTCGAACGGCGATGCGACTCTTGATGTCCCTGCTTGCTTCGGCGCTGATGGCCGCGGCCGCCACCGCGGCGCGGGCGCAAAGCTGTCCCGCCCCGAAACCGCTTGTCTTCCATGTGGAATCGCAGATCGAGCGCGACACGCTCGGCTTCACGCAGGGCCTCGAGCTGCATGACGGCCTGCTGTTCGAAAGCACGGGGCCGATCGACGGCGAGACGCGGCTCAACACCATCGACCGCCAGGGGCACGTCACACCGCTCGCAAAATTCGGCGACACCTTTTTTGGCGAAGGCCTGACCGTTCTCGGCGACGAGATGTTCCAGCTCAGCTGGAAGGAGCACAAGGTGTTTGTCTACGACCGCGCGGGAAAGCGCCTGCGCGAGATGAAAAATACACACGACGGTTGGGGACTGACCAACGACGGCACGAATCTCATCTTCACCGACGGCGGGGATAAGCTCTACTTCGTCGACCCGAAAACCTTCGCGATCCGCCGCACCGTGCCGATCCGGCTCGGCGACAAGTCGGTGCCCAATCTCAACGAGCTCGAATGGGTGGACGGCAAGATCTACGCCAATGTGTTCACGACGCCGGTGATCGTGCGCGTCGTGCCGGAGACCGGCTGCATCGACGCCACCGCCGACCTTTCAAAATCCCTCTGGCCGCGCATGTCGCTCAACGAGCGCGAGCGGCTTTTGTCCAGCGACAATTACGTGCTCAACGGCATCGCCCACGACAGGCGCGACGGCACGTTCTTCCTCACCGGCAAGCGCTGGCGCTGGATTTTCGTCGGCAAGTTCGCGCCGGCGGATTAATTCTCATAGTGTCGTCCCCGCGAAGGCGGGGACCCAGTACACCCTGCGCTCTCGATTGAACCGATAGACTGGGGTTACTGGATGCCCGCCTTCGCGGGCATGACACTCAAATATTTGTCGCGAACACCGAAACCTACCGCACGAACAGCGCCACGATCTCCACATGCGCGCTGTAGCGGAACTGATCGACTGGCGTCACCTGCTTCAAGGCAAAGCCGCCGTCGATCAGCAACCGTGCATCGCGCGCAAAGGTCGCGGGATTGCACGAGACCGCGATCACGCGCTCGGCCTTCGATGCCGCGAGGTGTCGTGTCTGTGCCTCCGCGCCCTGGCGCGGCGGATCGATCACCACGGCATCAAAGCCGGACAGCTCCGACGGCAAGAGCGGCCGGCGGAAAAGGTCCCGCGCCTCCGCTGCGATCGCCTTCAATCCCGGCGCCGTATTGGCGGCGTGCTTCAACGCTGCGATCGCCGGCGCACTGCCGTCAAACGCAGCGACGCGCGCCGTCTCGGCCAGGCGCAGGCTGAACGGGCCGACGCCCGCGAAGAGATCGAGCACGCGCTTCGCGGCGCCGACATGCGCGACGACAAGGCGCGCCAGCGCCGCCTCGCCTTCCGCCGTCGGCTGCAGAAACGGGCCGGGCGGCAGCGTCACCGTGGCGCGGCCGATGCGCAGCGTCGGCGGCACGAGTTGCATGACCAATTCGCCATGGCGCGTGAGCCGCGCAAAGCCGTGCCGCGTGACAGCGTGGCCGAGTTGCATCTCGATCGCGGGCGCGAGCGGACCGCTGCCGCGGATGTCGACATCGAGGCCGTTGTCGGCCGCCGTGACGTGGATATCGAGCGGCTTGCGCAGCGGCCGCAGCGGTTCCGCCAACGCCCAGGCAAGCGGGATGACATCGTCCAACGCGGGCGCGAGGATCGGGCAGCGATCGATCGGCACGATGTGATGCGCGCGCGGCGCGGCGAAGCCGACATTGAGCACATCGCGATTCTGACGCGCATGCAGCACGACGCGGCGACGGCCTTCACCATGCGCGTCGACAAGCTCATCGACCGGCCCGGCAAGCCCCGCCTGCGCAAGCGCGGTGACGACGAGGTCGCGCTTCCAGGCCGCGTAGCGATCGAAGCGCCAATGCTGGATGGCGCAGCCGCCGCAGGTGCCGAAATGCGGGCAGATCGGCGCGATGCGCTCAGGACTCGGCGTATCGACCTGCAGCAATTCGCGACGATCACCATGGCCCAGCACCGGCGCGACCGTCACCGTCTCGCCCGGCAGCGTGTAGGAAACGAAAAGCGGCTCCGCGCCGCCATCGGCGACGCCATCGCCGCGATGGCCGACGCGGGCGATGGTGAGCGTTTCAACCACGCCGCGCGCCGATCAAGAATTCGGCGTTGCCGTCGCCGCCGTGGATCGGCGAGGGCATCACGCCGCAGACGCGCCAACCCAGCGCCTCGACGTGGCGCGCGATGTCATCGCACACGGCGGCATGCACGGCGGGATCGCGCACGATCCCTTTCTTGAGGGCAGCGCGGCCGGCCTCGAACTGCGGCTTGATGAGGGCAACGAGAGCGGCGGCCGGCGCGGCGAGCGCCGTTGCCGTCGGCAGGACTTGCTTGAGCGAGATGAAGCTCACGTCGATCGCGATAACCTCTGCGGGCGCGGAGAGCGCCGCTGCGGCAAGCGTGCGAACATCCGTCTGCTCGAGCGACGTCACTCTGCGGTCAGCGCGCAGCGACGCGTGCAATTGGCCACTTCCGACGTCGACGGCCGTGACATGGGCCGCGCCGCGCGCGAGCAGCACCTGCGTGAAGCCGCCGGTCGAGGCGCCGACATCGAGGCAAACGCAGCCGCGCGGATCAAAGCCGAAACGATCGAGCGCCGCCGCGAGCTTCACGCCGCCGCGTGACACCCAAGGATGCGCAGGCTGCGCCACAAGCTGCGCTTCGCTGGCGAGACGTTCCGACGCTTTGCCGACGACTGCGCCGTCGGCCATGACGAGACCGGCGGCGATCGCCGCCTGCGCCTGCGCGCGGCTTTCAAAGAGATGACGTTCGACGAGGAGAACGTCGGCTCGCTTGCGAGAGGTCATCGCAATGTAAAAAAGCGCCCCGAATTTCGGGGCGCTTCGCATTTGATCAGGCGAGACGCGAGGTCTCCGAGCGCACGTCCTTGCCCAAGGCTTCGAATACCTTGGCGACGATGCCCTTCGAGTCGAGCCCGGCCTTCGCGTACATCTTGTCCGGCGAATCCTGGTCGATGAAGACGTCGGGCAGCGTCATGCTGCGCACCTTGAGGCCATTGTCGAGCACGCCGTGCTCGGCGAGCGCCTGCATGGCAAAGGAGCCGAAGCCGCCGACCGCGCCTTCCTCGATCATGATCAGGACCTCATGCTCCCGCGCGAGGCGCAGCAGGAGATCGACGTCGAGAGGCTTGGCGAAACGGGCGTCGGCAACCGTCGTCGAAAGGCCAAAGGACGCCAGATCGTCAGCGGCGTTCAGGCACTCCTTGAGACGCGTGCCATACGAGAAAAGCGCGACCTTGGTGCCTTCGCGCAGCACGCGGCCCTTGCCGATCTCGAGCGGCTTGCCTTCTTCCGGCATTTCGACGCCCATGCCTTCGCCGCGCGGGTAGCGCAGCGCCGAGGGACGATCGTCGATCGCGACCTGCGTCGCCACCATGTGCACGAGGTCCGCCTCGTCGCCCGCCGCCATCAGCACGAAGCCGGGGAGGCAGCCGAGATACGCGATGTCGAAGGAGCCCGCATGCGTCGGGCCGTCGGCGCCGACGAGGCCGGCGCGATCCATCGCGAAGCGCACCGGCAGCCGCTGGATCGCGACGTCGTGCACGACCTGGTCGTAGCCGCGCTGCAGGAACGTCGAATAGATCGCGCAGAACGGCTTGTAGCCTTCGGTCGCGAGACCGGCGGCGAAAGTCACAGCATGCTGCTCGGCGATGCCGACGTCGAAGGTGCGCTTGGGGAACACCTTCTGGAAGAGATCGATGCCGGTGCCCGAAGGCATGGCCGCCGTGATGCCGACGATCTTGTTGTCCTTGTGCGCCTCCTTGATGAGGCTTTCGCCGAACACCTTCTGATAGGCCGGCGCGTTCGATTTCGGCTTCGACTGCACGCCGGTCGCGACGTCGAACTTGACGACGCCGTGGTACTTGTCAGCCGACGCTTCCGCCGGGCCGTAGCCTTTGCCCTTCTGCGTGCGGCAATGGACGATGATCGGCCCGGTCTGCGAGTCGCGCACGTTCTTGAGGATCGGCAGCAGCTGATCGAGATTGTGACCGTCGATCGGCCCGACGTAATAGAAGCCGAGCTCCTCGAACATCGTGCCGCCGGTGACCATGCCGCGGGCGAATTCCTCGGCGCGCGTCGCGCCGATCTCGAGCGCCTTGGGCAGCTTCTTCGCGAGTTGACGTCCGATCTCGCGCAGGCCGCGATAGCTGTGGCCGGAGAAGAGGCGCGCGAGATAGCCGGCGAGCGCGCCGACCGGCGGCGCGATCGACATGTCGTTGTCGTTGAGGATGACGATGAGACGCGAATTCATCGCGCCGGCATTGTTCATCGCCTCATAGGCCATGCCCGCTGACATCGCGCCGTCTCCGATCACGGAGATGACGTTGTTCTTGCGCCCGTCGAGGTCACGCCCCACGGCCATGCCGAGGCCGGCGGAGATCGACGTCGAAGAATGCGCGGCGCCGAAGGGGTCGTATTCGCTCTCGGCGCGCTTGGTGAAGCCTGACAGGCCTCCACCCTGGCGCAGCGTGCGGATACGATCGCGGCGGCCGGTGAGGATCTTGTGCGGATAGGCCTGATGGCCGACATCCCAGACCAACCGGTCTTGCGGCGTATTGAACACATAATGAAGCGCAACAGTGAGCTCGATCACGCCGAGGCCCGCGCCGAGATGGCCGCCGGTTACCGCGACGGCGTCGATCATCTCCTGGCGCAGCTCGGACGCGAGCTGACCCAATTGCTCTGGCTTGAGAGCGCGCAGCTCATGTGGCGTGCGCACTTTATCCAATAGCGGTGTCTTTGAATCTTTCAACGCGATCACTCCAGCCGTCCCTCGAGGGTTTCGTCTTGTACTCAGCCCCTTAGGTTCGATTTTCACACCAGCCATACAGACTTATTTCGCATTCAACCAAATAAACTCGCACGACATGCCTAAAGGCGCAAATCGCGCAGTCGACCCGCCACAATATGCAGTGGGTTGCGCGTCAGCCTATACAACATCAAGAGGCTCGGCGCCGGTCGGCTTCCCGGACGCATCGAGCGTGATCTTCTCCACCCTGGCTTCCGCCTGCCGCAAGAGCTCGTCGCAGCGGCGCTTGAGAACTTCTCCGCGCTCGTAGATCGCTACGGATTCTTCCAAGGGAACGTCGCCCTTCTCCAGGCGCTGGACGATCGAGTCAAGCTCGGCCAGCGCCTTCTCGAAGCTCATGGCAGTGACGTCATTATGAGGATTGGCAGTCATCCGCCGTGTCGCTCCGTCTTGTCCATGAGGTCAGTAGATATGTCCGCTTTGGAAATGATTAAGACGGGCACGTGACGATTTCCGCCTGCCGGATATTTATACCACTATAGTTTCCGGGCTCACGCCTCCATGAGCGCGCTGACATGCGCCGCGGCGGACGCGGAGAGGCCGCGCAGATCGTAACCACCTTCGAGCAGCGAGACGATGCGGCCCTTCGCGCTCGCCCCCGCCAGCTCCATAAGCTTTCGGGTCGCCCACGCAAAATCCTCTTCGACGAGATTGAGGTTCGCCAGCGGATCGCGCGCGTGGGCGTCGAAACCTGCGGAGATAATAAGCAAGTCGGGGGCGAAGTTCCGCACTGCGGGCAAGACGATGTCGTCGAAGGCCTGACGGAACGGCCCGCCGTCGTCGCCGGCGCGCAGCGGCGCGTTGACGATGGTGTTGTGCACGCCACGCTCGGTTTTCGCTCCCGTGCCGGGATAGAGCGGCATCTCGTGCGTCGAGGCGTACATCACCGTCGGGTCGGCCCAGAAGATATCCTGGGTGCCGTTGCCGTGATGCACGTCGAAATCGACGATCGCGACGCGCGCAACGCCGTGTTGCCTCTGGGCATGGCGGGCGGCGATCGCCGCATTGTTGAAGAGGCAGAAGCCCATGGGCGTCGCGGTCTCGGCATGGTGACCGGGCGGGCGCGTCGCGACGAAAGCGTTGGTCGCCCGGCCCGCCATCACCTCATCGACGGCGAAAACCGCCCCGCCGACCGCACGGGCCGCGGCCTCATAACTTCCCGGCGACATCGTCGTATCGCCGTCGAGACGCACGAGGCCTTCCTTCGGCGTCGCCTCGGCGATCGCTTCAACGTAAGCGCGCGGATGCGCGAGCGCGATCGTCTCGACTTCGGCGCGCGGCGCCTCAGCGCGGATCAGAGCCGAGAAGCGCTCGTCGTCCAGCGCTTGCGCCAGCGCGCGCAGGCGGTCGGGACGCTCGGGATGACCGGCAGGCGTCAAGTGATCGAGGCAGGCGGGATGGGAGAGCAGCAATGTCGGCATGCCATGAAACCTATCGGTTTTCGCCGGCCAGAGCCAATCGAAACCATTGCTTAATCATAGAGATGCGCAGTTTGCGGCATTTGGAACGAAAACTTTACAGGTCGCGTTCACTCTTGGCGCACCCAGGGAAAGGAGGGGTGTCCATGCAAAACGACCCCTTCAAGTCAATGAGTGACGCAGCCTGCCGCGCGGAGATCATGTCCTCGCTCGGGCATCAGCTGAGGACGATCTATTCCTGCAGCGCATCCGATCCCGTGCCGGAGAGGATGCAGGAGCTGGTCCGCCGCATCGGCCGTTCGGAATACTCAAACTCCGACAAGGACGACCGCTAGACCTTCCGGGCGAAAGCGGACCGGCAAAACACACCCTATATTTTGCGCGACACCAGGAGTGCTCGCGCATGCATTTGACCGGCATCCATCACCTCACCGCCGTCTCCGCTGACGCGCCCGGCAATGTCGCGTTCTACACCGGCACGCTCGGCATGCGGCTCGTCAAGAAAACGGTGAACCAGGACGACGTCAGCGCCTATCATCTGTTCTATGCCGACGCGCTGGCGCGACCCGGCACCGATCTCACCTTCTTCGATTTCCGCACCGGCCCGGCGCGTCACGGCAGCCACAGTATCAGCCGCACGGCGTTGCGCGTCGCGGGCGAAGGCACGCTCGCCTGGTGGCGCGAACGGCTTGCCACAGCCGGCGCGAAGCCGAGCGAGATCGTGACGCGCGACGGGCGCGCGACGCTCGACTTCACCGACCCGGAAGGACAGCGCCTCTCATTGATCAATGACGGCGGCGTGGGCGACGCCAAGCCGTGGGAGCGCAGTCCCGTGCCGGCGCAACATCAGATCCGTGGCCTTGGGCCGATCACGCTGACGGTGACGGACCTGCGGCCGACCGACAGCGTGCTCACCGACCTGATGATGATGCACAAGGTGCGCGACTATCCGCATCCCGAGATGCCGGTCGACACCGTACATGTCTATGCGATGGGCGAAGGCGGACCAGGCGCAGAGTTGCATGTCGCGGTGCAGCCCGATCAGCCAATCGCGCATCCGGGCGCGGGCGGCGTGCACCATGTCGCCTTCCGCACGCCAAATGCGCAACAGTACGATGCCTGGGCGAAGCGGCTGAAGGAGATGCGCGTCCCCAATAGCGGCAAAGTGAACCGCTTCTATTTCCAGAGCCTCTATTTCCGCGAGCCGAACGGCATCCTCTTCGAGATCGCAACCGACGGCCCCGGCTTCGCGACCGACGAGCCGCTGGAGACGCTCGGCGAGAAACTGGCGCTGCCGCCGTTCCTCGAGCCGCGGCGCAAGCAAATCGAGGCGGGGCTGAAGCCGTTGTAGCTGTCATTCCGGGGCGTGCGCTGAAAGCGCACGAGCCCGGAATGACACTGAACGCCTGCTTTTCTTCTTTCCCTCTCCCGCTTGCGGGAGAGGGAAAGAGGAAACGCCGCGCTCGCCGCTTTCCATCGTCATGCCCGGGCTTGACCCGGGCATCCATCTTCTTAGCGAAAAGGATGGATTGCCGGGTCAAGCCCGGCAATGACGCGTTCTATACAAGCGCGGCGTCGGCAACGCTGTCCGCACCCTCCGTCACCGTGCGTTCGAGACCTTGCGCCTGCACGGCAAAATTCTCCGCAAAGAAACGCGCGAGCGCGGTGCGCCCCGCGGCGTCCGCGCCATTGCCGATCCTGATCGCAGCGAGCGCCTCTTGCGCGAGCGCAGAGCCGCCGATCGCCGTGCCGAAGAGGCGCAGATACGGCGTCGCGCCGGCGAGCGCCGCCTCCGGTTTCTTCTCCAGCGCGTCGAGAAGCCAGGCCGACGCGCGATCGACGCTGTCGATTGCTTCGGCAAGGCGCGTGCCGGTATGGCCGAAAGCCGGGTCGTTGCTCGCGGCGACGGCGCTCGCCGTCTCGCGCAACTCGTCAAGAGCGTTGCGCACAACGGCGCCGCCTTCGAGCGGCAGCTTGCGCGTGACGAGGTCGATCGCCTGGATGCCGTTCGTGCCTTCGTAAATCTGCGCGATGCGCGCGTCACGATAATGCTGCGCGGCGCCGGTCTCTTCGACATAGCCCATGCCGCCATGCACCTGCACGCCGAGCGAGGCGACCTCGGTGCCGATGTCGGTGGAGAAGGCTTTGGCGATGGGCGTGAGCAGCGCGGCGCGATCGCTCGCGGCCTTGCGCGCCGCTTCGCTTGGCGCGCGATGCGAGGCATCGATCGCCGCCGCGGTCTTGTAGCAGATGGCGCGCGCGGCGCGCGTGAGCGCGCGCATGGTGACGAGCATGCGCTTCACGTCCGGATGCGCGATGATCGGCGCCGAGACTTCGATACCCGGCGCGCGCCCCTGCTTGCGCTCCTGCGCATAAGCCATCGCACCCTGCGTCGCGCGCTCGGCGATGGCGACGCCCTGGAGCCCGACATTGAGCCGCGCATTGTTCATCATGGTAAACATGCAGGCGAGGCCGCGGTTCTCCTCGCCGATCAGCCAGCCTTTCGCGCCGCCGCCGTCGCCATAGATCATGGTGCAGGTCGGCGAGGCATGGATGCCGAGCTTGTGCTCGATCGACTGGCAGCGCGCATCGTTGCGGAACCCAAGCGAGCCGTCGGCGTTCACCAGCACCTTCGGCACGAGGAAGAGTGAGATGCCGCGATTGCCGGGCGGCGCATCAGAGAGCCGCGCCAGCACGAAATGGATGATGTTGTCGGTGAGGTCGTGCTCGCCGAAGGTGATGAAGATTTTCGAACCGGTGATCGTATAGCTGCCGTCGCTGTTGCGCTCGGCGCGCGTGCGCAGCGCGCTGACATCGGAGCCCGCCTGCGGCTCGGTGAGCTGCATCGTGCCCATCCACTCGCCGGAGATGAGCTTCGGCAGGTAGGTGCGCTTGAGCTCGTCGGAGCCGTGTGCCGTGAGCGCCTCGACACCGCCCATGGTGAGGAACGGGCCGAGGCCGAAGGCCATCGACGCCGCGCTCCAGATCTCGATGCAGGCCGCGTTGATCGCATGCGGCAGGCCCTGCCCGCCGAAGTCGGCCGATCCCGCGAGACCGTTCCAGCCGGCCGCGGTCCAGGCGGCGTAGGCGTCCTTCCAGCCGGGCGGCATCGTGACGGCGCCATCCTTGAACGTGGCGCCCACCTTGTCGCCCATGGCATTGAGCGGCGCGACCACGTCGTTGGCGAAGCGGCCCGCCTCCTCCAGCACAGCGTCGACCACATCCTCGGTCAGGTCGGCATAGGTGCCGTCGGCGATGGCCTGCGGCAGGCCGGCGCTGTGCCGGAGCGCGAAGGCGATGTCGGCGACGGGGGCGGCGAAAGTCATGGCGGCCTCTTCGATAAAAGTCCCGGCAGATCATACCAGGAGAACGCGAGCTTGACGGGCCGGCCTTCAGAGCACAAACCGGCAGCCGGGTTCAACGCCACCCTGCGCGCGCAGCGCCTTTCAGGACAAGACCTTTGGAGAGCGACACGGCAACACGTGTGATCAGCGCCGATGAGCCGGCCGCGGCCGAGGCGGCGGCCGCGCGGCTTCGCGCCGGCGGCCTCGTCGCGTTTCCGACCGAGACGGTCTATGGCCTCGGCGCCGACGCGACCGATGGCGCGGCCATCGCGCGGCTCTATGCGGCGAAGGGGCGGCCGCGCTTCAACCCCTTGATCTCGCATCTGCCGGACCCCGCAGCGGCGATGCGGCTCGGCATCTTCAATGCGGCGGCGCGGGCGCTTGCCGCACGTTTCTGGCCGGGACCGCTCACCCTCGTCGTGCCGAAGGCGCCAGACTGTCCGATCGCGTCGCTGACGACCGCCGGGCTCGACACCGTGGCGCTGCGCGTTCCCTCGCACCCGGTGGCGCAGAAAATCCTGCGCGCCGCCGCACGCCCGATCGCGGCGCCCTCCGCCAACCGCTCGGGCCGCGTCTCGCCGACGCGCGCGGCGCATGTGCTCGCGGACTTCCCCGATGCGCTCGACCTCATCGTCGACGGCGGCCCGACGGAAGTCGGGCTCGAGTCGACCATCGTTGCCTGCGTGGATGAGACGCCGGTGCTGCTGCGGCTCGGCGGGTTGGCGCGCGAGGCCATCGAAAGCGCTCTAGGCCAGCCAGTCGCGCGCGTCCTTTCCGCTGGTGAAGCGCCGCAGGCGCCGGGCCAGCTCGCGTCGCATTATGCGCCGCGCGCGACGATCCGCCTTAACGCGACGCATGTGGCGCGCGGCGAAGCACTGCTGACGTTTGCCGGTGCGCGTCCGGACGGCGCCGATGGTGCAGCGATGACTCTCGATCTTTCGCCGCGCGGCGATCTTGTCGAAGCGGCGGCGAATTTCTTCTCGTATCTGCATCGCCTCGATGCAAGCGGCGCGCGTGCGATCGCCGTCGTGCCGATCCCGGAACAGGGGCTCGGCGAGGCGATCAACGATCGCTTGCGCCGCGCCGCAGCCCCGCGTCCGCCTTCGCGATAAAGTGCAAGCCGCCTCATGAACAAACCGCACTCGCCTGCTCTCCCGGCCGATCTCATTCAACGCTTCACGTCGATCGTCGGCGCGCGCTACGCCGTGACCGAGCCGAATGAGCAGCAGGCCTATCTCGTCGAGTTGCGCGGCCTTTATCACGCGCGCACGCCGCTGGTGCTGCGCCCCGGCTCAGTCGAGGAGGTGGCGGCGATCCTCAAGCTCGCGAGCGAGACCGGCACGGCGATCGTGCCGCAGGGCGGCAATACCGGTCTCGTCGGCGCGCAGGTCCCGCGCGACGCCGGTGGCGATGTCGTGCTCTCGCTCAAGCGCCTCGACAAAATCCGCGAGGTCGACCCGAGCTCGAACACGATGACCTGCGAAGCGGGCGTCGTGCTGCAGACCGCGCAGGAAGCGGCGGCGAAAGCCGATCGGCTCTTCCCGCTCTCGCTCGGCGCCGAGGGAAGTGCGACGATCGGCGGCAATCTCTCGTCGAATGCGGGCGGCACCGGCGCGCTCGCCTACGGCGTCGCGCGCGATCTCGTCGTCGGGCTCGAAGTCGTGCTCGCCGACGGGCGGACCTGGCACGGGCTCAACAAGCTCAAGAAGGACAACACCGGCTATGACCTGAAGAACCTCTTCGTCGGTGCGGAAGGAACCCTCGGCGTTATCACCGCTGCGGTGCTGAAACTCTTTCCGCGCCCGCGTGCGACGGCCGTCGCCTTCATCGGGCTCAAATCGCCGCATGAAGCGCTGACGCTTCTCAACCTCGCGCAACAGCGCGCCGGCGCGGGCGTCACCACCTTCGAGCTCATTCCGCGCATCGGCATCGACTTCGTGCTGCGCCACATGGCCGGCACGCGCGATCCGCTCGTCGCGGCGCATCCCTGGTACGTGGTGACCGAGCTCTCGGGCGCGGACGAAGGGATCGCGGCGACGCTCGAAGCGATCCTCGCCGAGGCCTTCGAGCAGGAGTTGATCGAAGACGCCGCGCTCGCCGGCAGCATCGAGCAGGGCCGGGCCTTCATGCATCTGCGCTACGCGCTGTCGGAAGTTCAGGGCTATGAGGGCGGCTCGATCAAGGACGACGTGTCGGTCCCGGTCGCGCAGGTGCCGCACTTCATCGCCGAAGCGAGCGAAGTCGCGACGAAGCTCATCCCCGGCAGCCGGCCAGTGCCGTTCGGCCATCTCGGCGACGGCAACATCCACTTCAACGTCAGCCAACCCGTCGGCGCCGACAAAGCGGCGTTCCTCGCGCGCTGGAAGGAGATGAACGCGGCGGTGCACGCGGTCGTGCACAAATACGGCGGCTCGATCTCGGCGGAGCACGGCATCGGCCAGCTCAAGCGCGCGCTACTGCCGGGCGTGAAGGACCCGGTCGCGCTCGAGATCATGCGCGCGATCAAAGGCACGCTTGACCCCAAGGGCATCCTCAACCCAGGCAAGATGCTATGAGCGCTGCACTGACCATCTCGCCGCTCCATGATGCCGATATCGATGCGGTCGTGAGCCTGTGGGAGCGGTGCGGGCTGACGCGGCCGTGGAACGATCCGCGCGCCGATATCGCGTTCGCACGGCGCGGCGCAAGCTCCGCGATCCTGGTCGGAAAATCGGATGGCGCGGTCATCGCCACCGTGATGGTCGGCCACGACGGGCACCGCGGCTGGTTCTATTACGTCGCGGTCGATCCGGCCCGGCAGGGACAAGGGCTTGGCCGCACCATCATGGCCGCGGGCGAAGACTGGCTACGCGCGCAAGGCGTCGAGAAGGCGCAGCTCATCGTGCGCGCCGGCAACGAGAAGGTGCGCGCCTTCTACGAAGCGCTCGGCTATGGCGAGCAGCCGCGCGTGCTCTTCGGCCGCTGGCTCGACGGACGGCCGCTGACGCCGTAGCGCACAAATCGATCCGGTTCGTCATTGCTTGACCCGGCAATCCATCCTCTTGGCATAAGTTCTTTTCGAATGATGGATGCGCGGGTCAAGCCCGCGCATGACGCTGCAGATGTGGATCGTGAAATTTGAAATCGAGCAGTCGCGTGCCAAAACAAAAAGGCCGGCGTGAGCCGGCCTTTTCATCAACGATATATGCGACGCGTTACGCGGCGACGCGGAAGGCCTTGTTGAGGCCGGACTTGATCGGCTCGGCGCTCTCGCTCGTCACTTTCTGCGCGAGGGCCGTGAGGTCCTTCGTCTGCGCGGTGACGGTCTCGAACTGCTTGCGCGCGTGCGCGGTCGACAGCTCAATCGCCTCCGAGAGCGACTTCACGCCGAGGAGGTTGCGGGCGAAATCGAAATTCGCGTTGGCGTTGGTGCGGAACGCCTCGATGAGGAGAACGCCATAGTCCGCCGCGCCCTTGGTCGCGGTCGTGTAGGTCTCTTCCATCACTTCGCTCGCCTCTTCAGCGGCCGTCTTGAGCTTCTCGTAGGCGTCCTTCGCCTGAGCGACCGACTTCTCGGCGAGCTCGCGGTAGGCCGCCGGAATCTCGACCGACGGAATCTCGAACTTCGGCAGGTCGAACTTGGGGAGCGTCGCAGAAGCGGCAAAACCCGTTTTGCCGGCCTTCGCCTTCACACTGGCCTCAGCCATGTCTTTCATCCTCTCGGTTATGCCGGGGCGCGCCGCCAGGAGCCGTCATCGACCCCTTCCCCGGCAAAGTTCAATTCCCTTGGAGGATCAGCCCGTTAAGGCGGCACAGCCACCGGCTCCCGATCCCGATGGCTGAAATATAGGCGAACTCATGGTGCATTGCAACATAAATATTGCAATGCGGTGTCAGAATAAGATCAGGAGGCCGATTTCTTAGCCGCGTTCGCCGCCGTCTGGCCAAGCTCGCGGGCCTGTTCGCTCAGCGCCTGCATCTGCG
The DNA here is from genome assembly GCA_050187875.1 of Variibacter sp. Taxonomy (GTDB): domain Bacteria; phylum Pseudomonadota; class Alphaproteobacteria; order Rhizobiales; family Xanthobacteraceae; genus JAFKKS01. Next base: position 57,608 of record JBFWXB010000011.1, read on the forward strand.
CCTGGGCGAATTCCGTCTGGAGCTTGAGCATCTCCTGCACGTCCTTGGCGCGCGCGAGCCGCTCGGCGAAATCGAACGAGGCGGCGACGTTGCGCTCGGCGAAGGACATGACCTTCTCGCCCGTCCCCTTCGCGCCCGCCTGGGCGGTCGCGGCCTGCTCCTCGACCTTTGACGCGGCTTTGTGGACGGCCGTCATGAAGCCGTCGAAAGCCTGACGCGCCTGCGCCACGCTTTGCTCAGCGATGCTGCGCAAATCGCCAGGAATTTCGAACGATTCCGTTGGTCCTTTCGCCATCGTTTTCTCTCCATCATCGCGGGGTGAGGCGCTCGAATGCGTCGCCAGTGTAGGTCGGGTTCGCGACGCTTGCACGTCCCGAAACCGCGCCGCCTCGCTGACCGGCGCGGTTAACTCTAACAACGAAACGGGGTGCACGATGTTCACGCTGGCGTGGACGGCGTTCCGGCCGAGCCGTATTAAGGATTTGTTTACGAATTGCGTTCCCGGGCGGCTGTTCTCGCCGGGTTCAGTCTGTGTCTGTGCTGCGCATGCGTACCGAAACACCGCCGTTTGACAGCAACGACCCGCGCTTGGCGCCGCTTGCGCAGGCTCGCGCGCCGGCGTGGCTCTGGACCGCGGACGGCACGCGCCTTCTCTGGGCAAACGCAGCGGGCGCCGCGGCCTTCGACCAGAAGGCCGGCGAAACGGGTGGCGAGCGCCGCTTTCCGGCGGAGCATCCGATGGCGCGCGAGATCGCGCGGCTTGCGGCAAGCCTGCCGGATACCGAGCGCGCGCAACTCGTGCGGCTGCGTGGATTTGGCGGGCCGCTCGGCCAGCCGCTGCTCTGCTCTTGTGCGCGGCTTTCCTTCGACGATCGGCAGGCCGGCATCCTGGTCGCCGCACAAGAGCTTTTCTACGCGGCGGCGCAAGCCGCCGAACGGGACGCCGCGGAAAATGCGGCCGCGCCGGCACAAAGCATCGAACAATCGGAAGCGGCAGGGGGCATCATGACAAGCGCAACCGTAACGGCCGAGGCGCGCGCGCCGTCCGTGCTCGACAATTTGGAAACGCGCTTCGTCGCGCGGCACGTTCCGTTCCGCTTCGTCTGGCAGATGGATGCGGAGCTCAGGCTCGTTTCCCTCTCCGACGAATTCGTCGCGCTCGCGGGCCCGCAGACCGCGGCGATGATCGGCAGCCCGTGGGGCGAGATCGCCGCCACGCTCGGGCTCGATTCTGACGGACGCATCGCCGGTGCGATGGCGTCGCATGACACCTGGAGCGGCATCACCGTCGCGTGGCCGATCGACGGCGCGGCGGCGCCGCTGCCGGTCGCCTTGTCCGGCATGCCGGCATTCGAACGCGAGCGCGCCTTTGGCGGCTATCGCGGGTTCGGCATCTGCCGCGACATCGACGCGCTCGCCGCCGCCATCGCGGCGCGGCGAAACGCTCCGCCCACCGCGAAAGCGGTGGACCGCAAGACACCAGCGCCGGCGGCAGAGCCTCCGGCCGACACGCTGCCGCCGCTCGAAATACAATCCGGCCCGGACGCACCGATCCGTTACGAGCCGCCGCCGATCGTTCCCGACGTCCCGGCGGACGCGGCGCGCCCGCAGCTCACCGTCGTGCCGACCGTCAAGAATGTCGTGCCGTTCCGTCCGAATGGCGGCGCCGCCGAGAAGCGGCCGTCGCTCACCAGCGTCGAGCGCAACGCCTTCCAGGAGATCGCGAAGGCGCTGGGCGCGCGCACCGCTCCAAAAGATGAAACGCAAGCACCGGCCGCGCCACCGCGCGAGCCGACAGAGGAAGCGAAGCGCGCGCGTCCCACGAGCGACGTCTCGTCCTTCGCTGAAATCTCACACACGCTCGCGAAGCTCACGAAGACGCCGGACACGCAGGCGCCGGCCGAGCGCGCGGTGCTCGACCGCATGCCGATCGCCGTCCTCGCCTATCGCGGCGACGCGCTCATCTATGCCAACCGCATCTTCTTCCACTGGACCGGATATCCCGACCTCGCGACGCTTGCGGCCGCGGGCGGACTTTCGGCGCTGTTCTGCGATCCGAGCCTCGAAGCCTCCGACGAGGACGAGCCGCCGAGCCGCGCGCTCTGCGTGAAGACGCGCGAGGGGACGAAGCAGGCGATCGACGCGCGGCTGTTCTCGGTGCCGTGGGACGGCGAGCCGGCGATGCTGCTGATGTTCAGCAAGTCCGCCAACGGCGCGAAGAAGCGGGCGGAGGTGAGCACGCGTGAGGCGCAGGCGCTCGCACTCGAGCTCAAGTCGATCCTCGATACCGCGACCGACGGCGTCATCATCACCGATGACGAAGGCAATATCCTCGCCGGCAACCGCAGCGCGGAAGCGCTGTTCGGCTACGACACGCAGGAGATCATCGGCCAGCCCTTCACCGACCTGTTCGCGCCGGAAAGCCACCGCGCCGCGCTCGACTATCTCGATGGGCTCACCCGCAGCGGCGTTCTCAGCATCCTCAACGACGGCCGCGAGGTGATCGGCCGCGTGCGTCAGGGCGGATTGATCCCGCTGTTCATGACCATGGGCCGCGTCTCGGAAGAGCCGGTGAAATTCTGCGCCGTGTTCCGCGACATCACGCAATGGAAACGCGCCGAAGAGGAACTCACCAGCGCCAAGCGCCAGGCCGAGCGCGCGTCGTCGGCGAAATCCGACTTCCTCGCCAAGATCAGCCACGAGATCCGCACGCCGCTCAACGCCATCATCGGCTTCTCCGAAGTGATGCTGGAGGAGTGCTTCGGGCCGATCGAGAACGAGCGCTACAAGAACTACATCCGCGACATCCACACCTCCGGCGAGCACATGGTGTCGCTGCTCAACGACCTGCTCGATCTCTCCAAGATCGAGGCCGGCAAGCTCGACCTCAATTTCGCGCGCGTCGACCTCAACGAGGTGACGCAGCAGTCGGTCGCGCTGATGCAGCCGCAGGCGAACCGCCAGCGCGTCATCATCCGCACGTCGCTCTCGAAGGCGCTGCCGCCGATCGTCGCCGACGAGCGCTCGACGCGGCAGATCGTGCTCAATCTCCTCTCCAACTCGGTAAAGTTCACCGGACCCGGCGGGCAGGTGATCGTCTCGACGGCGCTCACCGATCGTGGCGAGGCGGTGCTGCGTGTACGCGACACAGGGGTGGGCATGAGCGAGAAGGAGATCGCGACCGCGCTCGAGCCGTTCCGGCAGCTTGCGACCTCGTCGCGCTATGGCGGCGCCGGGACTGGGCTCGGATTGCCGCTGACCAAGGCGCTCGCGGAAGCCAATCGCGCGAGCTTCAGCATCAAGAGCGCGCCGAACGCCGGAACGCTGATCGAGATCATCTTTCCCTCGACGCGGGTGCTCGCGGAATGACAACGAGCAAGAAGACGCCCGCCGCGATTGCGAAGGAAACATTCGCGGCGATCGAGAGCGCGCAGCAGATCACGCCGTTCTCGCAACGCGGCGAAGGCTTCGACCTTGCGACCGCCTATGCCGCGACGGCGGAACTGCGCAAGCTCCGTCAGGGCCGCGGCGAGACCTTCGCCGGGCGCAAGATCGGCTTCACCAACCGCGCGATGTGGGCGGAATACGGCGTCTACGCGCCGATCTGGGGCGACATGTACGCGACGACGGTGCATGAGATCGCGAAGCTCGGCGGCTCATTATCGCTTGCGAAAATGCCGGAGCCGAAGATCGAGCCGGAGATCGCCTTCAAGTTTTCCCGCGCGCCCGACGCGGGCATGGACGACGCGGCGCTGATGGGCTGCATCGAATGGATCGCGCATGGTTTCGAGATCGTGCAGTCGATCTATCCCGGCTGGAAGTTCTCCGCCGCCGACGGCATCGCCGCCGGCTGCCTGCATGGCGCATTGGTCTACGGCAAGCCGCATCGCGTGGAAGACATGGCCGCCGCGTTCGCCAAGGTCCTGCCGAAATTCTCGGTGACGCTCCTGCGCGATGGCGAGGTGATCGACCGCGGCGTCGGCGCCAATGTCCTTGACGGGCCGGTGAATGCAGTGCGCCATCTCCTCACGCTCCTCAAGGACGACACGAGCAACCCGCCGGTCGGCCCCGGTGAGATCATCACCACTGGCAGTCTCACGCGCGCCTTTCCGGTGGCGCCGGGCGAGACCTGGTCGACGCAGATCGAAGGCCTGCCGCTCTCGGGCGTTTCCGTCACCTTCGCGTGATGTCGCGCGGGCGACAGCCATGCGGCGGTGAACGGGCCGTATAGTCGCGCGTCTCTGCTATAATCGCGCCGTCGTACCTCGGAACGGGATCGCCTCGCGGTTCGGAAGGGGACGCCGATGCGGCTTTTGCGGCTGTCGCTTGTCAGTCTTGCGTTGATGCTCGCCGCGCTGCCTTGCGCCCGCGCGGCGGAGGCCGTGGACCTTCTTCTCGTGCTCGCCGCCGACGTCTCGCGCAGCATCGACAACGAGAAATTTCAGCTGCAGCGCGACGGCTACGCGGCCGCATTCGCGAATACGCGCGTGCTCGAGGCCATCGCCTCCGGCAAGCACGGGCGGATCGCCGTCTGTTTCGTCGAGTGGTCGGGCTTGGCCTCGCAGAAACTCGTCATCGGCTGGTCTATGATCAAGGACGCGCAGAGCGCGAAGCAGTTCGGCGACCGGCTCATCGAGGCGCCGCGCTCCTTCGCGGAACGCACGTCGATCAGCGGCGGCATCGACTTCGCAATGACGCAATTTCGCGGCGCGCCGTTCGAAGCGACACGGCGAACGATCGACGTCTCCGGCGACGGCACGAACAACAGCGGCCGCGACGTGCGCACGGCGCGCGACGAGGCGGTGGCACAGGACGTGACCATCAACGGACTCGTCATCCTGAGCGACAAGCCGCTCGCCTGGAACCCGGAGCACACGAATCCGGCGGGAGGGCTCGCCGTCTATTACCGGGACAACGTGATCGGCGGCGTCGGCGCCTTCGTCATGGTGGCGGAGGATTTCAAGTCGTTCGGCAACGCGCTGATCAACAAGCTCATCGCCGAGATCGCGCAGGCGAACGCGGTGCGGCAGGCGATGAAGGAGTAGCGCGGTTCATGACGAGACGCCGCTTGCTTCACCTCTCCCATAGGGAGAGGTCGGCCGAGCGAAGCGAGGGCGGGTGAGGGGTTAGAGACTATCGAGAGAGCGTAACCCCTCACCCGGATCGTTTCGCTGCGCTCAACGATCCGACCTCTCCCTATGGGAGAGGTGACGGAGTGGGCCGCACGCTTTCGGGCTGTCGGTCAGTCCGCACGTGTTGCTCACGCCTTCGACGCGCCCCGGAATGACAAGAAGCGATGCTGCGGCAACACGCCGCGCGTGGTGAAGCGCCGGCCTTCGGCAATGCGCCATCACGAATTCCGTCGCGCACGCAATCGGCAACGTGAGCTTTTAGAGCGCTTCAAAAAACGCCAGCTTTAGAACCCTTCCAAGCTACTGGCTTTCCTGACGAATCTCCGTTGACCGCGCGCTTCGCACATCTTTAGTGACGAAGCGCCTGCGACAGACCCGCGGGCGCTTTTCATGCAAGGCGGGGTCATTCCCGCGTGGAGGAGTTGGTGATGATCCGTTCGCGCGTTCGCGCTTTCCCGTTGATGGCTGTTCTCGCTGCGGCCGCCGCCGCGCTGGCTCCCAGCAGCGCTTCTGCCGCCGGCGAGGTCAATGTCTACAGCTATCGCGAGGCGAAGCTGATCGCGCCCCTGTTCGAGGCCTTCACCAAAGAGAGCGGCATCAAGGTCAACGTCATCTCCGCCGGCTCCGGCCTCGAGCAGCGCATCAAGACCGAAGGCGCCAACAGCCCGGCCGACATTCTTCTCACCGTCGACATCGCGCGGCTGCAAGACGCGGAAAAGGCGGGCATCACCGCGCCGTTCAAGTCGAAAGCGCTCGATAAGGCCGTGCCGGCGCAATATCACGATCCGAACGGGCATTGGGTCGGCATCTCGATGCGCGCGCGCGTCGTCTATGCCTCGAAGGAGCGCGTGAAGCAGGACGCGATCACCTATGAGGAGCTTGCCGATCCGAAATGGAAGGGCAAGATCTGTATCCGCTCCGGCCAGCACCCGTATAACAACGCGCTCTTCGCCGCCTACATCGTCCATCACGGCGCGGCGGACGCGGAAACGTGGCTCAAGGGCGTCAAGGCCAATCTCGCGCAGAAGCCCTCGGGCGGCGACCGCGAAGTCGCGCGCGACATCGCGGCCGGCAAATGCGACATCGGCCTCGGCAACAGCTATTACTGGGCGCTGATGCACGACAAGGAAGCGGACAAGAAGGCCTGGGCGGAGGCGACGAAAGTCATCCTGCCGACGTTCAAGGACGGCGGCACGCATGTGAACCTCTCCGGCGTCGTGCTCACCAAGCACGCGCCGAACAAAGAGAACGCCATCAAGCTCATCGAGTGGCTGGCCGGCGACCATGCGCAGCAGATCTACGCCAACATGAACTACGAATATCCGGTGAAAGCAGGCATCGCCGTCAATCCGACGATCGCGTCCTACGGGACGCTGAAGGCTGATCCCGTGCCGCTCGCCAAGATCGCCGACCAGAAGAAGGCCGCGGCGGACCTGGTCGACAAAGTCGGCTTCGACAACTGAGCACGCTCGCCGCACCCAACACGAGAAGCCCGCGCTCCCCGTCATCGGGCGCGGGCTTTTTCCGTCGTCTGCTGTTGCGGCATGTGATCGCGGCGGCGTTCGTCGTCGCGCTGGTCGCCCTCGTCGTCGCGCCGATCGTGAGCCTTGTGCTCATCGCGCTCGGCGGCGACACCGCGATCTGGGGGCATCTCGCGGCCTATGTCCTGCCGAACGCGCTGGCGCAGACCGCCGGGCTCCTCGCCGGCGTCGCCGCGATCACGGCCATCGTCGGCATCGGCACCGCCTGGCTCGTCACCGCCTATCGCTTCCCCTATCGCGACACGCTGGCGTGGCTCCTGCCGCTGCCGCTCGCGATCCCGACCTATATCGTCGCCTACATCTATGTCGATCTGCTCGATGCGGGCGGACCGATCCAGGCGGGGCTGCGCGCCGCCTTCGGATGGCGCACGCCGCACGACTACTGGTTTCCCGAAATCCGCTCGCTCGGCGGCGCCATCGTCGTGATGGGCTTCGTGCTCTACCCTTACGTCTATCTCTCGGCGCGCGCGACGTTCCAGATGCAGAGCGCGTCACTGACCGAGGTTGCGCGCACGCTCGGCGCGACGCCCTGGCGGCTCACGCGACATGTCGCACTGCCGCTGGCGCGGCCGGCGCTCGCCGTCGGCCTGTCGCTCGCGCTGATGGAGACGCTCAACGATATCGGCGCGAGTGAATATCTCGGCGTGCGCACGCTGACGATCTCGATCTACACGACCTGGCTCAATCGCGGCGACCTTCCGGCGGCGGCGCAGATCGCCTGCGTGATGCTGTTCGCGGTCGTCGCGCTGATCGCGCTCGAACGCTACGGGCGCGGCAACCGCCGCTTTTTCATCTCCACGCGCCAGCCGCGCCGGGTCACACCGATCCTACTCGCCGGCTGGCGGTGCTGGGCCGCAAGCATCGCCTGCGCTTTGCCGGTCGCGATCGGCTTCATCATCCCCGCGGGTTTCCTCCTGCAGGAGGTGATCGCGCGCGGGCTCCTCGTCGGCTTCGACCCGGAGCTCCTGCGCCACACCGTCACCACCGTCACGCTCGCGGCGACGGCGACGGTTGTCGCCATCGCGCTCGGCCTCGGCGTCGCGATCTGTGTGCGGCTGGTGCGCCGCCCCTTCATGAGCGCTCTCCTCACCATCGCGGGCATCGGCTACGCCGTACCGGGAACCGTGCTGGCGCTCGGCCTGCTGGCGCCGCTTGTCGCGATCGATAACGGAATCAACACGGTTGCCCGCGCCTTCGGCAGCGCGGGCGTCGGCCTCCTCGTCGCGGGCTCGGGCGCGGCGCTCGTCATCGCTTATGTCGTGCGCTTCCTCACCATTGCGACCGGCTCGATGCAGGCGGGGCTTGGGCGCATCTCGCTGCATATCGACGATGCCGCGCGCACGCTCGGCGCGCGCTCCGGCGAGCTGGCGCGGCGCGTGCATGTGCCGCTGTTGCGGCCGGCGCTCGGCGGCGCGGCCCTCCTCGTCTTCGTCGACTGTCTCAAGGAGCTGCCGGCGACGCTCCTTCTGCGCCCGCTGAACGTCGAGACCTTGCCGACCTACATCTACCAGTTCGCGACGCGCGGAAACTTCGAGGAGGGTGCGCTCGCGGCGCTCCTCATCGTCGCGGTCGGCGTCATTCCGGTGATCAAGATGGTGCGCTATGCCGATCTGGATATCGAGACGGCGCGCCGGAAGTCGTCGGGGGCGGCGTAGGGGCGAGGCGCAACAGCGTCGTCATGCTCGCGCTTCATCCCATGAGTGTCATGCCCGCACCCGGGTCTGGCCTTCGGCCAGCCCGAGTACAAGCTCCGGCGGGCATCCAGTAATCCCGGTCCGTTGATTAAGCCGAGAGCGCACGGCGTACTGGGTCCCCGCCTTCGCGGGGACGACGCACAAAAACTCGTCATGCCTGGGCTTGACCCGGGCATCCATCAATAAAAAAATCTTACGAAGAATGATGGATTGCCGGGTCAAGCCCGGCAATGACGATCTGAACGACCTCGCGGCGGATGATACTCGACGTTCTCCCTACGTCCGTAATTCCGGCAGGTCGCGGTAGAGCGCCAGCGCCTCGGGGTTCGCCAGCGCCTCGGTGTTCTTCACCGGGCGGCCGTGCACCACGTCGCGGATCGCAAGCTCGGTGATCTTGCCGGACTTGGTGCGCGGGATGTCGGCGATCTGGATGATCTTCGCGGGGACATGGCGCGGTGAGGCGCCGGTGCGGATCTTCCGCTTGATCGTCTCGCGCAAGGCGTCGTCGAGCACCACGCCCTCCTTCAATCGCACGAACAGGACGATGCGCACGTCGCCGTCGACATCCTGTCCGATGCAGACGGCTTCGAGCACCTGCGGAATCTGCTCGACCTGCGCATAGATTTCCGCCGTGCCGATGCGCACGCCGCCGGGATTGAGCGTCGCGTCGGAGCGGCCGTGGATGATGATGCCGCCATGCTCTGTCCATTCGGCGAAGTCGCCGTGATGCCAGACGCCGGGGAAACGCTCGAAATAGGCGGCGCGATATTTCTTGCCGTCGGGGTCGTTCCAGAACTGCACCGGCATCGAGGGAAAGGGCTGCGTGCAGACGAGTTCGCCCTTCTCCTGGCGCACGGGCTTGCCCTCCTCCGACCAGACGTCGACGGCGAGGCCAAGCCCCGGCGCCTGGATCTCGCCGCGCCAGACCGGGCTCGTCGGATCGCCGAGGACGAAGCAGGACACGATATCCGTGCCGCCGGAGATCGAGGCGAGGTGCACGTCCTTCTTTATCGCGTCGTAAACGTAGTCGAAGCTTTCCGCCGCGAGCGGCGAGCCGGTCGAGGTGATGGCGCGCAAGGCGGAGAGATCATGCGTGCGCGCGGGCGCAAGCTCCGCCTTCTTGCAGGCGTCGATATATTTCGCAGAGGTGCCGAACAGCGTGACCTTCTCCTCCTGCGCCAGGTCCCACAGCACATTCGGCGCCGGCGCAAAAGGCGAGCCGTCGAACAGGATAAGTGTCGCCTCGCTGCCGAGCCCCGAGACCAGCCAGTTCCACATCATCCAGCCGCAGGTGGTGAAGTAGAACATGCTGTCGCCCGCGCGCACGTCGCATTGCAGGCGATGCTCCTTGAGGTGCTGCAGCAGCGTCCCGCCGGCGCCATGCACGATGCATTTCGGCACGCCCGTGGTGCCGGACGAATAGAGGATGAAGGCCGGCTGATTGAACGGCAGGCGCTCGAACTGCAGCGCCTTCGGGGCGAACGGCCGGATGAAATCGTCCCATGTCACGCCGTGCGGCAGCGACGGCGCGATCTTTTCCGCGTCGCCGAGATAGGAGACGACCACATTGGCGCGCACGGACGGCAGCTGCGCCGTGATCGCCTTGAGCTTTTCGGCATTGTCGATGCGCTTGCCGCTGTACCAATAGCCGTCGACGGCGACGAAGACTGTCGGCTCGATCTGGCCGAAGCGGTCGAGCACGCCGCGCTCGCCGAAATCGGGCGAGCAGGACGACCAGATACCGCCGAGCGAGGTCACCGCAAGCATCAGCGCGATCGTTTCCGGCAGGTTCGGCAGCATCGCCGCCACCCGGTCGCCGACACCGACGCCGGCGGCGCGCAACGCCTGCTGCAGGCGCGAGACGAGAGCGCCGAGCTCGGCATATGTGAGACGGCTCTCCGCCTTGTCCTCCCCGCGGAAGATCAGCGCCGGCGTCGCATCATCGCGGCGAAGCAAATTCTCGGCAAAATTGAGCCGCGCCTCAGGAAAGAAGGCTGCGCCGGGCATGCGGTCGCCGTCGCGCAGCAGCGTCGCACCCTTGTCGCCGACGACGCCGCAGAAATCCCAGACCAGCGACCAGAAGGCGGCCGGCTCCTTCAGCGACCAGGCATGCAGATCGCGGTAGCTCGACAGCGCCACGCCATGTTGCGCGGCGGCCCGTTGCATGAAAGTCACGACCTGCGTCGCGGCCACGCGTTCCGCGCTCGGCGTCCACAGCGGTGCGGCCGTCATAATCCCTCCCGGACAGGACCCAACCCCCCGTCTTACTTAGAGTTTTGCGGGAAGGCCGGCAACTCGCGGCCACGAAAGCGACACAGAGAACAATCACTGTTGGCGCCTGGGTTGGCGCTGCGTGTATAATTTTGCGTGGCTCCCCAAGGAACCGACTGGACCCCATTTTCGTGAAATCAATCCGCGGCCTCAAACGGTTGGGATTCGGCCTTGCCGCCGTCGCCGCCGCGGGTGTCGCCGCACTCGCGGCGCTGCCGCTTTTCGTGCGCGCGGACGTGGTGCGCGACGCGGTGCAGACCGAACTGCGCACGGTCACGGGCCTCGACCTCACCTTGCGCGGCGATGTCGTCGTCTCGCTGTTCCCGATCGGCTCCGTGCGCTTCGCGGACGTGACACTCTCGAGTGACCGCGACGGCCAGCCGGCGCTCACTGCCGAGCGGCTGCGCGCGCACCTGCGGTTCTTGCCGCTGTTGCTGGGCCGCATCGAGGTCGCCGACGTCGCGCTCGTCCATCCGCGCATTCTCGTCGACATCGACACCTCCGGGCGCTCCAACTGGTCGGTGCTTCTGGACACGCTGACGCGCGCGCTGCAGCCCGGCGCCGACGCCGTCGAGCGCATGCCCTTCTCCGAAGTGCGCGTGACGGGCGGAACGGTCCTCATCAACGATGAGAAGCGCGGCATCTCCGAGACCATGGAAGGGGTCGAGCTCTCCCTCGCCTGGCCCGCGATCTCGAAGAGCTTCGGGGCCACCGGCCAGTTCCTCTGGCGCGGCGAGAAGGTCGACGCGAGCCTCAATATCGGCGACTTCTTCGCGGCGCTGAGCGGCGCCCGCTCGGGCGTGAAGCTGCGGCTCGCAAGTTCGCTCCTCAAGCTCGGCTTCGACGGCCATGCGAGCTATAGGCCGACGCTGAAGGTCGAAGGCAATCTGTCGGCCGACAGCATCTCGCTGCGCAGCGCGCTGCGCTGGACTGGGCAGACCCCGCCGCCGGGCGGCGGCCTCGGCCGCTTCACGCTGAAGTCACAGACCAACGTCGTCGGCACGACCGTCGCGCTCTCGAACGTGAATGTGGAGCTCGACGGCAATGCCGCCGAGGGCGTGCTGACGATCACCAGCGACGACCATGCCGTGCTGCAGGGCACGCTCGCCGCCGACAGCTTCGACGCGACGCCCTACATCTCCACCATCCGGCTCCTCGGCGCCAACGAGCGAGAATGGAGCAGTGCGCCGATCGATCTCGGCGGCCTCTCCGGCATGCAGTTTGACCTTCGCCTCTCCGCGGCGCGGGTGCAGGTCGGCAGCGTCAAAGTGGGGCGCACCGCCGCGGCCGCGACCTTGCGCAGCGGCAAGCTCGGCCTCGTCATCGGCGAGGCGCAGGCATTCGGCGGCGTGGTCAAGGGCTCCGTCAATCTCGCGCGCAGCCACCCCGGCGCCGACCTGCAGGCGCAAGTGCAGTTCGCCGACGTCGACCTCGATGCTTGCCTCGCGGCGCTGTTCGGCCTGCGCCGGCTGGAAGGCCGCGGCAACCTGCAGCTCGCCCTCAATGGCGCCGGTCCCGATGTGCTCAGCCTGACACGGACCGTCAAGGGAACGGCGGTGATGTCGGCGCATGACGGCGCGCTGACCGGCGTCAATGTCGAGCAATTGCTGCGCCGCCTCGAGCGGCGGCCGCTGTCGGGCGGCAACGAATTCCGCAACGGCCGCACGCCGTTCGAAAACTTGACCGTCAACGCGAAGATCACCGACGGCGTCGCCACCATCGAGGACGTGAAGCTCGAAGGCGCGTCGGTACGCCTCGCGCTCGGAGGCTCGGCCTCGATCCCTGCGCGCGACCTCGACCTCAAGGGCACCGCGAGCCTGCTTGCGGCGCGCGACAATGCGCCGGGTTCGTTCGACCTTCCCTTCGTCGTACGCGGGCCTTGGGACGATCCGCTCATGCTGCCGGACGTGGAAAGCCTGATCCGCCGCTCGGGCGCGGCGGCGCCGCTGCTCGATGCCGTGCGTTCCGGCCGCGCGCGTGACGCGGTGCGCTCGGCGATCGAGCAACTCACGGCCCCCCGCGCAAGCCAACCCGCCAAACCGGCGGAGCAGCCCGCCGCAACCGCGCCATCGGCCTCGGCGACTTCACAGTAAGCCGCCGCCCTCCTCGCGCGCATTGCGCTTCGCAAGCAGCGAGGCTGCGATGACGATGACGGCGACGGTCGCGATCATCACCGTGCAGATGGCGTTGATCTCCGGCTTCACACCGAGACGCACGTCGGAGTAAATCCGGATCGGCAAGGTCGTCGCGCCGGGGCCCGTCGTGAAGCTCGCGATCACGAGATCGTCGAGCGAGAGCGTGAAGGCGAGCATCCAGCCAGCGGCGACTGCCGGCCAGATCAGCGGCAGGATCACGGTGCGGAATGCGCGCCCGGGTGGGCAGCCGAGGTCCATCGCCGCCTCTTCGAGGCTCCAGTCGAAGGAAGCGAGCCGCGCCTGCACGATCAAGGTGACGAAGCACAGCGTCAGCGTCGTATGCGCGAGCGTCACCGTCCAGACGCCGCGGTCGAGATCGACAGCGACGAAGAGCAGGAGCAGCGTCAGCCCCGTGATCACCTCCGGCATCACGATCGGCGCATAGACGAGCGCCGATAAAGACGTGCGCAGGCGGAAGCGACCGCCGCGCGCCAACGCCAGCGCCGCCAGCGTTCCAAGGAGCGTCGCCGCCGTCGCCGAGATGAGGCCGACGCGCAGCGACACGAGCGCCGCATCAAGCAATCCGCGATCCTGTAACAGCGCCGCGTACCAGCGCGTCGACCACCCACCCCAGACCGTCACCAGCCGCGAGGCGTTGAACGAATAGACCACGAGAATGGCGATCGGCAGATAGAGGAAGGCGAGGCCGAGTACGAGCACGATGAGATTGGTGGCGGAGAGGCCTTTACGCATCAGGCTCCCCCTTTGTCATTCCGGAAGCCGAGCGCAGCGAGGCTGTCCGGAATCCATACGCCGCAGCGCTGGGGTTTTGGATTCCGGGCTCGCGCTTCGCGCGCCCCGGAATGACAGTAAAGGTCGGCGTCATCGCCCCTTCTCCAACGCGCGCGCTTGCAGGTGCTCGTAGAGCACGATTGGGCCGACGAGCAGCGCGAGCATCAGGAGCGCCACGACCGAAGCCACCGGCCAGTCGCGATTGGCGAAAAATTCGGTCCACAACGTCTGGCCGATCATCAGCGTCGACGAACTGCCAAGAAGGTCTGGAATCACGAACTCGCCGACGATCGGGATGAAGCAGAGGAGAACGCCGGCGAGGATGCCGGGGCGCGACAGCGGCACGGTGATCTGCCAGAAGATTTTCCACGGCGGGCAGCCGAGATCGGCCGCCGCTTCGCGCAGCGTCTCGTCCATGCGCTCAAGGCTCGCGTAAAGCGGCAGCACCATGAACGGCAGATACGAATAGACGATGCCGATATAGACCGCGGTATCGCTCGCGAGCCAGGCGACCGGCGCATCGACGATGCCGAGCGATTGCAGCAGCTGATTGAGCAGTCCGTCGCGCTGGAGGATGTTGATCCAGGCATAGATGCGGATCAGGAACGCGGTCCAGAACGGCAGGATCACCAGCACCAGGAGGAGTCGCTGTGCGCCGCGCGGCGCGCGCGCCATGGCGTAGGCGATCGGGTAACCGATCACGAGCAGCAGCGCGGTCGAGATCGCGGCGATCTGCAAGCTCTTGAGATAGGAGGCGATATAGAGCCGATCGCCGAACACCGTCGCGTAATTGTCGAAGGATAGTGCGCCGAGAAAATCCGTGAGCGCAGCGAAACCTGCTGAAAGATCCAGCACCGGCGCATACGGCGGACGCGCCAGCACCGTTTGCGAAAGCGAAATCTTGAAGGCGATGATCGTCGGGGCGAAAACGAAAAGAACGAGCCAGGCGAGCGGAATCAGAATCGCGAGCCGCATGACGCCGGACCGTTGCGGCGTTGCTCCTTCGCGCGGCGCTGCGCTCACCGCGTGAGCACCACGACGTCGTCGGGGGTGAAGCCGAGCCACACCGCTTCGCCCACAAGCGGCACGTCGGCCGCCTGCCGCCGCCGGTTATGGATGAGCACCTTCATGGTCATCGCGCTCGCGGTGCGGACCTCGAGCATCGACTGTTCCCCGCGATAGCCGAGCTCGCTCACGACGCCGCCGATCGCGTTCGTGCCGGCGGCCGCATCGCTTTGCCGCATGATCGCGATCTTCTCCGGCCGCAGCGCGAGCCACACGCTCTCTCCGGCCTTCACATTCGGCGCAGCGCCGGCCACAACCTCGCCGACGCCATCGCAAGCGACGCGCAGGCCGGAGGCGTCGACGCGCGTCACCTGGCCTTGCAGCAGATTGACGTCGCCGATGAAATCGGCGACCGCGCGCGAGACGGGATGCTCGTAGATTTCATCCGGCGTGCCGACCTGAGCGATGCGCCCGCCCTCCATCACCGCCATGCGGTCGGCAACCGTCATCGCCTCCTCCTGGTCATGGGTGACGATGACGAAGGTCGTTCCAAGCTGGCGCTGCAGGCGCTTCAATTCGAACTGCGTCTCGGCGCGCAGCTTCTTGTCGAGCGCGGCGAGGGGCTCGTCGAGAAGGAGCACTTGCGGGCGCTTCGCGAGCGCGCGCGCCAAGGCGACGCGCTGGCGTTGCCCGCCGGAGAGCTGATGGGGCTTGCGCGCGCCAAGTGCGCGGAGCTGCACCAGCGCCAGCATTTCGGCGACGCGCTCAGCGATTTCGCTTTTCGGCAATCCTTCCTGCTTGAGCCCGAAAGCGACGTTGTCGGCGACGCTCATATGCGGAAAGAGCGCGTAGCTCTGGAACATCATGTTCACCGGCCGCAGATGCGGCGGCGCGGTGAGTGGCTTGCCATGCAAGAGGATGCGACCTTCGCTCGGTGCGTCGAAGCCGGCAGCGAGACGCAGCAGCGTGCTCTTGCCGCAGCCGGACGGCCCGAGCAGCGCAAAGAATTCGCCGGCGGCAATATCGAGCGAGAGGCGATCGAGCGCCGCGAGTACGCCGAAGCGCCGCGTCACGGCCTCGAAACGCAGAGCAGGCGGCGCGGCGGTGTCGGTCACGATCGTGCGGACGCGCTCAAGGTGCGGCGCACGGCGTCCTGCCATCCAGCCCATTTGCGCCGGCGCGTCGCGACCTCCATCAGCGGCTGGAAGCGCCGCTCCAGCCGCCAGGTCGCGGCGAAGCCGTCGAGGTCGGGGCAGAGGCCCGCCTGGCGGCCGGCGAGATAGGCGGCGCCGAGCGCCGTCGTCTCCATGATGACCGGGCGGTCGACCGGCGCATTGAGGATGTCGGCGAGAAACTGCATTGCCCAATCGCTGACGGTGAGCCCACCGTCGACCTTGAGCACGGTCTCGCCGTCGCCGCCGGGCCAATCGGCCTTCATCGCATCGAGAAGATCGCGCGTCTGATAGCCGACGGCCTCGAGCGCCGCGCGGCAGAATTCCGCCGGCCCGGTCTTGCGCGTGAGGCCGAAGAGCGAGGCGCGCGCGTCGGCATCCCACCAGGGCGCGCCGAGGCCGACAAACGCCGGCACGAGATAGACCGCTTCGGCCGGGTCCGCCTGCGGCGCGAGCACGTCGCATTCCGACGCCGTCTTGATGATCTTCATGCCGTCCCGCAGCCACTGCACCGCCGCGCCGGCAACGAAGATCGCGCCTTCGAGCGCATAGGTGCGCTTGCCGTCGAGCTGATAGGCGATCGTCGTCAGCAGGCGGTTCTTCGACGCGACCGGCGCATCGCCGGTGTTGAGAAGCGCGAAGCAGCCGGTGCCGTAGGTCGATTTCAGCATGCCGGGACGGAAGCATCCTTGTCCGACCGTCGCCGCCTGCTGGTCGCCGGCGATGCCGAGAATCTTGATGCGGCCGCCGAAGAGGTCGGATTCGGTCACGCCGAAATCGTCGGCGCAATCGCGCACCTCCGGTAAGAGCGCGCGCGGCACGTTGAAGAGGCGCAGCATCGCGTCGTCCCACTGCGCCGTCGCGATATCGAGAAGGAGCGTGCGCGCGGCATTGGTCGCGTCGGTCAGGTGACGCTTGCCGCCGGTGAGACGCCAGAGGAGATACGTGTCGACTGTGCCGAAGGCGAGCTTGCCGGCCTCCGCCGCGGCGCGCGCGCCTTTCACATTGTCGAGGAGCCAGGCGATCTTCGTCGCCGAGAAATACGGGTCAAGCAGAAGGCCCGTCTTCGCGCTGATCGTCGCCTCATGCCCGCCGCGGCGCAATTCGGCGCAGAGGTCCGCCGTGCGCCGGTCCTGCCACACGATGGCGTTGTGGATCGGCCGGCCGCTCGCACGATCCCAGATGACGACCGTCTCGCGCTGATTGGTGATGCCGATGCCCGCCACCTGCCGCGCGGTGATGTTCGCTTTCGCCATCGCCTGGCGCACGGTCTCGACGACAGTGGACCAAAGGTCCTCCGGATCGTGCTCGACCCAGCCGGGCTGCGGATAGATCTGCCGGAACTCCTGCTGCGCGCTTGCAAGCGGCGCCAGCGTCTCGTCGAAGACGATCGCGCGCGTCGAGGTCGTGCCCTGATCGATCGCGATGATGTGGCTCGCCATGCCCCCCTACTCCGCTGCGCTGCGCACACGCGCGCCGTCGATGAAGCGCGCGACCTCCGCCTGCTCGGCCGCGCTCAGATGCAGCCCGAGCTTCGACCGACGCCACAGCACGTCCTCGGCGGTCTCGGCCCATTCGTGCTGCATGAGATAGCGCACCTCCGCTTCCGTGAGGCCGTGGCCGAAATCAGCGCCCAGGGCTTGCGCATTCGTCGCCGTGCCGAGAATGCGCTCGAGGCGCGTGCCATAGGCGCGCACGAGACGCAGCGCCTGTGACTCCGTCAGAAACGGCCAGCGGCTGCGTGCCTGCGCGACCTGTGCCGGCACGCCGTCCCAAGCAAAGTCGCCGCCCGGCAGCGGGGCGCCAGCGGTCCACGCCCGGCTTGGCCCGAAAAAGCGGCCAAGCCTCGCCATCGCCTCCTCCGCCAGCCGCCGATAGGTGGTGAGCTTGCCGCCATAGACCGTGAGGATCGGCGCCTCGCCATAGGGTGCGTCGAGCGCGAGCACGTAGTCGCGTGTCGCATCCTTCGCCTTAGCGTGGCCGTCATCATAGAGCGGCCGCACGCCGGAATAGCTCCACACAACCTGCTCGGCGGTCACCGGCTCACGGAAGTAGCCGCTCGCGAGGCGGCAGAGATACGCCACCTCTTCGGGGCTCGCTGTGGGCAAGGTCGGATCGCCGTTGTAATCGATATCGGTCGTACCGATGAGCGTGAATTCGCGCTCGTAAGGAATCGCGAAGGCGATGCGGCCGTCAGCGTTCTGGAAGATGTAGGCCCGGTCGTGCTCAAAGAGCTTGCGCACGACGATGTGGCTGCCCTTGACGAGGCGGATGGCGGCCGCATTGGGCAGACGCACGACGGTCTCGCTTGTGAGCGCCACCCACGGCCCCGCGGCATTGACGAGCGCGCTCGCGGTGACGATGTCGCGATTGCCGCGCGCATTGAGGGTGAGACGCCACTCGCGCCCCTCGCGATCCGCGCGCGCGCAGCGCGTACGCGTGCGGATGACGGCGCCGCGCTCGGCGGCATCGAGCGCATTGAGGGCGACGAGCCGCGCATCATCGGCCCAGCAGTCCGAATATTCGAAGCCGGTCGTATAGCGCCGGCGCAGCGGCACGCCGAGCGCGCCTTGCGTTAGGTCGACCGTCGTCGTCGCCGGGAGGATCTTGCGGCCGCCGAGATGGTCGTAGACGAAGAGGCCGAGGCGCAGCAGCCACCAGGAGCGCAGCGCCGTGTGGTAGGGCAGCACGAAGCGCAGCGGACGGATGATGTGGGGCGCCATGCGCAGCAGCACCTCGCGCTCGATCAGCGCTTCACGCACCAGCCGGAACGCGCCGTGCTCGAGATAGCGCAAGCCGCCGTGGATGAGCTTGGTGGAGGCCGACGAGGTTCCGGACGCAAGGTCGTTCTGCTCGACCAGCAGAACGCGCAGGCCCCGGCCCGCCGCGTCGCGCGCGATGCCGACGCCGTTGATACCCCCGCCGATCACGGCCAGATCGAAGTCGGCCATACGTCCTTCCGTCGCCTCATGTCGCTACGCGGGGCGGCCGGCGGTCGCCGCCTCAAGGCCGGTCCAGGGTGACAGGCCCGCGCGCCCGGCCGATATTCGACCTATCATGATCGTCGTCGCGGGCGAAGCACTGATCGACCTGTTGCCCACCACGGATCGCGACGGGAATGCGGTGCTGCGCCCGGCGATCGGCGGCGCACCTCTCAATGTCGCGCTGGGGCTCGGCCGGCTCGGCCGCCGTGCGGCTTTCCTCGGGGCGGTATCGCGCGATGGCTTCGGCGAACGGATCATGGCGGCGCTCAGCGAAAGCGGCGTCGCGACGGAGATCGTGACGCGGGTCGCACGGCCGACGCCGCTTGCGGTCGCCGCCGTTTCCGAGGGCGAGGCGCGCTACAGCTTCTACGATGCCGGCACGGCGAGCCGCGGCATGACGCTGCGGGAGCTCAAGCCGATGCCGGGCGATGCGGCGTGGCTGCATTTCGGCTCGATCGCGCTTGCGGCGGAGCCGGCGGCCTCGACCTTGATCGCCTGCGCCAAAACGGCGTCTCGACGCGCCGACGCACCCTGCCTCATCAGCTACGACCCGAATGTGCGTCCCGGCTTCGCGTCGGACGAGACGATCTATCGCCGCAATCTCGATCAGGCGATGGAAATCGCCGATCTCATCAAGCTCTCACGCGCCGATCTCGCCTGGCTGCGGCCGGGCATGCGGGCGGAGGATTTCGCGAGGCACGAACTCACCCGGCGCGCGGCGCTCGTCGTGGTGACGCACGGCGAGAACGGTGCGCAGGCCTTCACACCCAATGGCGCCGTCACGGTCGAAGCGCCGCGCGTCTACGTCGCCGACACGATCGGCGCAGGCGACGCCTTCATGGCCGGCCTCTTGTGCGCTCTCGACGAGGCAGGCGTGCGCACGCGTGCCACTCTTTCCGCGCTTTCGTCTGCGGCGCTGACGCATGCGCTCACCTTCGCCGCACACGCCGCCGCGGTCGCTTGCACGCGGCCCGGCGCTGTCATGCCGTGGCGGAAGGAGCTTCCATCCGCGCCTTAACCCGTGGTTGTCATGCCCGTACCCGGGCCTGGCCTTCGGCCAGCCCGAGCACAGGCTTCAGCGGGCATCCAGTACGCCCTGCTTTGCGATACAAATGAAGTCCGTGATTACTGGGTCCCCGCCTCCGCGGGGACGACACTTAGAAGCCGCCGCTTGGCGATACGTAAATCGCAGGCGCATAGGAGTCGCTATGAATTTTCGAAACCGCCACATCGTCGTCACCGGCGGCACAGGGGCGCTCGGCAGCGCCGTCGTTCGCGCGCTCGCCGAAGCCGGCGCGACATGCCATGTGCCGACGCACCGCGCGCCGGAGAACGAAGCCGTTGATCGGCATGGGACGCGCGTCGTCTTGTCCGGTCCGGTGGCGCTCGACGATGCGGAGGCGGTCGCGCGTTATTACGCGGCGCTGCCGGCGTTGTGGGCGTCGATCCACATCGCCGGCGGCTTTGCCGCCGGCGCGCTTGCAGAAGCTGACGATGCGACGTTGCGCGCGCAGATCGACATGAATCTGATGACGTGCCTCTATTGCTGCCGCGGCGCCGTGCGCGCGATGCGCGGCGGCGGACGCATCGTCAATGTCGCGGCGCGCCCGGCATTGGAGTGGCGTTCCGGCGCCGGCATGGTCGCTTATGCGGCGAGCAAAGCCGCCGTCGCGGCGCTCACTGCGGCCCTCGCCGAAGAAGTCGCGCAGCAGAACATTCTCGTCAACGCCGTGGCGCCCTCGATCATGGACACGCCCGCGAACCGCAAGGCGATGCCGAAGGCCGATTTTTCCGCCTGGCCCAAGGTCGAAGAGGTGGCGCGCACGATCCTCTTCCTCGCCTCGCCGGAAAACACCGTCACGCGCGGCGCGATCGTGCCGGTTTACGGCCGGTCGTGAGACCCTGCTGATCCGTCACCCTGAGGCGCGAGGCGGCGAAGCCGCCGAGCCTCGAAGGGCGACGGCCCGTGCCTTGGCCATCCTTCAAGACCCTCGCTCCGCTCGGGCACCTCAGGATGACGGCAGGGCGTGCGGCGCAGGGCCCATCGGCATGCATTTGGCCGGGTAGACAAACCGGCCCCGGCGCGCGACACAGAGAGCTGCCGCGCCCTCTGCGCGTGCGAAATCTTGCTGGGAGAAGCCTTTCATGCCTGGTCCGTTGGCCGGTGTCCGCGTGCTCGAACTCGCCCGTATCCTTGCCGGTCCGTGGGCGGGGCAAATCCTCGCCGATCTCGGCGCCGACGTGATCAAGGTGGAGCGCAAGGGCGCGGGCGACGATACCCGCGGCTGGGGCCCGCCCTTCATCGAGGGCACGGACGGCAGCCATCTCGGCGCCGCTTACTTCCACGCCACCAATCGCGGCAAGCGATCGATCGAGGCCGATTTCGAGACCGAGGAAGGCCAGCGCATCGTGCGCAAGCTCGCGGCGCGCTCGGACGTCCTCATTGAGAACTTCAAGGTCGGCGGCCTCGCCAAGTTCAAGCTCGATTACAAGAGCCTCGCGCCGGACAATCCGCGGCTGATCTATTGCTCGGTCACCGGCTTCGGCCAGGACGGGCCCTATGCGCCGCGCGCCGGCTACGACCTGATGGCGCAAGGGATGGGCGGCATCATGGGCGTCACCGGCTTTCCCGACGGCGAGCCGACGCGCATCGGCATCCCGATCGCCGACATCTTCACCGGCGTCTATTCCGCGGTCGGCATCCTCGCGGCGCTCAAGCAGCGCGAGACGACCGGCAAGGGCTGCTTTGTCGACACCGCGCTCCTCGACAGCCAAGTCGGCGTGCTCGCCAACCAGGCGATGAATTTCCTCGCCTCGGGCGACGTGCCGCAGCGCATCGGCAACGCGCATCCGAACGTCGTGCCCTATCAGGTGTTCGCGACGGCCGACGGCCACGTGATCGTCGCCGTCGGCAACGACCGGCAGTTCGCGAAATTCTGCGAGGTCTTGGGCGTGCCGGCCCTTGCGCAGGAGGCGGACTACAAGACCAACACCGACCGTCTGAAGAACCGGCCGGCGTTGATCGCCACGCTCGCGCCGCTGGTCGCGAAGCTTCCGCGCGGCACGCTGCTCGATAAGCTCGAGGCGGTGCAGGTGCCGTCGGGGCCGATCAACATGCTCGACCAGGTGTTCGCCAATCCGCAGGTGATCCATCGCGGCATGAAGCTATCGCTCAAGAACGCTGCGGCCAAGGGCGGCACAATCCCCGGCGTGCGCACACCGGTAATGATCGACGGCGCGCCGATGGCGTCGGAACGCTGCGCACCGCGGCTCGGGGAGCACACGGCGGAAGTGCTGCGGGAGATTGGGGAGGGGTGAGGCGGTTCTTTACCTCCCCTTGAAAAGGGGAGGTCGGATTGCGCAGCAATCCGGGTGGGGATCGTGGGCGACGACGCGAAAAGATGACCCCCACCCCGACCCTCCCCCTTTCAGGGGGAGGAAGAAGAGCCCTCACCCCGTGACCGGGACGACCTCGCGCGGCGCGGCGCGCGAGAGGCGCTTGACCGCATTCGACGCGACAATGGTGCGGTTCTCGGCATAGGCCTCGTGGTTCTTCTCGATATCGTCGAGGTCGTAGAGGTAATTCACCATGAGCCCGTGCGCCTGCTTCAGGCCGCGTTCCGACGTGTCGCCGAGCCAGTTGATGCGCTCGAGCCGCGCGCCGTTGCCGAGATGGAAGCGGGCGACGGAATCGACCGGCGTGCCGCGCGCGTTGCGCGCATGCATGAAGTAGTAGCCGGCCGCGCGCAGCAGCGGCTCGCGCACCGGATCGCGCAGCCGCGGGTCCTGCCACCAGTCCGGCGTGTCGAGGTTGGCGAGGATCGCCTGATCCTCGGGCGTCAGCACAGCGGAGTTCTCGACGTTGATCTCGCGCTTGAGCCAGCCCGCGAAATTCGGCACCGGCGAGAGCGTGACGAAGGTCGAGAGGCGCGGGAATTCGCGGCAAATCTCTTCCACCACCTGCTTGATAAGGAAGCTGCCGAACGACACGCCGCCGAGGCCGCGCTGGCAGTTCGAGATCGAATAGAAGACCGCCGTCGTTGCCTTCTCCGGCGGCAACGGATCGCGGCCATCCACCAGGATCGGCGCGATGGCGTCGGGAATCTCGCTCGTCAGCGCGACCTCGACGAAGATGAGCGGCTCGTCGACCAGCGCCGGATGAAAGAAGGCGTAGCAGCGCCGGTCCGGCATATCGATGCGGCGGCGCAGGTCGTTCCAGTCGCGGATGCGATGCACCGCCTCGTAATGGATGATCTTTTCGAGGATGATCGCCGGGGTCGACCAGTCGATCCGCTGCAGCACCAGGAAGCCACGGTTGAACCACGACGAAAAGAGGTGGCGGAAATCGTCGTCGACCGCGGAGAGGTCCTTGCGGCGTCCGACCGCATCCATCAATTGCTCGCGCATCGCCACGAGCGAAGCGGTGCCGCCGGGGGCGAGATTGAGGCGGCGGAACAGTTCCTGCCGGCGCGGCTCGGCAGCGCCATGCAGTTCGGCGACGGTGTCGTCACTCGGATTTT
Organism: Variibacter sp.; assembly: GCA_050187875.1. GTDB lineage: Bacteria > Pseudomonadota > Alphaproteobacteria > Rhizobiales > Xanthobacteraceae > JAFKKS01. The sequence continues at coordinate 80,854 of JBFWXB010000011.1, forward strand.
TCTGCCAAGCCTCGACCGCGCCGGCGAGACGGCCGGCATCGGGCCCGAAATGCTGTGCCAGCGCCTCGAAAAAGGCGACGCGCGGGCCGGTCTTGAGCTCGCTGTAACGGGAGAGGATATCGCGCGCGCGGGCAACGCCCGACGCTTCGCCGCGGCCGGAGAGAAGCTCTTCGCAGGCTTCGACAATGCCGTCGTCGCGCGTGCCGGCTCCGCGGCGATTGCCGGCCCGGTCCAGGAGCGAGCGGCCACGATCCGTGATCGTTTGCAGGAGCTCGCCGAAGAAAGACGTGTTCATCGCCATGGAAATGCGCACCGATCGTCGCTGCCAGAGATCATGTCCGGACCATTCGATGAACTGCCGTTTTAGCAAATTTGGGGCGGCTCCGAAATCGACACCGCCCCGTGTGGACTAATGCTTGACGACCCCCATCAGGTGATCCGGAAGCCATGTGGCGATCTCGGGGAAAATGCACAAGATGAGAATCGCGAGCATCATGCATGCGACATAGGGAATGGTCCCCCACATCACTTTTGTGACAGGCACGTCCGGCGCGATCGAATTGACGATGTAGATGTTGAGGCCGACCGGCGGGTGGATGAGGCCGATCTCCATATTGATGGTGATGATCACCCCGAACCACACCGGGTCGAACCCGGCCGCGGTGATGATCGGCAAGAGGATCGGCGCCGTCATCAGGATGATGGCGGCCGGCGGAATGAAGAAGCCCGACACCAGCAGGAACAGATTGATCAGCAGCATCAACACCCAGCGGTTGACGTGCATGTCGGCGATGGCCTGCGCCAGCGTCTGCGTCAGGTAGAGTGACGTCAGCATGTAGCCGAAGAGCACCGCCGCGCCGATGATCATCAGGATCATCACGGATTCGCGGGTGGTATCGCGCAAGATCTGCCACCACGCCGCCGGCGTCCACATCCGGTAGATGATGATCGCGAGGAGAACGCAGAGTGCCGCGCCGACGCCCGCGGCCTCCGAAGGCGTCGCGACGCCGCCATAGAGCACGTACATCACGCCGACGATGATGACGATGAACGGCGCGATCTTCGGGATCGACTCGAACTTCTGCTTCCAGGAATAGCGGAAATTGGCCGCATGGGAGCGGAAGCCGCGCTTCCAGATGATGAACAGCGTCCACAGGATGAAGAGGCTGGTGAGCAGCAGGCCGGGCAAAACGCCGGCCAGGAACAACCGGCCGATCGAGGTCTCGGTGGCGATGCCGTAAAGGATGAAGGTGATCGACGGCGGGATCAGAATGCCGAGCGTTCCGCCGGCGCAGATCGAGCCGGTCGCGACATCGTCCGGATAGCCGCGGCGGCGCATTTCCGGGATGCCCATGCGCCCGATCGCCGCGCAGCAGGCGGGCGAGGAGCCGGTGAGGGCGGCGAAGATCGAGCACGCGCCGATGTTCGAGATCACGAGGCCGCCGGGCACGCGGTAAAGCCAGCGGTCGAGCGCCTCGTAGAGGTCCTTGCCGGCCGGCGAGGAGCCGATCGCGGCGCCCATCATCACGAACATCGGGATCGAGACGAGCGTGAAATCGTTGAGGCCGCCGTAAAAGGTCTCGGCGGCGACGCGCAGCGCATCGACGCCTTGAAAGATCACCAGGAAGCTGATGGCGATGGCGCCGAGCCCGAAGGCGACCGGCGCGCCGGACAGCAGCACCACCAGCGTGACGGCGAGGACGATGGCGCCTTGGACCGGAGGGCTCATACGCCAGCCCCGTGTCCGAGATGCTCGCTCACGTCATGTCCGGCATCGCCGGGCTTAAGTCCGAAAGGCGGGGCACGGCCGGTCAAGAGGTTATAAATCTCCGCCACATACTGCAGCGAGAGAATACCCAGCCCAATCGGCATCGCGCCATAGGGAATCCACATCCGCGCGCGCCACATCGTGTCGGAGACCCAGCGCTCGGTCCACGCCTCGTGCCAGAACTGAAACGTCAGCACGGTCATCACCGCGCAGAAGCCGAAGGCCATGAAGGAGGAAACGACGGCGAGCCAGAAGCGCCCCCGCCCCTGCAGATACTGCGGCAGCACGTCGACATTCACGTGGCCGCGATTGAGCAGGAGATAGGGGCTGCCGATGAAGGTCGCGGCGACGAGGCTGTAGGTCGTGAAATCGGTCTGCCAGATCGTGTTCTGATTGAGCACATAGCGCACGAACACCATGTGGCAGACAACCAGGACGCCGGCGGCGATCAGCGCCGCGGCAATAATTCCGCAAATCTGCGAAATGCGGGTGATGATACGAACGTAAAGGTCCATGCGCCCTCCCCTCGGCATGGCGTATGACAAGAACGCGCGGCGCATTGGCCGCGCGCCCTTGTTCTCACTTCACGGCGAGCGCCTCGTCGATCAGCTTCTTGCCGTCCGGCACTTCTTCCGCGAACTGCTTGTAGGAGCTTTCCTGCGCGACCTTGATCCAGGCATCGTATTCCTCAGGCGTCAGCGTCGCGACTTCAACGTTGTGCTCCTTGAATATCTTGACGAGCTTGTCGTCGAGACCCTTCGTCGCCTGCTTGAAGAAGTCTTCCGACTTCTTGCCGGCTTTCAGCAGGGCTTCCTGCTGTTCTTTCTTCAGGCTGTCGAAGCGCTTCTTCGACATCAGCACCGGCTCATACATGAACCAGAGCGCGTTGTCGCCCGGCGCGGTGATGCACTTCACCTGCTCGTAGATGCGGAAGGACACGAAGCTGCCGCTCGACGTGTCGGTCGCGTCGGCAACGCCGGTCTGCAGCGCATTATAGACTTCGTTCGACGGCACCGAGACGATCGAAGCGCCGGCATGCTGCCACATCGCCGCGAAGGTCGGCCCGGCGGAGCGGATCTTGAGGCCCTTCATGTCGGAGGGCTTGCGGATGCAGCCGGATTTCGAGGCGACCGCGCCGGCAAGCCAAGCGTCCGCGAGAACCTTGACGCCCGCTTTTTCGATGCGCGCCTTGATGTCTTTCATGAATTGCGAATCGTTCATGCGCGCTGCGCGATCATGGCTGCGCACCAGACCCGGCATCAAAGTCGCGCCGAAAGCGCGCACTTTGCCGCTCGCGTAGTCGAGCGGGAACGACGACATGTCGAGCTGGCCGTTGACCATCGCGTTCCACTGCTCGTTCGGCTTGAACAGCGACGCGCCGGGATAAACCTGGATCGTCAGGCCGACATTCGCCGCCTGCACTTCGCGCGCGATGATCTGCACCATCTCGTCGCGCGCATCGCCTTTGCCGCCCGGAAACTGGTGCGAGGCCTTGAGAACAGTCTGCGCCCCCGCGGTCGCCGACAGCGCCAGCATGAGCGCGGCGCTCGCTACGGCGGTCGAGATCGTCTTCATCGAAACTCCTCCCTGAATGTTATGGCTGTCGCCTTGGTGCTTACTGGACCGCAGTCGGTCAATCTTGTCAAAACCTTGCCCGCAATCGTCGCGCCTTGCGACGAAAGTAGCAGGCCGCGCAGCGTCAAAATCCGAGCACGGCCCGGGGCCATCGTTCGTCGTCCCCGCGAAGGCGGGCATCCAGTACGCCGCAGCCTCTCTACGAAATCGCAATGCAGGGGTTACTGGGTCCCCGCCTTCGCGGGGACGACCCCTCAGCAGCTTGCCCCGGAACCGCGCTCAACGGCTTACTTGAAAACTTCCGGGTTGACCGCGTTTTCCTTAATCGGCGCGCCGTCAAGCACGCTGAGCGCGTTGCGTACGGCGGTTGCGCCCATGCGCGCCATCGACTCCTGCGTCACGCCGGCAAGATGCGGAGCGACGACGACATTTTCGAGCTTCAGCAGCGGATGATCGACGGACGCCGGCTCCTTCTCGAACACGTCGATGCCGGCGCCGGCGATCTTGCCCCCTGCCAGGACATCGAACAGCGCCTTCTCGTTGACGATGCCGCCGCGCGCGGTGTTGACGATGACCGCCGTCGGCTTCATGCGGCCGAGACGCTTGGCGTCGAACATGTCGATCGTCTCGTCATTCTTCGGGCAGTGAACGGTGATGAAATCAGCTTCCGCAATCGCCGCGTCGAGGTCCTTCACCGGCTCGCAGCCGGCGGCGCGGATGACTTCCGCCTTTACGTAAGGATCGTAGACAAGGACGCGCATGTCGAAGGCGACGGCGCGCTTGGCAGTGCGCGAGCCGATGCGGCCGAAGCCGACGATCAGCATCGTCTTCTCGAAGAAGTCGACGGGGTAGACCTTGAGCTGATCGCGCCACGTGCCAGCGCGCACACCGGCATCGTTCTGCGGCATGCGCTTCGCGAGCGTGAACATCATGGCGAACGCCTGCTCGGCGACGGTCGGCGAATTGGCGATGCCGACCGTCATCAGCGGGATGCCGCGCTTGGTGAGCGCGGGAACGTCGACCGAGTCGAAGCCGACGCCGATGCGCGCCGCCACCTGCACGCGCGGTCCCGCGTCGAGCTCCGGGTCGCCGAAGCGGGTCAACGCCAGGATGACGCCATCGACGTCCTTGAGCAGCGCGTGGAAATCCGGCGTCGGCATCAACGGATCGTAGGAGATGGCCTCGACATCGTCGCGCGAATGCAGAACATCCCAGCCCGCGCGCGCGAGGACGGCGGGCGCGATGATCTTCTTCTTGTTGGTCGCCATGATTCACTCCCCAGTGCTGATAGGCGGCGGCCTTGGCGACCGCTTCGATGGGAATCGAGCATAGAGCGCGGCAGGACGGCCGCAAAAGACGGGCCTTTGCTGGTGCCCCATCGCTTCGAAACTTGCAACATCCATTTGACGCGGGCGGGCCGCCTGCACATGCTATCCGCGCAGCACAACAGGTCTGCCGGAGGAAAAGAACGTGCGCGAGAACAAGGTGAAGTCGATCTGGAAGACGGGCGGCGCCGTGGTCAACGGCTGGCTCGGCATCCCGAGCTCCGTCTCAGCGGAGAACATGGCGCATGCCGGCTGGGACTCACTCGTCATCGACATGCAGCACGGGCTCGTCGACTATTCGAGCGCCGTGCCGATGCTGCAGGCGATTTCCACGACCGACACCGTGCCGCTTGCGCGCGTGCCGTGGAACCTGCCCGACCTGATGATGAAGACGCTCGATGCCGGCGCCTACGGCATCATCTGCCCGATGATCAACAATCGCGAGGAATGCGAGGAGTTCGTCGCCAATTGCCGCTATGCGCCGATCGGCCGGCGCAGCTTCGGCCCGACACGAGCGATGTGGTACGCGGGCGCGGACTACCCCAAGCACGCGAACGACACGTTGATCACCATGGCGATGGTCGAGACACAAGAGGCGATGGACAATCTCGACGAGATCCTGACGACGCCACATCTCGACGCCGTCTATGTCGGCCCCGCCGATCTCGGCCTCTCACTCGTCGGCATCGCTGCCGCCGATCCGACGCATGAGACGACGGTCGCTGCGATCAAGAAGATCGCCGAGGCCTGCAAGCGCCATAAGGTCGTCGCCGGCATCCACTGCTTTGCGCCCGCTTACGCGAAGGAGATGATCAAGCTCGGCTACCAGTTCGTGACGCTCGCAAGCGACAATGCGCTGCTCGCGAACATGGCGAAGCAAACGGTGGCGCAGATGCGCGAGGGAATGCCGGCCGCCGGCGCGAAAGGACTTTATTGAGTACGCGTCATTGCCGGGCTTGACCCGGCAATCCATCCTTCGAAAGATTTTTAATGATGGATGCGCGGGTCAAGCCCGCGCATGACAATTGCGGAGAGCGCTGCGCTTAAACGCTAGCGCGCGATCGGATGCAGGTCGTGATGGGCGTGGTCGTCATGCCGCGCGGCACGGTTGTCCTCGCTGACGGCGGCCGGCGCAAGCGCGGCATAGATGCTGCCGAGCAGCGCGCCGTAGATCATGTGCAGAACGAGCATCGGCACGGAGCGCACCAGCGTGATATCGACGCCGGCCAAGCGCCCTTCGCGCAGCATGCTCAGCAGCAAAGCGACAAAGCCCCAGGCGGCGACGCCGAAGGTCAACCCGCGCAGCCACGCCGGACCACGCAGGTGATCGTTGATCGCGGCGAAGGCGACGCCCCAGATCAGGCTGCCGACAAGGAAATGAACGAGGCAGGCGAGCGAAGGCGAGGTGACGCCGGCGGTGCGCGCCGCGAGCGCGATCGGGTCAAAGAGAATGGACAATGCGACCGTCGCGAGAAAACCCGCCACGATCCCCCGGCCAAGCTTATCCGTCGTCATCGTCATAATCCTGGCAACGCCATGGCGCCGCGGCAGTTCCGGCACCGGTTCCGGCATCCATGGGACCCGTGGCCTCTGCGCCACGTCAGAATAACGCTCGTGACATAGGAATCCTGCTCCCTGAATGGTGGCGAATTAGGGTCAGCGCATGCCAGCCACGCAGGGCAGGCATGGGTGCGGCGCTGGCCGGGCGCTTCGCTGGAATTGCCTTAAAGTCGCGCCGTCGGCCGCCTTGGCGCTCATCTTCGTCCCGCAAACGCGCTACAACGGCACCATAACGATCATAACGACCTTGCTCATCGCGACAGCGGATGGAGCCAGGCATCCCCGGGAGGTACGTCATGACAAGATTCGCGTTTGCGGTCCTTGCAGCGATTGCGTTCGCCTGCGGCGCCAGCCCCTCGGCGACCCAAGCCGCCGAGCTCGAGATGAAGCAGATCAAGCTCGCGGTCGGCGGCGCGCCGGCGCTCTTCTATCTGCCGCTCGCCGTCACCGATCGCCTCGGCTACTTCAAGGACGAGGGCCTCGACGTTCAAATCTCCGACTTCGCCGGCGGCGCGAAATCGTTGCAGGCCTTGATCGGCGGCAGCGCCGATGTCGTGACGGGTTCCTACGATCACACGATCCAGATGGCGGCGAAGAACCAGCCGATCGTCGCCGTCGTCGAGCTCGGCCAATATCCCGGCTTCGTCCTCCTGGGACTCAAGGACAAGACCAAGGGCTACAAATCGCCGGCCGATCTCAAGGGCATGAAAATCGGCGTGACCGCGCCGGGATCGAGCACGAACTTCATGGTGCTCTACATGATGGCGAAGGCCGGCCTGAAGCCGACCGATGCAACCTTCCTCGGAGTCGGCGCCGCGTCGACGGCGGTGGCGGCCGCGAAGCGCGGGGAGATCGACGCGCTGGTTGCCACCGACCCCGCGGCCACATTGCTTGAGAGCGAAGGCGCGGTGCGCGTGCTCGCCGACACGCGCACGCAGAAGGGCACGACCGACGTCTATGGCGGTCCGCTGCCCGCCGCCGTCCTCTATGTGCCGGCGGCGTTTCCGGAGAAGAACCCGAAGACCACGCAGGCGCTGGTGAACGCGTTCGTGCGCGGGCTGAAATGGATGCGCAGCCATTCCGCCGCCGACATCGTCAAGCTGATGCCGGCGGAATGGGCGCTGGGCAATCCGGCGATCTATGAAAAATCGATCGAGAAAGGTCTTCCGACCTACTCGCCGGACGGACGCTTTGGCGGCGGCGGACCGGACAACGCGCTCAAGGTGCTGAAAGAGTTCGACGCCAGTGTGCAGAAGGCGTCGATCGATCTCAGCAAGACCTACACCAATGCGTTCGTCGAGAAGGCACTGACGACAGTAAAATAGTCGCCCTTCGTCATTGCCGGGCTTGACCCGGCAATCCATCCTCGTTGCAAGAATCTGGTTCAATGATGGATGCGCGGGTCAAGCCCGCGCATGACGATCGAGAGTTGATCGCCACCTTGTCTCAGTCGCGCACGACCGTGCAGGTTTCGCCGGCGTTCTTGACGCGGTCGCAGACTTTCTCGGCGGCGGCACGCGTATCGAACGCGACCTGGACGAGCTGCGCCTTCTTGCGGCCGCGCAGTTTCGTTTCCACGACGTCGGCGACGCGCTTGCGCAACGCCTTGGCGTGCTTCTTCAGCCGCTGGAAACGCTTGAGCGCGCTCTCCTTCGATTTCTCCGCGGCGAACTGAACGAGCCAGCGCGTCTCCGAGGCCGATGACACGTCAGCAGCCTCGCTCTTCTTGGCCTTCACGGGAGCGGATGCGTCGGCCGAGGCGACCTTGAAGCTCTTCTCGACCTTCGCTGTCTTCTCCGCTTTGCCGTCCGCCTTGTCGGACTTGGTATCCCCTTTGGAATCAGATTTCGGATCGGACTTGGCGACCACAGTTTCCGCCGGTGCAGGCGGCGGTTCAGGCGCCGGCACGCGAATGGTGACCGCCTCGTGCTTGCAGGGCACGCGCGCGGGGACGTCGAGCACCGCCTCCTCGAGCTTGGCGTTGCGCCAGCGCTCCGCCGGATGTCCGGTGATCGCGACGACGTAGTCGCGCGTTTCCTTCGGCAAGGAGCCGCGCTTCGCGAGCCAGTCCTGCACGCGCCGCGCGCCGGCATTATAGGCGGCCGCGGCAAGACCGAGATTGCCGAACTGCTGATAGAGATTGCTCAGGAACTTCGCCGACCGCGGCAGGGCCTCGCCTGGATCGAACGGATTGGAGAGGCCGAATTCGGCGGCGACCTTCGGCATGAACTGCGCCACGCCCTGCGCGCCGGCGCGGCTGACGGCGTAAGGATTGAAGCGGCTCTCGCGCCAGATAAGACGGATGAAGAAGGTCGGCGGAAGGTCGTGCGCCGACGCCGCGGTGAGGAGCGCGTCGCAGATCTGCGCGACGGAGATGGCGGTCGGCAGCCCCTCCTCGAACGCTTCGACGGCGCGGGCGACATCGAGCGCCGGCACGTCATGCGTGACGTCTTCGGAGGGGGTATCGAGCTGCGCGTCGACGTCGGCGGGAATGGCCGCGAAGGCCGCCTGCTGCGGCACGACTCGCTCCACCTCGGCGATGGTCCAGGCCGGAGCCGACAACTCACGATCGTTGCAGTCGCCGCAGTCGCGAAGCCCCGACCACGGGAAAAAGAAGAAGGCCACCAGCGTGGCGATCAGCAGCCGCATTCCGCCGTACCGAGCGCGTTGGACCCCCGACACGCGCCCCGGCGTCGGCCATTGGTCTATGAAATCGATCCCCCTCCCGGCGGCGGTGAGTGCTTTCGGATCGCGACCATTTTGTGGATTCGTTACGGCTACGGCGGGGTCATTGTGGGATATGGCGCAAAAACCACAAGCAATGTGCCCGAAAAGCCGCGAGGCCGCAGATGCGGCCCCGCAGCCGTAAAGATCAGGTGCCGGACATCAGCATGTCGCGGCGCATCTGGTACAGCGTCCCTTTCGGGTCCTCCGCCATATACAGCTTGCCTTGATGCATGAAGATCACGACGCCGTGGCCCATCGGCTTCGCCGTCTTCATGACCGTCGCCATGCCCGTCGTGGACAGCTTGCCGGTCATGAACTTGCCGCTGGGATCGAGGACCCAGGCCATTCCATCGTCCATGCCGCCGTCGGCGGCGTGCGCCGGGGCGGCTGCCGCCAGGGCGAGGCCGAAGGCGAGCAGAAGTCCTTTAACAGTCGACATGGGGTGTCTCCCTTTTCGGTGGCGCGGCGCAGCGGCCAATCGACCGCCACACGCGATGGGCCGGGCGGCCCATGCGCCCCCTTCGCGAGCGCGGGCAGCCCCGTTACGGGGAGAGCCGGCACCATCACAGCCATGTGCTCCGCCTCAGCGCGGTGCGTCACACCCTCGTGATTTTTGCGGTCGGGCTGTAACATCGGCGGTGTGCGCTGCGAATGAGGGGCGATGCGGTGAATCCGTCCGAGATGGAATTGGCGACACTCATGCGGTCCGCCAATTCCGGCGATGGCCTAGCCTATGAAGCGTTTTTGAAAGCGCTGCTGCCGACGCTGCGCGCTTTCGCACGGCAAGCGGCTTCGCGGGCCGGTTCAGATATCGATGCCGAGGACATCGTGCAGGAGACATTGATCGCCATCCACCTGAAGCGGCAGACCTGGATCGACACCCAGCCGATCGGCCCGTGGATTCGCGCGATCGTGCGGCACAAGGCAATCGACGCGCTGCGCCGGCGCGGGCGGCGCGTGCACCTGCCCGTCGAGGATTTCGAGAACATCCTGCCGGCGGAGCCGACGGCTTCAGACTATTCGCGCCGCGACCTTGAAAAGCACCTGCCCCACCTCACCGGCCGCCAGCGTGACGTGATGCAGGCGATCGCCATGGACGGCCGCTCGATCGCCGAGACGGCGCAGCATCTCGATATGCGCGAGGGCGCGGTGCGCGTCGCGCTGCATCGCGGCGTGTCGGCGCTCGCGCGCATTCTCGGAGGCGGGACATGAACGCCGATCAACTGATCCGCGCGCTCGCCGCCGATCCGCCGGACCGCACGCGGCTCAATCAGAGCATCGCGCTGATCGCCGCCATCGGCGTCGCCGCCGCCGTTGCGCTGTTCTTCATCCGCATCGGGCTGCGGCCGAACCTCGCCATCGCGATCCACGATCCGCGCGTGATGCTGAAATTCCTGGCGCCGTTTTCAGCCGCCGTGGCGACGGCAGGCCTGCTCTTGCGCGTGATCCGCCCGGGCATGACACGCGGATGGTGGAGCGTGGCGCTCCTTTCCCCGCTCGCGCTGCTTGCCGTCGGCGTGATCGCTGAACTCAGCGCCTATCCCGCATCCGAATGGTACGCGCGGCTCGCCGGCCGCTATTCGTCCTATTGCCTGAAGTCGATTCCGCTTCTCGCGGCGCCGATCCTCATCGCGCTTCTCTTTGCGCTGCGGCGCGGCGCGCCGATGCGGCCGAGCCTTGCCGGCGCCCTTGCCGGGCTGCTCGCCGGCACGATCGGCGCGACCATCTACGCCGCGCACTGCCCGGACGACTCGCCGCTCTTCCTGATGACCTGGTATGGGCTCAGCGTCGCAATGGTGACGCTCGCCGGCGCGCTGATCGGCGCGCGCGTGCTGCGCTGGTGATGGATCCTATTCCTTGGCGCGCGCAAGAACCGTCATCACGTCCTTCGCCGTGATCCGCATCGACACCTGCCGCGTGTAGGGCCAGGTGGTGCGCGTCGTGCGCCAATTGGCCTTGATGCGGATCAAGGCCGGTGCGCCGAGCTCCTCGAATTCGCGGAACAGCGTCATGCGCACGAGGCGCTCCTCGAACGGCTTGACGAGGATCGACATGGGCGCCGCCTTCGTTTCCGCAACGCCGATCACGGGCGGCGTCGCCACGATTTCATCGACGATGATCGCCTCGTCGATCAAATTCTTGATCCGCAGCTGAATCGCGTAGTCGCCCGGATGCAGGTGCATCATCGGGCGGCGGCGGAAGTCGCGGTCATAGATCAGGAAAGCGATCGCGGCGATGCCGCAGACCGCGCCGAAGAGCTCGAGGGTTTCGATCACCGTCACAGATGCTTGGCGTAGAAGTAGCTTTCGACGAGGCGGCGCAGGCTCTTATAGGTCTGCTTGCTGGCCGGGCCGGTGCCATCGTGCAGCGTCACGACGAAGCGGCACTGATCGCGCACGCTGGCGCGGAAGATCGGATCGATGACGCGGCGGAAATATTCCGGATTGATGTCGGTGTCGCGCGGCAGCGCGCGCAGCGGCCGTAGCCGCGGGTCGGACGCGCGCGAAGCGGGCGCGAGATCGCGCACGCGGATGCCTTCGTCCTTGATGGTAACGTCGAGGAGATACTGCGCCTCGCCTTGCGCGTTGATCCAGCAGGGTGGCGGCAGGGTTTCCTTCGGCTGGGGCGGCGCACGCGCGGCCGTGTGCTCCGCGGCTTCGGCGGCCGCGAGCTTCTGGCGCAATTCATCGTTCTCGGTGCGCAGCGCGACGATATCCCGGCCCTGCTCCGTTGCCCCCGTCGTCTCGTTCTGCTGCAGGCGCGCCAACGCACGCTGCACGACCACGACGGGCGGCTGATCCGGATCGATCTTCGCTGCCGTTTCGGCGATCGACTTGAACGGCGCAAGCGAGGCGACCTCGGCACGCAGCGATTCCAGCTCTTTGCGCTCCTCGCTGCGCTGCGCGTCGCGCTCTAGCGCCAGCGCGTTGTTCTCGGCCGCGGCGTTCGCCTTCTCGCTCGCCAGCGCATCCTTGTCGTGCGTCAGCGTCTCGAGCTTGCGGCTGAGCGCGTCCTTGTCCTGCCGCGCTTGATCGAGGTCACGGTTGAGCGCGGCGAGCTTCTGCTTGAGGGTCTCGCTATCGGCGCGCATGTCGGCGACGACGCGCGCCGGATCGTTCACCGCGCCGAGCGCGTCGAAAGCCGAGAGCGCGCGCTGCATCACCTGCGCCGGCGGCTGGCGCGGGTCGACCTTGGCGGCGGCGTCCGAGAGCGTCTTCAACGGCTTGAGCGCGGCGACCTCCGCACGCAGGGATTCGATCTCGCGCTTGCTGTCGCGGGCGAACGCGTCCTTGTCTTTCGCTACGGCGTCACGCTCGCGCGCCAGCGCGTCCTTGTCGCGGCGCAGCTGATCGTTCTCACGGATATTGGTGGTGAGCTTTCGCCGGAAATCCTCGTTCTCCGACTTCATGTCGGCGATGACGCGCGCCGGATCCTTGGTCGCGACGCCGAGCGCCGTGAGCGCGGCAAGGCCGCGCTGCAGAATCGCCTGCGGCGGCTGCTTGGGATCGAGCGCCGCGGCCGAATCCATGAGCGCGCGCATCGGCTTCACGGCGGTGAGATCGCTGCGGAGCGTGTCGTTCTCGCGCTTCGTGTCGCGCAACGCGCCTTCCAGCGCGGCGATGCGCAGGCCCTGCTCATGCAGCTTGCTCGGATCGACGCTCGGCACCGGCGCCAGGACCGCGGGCCCCGGCCGCGCCGCCTGTAGCGTCGGCGCCGGCGCGCTGCCGGACATCATCGCGGCGGCGCCGTCGCGCAGCCCCGCGAGCTGACGCTCGCTGTATTGCAGGATGGCAGCGAGGCCGAGCAGAAGTCCGAGCAGGACGAGAAGCAGCACCTCTCCCAGGCTCAGCCCTGAGAAAAGCCCCCGCCGACTTTCCCGCTCGATGATGGTCGCCGACAAACCGCCCACCCGCGATCACTGCCCCGATAATGCCTCAATGTAGATCGGGGAGTTGCGGAAACACAACAAAACGCGGGACCGGCGCCTGCGAATGGCGGCCAGGTGTTACCAAAAAGCCAGTTACAAAAAGGCCAGTGCGGAAAGGCTTGTTACAAAAAAGCCCCTCCCGGATGATCCGGAAGGGGCAAGTCGATCACGATAGCCGGTGTCGTAGAAAAGAAGCTGAAAGAGAGCACGACTCGCGCGGTCCCGCCGGCGACGCTCGCGCGGCGCCAGGGATACGCATCAGACGTCGGCGAGTGACTCCGAGGCGACCATTTCGGCGCGGAGCGTCTTCGCCTTATCGACGGTCTGGGCATATTGCTCCCAGGCCGAGCGCCAGCAGACGAAATTGGTGCTGAGCGAAACCGCGATGTTCTCGAGATGGTCGAGCGCCTTGCGGTTCTTTTCGCAGATGATCTCGACCTCAGCCACGGAACGGCCGTCCTTCTCGGTCGCCGACTTCAGGTTGCGGGCGGTTTCCACCACCATTTCCATGATCTCGGCGAGCTTCTTGTAGCCGTCCTCGCGCTGCACCTCGATGCCGCGGAGATATTGCCGCTGCTGCTCGAGGAGGCGGATGGTCATGCTCCACTGACGCGAACGATGCTCCAGGAAGCTGTGCAGCTCTGCGACCGACTCGAAATTCGCGGGCGCATCGCGCTTCTCCGCCATGGGCTCGCGCTTCTCGGTGAAATCGAGACGCGCGGGGCGACGCGGCGGCATTGGGGGGGGATTTTGACGCTCCTGGCGATCCTGATCCGAGGCGCTCTGTTTCACGCGCAACTCAGACGAGCCTGCCAGGGTGATCGGGATCGTGCTCATTTCAACCTCCTGCATGTGAAAGTCAAAATCTCACGGAACCTGTGTATAATCAACGTGAAGTAAGGAAATGTTAAGACTATGGTAAACACCGAGGCAGCCGCCACGGAGAAGACGCAATTTAGCCATGCGGAATCTGCTCGCCCGGTACGACAGTAGTGGTTTCAAGGGGCCGAGGGTAGGGCGGGCACTCGCTGGGCTGCGCACAGCGTTAACAGCCATAGGCCTTAACGGCGCCGCTTGCGCCGCTACGCCGCGCGGATGACCTTAGGGTCCCCGTTGCGGACCACCGTGCCGCTGATCCCGATGCGCATGCGCGGCAATGCCGATTCCGGCACGCGGCGTGCGATCTCGATCTCCAATATGCCGTGGGACAGGCGGGCGCCCTTGATCTCGACGTGGTCGCCGAGTTGGAAGCGGCGCTCGAAGGAGCGGTTCTCCAGGATCGATGTGGCGCCGCCGGGGTTCTCGCGCGCGGGAGCGCCGTGCTTGTTGCCGCGCACGATGAGCCGCGAGCCTTCGAGCTCGACGGACAACTCGTTGTCGAGGAAGCCGGGGACGACGAGCGTCAGAAGCTTCGTCATCGCATCGGTGCGCTCGACCTTATAGACCGGCCAGGAGCGGCGGATGTGTCCGAACTGCAGGGCGGAGATCGTCGCGCCCCAGTAGGCGGCGCCCTCATTGAGGATGCTGCGCAGATTGTCCTCGACGCGCTGCGCATTGCTCACAAGATCGTCGATCGGCATGGCGCGAATGGCGGAGCGCAGATTGGTGCGCACCAGCACCTCGATGGCGCGCGGCAGATCGCTGACGCCGTAGCTCGCCTTGATGGGATCATGCACCAGGAGAAACGCGGTGAGGTCGAGGGACAGCGAGACATTGTCCTCGGTGACGAACTCCCCGTCTTTGATCTCGACGAGGTGCTGCGTCATGTTCACCTTGTGGCGAATGCGGTCGGCGAACGGGACGACGACATTCCATCCCGGCTTGAGCACGCGCACGGCGCGGCCGAAGCGTTCCACCACCCATTGCTGGGAAAACGGCACGACGCGAATGGTCAGACCGACCACGGTCGCACTGATCCCCATCAGAACGATGAGGTATCCCAGGTTCAAGAGCTGCATGAAAAGCCCCGTTGACAGCACGATAATGTGCCGCAAGGCCCGCGCGACAAGCAACTGTTAATTCTTTGGCAAGACTTGCGGCGCGCACAAAGGCGGCGGAGTGTTGCCGATTCGTTATTTCCGAATCGAGAGAATTAAGCCATTATCGACGCTCGAAAAACGGGGGCGGTCCTCGGCGCGATTTAAAACGCGTTAACCATAGACGTAACTATGGTTAGCGGTGCCGTCGGCGAGCGTTAGAGCGTATCCTGCACCCAAGAAGAAACGCGCTCGAGCGCCGCAGGAGAGTTGTCATGGAGTCGAGGCCCCACCCCGCCACAGGCGCCATTGGTCCGTCGCATCCGAACGCGGCCGAATACGATATCGACGCCGAAACCTTGCGGGAACTCAAAAACGTGTTGAACAAAGCGTTGGCCGAGCCCGGCCGCCATCCTGCGCCCCATGCCGCGCCGGCAGAGCGGCCCACGCAGCCGCGTGTCGAGCCGCGGTTCGAGGACCACCGGCCGCAGCATCAAATTGTGCCAGATTGGGACGATGCCTTCGATCTCGTCGACAACGCCGCCGACGCGATCGACTCCGCCGAGAGCCTGATCGAGGAAGCGCGCGCGCGCAGCGAAGAGATGGCCGAGCGCATCCTCGACGAATTGCGGGTCGGGGAAGCGGAAATCGAAACGCTGGAGGCGCAAGTGCGCGCCGCCGAGGCGCGCGCCGCCGAAATGGAAGAGCGCGCTAATGAAGTAGAAACCAAAGCCGCGGATACCGAAGCGGCGGTCATGCGGTTGCACGACCGTATCGAGGCGAAGCTCGGCCGCCTGCGCGGCGAGCGTGACGCCTCGGGCCGAATTCGCGCAGCTTGAGGCAGTATTCATGGACATGCGACGGCCGCCGGCGGATGATCGCCGCAACGGGATTTCTTCGGGGAAAGTGATGCGGCTGCCGAACGCGCGCATGCCGGAAGAAGGCGATGTCGCCGCGCGCGGCGCGGCGGCGCTCGACATGGTGCGTCAGGCCGCGGAAGCGTTCCGCGCCGCCGAGGACCGCCTGCACTCCACGGAAGCGCGCGGCGAAGCGATCGTGCAGCGCGCGATGAAGGAGCTCAAGAACCTCAACGCCCGCAAGCAGACGCTGGAATCGCGCCTGCGCTCGGCCGAGGTGCGCGCGCAGCTGATGGAAGCGCGGCTGCAGGAGAACGAGGCCCGCGCCAAGCAGGCCGAGGAGTGGCTCGCGCGCCTGCATGACGCGCTCTACCACGATTTCACCGGCAAGAAGGTGGCGCCCGCGGCGAGCCGCTAGCGCTACATAGTTTGGTTGATCGCGCCGCTTGCTCCGCTCATTCCCGCGAAAGCGAGAATCCAGCGAATTATTTGGCCCGTCTCCGCGCTTTCGCGGGGGACGAGCGGAGACAAGTCAATCCACCCTGCTCTGAGTGCTCAGGCCGAAACCGCCCATAAAAAATGCCTGCTTCGGGCGGCATTTTCTTTAGAGAATCGACGCCCCGCTCAGGCGGCCGAAACGGCCCCCGGAGGCGGCGGACCGATGCGCGATTCCATCTCGCGGTCGACGAGGTTGCGCTTGATGGCGTCATGCACGCGCACCAGCCACTCCTCGGCGTCCTTGGCGCGCTGCTCGGCCTGGCGCAAGCGATCTTCCAGCTGGCGGATGCGCGCCTCGGCGGTCTTGAGCTCCTCGATGGCGCGCTGGGCGAGCTGCTGGCCGCGATCGGCGAGCGCCTGCCCGCGGTCCTCGGCGATGCGGATCACCTGCACGGTCTGGCGCACCAGATCGAGCGTCGCCTGGCCCGTGCGCTTCATGTCGCCGTTGTCGACCGGGATATCCGGAGAGGCCGGCCGCCGCACCCCCGTCAGATTGGCCTTGTTGATCTCGCGGCGAAGGCGAGCCGAAGGCTCGACGCCGATGTCGAGGACATGATCCTGCGGATAATTGCGGCTCTCATCCATTGCTTCCACCTGCCCCCTTGCGGTGCGCCTGAAGCGCGTTTTCGCGCACCCTCGCGAATGGTCAAAACGATCTTAACCAGCGGGTTCCGTGTTTTCCACCGCGTTCACGCGCGCCGGCGATCAAACACCGCAGCCGTGGCCTCAACGCAACGCAACCGGCGATTTCGCAGCTTTCGGGACGGGGACTCGGGCAGTCGGGCAGTCCGTGCCCTTCCCCGTTCGCGCGAATCAACGAACACTGATAAACGCCTTATTAACACGCTGATTCTTAACCAACCGTTAACCATACTGGGCACAGCCTCGCGACAATCACAAGCTTTGGGGAGCCTCCGATGAACGTCATCGTCTTCGCGTCGCGCAAAGGTGGGTCGGGCAAAAGCACGCTGACGGCGCATCTCGCCTCCATTGCCCATAAGCCCTCCCAGCCCTGCCTTCTGATCGATGCGGACCCTCAAGGGTCGCTCACCCTCTGGCACCGCCTGCGCGGGACCGGGGAGCCGGCGCTGAAAAGCGGGGCGCGCAACCTGGCGGAGACCGTCAAGGCCGCCAAGCGCGACGGCTACAAATGGGTGTTCATCGACACGCCGCCCAACCTGTCCAACGTCGTGGGCGAAGCCATGCGCTGCGCCACGCTGGTGGTGATCCCGGCTCGGGCCACGGTATTCGACCTCATGGCGGTGCAGGAAACGATCGCCGAGTGCCGGCAGATGCGCAAACCCTATGCGGTGGTGCTCAATGCCGCTCCAGCGCGGCGGGACGACCAGGAAGCCCCGGTCATCGCGCAAGCGCGCGCCGGCCTTGCCCGCTTCAAGGTCCCGGTCTGGGCCGGGCAGATCACCAACCGCACGAGCCTTGCGATGTCGCTCGCCTCCGGCGAAGGCGCGAAAGAATTCGCGCCGGACTCGCTCGCCGCTGATGAAGTCGCGCGGCTGTGGTCGGCGATCCGCAAGTCGGTCGACGCCATCAACGGCGCCTATGCCGGCGCCGAGGCGATGCACCGCGCGGCGGCGTGAGGGCGCAGCCTTAGAGCATATTGTTAGCCCAAGGCGATTCGGCATCGGCAGCGCGCTCCCTCTCCCCGACGGGGAGAGGGTTGGGGTGAGGGGGCTCGCACTCTCGATAGATCGTACGCCCTCACCCGGCGCGCTTCGCGCGCCGACCTCTCCCCACGGGAGAGGTGAACAACGCCCGCCGCTATTCAATCCAAAAAACCAGGCACGCTCAGCCCTCGAGCGATTTGAGATGCTCGGGCGCGGGGCGTATCTCGCCCGCTTCCATCTTGCGCACCATCGCCGCGACCGCCGCGTGGGTCGGCACCGGAACGCCGTGAGCGGCGCCTTCGGCAGCGATATAGCCGTTGAAGAAATCGACCTCGGTGCGCCGGCCCTTGCTGAGATCCTGAAGGCTTCCTGACGGGCCGCCTGCCACCATGCTCGCGGTCACGGCGGCGAGCGCCGCCATCGTCTCGTCGACCGCCAAGCGATCGCCCGCGCCCGCCGCGCGCCAGCGCTCCGGCGGCAAGCCGAACAGGGTGTCGAGGTGGAAGCCGAGTTCGGTCCCCAGCGCAATCGCTTCGGCGCCGAGCCGCAGAATGATGCGACGCGTGTCCTCGCGGCCGTAGACCTCCTTGAGTGACAGTCCACTGACGCCGGACACACCGGACGTCATGGTGTTGGCGCACAACTTCTCCCAGCGGTCGTCCCACAGATGCGTGGTGACGGTGGCGTTGTCGACCTGCCCGAGCAGAGCGGCGATCGCCCGCACGCGCGGCGTTTCGCGGCCGCTCATCTCGCCGGCCTTGAACACCGGCTTCGCGCCACCACGCTTGCGCGTCCGGCGCACATGACCGGGCCCGACCAGCGAAACATCGAGCGTGCCGCCGACGACGCCGAGCGTGCGTGTCCACCCGGCAATGCGCGCGACGCGCTCCTCGACGAACGCGTTCTGCAGCGTGACGATCGGCGCGCGCGGCACGACGTCGGCAAGGAGCGTCGCGGCCCAATCGGTGTCGTAGAGCTTGACGGTGAGGAAGGCGAAGCGCACCGGCAAATGCCGCAACGTCTGCGCCTCGGAGAAATGCAGCGCCTGCGGCTTTACCGTGTGCGTGCCCTCCGGCGTCTCGATCTTGAGCCCATCGGCGCGGATCGCGTCCACATGCGCGGGCCATGGATCGAGAAGAATGACCTCCTCGCCGGCGAGGCTCAGCATCCCGCCGACATAGCCGCCGACGGCGCCCGCGCCGAGAAAGACGATCGGGCCGCGGTCCGCCCCGCTCATGCGATGGCGCTCATTCCGCTTCGATGCCCGCCTGCTTCACGATATTCGCAAGGCGCGTCTGTTCGCTGGCGATGAATTTCTGGAACGCGTCGGCGCCGAGCTCACCCGGATCGAGGGCAAGCTGCTTGAAGCGTTCGACGGTCGCCGGCTTCTTGAGGAAGGGAAGGACGACGGCCTCGGACCGGCTGATGACATCCTTCGGCGTTCCGGCCGGCGCGACCAGCCCCCACCAGGCGCCGACGTCGAAGCCCGGGTAGCCTTGCTCGGCGACGCTCGGGATATCCGGGAAGATGCTGGAGCGCTTCGCGCTCGCGATGGCGATGGGGCGCACCGCGCCCGACTGGATGTGCGGGATGCCGGGCGCAATCGACATGAAGTACATCTGCACCTGGCCGGCGAGGAGGTCCGTGATCGCCGGCGTGTCACCGCGATAGGGCACGTGCGTCATCTTGATGCCGGCGCGCGCGACGAACAGCGCGGAGGCGAGATGCGGCCCGGCGCCGATGCCCGACGAGGCGTAATTGAGCTTGCCGGGATTCTTCTTCGCGTAATCGACGAGCTCGGCGAGCGTCTTCACCGGCACCGACGGGTGCACGCACAAAATATAGGAGCTGCTCGCGCACAGCGTGATCGCCGAGAAGTCCTTCACCGGATCGTAGGGCAGCGACTTCTTGATGCTCGGCGCGAGCACCTGCGAGCTCGACATCATATAGAGTGTATAGCCATCGGGCGGCGACTTCGCCGCTACCTCCGCGCCGATCGCGCCCGCCGCACCGGAGCGGTTGTCGACGATGAAGTTGCCGTTGAGCTTCTCGCCCATCTCCTGCGCGACCGTGCGCGCGACAAGATCGTTGGCGCCGCCCGCGGGGTAGCCCACGATCACCTTCACCGGGCGCGACGGCCAGGTGTCCGCGCGCGCTGCCTTTGCGAATGCCGCCGGCAACACCATCGCGCCGGCGGCGCCGCGCAACATCGCGCGGCGATTGATCTTCATGCTCATCGATCTCTCCTCCCCTTCACGGCGCGCCGAAGCGCCAGCGCAGGAATGTCAGCACATCTTCGACGCAGCGATCGGGCAGACTGTCGCAGATGTTGTGCGGCATGCCCTCGTAGGAAATCATCTCGACGTCGGGAATGCGCTCGCCCATCGCGTCATAATTGTGGGTCGAGCCGACCGTCTCGGCGCCGGGATAGACGACGAGCGTCGGCGCCTTGATACGGTGCAGCTCACTCGACCATTCGAGCGTCGTCATCAGCCCGATGAAGCGCGCGAGATAGGGCACATCGTTCTTCGCCGCCTCGTCGAGGAACCATTCGATATGGCGTGGATCGGTGCGATCGAGCGGAAAGCGGTCGGAGATCGTCGCGGCGAGGAAGGGACGCAGGCCCTCCTTCGCGACGCGCGGCAGCCAGCTCGCCGCCTGGCTGTTCTTCAGGCCCGGCGTCGAGCCGAACAGCATCAGGCCGGTCAGCCGGTCGGGATGCGCCATGGCGAGGTTCTGCGCGACATAGCCGCCGGCCGAGTTGCCGACGACGTGCGGCGCCTTGCAGCCGAGGTGATCGAGGAGCTCGACCGTGTCCTTCACCAGGCGTTCCATATCGAGCTTCGAGTCCGGCGGCGGCACCTGCGAGGCGCCATGGCCGCGCAGATCCATGCGCACGACACGATAATGCCGCGAGAGGCGCGGCACCCAGGCGTAATAGCGCTTCGACGAGCCCATCGCCGCGTGCAGCAGCAGGAGCGTCGGGGCATTCTTCCAAGGGTCTGAGAAATCGTCGATGTAATAGGCGAGCTTCAAACCGTCACTGGTCGTGAACTGCTGCACAGGACCATCCCCGGTGGAAAAGCTAAAGCGCCTGGCAAGGCGCTTTTGCCTTGGCATGCAAAGGTGCGCAAAATAGTGTCCATGGCGCGGGCGCGGTCAAGGCCCTTTCGCGCATATGAGCAACGAGGACACGATGTACCGTTTGCGTGTTGCGGCGCTGGTCGGCGCGATTGCCACTCTTACCCTTTCACCGGCGGTCGCGGAGGATTATCCGACGCGCCCTATCCGCGTGATCGTTCCCTTCGGCGCCGGTGGCGGCACCGACAATCTCGTGCGCATCCTCGAACCGATCGTGACGAAGGCGCTCGGCCGCTCGCTCGTCATCGACAACCGGCCCGGCGGCGGCAGCGTCATCGGCATGGAGGTCGTCGCGAAGGCCGAGCCCAACGGCTACACGATCGCGGTGACGGATTCCTCGCTCGCGATCAATCCGACGCTGCAGGCGCACCTGCCCTACGATACGCTCAAGGACTTCGACCCGGTGAGCCTGCTCGCCACCGCGCCGGTGATCCTCGTCGCGCATCCGAAGCTCAAGGTGAAGACGCTCGGTGAATTCATCGCGCTGGCGAAAGGGAAGCCCGGCGAGCTCAACTACGCCTCGGGCGGCAACGGCGCCTCAACGCATCTCGGCGGCGAACTCCTGAAGATGGCGGCCGGCATCGATCTCGTGCATGTGCCGTACAAAGGCACGGGGCCGGCGATGAACGACCTCGTCGGCGGGCATGTCGGCGTGATGTTCTCCGGCATCAGCTCGGCCAAGCCGTTCCTCGATTCCGGCGCGCTCATCGGGCTCGCCGTCACCGGCGACAAACGCAACAGCGCCGTGCCCGACGTTCCGACCTTCAAGGAAGCGGGCTTGACCGTCGACGCCTCGACCTATTGGGGCGTGCTCGCGCCGCACGGAACGCCGAAACCGATCATTGATCGGCTCGCGGCGGAATTCGCCAAAGCGGTGCGTGACCCGTCGGTCGTGCCGCGCATCCAGCAACTCGGCTACGAGCCGATCGGCGGCAACCCCGACGACTTCGCCAAGAATATGCACAGCGAAATCGCGAAGTGGGGCGACGTGATCAAGAAGGCGAATATCAGCATAAGGTGACATCGCCTGCCGGTTCAGCGCCCGCGCGATCGCCGCTGCGGCTCTTCGCGCTGATCTTGCGGCATCAGCGCGCGCACGCGCTTTGCCGCCTCGTGCAGGATCGTCGGGTGGTCGCAGCCGTCGTAGCAGAGCTTTTGGAACTGCTTGAGCCGTTCGCGCGAATTGGCGGCGGCGAGACACTGACGCGCCTCCATGCTCAGAGCTCGCGGCCGCGCCGCCTGCGGCGGTGAAGCCGGCTCCGGCGCGGGCGGCGCATTGTCGCCGGTGCGGGCCGCGCTTTCTTCCGGCGCCGGCGCATTTGTGGCGCGCGCCCGGCGCGGCTTGCGCGGCTGCGTGTGGCAGAGCTTGGTCAGATAATCGTCGATGTAGCGCGGGAACGGGAGAACATCAGCGCGCAATGTCGTCTGCGTCGCGGTCGACTGATAGGCGTCGATCGCCGCGTCGCCGGAATCCATCTTGCGGAAATGCGCGACGATGCGCTGCTCCGTGGTCTGCAGACCTTCCAGCATGTCGCTCATCGACGAGGGCTCGGTCATGCGGCCGCTGCTGTCCTTGTGCGAGCGACCGCGCCGCGCGCGATGGAAATAAGCGGGGCCGTAGCGATGGATGCCGGCGGTGTGCAGGAAGGTGCAGGCGGAGACGCAGCGACGCGCGCGCCGATCCGCCATCTCGATGCGCGCCGTCGTTCCGACCGCTTGGCGGTAGCTCTCGAAGCCCCGCGCGAGGTCGGGAGGCAGCTCGCCCGGCGCACTGCCCGGGCCGTCGGCGCTCAGGAAGTCGGGCACGTAGTCGAACGATGGGCCATCGACCCCATAGGTATTGAGCCAGAACAAGCGCGTGAGCTGCGCCAGGCGCAGGCCCATCCCGACATTGCCGCCGGGGCTCGCGAGATAGAGGGTCGAAAGCCAGCCGCGCCCCGCCTCGATCGCGTCAAGGAGGCGGTCGAAATCGTTCGGTTCCCCGCGAGTCGGCTTGTCGATCGTTCCCGTCAGGATGACGGCGCGGCACGTCTCCGGCGGCGGCAATTGCCTGACGTCGACATCGAAGAAAGCCGCGAAGCGCGCGCGGTCGTTGTCGAAGAGACGATAGAGATGCTTGTAGCGCGAGGCTTCGATGCAGGTGGCCTCGAGCGCGCGGACAGGGAGAGCCGTGAAGGTCGCGACGGCAACGAGCATGGCGACGGCCAGCGCCCTCGCCCGACCTTTGCGCCGATCCCGTTGAAGCCGCCCCATGCGCCCCGCTCCTGCCGGTCACAGGAGCGGCATGCTAGTGCGGATCATCGTTTCAGGGAAACGATGACCCGCACGACGCCTTTATTTCACGCAATTCCGGACGGAAAACCGGGGTCCACTTTTCCTGGAATTGCTCTTGCGACCGGCCCCGCCGCGCCATGGCCCGTTTGAGGAGGGCGGGACTGGACGCCTATCCGCGCCGCGCCGCCTCAATCGCGGCGACGTCGATTTTCGTCATATTCATCATCGCCTCGAACGCGCGTTTCGCCTCAGCGCCGCCGGCCGCCAGCGCGTCGGTCAGCGCGCGCGGGGTGATCTGCCAGGAGACGCCCCATTTATCCTTGCACCAGCCGCACGCACTTTCCTGGCCGCCATTGCCGACGATGGCGTTCCAGTAGCGGTCGGTCTCTGCCTGATCGTCGGTCGCGATCTGGAACGAGAAGGCTTCGTTATGTTTGAACATGGGCCCGCCATTGAGGCCGAGGCAGGGGATGCCGGCCACTGTGAATTCGACCGTCAGCACGTCGCCCGCCTTGCCCGACGGGTAGTCGCCGGGGGCACGGTGGACGGCGCGCACCGAACTGTCCGGAAACGTCTCGGCGTAGAAGCGGGCCGCCGCTTCGGCGTCCTTGTCGTACCACAGGCAGATCGTGTTCTTCGCCGCTTTCTTGGCCGTCGCCATTGCTTATCCTCTTGCCTTTGAAACCCATTCCAGCCCAGTCCCCACGAGAGGATGCTGGCGTGATCCATCATCCGCCAAAATGCGGCAGCCAAACGCTAGGCGAAAGGCGACGGTGTGTCCTACGCGTCGCGCCACTTTCGCCGACTGACAATTGCTTGGGGAAATGGTGCCCAGGGGCGGAATCGAACCACCGACACTGCGATTTTCAGTCGCATGCTCTACCAACTGAGCTACCTGGGCGCCGGGCCCGCGCGCGGGCCTCGTTGAGAGCGCGGGCGTTATAGAGGCTCCCCTCCGGGCTGTCCAGGATGGCGGTCTGCCTGCCTCGTCATTGCCGGGCTTGATGTACGGCCCGGAGAGATACCTGACAGCGTTCGGAGAGATGCCTGACACTTTTGGCCGTAAGGCGCAGGGTGTTGGGCATGGGCTGGCGGGAGGTTTCGGTGGCGGATCAGCGGCGGGAGTTTGTGCTGCTGGCGTCGCTTGCGGGAGCGAACATATCGGCGCTGTGTGAGCGCTTTGGCATCAGCCGGCAGACGGGTCATTTATGGCTGCGGCGGTATGCGGCCGGTGCGAGCGACTTTGCGGATCGCTCGCACCGGCCGCACCACAGCCCGCGCCGGCTGAACGCAGCGCTGGAGACGCAGATCCTCGCGGTGCGCGAGGCGCATCCGGCATGGGGCGCGCGCAAGATCGCGGCGGTGCTGCGGCGAGAGGGGATCATGCCGCCGGCGGCCTCGACGGTGCATGCGGTGCTCGCGCGCCATGGTCGCATTGCGCCGGGCGGCGGCGGGTGCGCCTATGGCGCCTTCGAGCGCGAGGCGCCGAACGCGCTCTGGCAGATGGACTTCAAGGGACGCCTGCGGCTGCGGTGTGGCGCCGGGCTGCATCCGTTGACCGTGATCGACGATCATTCGCGCTTCGCGCTCTGCCTCGCCGCCTGCGCCGACCAGCAGACGCAGACCGTGCAAACGCAGTTGGAGAGGGCGTTGCGCCATCATGGCCTGCC
>JBFWXB010000012.1:0-101648 GCA_050187875.1 Variibacter sp.
TCCTAAGGCGTACAATCGCTCTCTCTTTCACCCTCCCCTGGAGGGGGAGGATCGACCGCAGGAGCGCATGCGACTGCGGACGGGGTGGGGTGACCCGTCACGGGAAAACAGAATTCACCCCACCCCGCTCGCTTCGCTCGCGACCCTCCCCCTCCAGGGGAGGGTGGCTGAGCGATCCCAATCGAGTTTCTGCTTAGATCCTCAGGATGACGGCGAGAGTTTGGAGGCCGCGCGATGAGCGCCCGCGCGCATCCGACCTACGCGCTGCGGCCGTTCCTGCCCGCCGACGCGACACTGTTGGCGGCGATCTTTCGCGCCAGCATCGAAGAACTGACCAGCGAAGACTACGACGAAAGCCAGCGTGAGGCCTGGGCCTCGGCGGCTGACGACGAGCAGGCCTTCGGCGCGCGTCTCGCGGACGAACTCACGCTTGTCGCGACCGTCGAAGGCTCCCCCATCGGCTTTCTCTCGCTCGAAGGGACGGACAAGCTCGACATGCTCTATGTGCATCCGGCCGTCGCGGGGCAGGGCGTCGGCGCGATGCTTGTCGATGCGATCGAGAAGCTCGCCGCTTCCCGCGGCGCTAAGCGTCTCGTCGTCGATGCGAGCGAAACGGCGCGGCCGTTCTTCGAGAAGCGCGGCTATGTCGGGCAACAGCGCAACACCGTGATGCTCGGCGGCGAATGGCTCGCGAATACGACCATGGAAAAACATCTGACGCCGCGCGAAGGCGCGGGGAGCCTGTCATGAGTGCGCGCGAGCGGCTTTATCTTTTCGATACGACGCTGCGCGACGGGGCGCAGACGAATGGCGTCGATTTCACGCTGCACGACAAGCTCGCCATCGCCGCGATGCTCGACGAGCTCGGCATCGACTACATCGAGGGCGGCTATCCCGGCGCCAACCCGACCGACACCGAGTTCTTCGGCGCGCCCCGCAACTTCAAGGGGACCTTCACCGCCTTCGGCATGACGCGGCGTCCCGGCCGCTCGGCTTCGAACGATCCGGGGCTTGCCGGGCTTCTCGAAGCAAAGGCCGACGCCATCTGCTTCGTCGCCAAGGCCTGGGACTATCACGTGCGCGTCGCGCTCGAGACGACGCCGGAGGAGAACCTCGCCTCGATCCGCGACAGCGTGAAGGCGGCCGCCGCGAAAGGCCGCGAAGTGCTGGTCGACTGCGAGCATTTCTTCGACGGCTACAAGGCGAATGCGGCGCATGCTATTGGCGTCGCGAAGGGCGCTTATGACACCGGCGCGCGCTGGGTGGTGCTCTGCGACACCAATGGCGGCACGCTGCCGTACGAGGTCGAGGCGATCGTGGCCGAGGTGGTGAAGCATATTCCCGGCAGCCATGTCGGCATCCATGCGCATAACGACACCGAGCAGGCGGTGGCGAACTCGCTCGCCGCCGTGCGCGCGGGCGCGCGGCAGATCCAGGGCACGCTCAACGGCCTTGGCGAGCGCTGCGGCAACGCGAACCTCATCTCCATCATCCCGACGCTGAAGTTGAAGCCGGAGTTTGCCGCACGCTTCGACATCGGCGTCTCCGACGCCAAGCTCAAGACGCTCGCGCATGTCTCGCGCACGCTCGACGAGATGCTCAACCGCGCGCCGAATCGGCACGCGCCCTATGTCGGCGAGAGCGCGTTCGCGACCAAGGCCGGCATCCACGCCTCGGCCATCGTGAAAGAGCCGGAGACCTATGAGCACGTCGCGCCCGACAGCGTCGGCAACAGCCGCAAGCTTCTCGTCTCCGATCAGGCCGGACGCTCGAACGTGCTTGCGGAGCTGGAGCGCGTCGGCATTTCCGTCGACAAAAGCGACCCGCGCATCGGGCGTCTCTTGGAAACCGTGAAGGAGCGCGAGGCGACGGGTTATGCCTACGAAGCGGCGGACGCCTCTTTCGAGCTTCTGGCGAGGCGCATTCTTGGCACGGTGCCGGACTATTTCGCCGTCGAGCGCTTCAAGGTGAATGTCGAGCGCCGCTACAATGCGGTCGGCGAGCTCATCACCGTCGCCGAAGCAGTGGTCAAGGTGAAGGTCGGCGACGAGACGCTGATCTCCGCGGGCGAGGGCAACGGCCCGGTCAACGCGCTCGACGTCGCGCTGCGCAAAGACCTCGGCAAGTATCAGAAATTCATCGCGGGCCTGGAGCTCACCGATTATCGCGTGCGCATCCTCAACGGCGGCACCGAGGCGGTGACGCGCGTGCTGATCGAGAGCTGCGATGAGAAGGGCGCGCGCTGGACGACGGTCGGCGTCTCGCCGAACATCATCGACGCGTCATTTCAGGCGCTGATGGATTCCGTCGTCTACAAGCTGCTCAAGTCGAACGCGCCGGCGTGAGCGCACGTATGGGTGTCGTCCCCGCGAAGGCGGGGACCCAGTACGCCGTGTGCTCTCGATTCCAATAAAGGTCCGGAATTACTGGATGCCCGCTTTCGCGGGCATGACACTGCGCGGTTGCTGCGCGGCTGCGGACAATCCCTACATCTGCTCGACGATCTTCGCGGCCTTGACCTCCTCGACCTTTTTGGACCCGGGGGCG
The DNA here is from genome assembly GCA_050187875.1 of Variibacter sp. Classification (GTDB taxonomy): domain Bacteria; phylum Pseudomonadota; class Alphaproteobacteria; order Rhizobiales; family Xanthobacteraceae; genus JAFKKS01. Next base: position 2,548 of record JBFWXB010000012.1, read on the forward strand.
AAGGCGCGCAGCTTCGGCAGGATTTCGTCCGGCTTCGTGGCGGTCAGGACGCGCACGGTGAGTCCCGGCCGGATGAACGCCTTTTCGCTCATGTGATCGAGAAGCGCACTGAACGGGTCCCAAAACCCTTTGATATTGAGGAGCAGGATCGGCTTGCGGTGACGGCCGAGCTGCGCCCAGGTCATCTGCTCGACGAGCTCCTCGAGCGTTCCGATGCCGCCCGGCATGGCGACGAAGGCGTCGGCGCGCTCGAACATGATGCGCTTTCGCTCATGCATGTCGCGGGTCACGATCACCTCGTGGCCGTCGGTCAGCACCTTCTCGCGGTCGGTGAGGAAGCCGGGGATGACGCCGATCACGGTGCCGCCGTGCTCGATCACGGATTTCGAGATCGCGCCCATGAGGCCGAGTGAGCCGCCGCCATAGACGAGGGCGATGTTTTCTTTGGCCAGGAGGGCGCCGAACGCGTGGGCGGCTTCAACGAAGGCGGGGTCGCTACCGGGGCCGGATCCGCAATACACGCAGACCGATCGAATCTTTTCCATAGGGGCGATTTGGCATTGGAAGAGGCAGAAAACAAGGCGGCGGAGGATGTCGCGCCCGCCGGTAAGCGCCTATATGTGCCTCCTCACGGCCGCGCCGCGGCCATTTCTCCGTGAAACGCCAGCCGTATGACAGCCCGATGACCGACGCCGCCCGAACTGATGAGACCAGCCGGCGCGCGATCGCGGGGCGGGGCGCCCTGATGCCGACGCTGGCGCATCTGTGGCCCTATATCTGGCCGTCGGACCGGGATGACCTGAAGCTGCGCGTCGTCGTGGCGATGGCGCTGCTCCTTTTGGCGAAGCTCGCCACCATCGCCGTTCCCTTCACCTTCAAATGGGCGACCGACGCGCTGACGGCCAGTACGGCGACCGGCGCGCCGCGCGACCTCTCGTTTGTCGGCTGGATGTTCGCCGCGCCGATCGTTCTCACCGCGGCATACGGGGGCATGCGCGTCCTCATGGCGCTACTGACGCAGATGCGCGACGGGCTTTTCGCCAAGGTCGCGATGCATGCCGTGCGCCGCCTCGCCAACCTCACCTTCGTGCACATGCATCTTCTCTCGCTGCGCTTCCATCTCGAGCGCAAGACCGGTGGATTGACGCGCGTGCTCGAGCGCGGCCGCAATGGCATCGAAGTCATCGTGCGGATGGTGATCCTGCAACTCGTCCCGACTATCATCGAGGTGGCGCTCATCGTCGGCGTGCTGCTCTATCAGTTCGACTGGCGCTATGTCGTCGTCGTCCTGCTCACCGTCTGCGTCTACATGGCCTACACCTATCTCGCGACGGAATGGCGCATCGGCATCCGCCGCCGCATGAACGACAGCGACACGGAAGCGAACACCAAGGCGATCGACTCGCTGCTCAACTACGAGACGGTGAAATACTTCGTCGCCGAGGAGCGCGAGGCGCGCCGCTACGACCGCACGATGGAGCGTTACGAGACGGCGAGCGTGAAGTCCTACACGTCGCTTGCTGTGCTCAATGCCGGGCAGGCGGCGATCTTCACGGCGGGGCTCACCGCCGCGATGATTCTCTGCGTGCCGGAGATCACGGCGGGCACCAAGACCGTCGGCGACTTCGTGATGATCAACGCGATGATGATCCAGCTCTACCAGCCGCTGAATTTCATGGGCATGGTCTATCGTGAGATCAAGCAGGCGGTGATCGATATCGAGAGCATGTTCACGATCCTCGGGCGCGATCCCGAGATCAAGGATCGGCCGGGCGCGAAGCCGCTCGTCATCACGCAAGGGGTGGTGCGGTTCGAGGACGTGCGCTTCGCCTATGAACCGGACCGGCCGATCCTCAAAGGCATCAGCTTCGAGGTCCCAGCGGGCAAGACGGTAGCGATCGTCGGCCCGTCGGGCGCGGGCAAGTCGACGATCTCGAGGTTGCTGTTCCGTTTCTACGAAGTGACCGGCGGCAAGATCACCATCGATGCGCAGGATATCCGTGACGTCACGCAGACGTCCTTGCGCGCCGCGATCGGCATGGTGCCGCAGGACACAGTGCTCTTCAACGACACCATCCGCTACAACATCCGCTACGGAAAGTGGGAAGCGGACGACGCGGCAGTCGAGAACGCGGCGGCGCTTGCGCAGATCGATAGCTTCATTCGCGCGACGCCGAAAGGCTACGGGACCGAAGTCGGTGAACGCGGCCTGAAGCTTTCTGGCGGTGAGAAGCAGCGCGTCGCGATCGCGCGCACGATCCTCAAGGGCCCGCCGATCCTTTTGCTCGATGAGGCGACGTCGGCGCTCGACAGCTATACGGAGAAGGAGATCCAGGACGCTCTGGATCGCGTATCGCGTGGGCGCACGACCCTCGTCATCGCGCATCGGCTCTCCACCGTGATCGGCGCGGACGAGATCATCGTGCTTGATGGCGGCCAGATCGTCGAACGGGGCACGCATCAGGCGCTGCTTGCGCAAGACGGCCTCTATGCCGGCATGTGGAACCGCCAACGCGAGGCGGAGAAGGCCCGCGAGACGCTAGCACGCACCGATGCGGAGCGCGCCGCCCCCAACCGCGACCCGCCGCCGGTTGCCGAAGCGGAGGAGCCGGTTGCACCGCGGCGCGTTGCCGCCGATGCGGCGGAGTAGACGTCGTCATGCGCGGACCTTGACCCGCGCATCCATCGTTCGCGATTGCCGGGTCGAGCCCGGCAATGACGAGACATAAAGCCGATGCCGTGGCTGGCGTTATGGCCGCTGGTCCATTATCAGAGCGCGTAAATTAGGAACCGGCCAAACATGTCCGTCCTTGCATCGATCCGCGCGCAGTTCGTGCCGATCCACCGGGAAGGTTATCCCTTCATCGGCGCGTTCGCGGTGCTGACCGTGATCCTGTTCCTGCTCTCGACGCCGCTCGGCTATCTCGGGCTGATCCTGACCGGATGGTGCACCTATTTCTTTCGCGACCCGCCGCGGGTGACGCCGACGCGTGCGGGCATTGTCGTCTCCCCGGCCGACGGGACGGTGAGCAGCGTCGCCGCGGCGGTGCCGCCGCTGGAACTCGATCTCGGCGTGCGGCCGCTGCCGCGCGTTTCAATCTTCATGAGCGTGTTCGACTGCCATGTGAACCGCACGCCGGTTGCCGGCCGCATCGAGCGCATCGCTTATCGCGCAGGCAAGTTCCTCAATGCCGATCTCGACAAGGCGAGCGAGGACAATGAGCGCAATGGATTTGTCATCGCGACAGCACAGGCGCGCATCGGCGTGGTCCAGATCGCGGGGCTGATCGCACGCCGCATCGTGTGCTTTGTGCGCGAGGGCGAGCAGCTTGCGGTCGGCGAGCGCATCGGGCTCATCCGCTTCGGTTCGCGTGTCGACGTCTACCTGCCCGAGGGAACACAGATCCTCGCGGCCGAAGGCCAGACGGCGATCGCCGGCGAGACCATCATCGCGCAGATGGATATTTTGGGACCCGCGACAAATGGAAGCTTCCGCGTCGGCTGAGGTGCGGCAAGGCTAGGATGAGAGCCGCAAAGATGCCCTGGCTCTTAATCACCTTTAACGCTGCGGCCGTGGTGTGGTTAGGGGGATCGATGGATTCTTGCCGCTAATATCTTCGGCCACGACCAAATTAGAAAGAAGACGCTTTTTCAGTCATGTCCCGTTCTCTCTCCACGCTGAAAGATCAGCTGCGGCTTGGTCTTATTTTGATCGATGAGGCGATCACCGAACTCGCCGATCAAGATCGCGCGGACGACATTGCCGCGCTGATCACAGCGCGTCTGCGTTTCGAGCCAAGCGACGTGAACGGCGTCCTCCTTGCCGGTCCGGAGGCGCCGACGGCGCTCTTGTGCAAGGCGGCCGGCGTCAAGCTCAACGGCTTTTCCGCGATCCTGCGCATGCGACATCGGCGCGGGCTCGAGACTGGCGAGCCGGCGGCGCAATTGCGGGCCTATCAGCGCGACCTCGAAAGTGCCGGCTTGGTGCAGACGATCGAGCCCACCGGACGCCGGACGAATTGAGGGCGCGCGAGAGTGGCCGATCGGCGTGGATTCTCTTATATTGGCTTTATGGTCGCTCCGTTTGATGTAGACCGGCGCGAGGCGAGGCGGGCAAGACTGCGTGCCATTCCCGTCCGCACGCTTGTGCCAAATCTGATCACCTTGCTGGCGCTCTGCGCGGGCCTCACCGGCATCCGCATGGCGGTCGAGGGCAAGCTCGAATTCGCGCTGGCGGCCATTGTCTTCGCGGCCGCTCTCGATGGCATCGACGGGCGCGTCGCGCGCCTGATGAAGGGTACGTCCCGCTTCGGCGCCGAGCTCGACAGCCTCGCGGACTTCGTCAATTTCGGCGTCGCGCCGGGCCTGATCCTCTATTTCTGGGGACTGCACGATCTCAAATCCGCGGGATGGATCGCCTCGATGGTGTTTGCGATCTGCACGGCGCTGCGGCTGGCGCGCTTCAACGTTGCGATCGACGATCCCAATAAGCCGGCCTGGGCGGGCAATTTCTTCACCGGCGTGCCCGCGCCTGCCGGCGCAATCACGGTCCTTCTGCCGATCTATCTGAGCTTCCTCGGCGTGCCGATGACGGCGGCGACGGCGCCGCTCACGTTGATCTATACGCTCGCGATCGGCTTCCTGATGGTGTCGCGTCTGCCGGTTCTTTCCGGCAAGAAGCTGGGCACGCGCGTGCCGCCGGAAATGGTGCTCCCGGTCTTCATTCTCGTTGTTCTGTTTGTCGCGCTTTTGATCAGCTACCCGTGGGAGGTGCTCACGGTCGGCACGCTGGTCTATCTCGGCTGTCTGCCGTTCGGGGTCGCGTCCTATCGGCGCTATGTTCGCCACGACGCGGAATCCCACAAGCCGACCCCCACGCGGCCGTCCGCTGTTTCGGAACGAGACCCGCTCGATCCGCCTGTGCCGCCCGGTTCCGAAGGCGAACGGCCCTCGCGGCTTAATTGAAGATCTTCGTCATCCTAAGACTCTGATTCAAAACTCGGCCAATGAAATCAGACTCTCTCGCCTAGCACCGTCATGCCCGCACTTGTTGCGGGCATCCACGTCTTTCTTTTAAGCCGCAAGCAAGACGTGGATGGCCGGGACAAGCCCGGCCATGACGAAAAGAGCCACTTCAGCCGCGTGGATTGCGAAGGACACTCAGCATCCCCGGCCGATATCGCGTAAGCTCCCCTCCGCATGGGTCGTCTCAAGGACAAGATCATTCTCGTCACCGGCGCGGCCGGCGCCATCGGCTCGGCCGTCGCCGAGGTGATCGTGCGCGCCGGCGGGCTTGCGGTCGCGACCGATCTTCCCAGCCGGCCGGGCATGGATCATCCGCTCGACGTCACGTCCGAAGAGGATTGGCGCCGCGTCGCCGCCGATGTCGGAGCCGCCGGTGTGGGGCTCGATGGGTTGGTGAACGCGGCGGGGATCGCCGCGCTCGGCACTGTCGAGGATACGGACTTCGCCACGTGGCGCCGGGTCATGGCGATCAATCTCGACGGCACGTTTCTCGGCTGCAAATTCATACTCCCGCTTTTGCGCGCGCGGGGCGGCGCCATCGTCAACGTGTCCTCAGTGTCGGGGCTTGTCGGCGGACACAATCTCGCCGCCTACAATGCCTCGAAAGGCGGCGTGCGCCTCTTGACCAAATCGGTCGCGCTGCACGGCGCGCGGCTTGATCCCAAGGTGCGCTGCAATTCCGTGCATCCCGCCTTCATCGAAGGCCCGATGGTCGACAACATGATCGCCGGGACGCGCAATCCCGACGAGGCGCGCACACGCATGGCGCGCGACATTCCGCTTGGCCGTTTCGGTGCGCCGTCGGAAGTCGCGGATATGTGCGTCTATCTTCTGTCCGACGAAGCGGCTTTCGTCACCGGCGCCGAGTTCGTGATCGATGGCGGGCTCACCGCACGGTGACTCAATATCAGTGTCGTCCCCGCGAAGGCGGGGACCCAGTACGCCCTGTCTGGCGACCCAATCGAGTCCGGTGGTTACTGGATGCCCGCCTTCGCGGGCATGACAGCTGAGTTTCCGCCTCCGGTGCAAATCCCACTTACGAGGCCGGTAGCGGATGCCCCGGCATCAACTTGTAGGGATGCTTCCAGCCGGGCAGGGCCTTGATGCGTCCAAGCCAGGCCGCGATGGCGGGATGCGTGGCCGCGATGTCGAAGCCGAACTCCTCGGCCGGATAGTACAGATATCCGCACATCGAGATGTCGGCGATCGTTGGCGCGTCGCCGACGATGAAGGACTGGCGCTCGAGATGTTTCTCGACGATGCCGAGGCTCGTTTTGATGCGCGCGCGGAAGAAGTCCATGACCGCTGTGTCGCCGTTCTTGGCGAAGGCGTGCATGAACCGATACGTCGCGAGGTAGCTCGTGAATTTGTGGTTGTCGAACAGGATCCAGCGCAGGATTTCGAGCCGCTCGGCTTCGCTCTTTCCTCCGAACCGGCCTGACTTCTCGGCGAGATAGGTCAGGATCACGCCGCTCTGGCTAAGCTTGACGTCGCCGTCGACGAGGACAGGGGCCTCGCCCATTTCGTTGACCGTGCGCCGGTATTCCGGCGTGCGCGTCTCGCCCTTGAAGAAATCGACGAAGATCGGCTCCCACGCCGTGTCCGTCAGTGCGAGCATCAGCGCCGCCTTATAGGCGTTGCCGGATTGGGCGAAGCAATAGAGCTTCATCGTCATCGCACGAGCGACAATTGCTGCCCGGCCGCGGACTGCCCTTCGTAACGCGTCGGCGACACCGCGGTGAGCTTCACCAGCGGCTCACCATTGTGGTTGCGGATCACAAGCGCGCCACCCTCGAAGGACCATTTGCGGCTGGTGAAGAATTTGCCGGGGCATCCGCCCTCGGGCCGGATCGTGCCGTCGCTTCCGGCTGCCGCGACGAACGTCATGGCGCAGGAGCCGCCCGCCGATGAGCTCAGCGTCCAACGCCCTCCGATGTCGGTCGCGGCGATGCCGGGGCCGCTCGCCGGAGGGGTGGCGGCGTTCGCTCCCATCACGCCCCGCGTTGTGCCGTCGCCGACGCAGGCCGAGAGACAGAGCGCAAGCGCGAGGCCTGCCGCCGCTTGGCCCAGCGCGATTCGCGCGCCGACGCCGCGGGCGAGCCGAGGGGGCGTGCCTGCCGAAAAGCCGCTCTGCTGCCGGAAAGTCTTCGCGCCGGCGCGGCGCCCGCTTTGCCGCATCGCTTTCTCCTTGTAATTGCACGGCTTTTGCGGCCGCTGTGTCGAGAAGGCCCGCTGCTGGTGTAGCGCAGCTGCGGCCACAGTCAAAGCGTCCCGGCTGGCGCCGCGACCGGCACCGGCCGCTTCGTCCTATTTGGTTCGGCTTTACGGCTTCGAAACACACGTCGGCTAGGGTCGTCCTGTCGGGCCTGCCACGGGCCCGCTGTTGCGTTCTGGAGTAGGCGTATGGATATCGCCACGGGGCTGGGGCTCCTCGCCGGCATCGCGGTCGTGCTCACCATGATCTTCATGGGCGGCGACCTGCATATGTTCATCAGCGAACATGCGATGATCATCATTTTCGGCGGATCGTTCGCGGCGACGCTCATCCGCTTTCCGCTCGCCGCCATGCTGCATGGTCTGCCGCTCGGCATGAAGTATGCGTTCACGTTGCGCAACGTCTCGCAGCGCGAACTGGTCGATCAGATCGCCGGGCTCGCCGAGGTCGCGCGCAAGCAGGGGCCGATCGGGCTCGAAAAGGTCGAGGTCGGCGATCCCTTCCTCGCCAAGGGCATCCGCTTCGTCGCTGACGGCTACGATGCCGACTTCATCCGCGACAATCTCGAACGCGACCGCGACAACTTCCTCACCCATCTCGACGAAGGGCAGAAGATCTATCGCGCCATCGGCGATTGCGCGCCGGCCTTCGGCATGATCGGAACGCTGATCGGCATGGTGCAGATGTTCGCCAACATGACCGACCCGTCGAAGCTCGGCCCGTTCATGGCAACGGCGCTGCTCGCGACGCTTTACGGCGCGCTTGTCGCCAACATCTTCTGCCTGCCGATCGCCGACAAGCTGCACGTCAAGCTCGTCGACGAGGAGATCAACCGCACGCTCATCATCGACGGCATCCTGATGATGCGGGATTCCAAGAGCCCCACCTTGGTGCGCGAGATGCTCGTCGCCTATCTGCCGGAGAAGCATCGCGACGAGCCTGACGCGCTCGCCGAAGCGGCGTGACGGGAAACGGCGGCGGCGATGGCTAAGAAGCGCGGCGGCCACGCGGGCGGCCACGGCTGGTTCGTTACCTTCGCGGACCTGATGGGGCTGATGATGAGTTTCTTCGTGATGCTCGTCGCCTTCTCGACCCAGGACCAGCAGAAGCTGCAGATCGTCGCCGGCTCCATGCGCGACGCCTTCGGTGTGCAAACCGAAACGCGCTATTCCGGCCTCGTCGAGGTCGACGGCCTGCCGACGCGGCCGCGCTTGAAGAACGTCGAGCGCAAGCCGGAAGATTCTTCGCCGATCGTGACGCCCGACGAGAAGGAGCGTCAGCGCCAACGCGGCGCCAGGCTCCCGGTCGATCGCGCCTTTGCACTCGCCGCGACATCGTTGCGCCAAGCGATGCAAGATCTGCCGGAGCTCGCCGAACTTTCCAAGAACATCATGATCGAGGAGACGAAAGACGGTCTCAACATCGAGATCACGGATCAGGATGGCCGCTCGATGTTCCCGGAAGGCGCGAAGACGCCGTATGACCGCACGCGGCTTCTCATCCAGAAGATCGCGGGCCCCCTCAAAGCGATGCCGAACCGGATCACGATCTCCGGCCACACGGCCGCGAGCCGCTTGCCGCCGCGCCCGGGCTATGGGCCATGGGAGCTCTCGGCCGACCGCGCCAACGCCGTGCGCCAGATTCTGGAAGGGGAGGGGATTCCGCCGGCACGGCTCTTCATGGTCGCCGGGCGGGCCGATACGCAGCCCTTATTCCCGGACGACCCCTATATCGCGGCCAATCGCCGGGTGACCATCACATTGATGCAGGAAGCGCCGCCGCTCCCGGCCGGTTTCGCGCAGTAGCTGCAGAGCTACCACGACAATCGGCGGAAGTGTTTTCCTTTCCCGGGGGAGTGCTATAAGGAGCGCCCTTTCCCAAAGAGGCCGAAGCGCTCGCCTACCAGCATGACCGAGGTCACGCGTGAGATTACGCATCCTCCTTCCGCCCGCGCGGGGGAGGACGCGGCGGAGGCGCATCCTGGCAGCGTCTGGACCTTGGCGCTTGGCAGTCTCGGCGTCGTCTATGGCGATATCGGCACGAGCCCGCTCTACGCCTTCCGCGAGGCGGTGACGGCCGCCGCTGGCACGGGGCCGATCACCCGCGAAATCGTGCTCGGCGTGCTCTCGCTCATTCTCTGGGCGCTGATCATCGTCGTCACCTGCAAATATGTGCTGCTCTTGCTGCGCGCCGACAACAACGGCGAGGGCGGAACCCTCTCGCTGACGGCGCTGGCGTCGCGGGCGCTGGGACGGCGCACGACGCTGATTTTCATCCTCGGCATGGTCGGCGCCGCGATGTTCTACGGCGACTCCCTCATCACGCCGGCGATTTCGGTTCTCTCGGCCGTGGAAGGCTTGAAACTCGCGACGCCGGCTTTCGAAGAGTTCGTGATCCCGCTGACGATCGTGATCCTGGTGGCGCTGTTCGCCGTCCAAAGCCATGGCACCGCGCGCGTCGCCGCCCTTTTCGGCCCCGTCATGCTGGTGTGGTTTCTCGCTATTGCCTTGGCCGGCGTGCGCCATATCAGCGATGACCCGCACGTCTTGGCGGCGATCAATCCGTGGTATGCGCTCTGGTTCATGTACAATAACGGCGCGATTGCGTTGATCGCGCTGGGCGCCGTGTTCCTCGCGGTGACGGGCGGAGAGGCGCTCTACGCCGATCTTGGCCATTTCGGGCGACGCCCGATCCAGATGGCGTGGCTCGGCCTCGTGCTGCCCGCGCTCGTCATCAACTATTTCGGACAGGGCGCGCTCGTTCTCGCCGATGTGACGGCGATCAAGAATCCGTTTTATCGTCTCGTCCCCGAAAGCCTGCTGCTGCCGATGGTCGTGCTGGCGACGATCGCCACTGTCATCGCCAGTCAGGCGGTGATCACCGGCGCTTACTCGCTCACGCGCCAGGCGATCCAGCTCGGTTTCCTGCCGCGGCTCGCCATCCGCCACACGTCGGAATCGCATTATGGGCAGATCTACATGCCCAAGGTGAATGCGTTCCTCCTCGTCGGTGTCCTCCTTCTCGTCGGTTTGTTCCGCACGTCGAGTGGCCTCGCCTCGGCCTATGGCATCGCCGTCACGACAACCATGCTGGTCGACGGCATGCTCGGCTTCCTCGTGATCTGGAAGCTGTGGCACTGGCGCTGGTGGACAGCCGCACTTCTCATACTGCCATTCTTGGTCGTCGACTCGACCTTCTTCCTTGCCAACCTTCTGAAGTTGTTGGAGGGCGCCTGGGTGCCGCTTCTCTTCGCGTCGCTTATCGTACTCGCCGTCGCGACGTGGCGGCGCGGCACGCACATCCTCGCCCAGAAGACGCGCAAGACCGAGATCCCGCTCGATACATTGATCAAGAGCCTGGAGAAGAAGCCTCCGCATGTCGTGCCGGGAACGGCGGTTTTCCTGACCAGCGATCCCGAGTTCGCGCCGACCGCGCTCCTCCACAATCTCAAGCACAACAAGGTGCTGCATGAGCACAATGTGATCCTCACCATCGTCACCACCGACACGCCGCGGGTCGGCGACGACGATCGCGTGCGCATCACGCATGTGACGCCGCGATTCAGCCGGGTGGTGCTGCGCTTCGGATTCGCTGAGACGCCGAATGTGCCGCGCGCGCTCGGCATCGCGCGCAAGCTCGGCTGGACCTTCGACATCATGTCGACGTCGTTCTTCCTGTCGCGACGCTCGATCAAGCCGGCCTCGCGTTCCGGCATGCCGATCTGGCAGGATCGGCTGTTCATCGCACTCGCCAAGGGCGCGAGCGATGCCACGGACTTCTTTCAGATCCCGACCGGCCGCGTGGTCGAAGTGGGCACACAGGTCACGGTTTAGTTCGGCGCATGGTGGCGCCAGCGCCAGGAGCAACACATGTCCGATCCGTCGTCCGCGCATACGGTCACTGACCTCTTTCCGGAGGACGTCGCCCGCCGTCTCGCGGCGAACGAGGTCGTCTTGGTCGATGTACGCGAGCCGAACGAGACGGCGCTGGAGCGTTACCCCGGATCGGTGCTGGTTCCGCTCTCGCAGTTCGATCCCTCGCTCATTCCCGATCCGCAGGGCCGCCAGGTCGTCTTCGCATGCCGCTCGGGCAAGCGGTCGGTGACGGCGTCGCTCGCCGCACAAGCCGCCGGATACCCTTATGCCGCGCATCTCGCGGGCGGCATTCTGGCGTGGAAGGCGGCGGGACTTCCGACCGAGACCTGACGGCTGCAATGAATCCCGTTTTTGCCGACTTGCCGGTTTCGGTGTTCGAGGTGATGTCGCGCCTTGCGCGCGAGAACGACGCCATCAATCTCGGCCAGGGCTTTCCCGACGACCCAGGACCGGAGGACGTGCGGCGCAAGGCGGCGGACGCCGTCATCGACGGGTGGAACCAATATCCGCCGATGATGGGTTTGCCGGAGTTGCGCCATGCGATCGCGGCGCATTACCGGCATTGGCAGAACCTTACACTCGATCCCGATGCCGAGATCATGGTGACGTCGGGTGCGACCGAGGCGCTAGCAGGGAGCCTTCTCGCGCTGCTCGAGCCGGGCGACGAGGTCGTGCTCTTCCAGCCCCTCTATGATGCCTATGTCCCGCTGGTGCAGCGCGCCGGCGGTGTGCCGCGCTTCGTGCGCCTCGAGCCGCCCCATTGGCGCTTCACGGAGGAGATGCTGGCGGCGGTCTTTTCGCCGAAGACGAAGGTCGTCCTCCTCAACAATCCGCTTAATCCGGCGGGCGTCGTCTATTCGCGCGACGATCTCGCGCTGCTCGCGCGCTTCTGCGAGCGCTTTAACGCCGTCGCGGTGTGCGACGAGGTCTGGGAGCATGTGATCTTCGACGGCTTGTCCCACACGCCGCTGATCGCGCTGCCGGGCATGCGCAAGCGCTGCGTCAAGATCGGCTCCGCCGGTAAGATATTCTCGCTGACCGGCTGGAAGGTCGGGTTCGTCTGCGCCGCGCCACGGCTGATGCGCGTGCTTGCGAAGGCGCATCAATACATCACCTTCACGACGCCGCCGAACCTGCAAGCGGCCGTGGCCTACGGCCTTGCCAAGGCCGACGCCTATTTCCACGACATGCGGCACGATTTTCAGCGCAGTCGCGATCGGTTTGCGTCCGGCCTGCGTGCGCTCGGCTTTCCGGTGCTCGATTCGCAGGGGACATATTTCCTGAACGTCGATTTGGCGCCGCTAGGCCTGAACGAAGATGATGAGGCATTTTGCAAACGCTTGGTCGCGGAGCATAAGGTCGCCGCTATCCCGGTCTCGGCCTTCTATGCCGACACGCCGATCCGCTCGGTGGTGCGCTTCTGCTTCGCCAAGCGCGACGCGACACTCGATGCCGCATTGGAAAAGCTCGCTGGCGTGATCGGGCGCGGCTAGCAATGCCTGTGCGCTCTTAACGTCATTTCATCGTTTTGGCGCTTGCGACGCAAAAGCGCTTTCCACTTTCGACAATCATGCTCTAGCCTGTCTGCCACTCTTGTCGCTTCGGGGGACCGCGATGCGAAAAGTGGCGTCTGGTCTGTTGGTCGTTGCTGTGGCGTTTGGCGCATGGCTTGCGCCGGCGTTGGCGCAGTCGAAACGCACCGTCAACGTCTACAACTGGTCCGACTATATCGAGCCGAAAGTCGTCGAAGACTTCACCGCCGAAACCGGTATCGAGGTCCGCTACGATACGTTCGATTCCAACGATCTTCTGGAAACGAAGCTGCTCGCGGGGAAGTCGGGTTACGACATTGTCGTGCCGACGGGCTATTTCCTCGAGCGGCAGATCAAGGCGGGTGTGTTTCAGAAGCTCGATAAGTCGAAGCTTCCACACCTGATCAATGCCTGGCCGGAAGTCACGAAGCGGCTCGCCGTCTACGACCCCGGGAATCTTTACGCCGTCAACTACATGTGGGGCACGACGGGGATCGGCTACAACGTTGCGAAGCTGAAGGAGCGCTTTGGCGATATCGGCGTCGCCGATAGCTGGGATCTCGTCTTCAAGCCGGAGAACCTTGAGAAGTTCAAGGATTGCGGCGTCGACATGCTCGATTCTCCCGACGACATTCTCGCCGCGGCGCTGAAATATCTCCATCTCGACCCGAACTCGTCGAACGCCAAGGACCTGGAGCGCGCCGCCGAGCTTGTCACCAAGGTGCGCCCGTCTGTGCGGAAGTTTCATTCCTCCGAATATCTCAACGCGCTGGCGAGCGGCGAGATCTGCCTCGTGGTCGGCTGGTCGGGCGACATCAAGCAGTCCGCCCGCCGGGCGCGCGAGGCGAAGAACGGCGTCGAAGTCGGCTACGCCCTGCCGAAAGAGGGCGCGCAGATGTTCTTCGACAATTTCGCTATTCCGCGCGACGCGACCAACATCAACGAGGCGCACGCCTTCATCGATTATATGCTGCGGCCGGAGATCGCTGCGCGCAACAGCAATTATCTCGGCTACGCCAACGGTAACCTCGCCAGCCAGAAATTCATCTCCGAAGCCGTGTTGAACGACAAGACCGTCTATCCAGACGCGAAGACGATGCAGGGGCTCTATGTCCTGCGCGCGCACGACCAGAAAACGCAGCGGCTGATGAACCGGCTCTGGACCCGCATCAAGACCGGACAGTAGACAATTCACGCATGAGTCTCCGCTCGTCCCCGCGAAGGCGGGGACCCAGGGCCACGAAGACTGGATTCCCGCTTGCGCGGGCATGAGCGAAGGGTGCGGCCCCAATCCGGAGTTAGCGCCAGCGGCGGTGCAGCCAGAGCCATTGCTCTGGGTGTTCCCGCACCCATTGCTCGACGACGGACGTGACGATCTGCATCGTTCCGGCGACGTCGATGGCGCCGCTCGCGTCGCGCGCGGGTGCGATCTCGTCAGTCAACTCCAGACGGAATCGGTTGTCCGGCAGGCGCACGACGCGCGCGCCGTGAATTGGACATTCGAAGCGCCGCGCCATCCGCGCGAGCAGCGGATTGGCTTTGCACGGCCGTCCGAAAAACGTCACGTCGACGCCACGCGAGAAATGCTGGTCGACGAGAATCCCGACATGATCGCCCTTTTCGACCGCCGCCGCGACCTTGAACGCCGCGTCGACGCCGCGCGCCGAGATCAACGTGCCCATATTGACGGCGCGGATGCTCTGGAGGGCGTCGGCGATGTCGGCGATGTTCGGCCGCCGATAGAGGATCGACGTCGGCAGGCCGAAGGCGGCGGCAACGACCGCCGGCAGCTCCCAGTTGGCGAGATGCGCCGCGAAGAGGAGTGCAGGTTTGCCGTCGTCGCGCAGATGCACGAAACGCTCGAGGCTGTTGGGGGCGATCTCCACCCGTTCGCTGGACTGAAGGATTTGATCGAGGCCGAGGCGATCGAGATTGGGATATTCGGCGCCGACGCGGCCGAGATTGTCCCAGACGCCGTCAAGGATCGCATCGATCTCGGTCTGCGACTTCTCGGGGAAGGCGGCCGTGAGGTTGGCGTGCCCGACCTTGTGCTCGGCGAGCCAGGGGCCAAGCCGGCGCATGAAGCGCGCGGCGAAGGCGACGCTGCGTTTCGGGTCAGCGCGACGGAAAAGCTTGAGCAAAGCGAGCGCAGTGACGCCAGCCGCCCAATCGATCGACGGCTTGAGCCAAGCCGCGGCTCGCCGCGCAAACCTGCCGAACTGCGTTTGCAATCGTGTGTCCGCCGAGGGATCAGAAATGCACGACGATCTTGCCGAAAACGTTCCGGTCGGCAAGGCGGGCAAGGCCGCGCTCGAACTCGGCGAGCGGCATTTCGGAATCGATCACCGGGAGCATGCCGCCCTGCATCTTCTTGAGGCCATCGGCGATGTTGCGCATCGCGGCGCCGAACGAGCCGATGATCCGGTATTGCTGCTGGAAGAGCTGCATCAGGTTCAAGGTCGTGCTCGGTCCCGAGGTCGCGCCGCAGGTGACGAGGCGGCCGCCGCGCTTCAGGGTCAGGAGCGAGCCGTTGAACGTGTCGGCGCCGACATGCTCGAAGACGACGTCGACGCCCTTCTTGCCGGTGAGCTTGCGGGTGATCGTCTCGAAGCGGTCCTTGCGATAATTGATGACATGATCGGCGCCGAGCGCGCGGGCGCGTTCCGCCTTTTCGTCGCTGCCCACAGTCGTGATCACGGTGCAGCCAAGGGCATGCGCCATCTGGATCGCGACGGTGCCGATGCCGGAGCCGCCGGCATGCACGAGGATCGTCTCGCCGGCTTCGAGCTTCGCGTTGTCGAACAGCATATGCTCGACGGTCGAGAAGGTGATCGGCGCGCAGGCGGCGTCACGCGCCGACACGCCGTCGGGAACCGGAATGACGAGCCGCGTCGGAATATTCAGAGCTTCACGGGCGAAGCCGTCGACATGGAAGCCGAGGACGCCACGCACATTCTCGCAAAGATTGTCGCGGCCTTCGCGGCAGGCGCGGCAGGTCCCGCAGGTCAGCGCGCCGTACATGACGACCGGCTGGCCGACCTTGAAGTTGGTGACATTCGCACCGAGCGCCGCGATCTCGCCCGACGCCTCGGCGCCGACCACGAGCGGATACTGGCGCTTGGCGAAGGCCATGCCGCGAAAGCCCCAGACGTCGATGTGGTTGAGCGCGACGGCGCGCACACGCACCTGCACCTCGTCGGGGCCCGGTGCGGGAGGCGCTGGAATATCCCGCAGTTCGAGCTGCCGGTCGGCAACGAGCGTCAGGGCACGCATTTCAAACCTGTGGGCTTTAACTGGGCTCGCGCGCGAGCACGAGGCTGACATTCTGCCCGCCGAACCCGAACGAGTTGGAGAGGGCGTGCGTCACCTTGGCGTCGCGCGCCACATTCGGCACGACGTCGAGCGGGATCGCGGGATCTGGAACGTGATAATTGATCGTCGGCGGCAGGCGCTGATGGTCGAGCGTCATCAGCGTCACGATCGCTTCGACGGCTCCGGCGGCCGAGAGCGTGTGGCCGATCATCGACTTGTTCGACGAGATCGGCACGGTCGCGGCGCGCTCGCCGAGGACGGTGGTCACGCCGAGGCCTTCCATCTTGTCGTTCTCGGGCGTGCCGGTGCCGTGGGCGTTGACATAATCGATGTCGTCGGGCGTGAGGCCCGCGTCCGCAATGGCGCCGCGGATGCAGCCGATGATCGGCTTGCCGTCGGGGCTCGAGCGCGTGCGGTGGAAGGCGTCGGCGCGCTCGCCGCAGCCTTCGATGATGCCGAGGATTTTAGCGCCTCGCGCCTTCGCGGATTCGAGGCTTTCGAGCACGAGCGCGCCCGCGCCTTCGGCCATGACGAAGCCGTCGCGGTTCTTGGAAAACGGCTTGGCCGCTTCCTGCGGCGGATCGTTGCTGGTCGAGAGCGCCGAGAGGAGCGAGAAGCGGATCAAGGCTTCCGGGCTGACGGAGCCTTCGGCGGCGACGCAGAGCGCCGCGTCCGTCTCTCCGCGCCGCACGGCTTCGACGCCCAATTGGATGGCGCTCGCCCCCGACGCGCAGGCGGTCGAGAGCGAGATCGGCGAACCGCGGGTGCCGAAGCGCGCCGCGAGGTGATCGGCGATCGAGCCGAGAAGGAAGCGCTCGTGAAACGCCTTGAACGCGCCGGAGCGGGTGCCCTCCAGCAAATCCTCGTAAGTGTACGTCTCGCGTGGACCGAGCGCCGCAGCGACGGCTTGGCGCTGCGGCCATTCGACCTCGACGGGCGGGATGGCGATGAACAAGGGGCCGGGAAACTCCGACGCTCCGATGCCCGATTCCGTCACGGCTTCCTCGGCCGCGAGGGCGGCGAGCCGCTCGGTCAATTCGGGGGCAGGGAGGTTGTCGCTCGACATGAAATCGACGATCCCAGCGACGCGGGTGCGCAGCGCGTCGGTCGGAAACCGCTTGATCTCCTTGATGCCGGATTGGCCCGCGGTCAGCTTCTGCCAGTTCTCGGCCTTGCCGGCGCCGAGCGAGGTGACGATGCCCATACCGGTCACCGCCACGATGGGGCGTCCCAGACGATCGCGATACGACATGGCGCTCTCCGTCAGTTCACGGCTTCGACGAGAGCCAGCCCTTCGCCGCGCCAATGACCGATGCTTGTTACCACGGCTTGGCGCAGCGTGCCGGCGAAAGGCTTTTCGACGCCGGCATCGCCGAGCGGCGGAAAAAGCGTTCCGCGCTGGATCGCGCCTACGGCCAAAGCGATGTTCATGACAAACTGCGCTTCCACGCCGTGCCCGAAATGCGCACCCGTGGCGCGCACCGGAATGTCGGGATGGCGAGCGAAGAATTCACGCTCCTCGCTCGTTGCGGGCTCCGCGCCGGTGGCGCCGGAGATGACGGCGTAATGTCCGGCTTCGAGTTTCGGAGCGCAGCGGGCCCACATGCGCTCCAACGCGTCGGTAACTGCGCCCGGCTCGCGCCGCGTGTGCTCGGACGCGACGAGCGTGAGCCGCGCCAGCGCCTTGGCGCCGCGGCTCTCGGCATGCTCGCGCGGTTCGAGCACGAGGAAGGCGCCGAGTGAGCCGATCGCAAACCCGCCTTTTGGGCCGCGCTCCCAGACAGGGCGGATCGCGCCTTCGAGGTTGAAGCTGCCGAAGCCGAGAAAGAACAGTTGCTCCTTGCGGTCGGCATTGTAGGAGCCGCCGACGAGGCCGATCTCGCTTTGCCCCGCCGCGATGCGCGCCAGCGCAATACGCACGGCATCGACGCCCGACGACTCCTCGCCCATGAAGGTGCGTGAGGAGCCGGTGACGCCGTGCACGATCGAGATATTGCCGGCGAGGAGATTGGAGAGCTGCGCCAGAAACAAGGTCGGCCGCAGGTCGCTGGTGAGCCGCTCGTTGAGGAACGCTGCGGGGTTCGCGGCCTTCGGCAATCCGCTGAGGATCGCGCTATCGACCGCGGCGTCGCGCTCGCCGCCGCCAGCCGCGACGATCAGGTCCATCGTGGAAAGACGCTCGCTGTCGCCTTTGATTTTTGCATCGTCGAGCGCAAGGCCAGCCGCATAGGTGCCGATGCGCTGCCACGCTTCCATCTGGCGCTGATCGCCCTTTTTGGGGATCTGCTTGTCGAAATCGATGGGCGGCACGCGATGCACGATAAAGGGGGGAGAATAGCTGTCGTCGAAGACGAGACGGCCTTCGTTCAAGGCCTGCCAATGCGCCTCCAAGCCTTCACCGAGCGAAGACACGATGCCGACGCCGGTGATCCAGGTTTCGCGCGCAGTCTCAGACATCGAGCGCCGTTTCCGCCGGCACGCCCATGCGATGCGCAGCATCTATCATTCCAGCGCGCAGCGCTGGGGTGGGGAATGGCATGGTGCGGAACATCAGCGAAGCGTCGCACACCGGCTTGCCCTCGGCCGTAATCTTGGCCGAGGTGAGCGAGAAGCCGGAGCCATCATGCACCAGCTTGGCCTCGACGGTCAGCCGTTCGCCCGGCGGAACGAAATTGCGCAGCCGCGCCTCCTTGACCTGGGCGAGGAGCGGCATGCGCTCGAAGCGAAGCAGTGCCATCAAAAGCCAGCCGCTCGTTTGCGCCATGCTCTCGATGAGCAGGACGCCGGGCATCAGCGGATGCCCAGGAAAATGATTGTCGATGATCGTGCTTTCGACCGGAACGACAGCCTCGGCGCGGATCGTCTTCTCGTCGAGCGAAAGGTCGATGATGCGGTCGACGAGTTTGAACTGCTCGAGCTGCATGAACTCCGGCCGGGTTTCCTCAGGCGCCTTTGGCGGCGACCAGGGCGTCAATGCGCTCGCACAGGTTCTTCAAGACGAAATACTGCTCCGTCGTCGCCTTGCCGTCATTGACCTCCTGCGTCCACTGCTCGATCGGCAGTTTGATGCCGAACGCCTTGTCGATCGCGAAGGCGATGTCGAGGAAGTCGAGGCTGTCGATGCCGAGATCGTCCATGGCGTGACTTTCCGGCTTGATGTTCTCGCGCGGAATGTCACAGGTCTCGGAAATGATTGTGGCGACGGTATCGAACGTCGATGACATCTGGAAACCTTTGATTTCTTGCCTGATTTCGTGATTCCAGGCGCACCGTAATACGCTCGCCGCCCCGGTCGGGTGCTCCTATAGCGAAGCGACGCCAAGACTTCAATCCAGTGGCTTTCAGGACGCCCCAAAGACAAGCTAGAGTAGACGCTTACGCCTGGACAAAGTCCATAACGAGGGAGTGGGGCGGATGCGAATGAAGACGTGGGGGGCCGCGCTAGCGGCTGGGCTGGCCGTCGGGATTGTGACTGCGGCCGTCGCGCAAGGGCCAAAATTCTTCCGGATCGGCACCGGCGGCACCGCCGGAACCTACTATCCGATCGGCGGAATCATCGCCAATGCCATCTCGGCGCCGCCGAATCTCATTTCCACAGCGGTCGCCTCGAACGGGTCAGTGGCCAACATCAACGCCATTTCGGGCGGACAGATGGAATCCGGCTTCACACAATCGGACGTTGCCTATTGGGCGTTCACGGGCACCGGTGTCTATGAGGGCAAGCCCAAGGTCGAAGAACTGCGGGCGATCGCCAATCTCTACCCCGAATCGATCCATCTCGTCGCCCGCAAGGGCTCGGGGATCAACACCGTTGCGGACCTGCGCGGCAAGCACGTCTCCATCGACGAGCCGGGCTCGGGCACGCTCGTCGACGCCAAGATCATCCTCGCCGGGTGGGGCCTCAAGGAAAGCGACATAAAGCCCGAATACGTCAAGCCGAACCAGGCGGCGGAAAAGATGAAGGACGGGGCGCTCGACGCTTTCTTCTTCGTCGGCGGTTTCCCGACGGCGGCGATCACCGAGCTTGCGACGTCTGGTCCGGGCATCGATCTCATCCCGATCGACGGGCCGAACGCGGAGAAGATCCGCGGCGACTATAAGTTCTTTGCGCGCGACGAAATTCCGGAGGGCACGTATAAGGGTGTGCGCGGCGTCAAGACTCTGGCGGTCGGCGCCCAATGGGTGACCTCCGCGAAGATCGACGAGGCGACCGTTTACGCCGCGACCAAAGGACTGTGGAGCGACAAGGCGCGGCAGGCGCTCGACGCCGGGCACGCTAAGGGCAAGGCCATCAAGAAGGAAAATGCGCTGACCGGCATCGGCATTCCGATCCACCCTGGCGCGGAGAAGTTTTATCGGGAAGCCGGGTTGTTGAAATAAGCCGCGCATGCGTCGGACATTCGCGGGAGCTGCGCCGGGCGCGGGGTTAAGACGATGAAGGTCGAGGCCGCCGCTCCGGACGAGCTCAGCAAGCTCGAAGAGAAGTTCGATCCGGAAATTCGTTTCCGTCCGCTGCTGCCCGTCACCGCGGTCGTGGTGGCGACGCTTCTCTTCGCGCTCTCCTGCTTCCATTACTACACGGCCGGGTTCGGATTGCTCCGCGAGACGACGCATCGCGGCGTGCATATGGCGTTCGTTCTCGGCCTGATCTTCCTCGTCTTCACTGCGCGTCAAAGCGAGCAGAACGGGCCACCGCAAAGCCGCTGGTGGAAGCCTGGCGGCATTTCGCTAGCGGACATTGCGCTCAGCATCGGCGCGGTCGCATCGAGCCTCTACGTTCCTTGGATTTTCAGCGATCTCGCGTTCCGCGTCGGCAATCCGCTGCCGATCGACATCGCGATGGGCACGCTCCTGATCGTGGTGCTGCTCGAGGCGACGCGGCGTTCGGTCGGCATCGCCTTGCCGCTGATCGCCGTCGGGATGATGCTTTACGCCTATTTCGGCCCGCATTTCCCGGGGATCTTCGTGCACCCCGGCAACAGCTGGGCGGGTATCGTCAACCATCTCTACCTGACGAGCCAAGGCATCTATGGCATCGCGCTCGGTGTCGTCGCGACCTACGTCTTCCATTACGTGCTGTTCGGCGTGCTTGCGACGCGCATCGGGCTCGGCAAGCTTTTCATCGATCTGGCGTCGGTTGTTGCCGGCCGCTTCGCTGGAGGGCCGGCTAAGATCTCGATCTTCGGATCGGCCCTGTTCGGCATGATCTCGGGCTCCTCCATCGCCAACACGGTGACCGTCGGCTCACTGACGATCCCTGCAATGATCCGGCTCGGCTATCCGAAGCACTTTGCCGCGGCCGTGGAATCGACGGCCTCGACGGGCGGGCAGATCACGCCGCCGATCATGGGCGCGGCGGCGTTCCTGATGGTCGAGTTCCTCAACATTCCCTACCAGACGGTGATCATCGCGGCGATCGTGCCCGCCTTCATGCATTTCTTCGGCGTGTTCATGCAGGTGCATTTCGAGGCGAAGCGTACCGGCATGCGCGGCCTCACGCGCGAGGAACTGCCGAATGTACGCAAGGTCCTTGCCGAGGATTGGCCGACGGTCGTGCCGCTGGTCGTGCTGCTGGTGGTCTTGTTCTCCGGCTACACGCCCTACCTTGCGGCGTTCTGGGGGATCACCGGCTGCATCCTGATCGGGATCGTGCGCCGCACCGTCGCCGCGCTTGCCTTCCTCGTCGTGGTCTGTGCCGCGGCGACCTTCGGTTTCCTGGCGATGCGCGGCGTGCCTTCGTCGATCCTTGCCATCGTCGCCATCGCCTGCGCATGGCGCATTTGGCAGTCGGAGGAGGGGCGGCGCGCCGCGGCCGACGTGCTCGACGCGTTCATCGTCGGCGCCAAATACGCGATCTCAGTCGGCGCGGCTGCGGCGACGGTCGGCATCATTGTAGGCGTCGTTACGCTCACCGGCGTCGGCTTCAAGATTTCCTACATTGTCACCTCGACGGCGGCCGATGTCGCCCTCTGGACTTCGCATTGGCTGCCGGCCTTCCTCGCCAGCCGCGAAGGCATGACACTGTTCTTCACGCTTCTCTTCACCGCGATCGTCTGCATCCTGCTTGGCTGCGGCATTCCGACGACGCCGACCTACATCATCATGGTGTCAGTCGCCGCGCCCGCGCTCGGCATGCTCGGCATCCAGCCGATCGTCGCGCATTTCTTCGTCTTCTATTACGGCGTCCTCGCCGATATCACGCCGCCGGTCGCGCTCGCTGCCTATGCGGGCGCGTCGATGGCGGGCGCCGACCCGTTCCGGACCGGCAACACCGCCTTCCGCCTGGCGCTCGGCAAGGCACTGGTGCCGTTCGTGTTCACGTTCACGCCGTCCATGCTGATCATGGTCAACAATTTCAGCTTCCTCGATTTCTGCGTTGCGACGGGAGGCTGCCTCCTCGGCATTCTTGTTTTGTCCGCCGCGTTTGCGGGATATGCGCTGGCGCCGCTCGCCGGATGGGAGCGCGCGCTCTGCGCGGTCGGCGCGCTGCCGATGATGGCGCCGGGCGCCGTATCGACATTGATCGGCATCGCCATCGCGGCGCCGGTGGGGCTGCGGCAAATCGTGGCGGCGACGGCGACGCGCAACCGCCGCGCCGAAGTGTCCTCGGCTTAAGGACTGTGAGATGATGCCCGGCAGTGGGCCGGTCTGTGGCTGAACGACTGTCGTATTGGACTTGAGACTGTTCGGTTTGAGAACCAGAGGGGGACGACAATGATCAGGCATAATTCTCTGCTGGCGGCGCTGCTCGCGGCATCGCTTACGGGCGGCGTCGCGGCCGCGCAGACGACGATAAGGGTGGGCTCGACGCCGACCGGCACGCCGTTCACGTTCCTGGATACCAAGACCAACACGATCCAAGGCGTGATGGTCGACCTCGCCACCGAGGTCGGCAAGGAAGCCGGCTTTACGGTGCAGATCGAGCCGATGCAGTTCTCGACACTGATCGCGGCGCTGACCGCCAACAAGATCGACCTCATCTCGGCGGCGATGTTCATCACCGCGCCGCGCAAGGAGGTGATCGACTTCTCCGAGCCGGTCTACACCTACGGCGAAGGCCTGATCGTGCCGAAGAGCGACACGAAGGATTACGTCTCGTATGAGGAGCTCAAAGGCGCGATCGTCGGCGCGCAGGTCGGCACGGCTTTCGTCGATGCGCTCAAGAAGACGGGGCTGTTTTCGGAAGTGAAGGTCTACGACACGATCGTCGACATCCTGCGCGATGTGAATGCCGGCCGCATCAAGGCGGGCTTCGGCGACTATCCGATCTTCGCCTACAACCTGCAGCAGGGCCTCTTCCCCGAAGTTCGTCTGGTGAAAAGCTACAAGGCGAAGATTCCGGGTTCCGTCGGTATCGGCGTTCGCAAGAGCGACACCGAGCTCCTCAAGAAGGTCAATGCAGCGCTCGAAAAGATCAAAGCGGACGGCCGGCTCAATAAGATCCTGGCGAAGTGGGGACTGGGCTGAGCCACCATCGAATAGCTGAGCGTTGCCGCGTGGCAGTGACGCTCAGCTAGAACGGACCATCGTTTCTTGGAATCGATGATCCGTTCTAGGTCTTTGTTTTCTCGCAATTCCGGACGGAAACCAGTTACCACTTTTTCCTGGAATTGCTCGACGCCACCGCGTGATCACCGGCATAGCCGCCAATACCTGACGTCGTAACGCCATGCAGCGTTTCCTTTCCGACGCGATCGAGTTCATGCCCATCCTGTTGCAGGGCGTGAAGCTCACGATCATCGTCACCATAGGCTCGCTCATCCTTTCGACGGTGCTCGGCCTCGTCTGGGCGCTAATGCGCGTGTCCGGCATCCGCATCCTCGCGACTATTCAGGTCGTGATCATCAATTTCATCCGCGGCGTGCCGATCATCGTGCAGCTTTTCTATATCTACTTCGTGATGCCCGATCTCGGGCTGACATTGACGGCGCTGCAGGCGGCGATCATCGGGCTCGGCATCGCCTATTCGGCCTATCAGGCGGAGAATTTCCGCGCCGGCATCGAGGCGATCGACCACGGGCAGGTCGAGGCGGCGCAGTCGCTCGGCATGGGCTGGGTGCTGATGATGCGTCGCGTGATCCTGCCGCAAGCGGTGCGGATCGTGCTGCCGCCCTACGGCAACATCATGATCATGATGCTCAAGGATTCCTCACAAGCTTCCACTATCACGGTCGCGGAGCTCGCGCTGCAGGGCAAATTGATCGCATCCTCGACGTTCAAGAACATCTCGGTCTTTTCGCTGGTTGCGATCCTCTATCTGTGCATGAGCATTCCGCTCATTCTCATCGTTAACCGGCTCGAAGCGCGGTTCGGACGTAAATGAGCGCCGAGATCATCAAGCTCGAAGACGTGCACAAGAGCTTTGGGACGAACCACGTCATCCGCGGCTTCAGCGCGCGCGTCACCAAGGGCGAGGTGCTCTGCATCATCGGGGCATCGGGCTCGGGCAAGTCGACGATCCTGCGCTGCATCAACGGGCTCGAAAGCTACGAGCGGGGCGAGATCACGGTCGAAGGCCAGCACGTCGATCGCACCAAGCGCTCGATCGTCGCGATCCGCACTCGGGTTTCGATGGTGTTTCAGCGGTTCAACCTGTTTCCGCACCGGACCGCGATCGAGAATGTCGCCGAGGGGCCGATCTATGTGAAGCGTGAGCCGCGCGACGCGGTGATGACGCGGGCGAGTGCGCTGCTGCGGCGCGTCGGGCTCGCCGATAAGGAGCATGCTTATCCGGGCTCGCTCTCGGGCGGGCAGCAGCAGCGCGTCGCGATCGCGCGCGCGCTCGCGATGCAGCCCAAGGCGATCCTGTTCGACGAGCCGACATCGGCGCTCGACCCCGAGCTTGTCGGCGACGTGCTTGCGGTGATGCGCTCGCTCGCGGAAGAGGGCATGACGATGGTCGTCGTCACGCATGAAATGGCGTTCGCCAAGGAAGTCGCCGATCGCGTCATCTTCCTCGATCGCGGCGTGATCGCGGAGGAGGGGCCGGCGCGCGAGCTTCTCACGGCGCCGAAGAATCCGCGCACGCAGGATTTCCTGCGCCGCGTCCTGCATCCGATGTAGGTGCCATGGCTGAACCTTTTCCGCTCGAACCGGCGCTATGGACGGCGACGGCGCCGCCCGCGCCGGCCACGCCGCCGCTTTCGGAGTCCACGAGTTGCGATGTCTGTGTGATCGGCGGCGGATATGCAGGCCTTTCGACGGCGCTGCATCTCGCCGAGCGTGGCATCTCCGTCGTCGTCCTCGAAGCGAAAGAGGTGGGCTACGGCGGCTCCGGACGCAACGGCGGACAGGTCATTCCCGGCCTCAAATACGATCCCGACGAGCTGGAGAAAAAGTTCGGGCCGGAGTGCGGTGCGCGCCTTGTGCAGTTCGCTGGCAGTACGGCGGACGCCGTCTTCCAGCTCATCATCAAGCACCGCATGGAGGTGCCGCATCTGCGCAGCGGCTGGATCCAGGCGGCGCATGCACCGACGAGCATCGCCGAGTTGCGTGGGCGCGCCGAGCAGTGGGCGTGCCGCGGCGCGCCGGTCGAATTTCTCGACAAAGCGGAAACCGACCGGCATCTCGGCACGTCGCAATATTTCGCGTCGTGGATCGATCGTCGCGCTGGCGCCGTCCAGCCGCTCGCCTTTGCGCGCGGGCTCGCGCGGGCGGCGCTCGCCGCCGGAGCGCGCGTCCATGGCGCAACGCCTGCGACCGGACTGTTTCGTGAGCAAGGCAAGTGGGTGGTCGAGACGGCCGCGCGCACAAGCGTGAGAGCCGATCGCGTCGTGATGTGCACGAACGCTTATACGGGGGCGCTGTGGAGCGGCGTACGCGAGACCGTCATCGCACCGAACACGTATCAGATCGCCACGGAGCCGCTCTCGGACAACATCCGCAAGTCGATCCTGCCGTTCGGGCAGGTCGTCTCGGATGCGCGCAAGGTGCTTCTTTATTTCCGCCTCGATCATCATGGGCGTTTGCTGCTCGGCGGCCGTGGTCCGTTCCGCGAGCCGAAAGAGGCGACCGATTGGGCGCATCTCGAGAGCGTGCTGGAGCGTCTGTTTCCGCAAACGAAGGGCGTCAAGATCGAGCATCGCTGGTGCGGCCGCATCGCGATCACGCGCGATTTCCTGCCGCATCTGCATGAGCCCGCGCCCGGGCTTCTCGTCGACATCGGATGCATGGGGCGCGGCGTCGCACTGCAAACGGCGCTTGGCCGCAGCTTCGCCGATTACATCGCCAGCGGTGACGAAAACGCGCTGCCGTTTCTGCGATTGCCGATCAAGCCCATTCCATTTCATGGACTGAATAGGATGTATTTCGCCGCGGCCGTTGCCTGGTATCGCCATCTCGACCGCAAGGCCGCGCGGACGGGAACATTGCGAGAAACTTGATATATCAAGCGTTCTGCTTCGCCGCGATTCGTTCCTCACGCAACGAAACAAATCGCGAATTCCCGCTCACATAATCTAACATCGTGAAACAAACGGCCTGATTTCCCTGCATTCAGGGCATGGACGCTATTCTTGCCGCCTCGAGGCCGCCTTCTCGCCCCATTGCATTTGAAAAAACCTCGCCCGTTTGGGGGCTGAAACCAAATCGCGCTTCACGTGGAGCGAAGGAGAACACGTAGTGAAAATTACAAGACGCGGGGGATTTCTCGCATTTGCATTTTGTCTGATTGTGTCATTGGCCGCCACGCCAAGCCACGCCAGCAGCCGGGGACACCATCATTCGGCGCAGAGCCATAAGGTCCACGCCAAGCATCAAGCGGTGCGCTCGCATCGCTCGGCACGCAAACATCGCTACGCCGCGCGCAAGATGCGCGCGCATCGTCATGCGTGGCGCTACAAGACCCGGGTGCATCGCTTTGCCAAGCGGCACGGCGCCCACAAGCCGCGCTGGGTGCGTGCGCGCCACAGCGCCCGTTACGCCAACCGTCATCGTCTGCGCGCGCATCGCTACGCCCACCGCAAGACGCAGCGCTTGGCGCGGACCTATCGGTCTGCGGCGCGCACCACAGACTTCTCGGGCATCGCGTCGATCTACGGCGTCGGCAGCGGCCGTACGGCGAATGGGGAACGCTCGAACATCCGCGGGCTGACGGCGGCACATCGCACGCTTCCGTTCGGCACTCGCGTTGCTGTCACGAACCGGCGTAACGGCCGCTCGGTCGTCGTGCGCATCAACGATCGTGGACCGTTCGTGCGCGGCCGCGTCATCGATCTCACGCCGGCTGCAGCACGGGCAATCGGCTTCACCGGGCTGACGCAAGTGTCGCTGTCGGTGCTGCGCTGACAATCCAAAGCCTCGCCGCAGCCGCGGCGAGGCTTTTTCGTTCAGGGCTGCGGCAGCTTTCGGGCGATGGAGATGTTCGCGCAGTTGGGGCGGCCTGAAAGGACGCAGTCCTGGTCGCGGCGCAGCTTGGCGATCGTGTCGGCGAGCCAAAGCCCCGACCCGACCAGGGCGATGCACAGCAAGAACACCACGACATTGATCGCCATACGGTGCCGATAGTCCTCATCTTCGCCGCCTTCATAGGGGGCGAACGTTTCGACGGGCAGTGGATTTGCTTCATGAGTACCCGGCAGGGGCGGCCGCGTTGCGCGACCCCCCCTACGCGGAAATGCAATCACATTCGCCGCATCGGAGAAGGCGACGCGTTCGCTTTGTAGCCTTTGACGATCCGCTTCCGGCATCACACCCACATGATACCAGATAGGGATGCCTTCGGCGATGTCTATAAGGCAGGCTCGCGGAAGGGCAGGGGCTTTGCCGGATCCGTGGCGGCGCGAAAGACGTTCAGCATCATCGAGATCATCGCGTAATAGCCGAGGATCCCGACAAACTCGATCAGCCCCTCATTGCCGAAGAGTTTCTGCACGCGCTTGTAAAGCCGGTCCTCGACGCGGCGGTCGCGATAGAGCTGCTGCACGAAATCGTAGATCGCAAGTTCGTCAGCCGGCGCGCCGGCCGGCCGCCGGCCGGTCTGCAGCGCGCGAATGGTCTTCGGCTTGACGCCCGCCTTCTCCGCGATCGGCGCATGGGCCTCCCATTCGAACTGCGCGCGCCACTGACGGGCGGTGCAAAGGATCGCGAATTCGGACAGGCGCGGCGGCACTTTCGTCTTGAAGCGCACATAGCCGCCGAGCCGCTGCGCCAGCATGCCGAAATCCGGCGCATCCATCCAGATCGCGAATGGCCCGCGCATCATGAAATTCGCGCGCGGCCCGGATGCGATCGCGTCGCGGAGCACTTTCTGCGCCTCGGAGAGATTGTCCGGGTCGGGATGTGTTAGTCGCGGCTTCGGTCTTTTCTCGGCCATTGCGTTTCCCCCTCAAAATGGTTTGTGCGTTGTCGTGGCTTCTGTCGGAGACGCGGCCCTTCATTGGCCGAGCAGGGTCCGCCGTCGCGCGATCGCCGCCGGCGCCGCGGCGCGCTCCAGCGTCGCTCTGGCTTTCGCGCTCATCCAATCCGGCGCCCAGGCCGGCGAGCGAAGCGGGGTGATGCGCGCAAGACCGAAACCCGCCGCCTCGAGAGCTTCCTCGATATTGAGCGCGATGACGCGCATGGCGGGGCTTCCAATGTCCGGGGCGGCGACGAAGACCTCGAGCGTGCCGTCCGCGATCTTGATGTCGCGCAAGACGCCGAGATCGACGACGGTCAGGCTCGAAATGGCGGGGTCGGGCACGCGGGCCGCGACCGACCACGCGCGCTCGCGCAGTTGGTCCGGCGCCTCGCCGGTCGTGAAGGCGGGGGCAAACTTTCGCCGCGCCGCGGTCATTGCGGGGTTTTCCGAAGGGCTGGTGGCATGCGATTCACTGGGCGGCGGCGGACATTCTGCCCGGCGGCGCGGGCGTGGCTGGGGAACTAGGATTCGAACCTAGACAAACAGAGTCAGAGTCTGTTGTGCTACCGTTACACCATTCCCCAACGGCAGGCAGCGGCCTATCGGCAACACTGCTCGGGCGGCTCCGCCCGACCGTCGCAAGTGGCGCTGATATAAGAGGTTTCGTTTTCACGGTCTACCCCCTGGATGTTGCCGCCCGAACAGGTCAAACTGACCGTCCTGCCGGCGTGGCGGGGCAAAACAAAGCAATAAAAGCGAGGCGGCGACCGCCCGCGGGGAGAGACGCATGATCGACGCCAAGACGTCCCGCAGGACGATTCTGAAAGCCGGCGCGGCGCTGCTCACGTTCGGAGCGGGGCTCCGGGCCGGGCAACATGCGGCGCTCGCCCGCGACATGACCGGGCGCGAGAAAGAGCTTTATGAAGCCGCCAAGAAGGAAGGCGAGCTCACTTGGTACACCGCGCATTCCGACGACGTGACGGCGCAGGCCTTGGGGCGGGATTTCGAATCGCTGTTTCCGAGCATCAAGGTGCAGGTGGTCCGCACCACCGCGCAGGTCGCCTTCCAGCGCGTCTCGCAGGAGATCAAGGCCGGCGCCATGCAGGTCGACGTCCTCTCCTCGACCGATATCGGCCATTACGTCTATCTCAAGGAGAAGGGGCTCCTCGAGAAATACGTGCCGGAGAACGCGAGCAAGGTCGTCGACGTCTATAAGAATCTCGATCCCGACGGCTTCTATCATGTGACCTCGGGCGGCCTCATCGGCATCGGCTACAACACGGAGAAGCTGAAGGAAGCCGATGCGCCGAAGAACTGGCCCGACCTGCTCGATCCGAAATGGAAGGACAAGATCGCGCTCGGCCATCCCGGCTTCAGCGGCTATGTCGGTACCTGGGCCGTGTCGCTGAAGAAGCTCTATGGCTGGGAGTTCTTCGAGAAGCTCGCCAAGAACAATCCTCAGGTCGGCCGCTCGATCAACGACACGGTGACGATGCTCAATGCCGGCGAACGCATCGTCGCGGGCTCGGGGCCGGCCGGCACGCTGATGAACAGCGTGCAGAAGGGCAATCCGCTGGCGATGATCTACCCGACCGACGGCACGGTGCTGATCATCGCGCCGTCGGGGATCATGAAGGGCGTCAAGCACCCGAATGCGGCGCGGCTGTTCATGGAATATCTCCTCACCGTCGAAGCCTCGACCGTGTGGGTGAAGCATTTCAACGAGTCGATGCGGCCGGAAGTCTCGGCGCTGCCGGGATCGAAATCGGCGAAGGATGTGAAGACCATCCACCCGACCGTCGAGGAGATCACGAAGGGCATTCCGGAGCTGATCAAGCAGTGGCGCGACACGTTCGGCGTATGAACCGCGTCACGCGGAGCTGAGCCGATGGCGCAGGACGCGCAGGCGCTGCGGCAGCCGGCGGCGGCGAGCACCTGGGCGCGACGCGCGCGCAAGCTTGATCCCAGCATGGCGATCTGGCTCGCGCTGATCGCGGTGCTCGTGTTCCTTGTGGCGAGCCCGCTCGTGCGGTTGATCGTTTCGAGCTTCCAGGACCCGACGAGCGGGCACTTCACGTTCGCGAATTATGCCGAGGCCTACGGCCGCGTGCGGCACCTGCAGGCGTTGCTGCATTCGCTCGAGCTCGGACTTGGCGTCGCGATCCTTGCCGGCTTGTTCGGCGTGCCGATCGCCTGGGCGATCTCGCGGACCGACATGCCGGGCAAGGCGCTCATCCGCGTGCTCGTTCTCGGCGCCTTCATCACCCCGCCCTATCTCGGCGCGATAGGGTGGATATTGCTCGCCGGCCCCAATTCCGGCTGGCTGAACAAGGCCTGGATCGCGCTCACCGGTGCGCAGAGCGGCATCTTCAACATCTATTCGATGCCCGGCCTGATCCTGGTCGTCGCCGTCACATCGTTTCCTTATGTCTTCGTCTTCACCAATGCCGCGCTCGATCTCGTATCGTCCGAGATGGAGGACGCCGCGCATATCCTCGGCGCCGGCAAGTGGCGCACGACCTTCAAGGTCACCTTGCCGCTCGTCCTCCCAGCGATCCTCGGTGGGCTCATCATCAGTTTCCTCGAGGCGATCGCGCTGTTCGGCGCGCCGGCGCTGCTCGCCTTGCCCGCGCGATTTCATGTTGTATCGACGCAGCTTTGGCAGTTCTTCGAGTTTCCCGTGCGCGTCGAAGTGGCGGCGGCTTATGCGATGCCGCTTCTCCTCATCACGGTCGCGCTGTTCTACCTGCAGAGCCGCGTGCTTGGCCGGCGCGGCTATGCCGCCGTGACCGGCAAGGGCGGCGAGCGGCGACCGATGCAGCTTGGGCCCTGGCGCTGGGTGACGTTCGGCTACGCCTGCTTCGTCTGCCTTTTGTCCGTCGTCCTGCCGATGACGGTGCTCCTGCAGGCCGCGTTTGCGAAAGCCTGGGGGCGCGGCTTCTCGCTCGAAAACCTGACGCTGCGGAACTTCAAATATCTTATCTTCGAGCAGACGCAGGCGCAGCAGGCGATCCTCAACACCTTCGTCTACTCGGGACTGACCGCCTTCATCGCCATCGGGCTTGCGCTCGCGATCGCCTACGTCGTCAGCCGGCGTCTGGTGCCGTGGAGCCAGGCGCTGACATTCCTCTGCATGGCGCCGTTCGTCATTCCGGGCATCGTGCTGGCGATCGGCTTCTATGCGGCTTACGCGCCGCCGCCGCTCTCGCTCTACGGCACCGGCGCGATCCTCGTCCTTGCCTTCGCGACGCGCTTCCTGCCGATCGCCTACACATCGAGCGCGTCGGGCATGCGCAGCATCAATCCGGAGATGGAGGACGCGGTGCGCATCCTCGGCGGCTCGCGCATGCTCGCGATCCGCAAGGTGCTGGCGCCACTCCTCAAGAAGAGCCTCGCCGGCGCGTGGATCCTCGTCTTCATCCCGGCGACGCGCGAGCTCTCGGCGGCGATCTTCCTGGTCGGGCCGCAGACGCGCGTCATTTCGGTGATGCTGTTTGACCTGTCGGAGGAGGGCAATTTCGAAGTGCTCGCAGCGCTCGGCACCATCCTCCTCGTCATCACCATCGCTATCGCCGCCATCGGCTTCAAGATCATCGGTCGCGATTTCATGCTGCGGAGAACGACATGAGTGCGCTCACCTTGCGCGGCATCGAGAAGCGCTTCGCCGATTTCGTCGCCGTGCGCGACTTCAATCTCGAAATGGCGAGCGGCGAATTCGTCTCGCTGCTCGGCCCTTCCGGCTGCGGCAAGACGACGACGCTGCGCATGATTGCAGGCTTCATGGACCCGACCGCGGGCGTCATCGAAGTCGACGGACGCGAGATGTCCTCCGCGCAAGGCTCCCTGCCGCCGGAGAAGCGCGGCATGTCGATGATCTTCCAGAGTTACGCCGTGTGGCCCAACATGACGGTCGCGGAGAACGTCGCCTTCGGCCTGAAGCTGCGCAAGCTCTCGCGCGCGGAGGTCGAGGAGCGCACCCGCCGCATGCTCGAGATCGTACAGATGGGGCATCTCGCGGGGCGCTATCCGGCGGAGCTTTCCGGCGGACAGCAGCAACGTGTGGCGCTCGCGCGTGCGCTCGTCATCCAGCCGGCGGTGCTCCTTCTCGATGAGCCACTCTCGAACCTCGACGCCAATCTGCGCGAGGAGATGCGCTTCGAAATCCGCCGCCTGCACGATGAGTTCAAGATCACCACCGTTTACGTTACACACGATCAAAGCGAGGCGATGGTCGCGTCCGACCGCATCGCGGTGATGAACCAGGGGCGGGTCGAGCAGATCGACGCGCCGCACGCGCTCTACACCGCGCCGAAGACGCGCTTCGTTGCCGGCTTCATCGGGCGCACCAACTTCATCGAGGGCAAGCTTGACGGCGGCGACATCGATTGCGATGGCTTTTCGATCCCGCGCGGCGCCTTGACCCTGCCGGAAGGAACGAACGGCACGGTCACGCTTTCGGTGCGGCCGCAGGCGATGCGCCTGACGCGGTCCGCGCAAGACGGCAACGGCACCTTCGGATTCCAGGCAAAAATCGTCGAGCGCGCTTATCTAGGCGAGTTCTGGACTTACGGCGTCGTCCCGGCGAATGGGGGAGGGAAGCTCAAGGTTTCGACGCCGCCGCTCGACACGTTCGCTATCGACGACAGCGTCTGGCTTGAATTCGACCCGCGGCAGATGGCGGTCATCGGCTGAGAGCGAGGCGAATCTCGCTCGTAGGCTGGATGCCGCGATTGACCGTTGCCGCGACGTGTCGCAGTCTTGCTCACAGAAACAAAAAAGCCATTGGGGAGGAGATCATGCAGGTCATAAAGGTGATGTGCGCTGCACTTATTTTGTGCGGCGCAGAAGTCCTACCGCAGGCCCAAGCTGCCGATAATCCGACCGTGACCTGGAACCTGTCGACCTGGGGGCCGCCGCGGGCGTTCACTGCGGGCGTGGAAGCGCTCGCGAAATACGTCGAAAGCGAATCCGGCGGAAAGTTTACGATCAAGATCCATTACGGCGAGGAGCTTGGAAAGGCAGCGGACAATCTCGACAACATCAAACTCGGCGTTTTCGAGATTGCTCAGATTTGCTCCGGCTATCATCCGGGCAAGAATCCGGCGATCACTGTCCTCGATTTGCCTGCGCTGCCGCTCGCGGATCCCGATGTTCATGCGCGCGTTCACGAGGCGCTCTTCAAGCATCCGGCGATCGTCAATGAATTCAAGCGTTGGAATGCGATGGTGTTCATGTCGGTGCTGCAACCGCAGTCCGAGATCATGGGCACGGGCGAGCCACCCACTAGGATGGAGGATTTCAAGGGCATGCGGGTGCGTGCGCTCGGCGGCACCGGTGACGCGCTCAGGAATCTGGGTGCCGTGCCGACGTCGGTTCCGGCGCCGGAAGTCTACAACGCCCTCGAGCGTGGCGTCTTTCGCGCGGCCGCGTTTCCCTACACCTATGCTTTCGCGTCGTACAAACTGCCGGAAATTTCCAAATGGTACACGACGAACCTTGCGCCGGGAGCGAATAACTGCCCGACCGTCGTGGGCCTCGACGCGTTGAAGGCATTGCCTGCAAACTATCGTGAGATGCTCGAGAAGGGGCGGCTGAAGGCCTATGAGGCGCTCAAGGCGGCGCAAAAGGTCATCGACGAAAAGAACCTCGCCGACTGGAAAAAGCGCGGGCTCACTGCGATCAAATATTCGGACGCCGAACTGAAGAGGTTCCTCGATATGGGGGCGAAGCCGGTTTGGGCGACCTGGGTGAAGGCGTCGGCGGCGAAGGGCATTCCCGCCCAAGAACTGCTCGACCAGGTTCTTGCCGAAGCCGATAAGGCGAAGAAAGAGCTCGGGAAATAGGCGGGTGGCGGCGATCGGCGCGAACCGCTGAGAGAAGGCCGATGAGGGACGGCAACGGAGTGGGCTTGGGTGCGGCGCTGCTTGCGGGAGCGGATCGCGCGTTGCGCGTCGTCGAGTTCGCGACGGCGGTTTTCGCAGGCGTTGTCATCTTCTTCGTGATGTGTATCGGCGTTGCGGAGATCTTTTCCCGCAAGCTTTTCAATTTCCCGCTCTACGGCCAGCTCGATCTGATCGAGCTGACCATGACGAGCTATACAATTCTGCCGATCTCCTATTGCTGGCGTGCGGCCGGGCATATCCGCGTTGATCTTGTCATCGATCTTTTCCAGGGGCGCCGTCGCTGGATCGCGGAACTGGTGACGACGGCGCTCGCGCTGGCGCTGCTGACCGCCATCCAACCCGGCGTTCTCCATTTCTTCGAGAATGCGTGGGAGATCGGCGACTCGACGATCAATACACAGTGGCCGACATGGCCTGCGAAGGCCGTGCCGGTCATCGGCTTTGCCATTCTCTGGCTGCGCCTCGTCATCGAGACGCTCGCATATCTGCGTCTCGTCGTGGACCCGCAGGCGCAGCCGATCGCAATTCCCGAACATCATGACATCGTCGCTGACATGGTGAATGAGGCGAAGGCGATTGCGCCCGCAAGCCCTGACCTCGACGGCGGGCGCTGATGCTGCCCATCCATTACGGTCTCATTGGAATGGCGGCGCTGGCGATCCTCATCGCGCTCGGCGTGCGCATTTTCGTCGCTGCAGGCCTCGTTGGCTTTTGCGGACTGTGGGCGTTGCTCGGTTTTTCCAAAGCCGTCGGGATCGCTGGTCACATTCCCTATTCCGACACGACCAACTATGCGCTCTCGGTCCTCCCGCTCTTCATCTTGATCGGGCATCTCGCGCATCATGCCGGCATCGTGCAGGGCGCATATAGGTGTGCCCGTAACTGGCTCGGCTGGTTGCCGGGTGGCCTTGGCATCGCAACGGTGTTTGCCGCGGCCGGCTTCGCTGCGGTGTCAGGTGCGAGCACCGCGACGGCTGCCGTCTTCAGCCGGATCGCGCTCCCGGAACTGCTCCGATACAAGTATCATCCGAGCCTTGCGGCCGCGGTCGTTGCCGCGGGCGGCACGCTTGCGTCGCTCATTCCGCCGTCGGCGATCATGGTCGTCTACGGCATCATCACCGAAACGTCGATCGGCGGCTTGCTGCTCGCCGGCTTTATTCCGGGCGTGATTTCGGCGTTCCTTTACGCCGCGACCATCCTGGTGCGCTTCTATTTTAATCCCTCGCTCGGCGAGCCGGTTGTGGGCGCCACATGGGCCGATCGCTTGGGAACCCTGCATGAGATTCTGCCGATCGTGCTCGTGATCGGCGTGGTTATCGGCGGCATGTATACCGGCTGGGCCACGCCCACCGAGGTCGGCGCGCTCGGCGCCTTCATCATCTTCGTGATGGCGTTGATGCGCCGCACGCTGACCGGCAAGGCGCTGCTGCACTCGCTGATCGACACGGCGAAGCTCGGCGTGATGATCTTCTCCATCGTGTGGGGCGTGCTGGTCTTTGTCCGCTTTCTTGCGTTCGCGGGCATTTCAGCATCGTTTCAAGGCTGGGTCTTGGCGCTCGGGGTGTCGCCTTATCTGGTCCTGCTCAGCATCATTCTCCTTTACATTGTCCTCGGCATGTTCATGGACGGCATCGGCATGCTGCTGCTGACCTTGCCGGTGATTTTCCCTTTGATGGTCAAGCTTGGGTTCGATCCGATTTGGTTCGGCATCATCGTCGTCAAGATGGTCGAGGTCGGACTTTTGACACCGCCTGTGGGGCTGAACTGCTATGTCGTTGCCGGCGTGCGGCCAGACATTCCCCTGCAACAGATTTTCCGCGGCGTCTGGCCGTTTGTTGTCGCCGATCTTATCTGCGTGTTGGTCTTCACGCTCTTCCCCGGTATCGTCACATTCCTGCCCGATCTCGTGATGGGAAAGTGACTTGCGCCAGGCGGCAGACGGCGCAACGGAAAGGTCGGCGCATGAAGACGATAGACATCAATTCCGATCTCGCGGAGGGATACGGGGTCGCCTATACGGCGGGTGACGACGACGCGATGCTCTCGATCGTGACCTCGGCGAACGTTGCGTGCGGCTTTCACGCCGGCGATCCGGAGATCATGGCGCGCACGTTCAAGACGGCGAAGGAGCGCGGCGTCGCGATTGGTGCGCATCCCGGCTTTCCCGATCTGTGGGGGTTCGGACGCCGCCGCCTACCTTACAGCCTCCCGGAGATCGAACGGATCATCGCTTATCAGCTCGGCGCGGCGCAGGCGTTGGCGACCTATTCCGGCCACCGCATCACCTTCGTGAAGGGGCATGGCGCGATCGGCAACATGACCGAGGTCGATCGTTCGGTGGCCGATGCTGTCGTGCGCGCCGTCAAGGCCGTCGATCCGTCGCTCATCATGCTGACGATCGCGCGCAGCAAGCAGGTCGAGGCGGCGGAGGGCGCAGGCCTGCATTTCATCTCCGAGATCTATGCGGATCGCGGTTATGGTCCCGACGGCACGATGATCCCGCGCGGCCAGCCCGGTGCGCTCATCGCCGACCCGAAAGAAGCCGCCGACCGCGTGGTCGCAATGGCGACGGAAAACGCCGTCATCGCCGTCGACGGCACGCGCTTGCCGACCGAGGTGCGCTCCGTCTGTGTGCATGGCGATTCGCCGCATGCCGTCGGCACCGCGCGGCTTATACGTCAACGGCTGGAGGCGGCCGGTTTCACGGTCGCGCCGTTCTCGCCAGTCTGACGGGTCGCTCATGGCCGAGGCCGCTTACCGTTTTCTCGATGCCGGCGAGACGGCGCTAGTCGTCGAGTTCGGCACGACGGTCGATCCGCAGATCAACGACCGCGTGCTCGCGCTCGACGCCGCGTTTGCGGCGCTCCAGCTCGCGGGCGTGCGCGAGACGGTGCCGACCTATCGTTCGCTGATGATCCATTACGACCCGCTGGTCATCAGTCGCGGTGCGCTCATCGATGCGGTCCAAAAAGTCGAAGCGGCGCCGGAGATCGCGTCCAGGCCGAAGAACCATTGGATGATCCCCTGCTGCTACGCGCCCGAATACGCCGAGGACCTCGCGCGCATCGCCGAGATGACGAAGCTCTCGCAGGAGCGCGTCGTCGCGCTGCATACGTCCGCGCGATATCGCGTTTACATGTACGGTTTCGCGCCGGGCTTCTGCTATCTCGGCGGCGTGCCGAAGGAACTCATCGTCTCGCGGCGCGAAACGCCGCGGCCGCCGCACCCGACCAATGTCGTGCTGCTCGGCGGCGGTTTGACGCTGATCACGACGTTCTCGATGCCGACCGGCTGGTGGATCATCGGGCGCAGCCCTGAGCGGATGTTTTCGCTCAAGCGTGAGCGCAACTTCCTGGTCGAGGTCGGCGACACGCTGCAGTTCGCGCCGGTTGATGCCGCGACCTTCGCGTCGCTCGATGCGCGCGCCGAAGCGGGCGAGGTCGTCTCGCAGAAGGCGGCGGCATGAGCGCGACGCTGCGCATTCTCGCGGCCGGGCCCGGCGTCACGATCCAGGATCGCGGACGCAACGGCTATCTGCGCTTCGGGGCTTCGGAGGCCGGTGCGATGGATCGACTGGCCTACCGCATCGCCAATCGCGCGGTCGGTTCACCGATGGATTCGCCGGCGCTCGAGGTCTCGAACGGTGGCGTCGAGGTGAGCGTCGAGGGTGCGCCGGTGTCGATCGGCGTCGCGGGAGGCGCCTTCAACGTCGCGCTCGACGGACGTCCGATGCCAACGGCCTGCGTCGTGCCGCTGGAGCCCGGGATGCGACTTTCCGTTCGCGCGGGCTCCGCGGGGTCGTGGTGTTATCTCGCGCCCGCCGCCCGCATCGATGTCGCGCCGATGCTCGGCTCGATCGCCACGCATACGCGCACCGCCCTCGGCGGCCTCGGTGGCCGTCCGCTGGCGACCGGGGATGCCTTGCCGCTTTTCGAGCCGCACATAATTCTCGGCGGGGCGGCGGAGATCGTCGCGCCGTCCGCCCATCGTGACGGCGGCCCCATTCGCGTGATCCTCGGTCCGCAGGATGATTTCTTCGCGCCCGATCAGATCGACGCGTTCCTGCGCGGCCCGTGGACGGTCTCGGCCCGCAGCGACCGCATGGCCTACATGCTGGACGGGCCGAAGCTCACCCACGCCAAGGGCTTCAACATCGTCTCCGACGGCATCGCCATGGGCGCGATCCAGGTGCCGGGCGCCGGGCAGCCCGTGG
Source organism: Variibacter sp. (assembly GCA_050187875.1). Lineage (GTDB taxonomy): Bacteria > Pseudomonadota > Alphaproteobacteria > Rhizobiales > Xanthobacteraceae > JAFKKS01. The sequence goes on from JBFWXB010000012.1 coordinate 40,960, forward strand.
TGCTGATGGCGGACCGGCAGCCGACCGGCGGCTATCCGAAGATCGCGAATGTCATCGGCGTCGATCTCGGGCGGCTTGCGCAGATGCGTCCTGGCGACATGCTTCAGTTCACCGCGGTGACGGTCGAGGAGGCAGTCGCCGCACGGCGGCAGGAAGCGCGGCTTGTTGCCGAACCCGTCACGCTCGCGCCGCTTGTCCGCACCGATCTCTCGTCCGAATTTCTGCTTGGCCTCAATCTCGTCGATGGCGTGACGGCGGCCTAAACGACGCCTGAGCGCTTCAGTAAGGCTGTCATGCCCGCGCAGGCGGGCATCCAGTACGCCTCGGCCAACCTTTGATCCGAAACGCTGCGGCGTACTGGGTCCCCGCCTTCGCGGGGACGACAATCTGGAGATCAATAATCTTGCGGGACCGCTTCGCTCGCGGGCGTTACGGCCGGCGCCAGGAACTGCGCGCGCGCGAGCTCCGCGAAACGGCCGCCTTTTTCTATCAATTCGTCGAAGGTGCCCGTCTCGATGATGCGGCCGTGATCGAACATCAGTACGCGGTCGGCGTTGCGGATCGTTGCCAGACGATGCGCGATGACGAAGGTGGTGCGACCCTTCACCACCTCGTTGAGCGCGGCCTGGACCTTCGCCTCGGTCGCCGCGTCCATGGCGCTCGTCGCCTCGTCGAGGATGAGGATTGGCGGATTTTTGAGGAGCGCCCGCGCGATCGAGAGGCGCTGGCGCTCACCGCCGGAGAGGGAGCGGCCGCGCTCGCCGACATTGGCCTCGAAACCGCCAGGTGTTTGCTCGATGAAGTCGAGCGCCTGCCCGCGCCGCGCGGCGCCGCGCATTTCGGCGTCCGTCGCCTTCGGCTTTCCGACGCGGAGATTGTCGGCGATCGAGCGGTTGAAGAGGAGCGACTCCTGGAACACGACGCCGATATTCCCGCGTAGCGCCGATAGCTTGATGTCGCGGATGTCGCGGCCGTCGATGCGAATCGCGCCCACTTGCGGATCAAAGGCGCGATGGAGCAGGCCAAGGGCCGTCGACTTTCCCGCGCCGGTCGGTCCGACAAGCGCGATCGTCTCGCCGGGCTCGACCGTGAAGGTGAGATGCTCGGCGGCGGGTCGCTTGCCGTCATAGCTGAAGCCGACATCGTCGAACTCGACCCGCCCGACCATGCGTCCGGGGTCGACGGCGCCGGGCCGGTCGGCGACCGCGGGCGTCGTATCGAGCACCTTGAAGAAGTCGCGCAGCCGCGGCGCCTCCAATAGGATGCGATGGGTGAATCCGACGGCCTGCTCGAGGCGGTGGATCACCATGGTGGCGAAATTCATGAAGGCGACGATTTCGCCGATGGTGGCGAGGCCGCGCAGATGCAGCCAGGTGCCGAAGGCGATGATGGCAAGGATCGTGAAGGTTGTCGCGGCGCGCGAGAGCATCGCCGCGATCGCCCACCAGGAGAGGACGGGAATTTGCGCCGCGAGGAGCTGCTCGACCAGGCGCTTGAGGTCGGACACTTCCGTGTCGACGCGCGTGAAGCTCTGCACCAGCGCGATGTTGCCGAGCGTGTCGGAGGCGCGTTCGGCAACGTCCGAGTAGCGGCTCTCGACCGAGCTTTGCAGCTTCTCCGTCTTCGCGACCGTGATCGCGGTGAGGATTGCGAACACGACACAGAGCGCGATGAGCAGGATCGCGAGCCGCCAATTCAGATAGAGCGAGAGCGGCAGCAGGACGATGAGCGAGAGATAGGTCGACAGATGGTCGCGGAAGAATGCGACCCACAAGCCCCAGAGCGAGTCGGTCCCCTGCAGCATGATCTTCATCAGGCGGCCGGAATGCGTCGTCCCGTGATAGGCGAGGGGAAGCTGGATCACGTGCTCGAAGAAATTCGTCACCATTGCCTGGCGTTGCCGGTGCGCGAGGCTGTCGGCATGCAGCGCGACGAGGGTCCCGAACACGATGGTGAGCAGGCCGAAAACGATCCAGGCCGCGATCAGCCCGGTGAGGCGGACCCAGATCTGCGAGTCCGAGGCGCCTTGCGTGCCGGTGAGCGTGTCGATGACGCGGCCGAACAAGATCGGCTCGGCGAACTGCGCGCCGACGACAAGGAGATTGCCAGCGACCAAAAGCCAGGCGAGCCGCCTCTCCGGCGCCAGCAGGCCGAGGACGCGGCGATAAAGCGCGAGCAGCGAGCGCAGGCTGTTGCGCGGCTGCCGGCCCTCCGGCTCAATGGCGTCTATCGAGGTCATCGCGGCCCTTGCGCTCGCCATCCCACGGGCGCAGGCACGGCGTCAAGGCTGCATGTCTGCCACGTCCATGCCGTGCGTCCCGTTCCATTGACACCGTTCGGGCGAGAGGCAAACGTATTCGTCTTCCGAAGGTGCGGCCTGCGCTCGACATCCATCGCGCCGGCAATTTTCATGAAATGCGGGAGGGCTTCTTGGCGTCGATGTCTGGCAAACGCGCGTTCCTGGAACTCTTGAAGCAGGAAGGCGTGGACGTTCTTTTCGGCAATCCGGGAACGACCGAACTCCCGCTGATGGACGCGCTCGCCGTCTATGGCGACCTGCGTTACGTGCTGGCGCTGCAGGAAGCGGCGGTCATGGCGATGGCTGACGGCTATGCCCAGGCGTCCGGCAAGTGCGCCGTCGTCAACCTCCACGTCGCACCGGGGCTTGGGAATGCGATGGGCATGCTCTACGACGCCAAGAAGGCGGCGTCGCCGATCCTGATCACGGCGGGCCAGCACGAGCAGACCTTCAACGTGACCGAGCCGATCCTTTGGGACGACTTGCCGACGATCGCGCGGCCGCTCGTCAAATGGTCGAGCGAAGTGCATCGCCTGGCTGATCTCCCGCGCATGGTGCATCGCGCGATCAAGACCGCGCTGGCGCCGCCGACCGGGCCGGTGTTCCTCTCGCTTCCGGGCGACATTCTCAACGCGGAGGCGGATGTCGACCTCCTCGCGCCATCGCGGGTCGCGCCGCGGCTGCGTGGCGATCGCGAGGCGATCGAGCAAGCCGCTGCTCTGCTCGCCGCGGCCGAGCGGCCGATGATCATGGCTGGCGACAGCGCCGCCCAATCGCACGCGCATGCCGAACTGGTTATGCTCGCTGAGCTTCTTGGCGCGCCGGTTTATTGTGAGTTCGTCTCGAACACGGCATCGTTCCCGACCAGCCATCCGCTGTTCCGCGGCGCCGTCACCCGCCTGGTGCCCAATCTGCGGCAGCTTCTGGAGCAGCACGACGTCTTGCTCTCCGTCGGCGCTGACCTGTTCACGCTGTCGCTGCCCTCACCGATGGAGCCGATCCCCGAGGGGCTTTCGATCATCCACCTCGACAGTGACCCGTGGGAGCTTGGCAAGAACTACCCGACGGCCGCGGCGATCCTTGCCGATCCGAAGGCGAGCTTGCCGGAGATCACCGCGCTGACGCAGGAGCGCATGTCGAGCGGCGCGCGGGCGAAGGCGCGCGAGCGCTTCGAAGCGACGAAGCAAGCCGCAGCCAGGGAGCGCGACGCACTCACCGCGAAGGCCAGGCAACTGGCGGACGTGACGCCGATCCAGCCGTTGCCGCTTCTCCACGCGATCGGCCAGACGCTGCCGCGCGACGCTGTCGTGATCGAGGAAATCCTCTCCTCATCGCCAGGCATCCGGCAGATGATCACAAGCGATGATCCGCAGAGCTATTTCGGCCTGCGCGGCGGTGGCATTGGCTGGGGGCTGCCCGCGGCAATCGGCATCAAAATCGCGCTGCCGAACCGCCCCGTTGTCGCGCTCGTCGGTGACGGGAGCGCGATGTACACGATCCAGGCGCTCTGGACCGCGGCGCACCAGAAGCTCGACATCGTCTTCGTCATCTTCAACAACTCGTCCTATCGTATCCTCAAGCAGCGCGTTCACGCGATGCGCGGCCATGCTGCGCAGCAGGACCTTTATGTCGGCATGGAACTCAACGATCCGGCGGTCGATTTCGTTTCGCTGGCGAAGTCGCTTGGCGTTGCGGCGCAGCGCGCGACCACGATCGCGGAGGCGATGGACCTCCTGAAGACGGCAATCGGCAGCGGCGGCGCGCATTTGATCGACGTCACGCTCGATCGCGCTTTCAAGCCCGTCTGAGAGCGCGAGGAAAAATGGCACAGCCATTGAACGACAAGAACGCAGCGACGCTGCCGCTCGAGGGATTGCGGATCATTGATCTAACGACGGTGATCATGGGACCTTACGCGACACAGACGCTTGCGGACCATGGCGCCGACGTCATCAAGGTCGAGCCGCCGGATGGCGACGTGATGCGCAACGGCGTGCCGATGCGCAACCCGCGCATGGGTGCGCTCTCGCTCCTGCTCAATCGCAACAAACGAAGCGTCGTCCTCGACCTCAAGAAGGAAGCCGGGCGCCTCGCGCTGCTGCGCTTATGCGTGCGCGCCGATGTGCTGATCAGCAATGTCCGGCCGGCGGCGATGCGTCGCCTGCGGCTTGGCGACGACGACGTGCGTGCCGTCAATCCGAAGATCATCAATGTGTCGCTGGTCGGCTATGGGCAGTCGGGGCCTTATGCGGCGCGGCCCGCTTACGACGATCTCATTCAGGGTATCTCTGGCGTCGGCTCGCTCTTCGAGCGCTCCGGCAGCGACGAGCCGCGCTATGTGCCGTTTGCGATCAGTGATCGCATCGTCGCGCTTGCGGCAGCGCATGCGGTTCTCGCCGCGGTCATCCAGCGCGATCGCACGGGACAGGGCGTCTCGGTCGAAGTCCCAATGTTCGAGACGATGGCGCAGTTCGTCCTCGGCGACCACTTCGCCGGTCGCGTCTTCGAGCCCGACCTCGGACCGACCGGCTATAACCGCTATCTCACTGCGAACCGCAAGCCGTACCGCACGAGCGACGGCTATATCTGCGTGCTGATCTACATGGAAAAGCACTGGCGCGGCTTCATGGAGTCGCTCGGCCGGCTCGACCAGATGCTGTCCAATCCGCGCATGGCAACGCATGCGGCGCGCGCGAAGCATTATCACGAAGCCTATGGCATGATCGCCGACATCCTGCTGACGCGAACGACTGCGGAGTGGCTTGAACTTTTCGAGCGCCTCGATATTCCCTGCGTTCCGCTCAACAGCCTCGACGACGTGATCGACGACGCGCATCTCGATGCTGTCGGCTTCTTCGAAACGCGCAAGCATCCGACCGAAGGGACGGTGCGCTACACTGGCGTCGCCAACCGATGGAATGGCGAGCGCATCGCCATCCGCCGCGATGCGCCGCAGGTTGGCGAGCACAGCGCGGAGATTTTGCGGGAGGCGGGCTTTTCCGCCGACGAGATCGCGAGGATGGCGGCGGAGGGCGTGACGGCGGAACCAGCCGCGCGGTCATCAGCGGAGAAACGCAAGAGCGGCGTTCGCTAGAGTGCGGAGTGAGGGAGCGCCGGCGTTCTTCTTCCTCCCCCTGGGAGGGGGGCGCGGGGTGGGGGTCATTTTTTTATTTGTCGCCCACGATCCCCACCCCGGATCGCTTCGCGATCCGACCTCTCTTTTCAAGGGGAGGTGAAGAGACACATCACTCCGCGTACTGCGTTGGCAGTGCGGTCGTGTATTTGATGCACTCCATCGCGAAGTTCGAGCTCACATCGAAGAGGTCCGCGACCTTGATCAGCCGCTGATAGACGCGGTCATAGGCGGCGATGTCGGGCACGACGACACGCAGCAGATAATCGGTCTCGCCGCTCATGCGGTAGAATTCCACGACCTCGGCAATCTTGCGGACTTCGCGGCAGAAGCGCTCGGCCCATTGGGCGTTGTGCTGATTGGTGCGCACGGCGACGAAGACGGTGACGCCGACATTCATTTTGGCCGGATCGAGCAGCGCGACACGCGCCTTGATCACGCCCGACGCTTCGAGCTTCTGGATGCGCCGCCAGCAGGGCGAGTTGGAGAGGCCGGCTTGGCGGGCGATCTCCTCGATCGGCATCGCCGAATCAGACTGGAGACAGGCCAGGATTTTTCGATCGATGGCATCCATGGAAATGGATTTTCTTAACGCTGAACTTTGGGGAATGAGCTTGCGCAAATGTGGAGGTTTACGCCCGAAATTGCAAATTTACCGCGCGCCAGCGGTGCGAACCTTGCGGCAGACGTCACACAAGCGAGGTTCGCCATGAAAGCCTTCACGGAACACCCCCAGTCTGTCGGCGAGACCTATTTCGAGCACATGGGATCGGCCTTCGGCTTCGGCATCCGCATGCTCGGTGGCGGAATGGCCTGCCTCATGCACGGCATTTTCCCCTTCCTGTTCACCAAGACCGGGTCATCGACGATCGCGCTTCTGCACGACCGGATGATCGCGAACCGTGTGAAGCATTCCGCTCCGCGTGGTCTGGCGCAGGGCCAGAACGCCTCTTAACTGCGCTTGACGGAGCGCGCGGCGTCGGCCAAGTCCGGTGTATGAAGAGGGCGGTCGCTTCGAGGCGGCCGCCCGTGTTTTATGGCCATACGGCTTAGCCCAAGAATCTGTGAGCGCATGAAGGCAATCGTTTTTCATCAGCACGGCGGCGTCGACCAGCTCCGCTACGAGGATTTTCCGGACCCGGAGGTCGGCCCGGAGGATGTCCTCATCCGCGTCCGCGCGGTGTCGTTGAACGGGTTCGACCCGATGATCCTCAACGGCATCCCGGGCTTGAAGACACCGATGCCGATGATCCCTGGCGCCGATTTCGCCGGCGAGATCGTGGCGATGGGAAGCGCTGTCGACCAAAACCGATGGAAGGTCGGCCAGCGCGTCGCCACGGTGCCGTTGCGCCCCGGCGCCGGCATGATGGGCGAGACGCTGCGGGGCGCGGCGTGCGAGCTCTGCGCGGTGCCGCAATCGGTGCTGCTGCCGATGCCCGATGCCGTGTCGTTCGTCGACGCGGCTTGCCTGCCGACGGCTTACGGCACGGCGCTACGCATGATGCACACGCGTGGCAAAGTGAAGCGGGGAGACAAGGTGCTCATCCTTGGCGCCACGGGCGGCGTCGGCACTTGCTGCGTGCAGCTCGCGAAGCTCGCCGGGGCCGAGGTCGTCGCCTGCGCGAGCTCGGCGGAGAAGGCGGAGAAACTTAAGTCGATCGGCGCCGACCACGTGGTGAATACTTCCACGCAGGACTACGTGAAGGAGGTGATCCGTCTCTACGGCAAGCCGCGCGTCTGGGGCGAGAGCGGCGGCGTCGACATGATCATCAACTATACCGGCGGCAACACCTGGGCCGAATGCTTCCGCGCGCTCAAGCGCGACGGCCGGCTCCTGACCTGCGGCGCGACCGCGGGCTATGCACCGCCGACCGATATCCGCTACATCTGGTCTTTCGAGTTCAATATCATCGGCTCCAATGGCTGGACGCCGCAGGATCAGATCGAACTGCTCGACATGGTGGCGGACGGACGGATCAAACCGGTGCTGCATTCGGTGCGACCGCTGCGCGAATTCGCGATCTCGCTGCAGGAGCTCATCGACCGGAAGGTATTCGGCAAGGCCGTTCTCGAGCCATGAGCACCAAGCCTGCCGCCAAGGCCCCGATGCCGATCGCCGAGATGCAGGCGATCATGGACAGTTCGCCCTTCATCCGTTTCTACGGCATGCGCATCGTGTCCGCCGACCCGCAAAGCGCTACGGTTGTGGTGGAGATGCCCTTGCGACCTGAATTAGAGCGTCTGCCGGGCACCGGACAGTGGCATGGCGGCGCGCTGTCAGGCTTTATTGATACGGTCGGCGATTTCGCGCTCGTGATGATTATCGGCGCGCCTTTGCCGACAATCAATTTCCGTGTCGACTATCTGCGGCCGGCGACCACGGCGACCCTGACCGCGACGGCGCGGGTGCGCCGCTCGGGCCGCACCGTCGGCGTGGTCGATATCGACGTCGAGGATAGCGAAAAGCGCCTTATCGCCGTTGGCCGCGGGTGCTATGGCACGCAGCCAGGTTGATGCACAGATGAGCATCGGCGCTGCGCCGTGAGGCCGGCTTGATGAAGGGGTTGAGGAGATGACGACGATGAAGATCGCAACCGCCGGCTTCATGGCCGGTTTTATCCTCGCGCTGGCCGGCCCGGCCGCAGCCCAAAGCGGAGGCCCCAATGATCGCATCCGCATCGGCGTGCTGACCGACATGTCGGGCGCCTTCGCCGACATCTCCGGCCCCGGCGCGGCCGAAGCGACGAAGATGGCGGTCGAAGATTTCGGCGGGAAGGTGCTCGGCAAACCGATCGAGGTCCTCGTCGCGGACCACCAGAACAAGCCGGACGTCGGCTCCGGCATCGCCCGCAAGTGGCTCGACACCGAGGGTGTCGTCATGATCCAGGACCTCGGCAGCTCCGCCGTCGCGCTTGCCGTCATGAATCTGGTTGTCGACAAGGATCGCATCGCGCTGGTCAACGGCGCGAGCAGCTCCGTCATCACCAACGAGAAGTGCACGCCGAACAGCGTGCACTACACGTGGGACACCTATTCTTTCGCAACGGCAACGGCGAAAGCCGTGGTGAAGCGCGGCGGCGACACGTGGTTCTTCCTCACGGTGGACTACGCCTTCGGTCATGCGCTCGCGCATGACGCGGCGGAGGCGGTGAAGAAGTCCGGCGGCAAGGTCCTCGGCGAAGTTCGCCATCCGCTCAACACGCCGGATTTCTCCTCCTTCCTCCTGCAGGCGCAAAGCTCCAAGGCCAAGGTCATCGGTATCGCCAACGCCGGCGCCGACGCGATCAACACCATCAAGGCGGTGAGCGAGTTCGGCATCACCAAGTCCGGCCAGCAGATCGCGGCGCTCAGCCTCAATCTCAACGACACGGCGGCGCTTGGCTTGGAAACGGCACAGGGCCTCCTCTTCACCGAAGCGTTCTACTGGGACATGAATGACGAGACCCGCGCGTGGTCGAAGCGCTTCTTCGAGCGCTTCAAGAAGATGCCGACGTCAACCCAGGCCGGCAATTACTCTTCGACGATGCATTATCTCCAAGCGGTGAAGGCAGCGGGCACGACTGACGCGAAGCCCGTGATGGCGAAGATGCGCGAAATGCCGGTCAACGACTTCTTCGCAAAGAACGGTCACATCCGCATCGACGGCCGCTTCATCCACGACATGTATCTGATGCAGGTCAAGAAGCCGTCCGAATCGAAGGGCGCGTGGGACTTCTACAATCTGCTCGAGACGATCCCGGGCGATCAGGCTTTTCGTCCGCTGTCGGAAAGCGTGTGCCCGCTCGTCAAGCATTGAGCGGCCGCGAATCCGTCATGGGCGCCAATCTCGGCGACATGCTCGATGCCGGGCAGACGCCTGACAAGATCGTTCTCATCGAGGCGGGAGCGGACGGCGCGACGACGTGCCGTTCCTACACCGCGCGCCAACTCGACGACCTGATCAATGCCGTCGCGCGCGGGCTTCTCAAGCACGGGCTTCGCCGCGGCGACGCCGTTGGCATCCTGTCGCTCAATCGCTCCGAATACGTGGCGGTCTATTTCGGTGCGATGCGCGCCGGCTTGATTGCCGTGCCGGTGAATTGGAAGCTGCCCGCTGACACGATCGACTACATCGCCAAGGATTCGGCGATCAAGCTTTTCTTCGCCGACGCGGAGCGCATGCCGGCTGTTCCTGACGGAATCCCGGCGATCGATTTCGACGCGCGTTCCTGGGAGGACTTTCTCGATCCCGGCGCGTTCGAGAGCGTCGCGCCGGCGCGCGACGAGATCGCGCAGATTCTCTACACGTCCGGGTCCACCGGCCGGCCGAAAGGCGTGCCGCTGAGCCACAGCGGGCAGCGCTGGGCCGTGGAGGTGTTCAGCACTGAAGATGTCAGCGCGCACCGCCTCCTCGTCGCGGCGCCGATGTTCCATATGAACGCGCTCTTCAATTTGAAGTTCGCGTTCCGCAACAACGCTGGCGTCGTGCTGCTGCCGCTCTTTTCGGTCGCGTCCTACATCGCGGCGATCGAGGCGCACGGCGTGACCTGGATCACCTCGGTGCCGACGATGATCGCGATGATGGCCAAGGAGATCGGCGACCGTCCGCCGCCCGCGGCGTTCAAAAACATCACGCGTGTCTATATGGGCTCATCGCCGTTCGGGCAGTCGCTGCTCGACCGGGTGCGCATGCTGTTTCCCAACGCTGTGGTCAGCAACGGCTATGGCACAACGGAAGCGGGACCCGCCGTGTTCAGCAAACATCCGGCGGGGATTCCGACGCCGGACCTTTCCATGGGCTACCCGCTGCAAGCGATCGATCTACGCATCGTCGACGGCGACGGGCGTCCGGTCGAAGGGCCGGGGGAGGGCGTGTTACAGATGCAAACGCCTGCTTTGATGCAAGGCTATCTGCATCTCCCCGAGCAGACGGCGCGAGCGATCCGTGACGGCTGGTATCACACCAACGACGTCGTGCGCCGCGACGCGAACGGCTTCTATTTCTTTGTCGGGCGCGCCGACGATATGTTCGTGTCGGGCGGTGAGAACGTCTATCCGGGCGAAGTCGAGAAGCTGATCGAGCGCAATCCTGGCGTCCAACAGGCGATCGTCGTGCCGGTGCCCGACGAGATCAAGCAGGCGCTGCCGTTCGCATTTGTCGTGCGCGAACCGAATGCGGCGGGCGAGGACGTGAGCGAGGACGACATCCGTCAGTGGACGCTCAAGAACGGCCCCGCCTATCAACATCCGCGCTGGGTCGAGTTCGTCAACGCGATGCCGCTTGCCGGCACGAACAAGATTGATCGCGCTGCGCTCAAAGCGCGCGCCAAGGACATCGCCAGCGCGGGACGGCGCTGAATGGCCGCTTCGCCCGATCGGGGTTCGCTCGCAGGCAAGACCGCGCTCGTGACGGGCGCAAGCCGCGGCATCGGCCGCGCCGTGGCGCTCAAGCTCGCGCAAAGGGGTGCCCTTGTCGCGGTGCATTACGGCCACGGCGGCGCCGAGGCAGAGGAGGTTGTGCGCTTCATTGCGCAGGAGGGCGGCAGCGCTTTCGTGATCGGCGCCGACCTCATGCAGCCGACCTGCGCCAATACGCTCTTCGATGCGCTCGATGCGGAGTTGATTGCTCGCACCGGCGCGCATGATCTCGATATTCTCGTCAACAATGCCGGGATCGGCCCGCGCGCTTTGATCGAGAACGTGTCCGCCGAGACGCTCGACGCGATCGTTGCGATCAACCTCAAGGCGCCGTTCCGGATCATCCAGCGGGCGTCGCCGCGGCTCCGCTCAGGCGGGCGCATCATCAATGTCAGTTCGATGGCGACGCAGAACGCTTTTCCCGAGCTCGCCGCCTATGTCGCGGCCAAGGCCGGGCTCGAATCGTTGACGTTGTCGCTCGCGCAGCATTTCGGTGCGCGCGGGATCACGGTGAATGCGGTGCTGCCGGGGGCGACGGCAACGGAGATGAATCCGGCCTTCGTCGACCCGGCGATCGCGCAGCGCGTCGCGGCGTCGACGGCGCTTGGCCGGGTGGGAACGCCGGGCGATATCGCCGACGTCATCGCCTTCCTCGCGTCGGACGAGGCGCGCTGGATTACGGGCCAGCGGCTGCAGGTGAGCGGCGGGCAGCGGCTCTAGAGGAACGACGAAGTTTTCTCGATTACGCCGCTCGTCCCCGCGAAAGCGGGGACCTAGGCCAAACAAAGTCTGAATTCCCGCTTGCGCGGGAATGAGCGGAGCAGGGGGGCGATTTAGGCTAAATCACGCGGCTTCGGCGCATCGGCGCGGGGGGATTTCGCCAGCTTGCGCGCCGACTTATTGCGCCGCGGGCGCGGCTTTCTTGTCTTTGGCGCGGCCGGCGCGGCTGTTATCGGCCGCCATGCATTTCGCCATGAAGGATTTCTTGGCGGCGCCGGCGAGCTTCTGATTTTCGGCGCCGAATTCGCAGGTCGCCCGCTTCTCCTTGGCGGTGATCGCCAGGACGGGCGATACCAAGACGAACATCGCGGCAAACGCGCCAGCGCCCAAGGCGGCAGAAAAACGAAACATCATAGTCTCCTGACAAGGCGAGGCGCTTCGCGCTCGCGAAAGTATCAGGGGAGTCATACCATCGTCCGCAGCGCAGAAACAGCGGTGCCGTGCTTTAGTGTTTTGGATTAACAGCCCGCGTCGACGCTTTCTTCAGCGCGGAATGACCTCAACGACCTTTTTCGTCATTGGATCGACGATCAGGACATTGTCCGGCAGCTTTCCGTAATAGTACTGCTTCAGCGCCGGGATCTGACGCGACAGATCCTGCGGCAAGGGATGCAGCGGGAGTTTTTTCTGCGTCGGGACTTTTGCTCCCACGGTCGGGGTGAAGTCCGGCGGCAATTTGTCGTCGGTGCCCGCTGACGCCACCGCTTGGCGCACCTGTTGACGCTGCGCGTCGGTGAGCGCGAGGGGTTTTTTCACCGTCTTTTCGCCGCCCGCTTTTGTGCCCGGCACATTAATCGTGCCGGTGTTGCCGGCGAACGCCACTCCTGTGCCGGTCACGAACACGCCTATCAGCGCGCTTGCGCCCAGTCGCATCAACCGCCGCATAGCCGCCTCCGTTCGTTTCCTGTCCCCGTTGGTAGAACGGTATCTGAGCCCCTTTGGTTTCGTTAATTCCCGTTCATCCGCCGGACGGAATGGGCACGCGTTCGACACGCGTTTCAATACCCATTAAGGCCGCTAAGCGACCGCGCGCCTTCGGCACGTGTCGTCAAGGCGTTACTCGCGTCTTGCCCTATCGCAAAGAACGTTATTTCCTTCAGACGATATGATTGATACGGCGCCTGCGTTGTTGAATGCTTGGAGGGGATTGGATGAACCGGATTATTTCAAAGGCCCGAGAATGGTCCGTTCTGATTGTAGCGCTCGTTGTGGTCGTTGGTGGGCTTTCACTCCTCCAGATGCAATCTGCATCGGCGCCAGGCGGCGACACGTCGTCGCATGCCGAGAATAAGCCGGCGCCAGCAGCCCCGTCGCCCCAGGCAAAGCAGACATCACAGACCAATCCCGCGGCGCAGGCGCAGTCGGCGTCATCGGATAACGCATCAAAGCTGGCGAACCAGCAGGCCGCCGCACCGACAGCAGCGCCAACTCCCAGCTCATCAGCGCCGTCCAAAACGAACGAGGGCGCGGTGCCCGCGACGTCTCATGACCATGCGGCCGCAACCAAGGCGCCGGCGGTGGCGCAAAACGCCGCGCCAAAGACGAACGCAACGCCTGCTGCTGCGCCAGCCGCGGCTGCGCTGAACGAGCAGGCTGCCGCCGGCCGGCAGGTCTATCGGAAGTGTCAAGCGTGCCACTCGATCGAAGCCGGGAAGAACGGCTTGGGGCCAAGTCTCGCCGGCGTGGTTGGCGCGAAGGCTGGGCACGTTTCCAATTACAATTACTCGCCCGCGATGAAGGGCAGCGGCCTGACCTGGGATGCGGCAACGCTCGACCGTTACTTGGCGGACCCGCAGAAGGTCGTTCCCGGCAACAAGATGCCGTTCCCGGGACTGAAAAGCGAGAACGAGCGTCAATCGGTCATCGCTTTCCTCACGGCGAACTCCGGCGGCGCTGCCGCGGCGCCGTCGGCGGCCGCGCCTCCGCAACCCGCCGCCGCCGCGCAGCCGCAGACGGCACAGCAGGCGCCGGCTACGCCACAGGCTCCCGCTGCGCCAACGCCTTCGCCGTCGGCGACGCCGCGGCCGCCGAGCTACCTCCCCGGCGTGCGTTACACGCTGCGAACCGGCATTGCCGAGGGCCGGATGGTCTTTATCGGCGTCGGCGGCACCATTGACGGACAGATCAATCCGCTGCTGTCGGCGGCGGAGGGGCAGGTCGTGCAGGTGACGCTAATCAATGGCGAAGGCGCCGAACACGACATCGTCTTCGCCGATCAGGGCCCTGCCGGCAGTTCGCCGCATATCGTCGGCCGTGGCGCCAGCACCAACATCGCTTTCGTCGCGTCGAAAGCGGGCGACTACATCTATTTCTGCAGTCTCCCGGGACATCAACTCGCCGGCATGGAAGGCAAGTTCCTGATCACGCCGCAGCCGCCGGCGCAGACGGTTGTCGAGGCGGATATTTCGCTGAAGCCGACGGAGATGCCGGCACCAATCGGCAAGCGTGAGCCGCAAACGGTGCGTGTAGACCTCGTCACCGTCGAGCTCGAAGGCCGCCTCGCCGAAGGCACGACGTTCGGCTATTGGACCTTCAACGGCAAAGTGCCGGGCCCGATGCTGCGCGTGCGCGTCGGTGATACGGTCGACGTCCATCTGAAAAACGCCGACGGCAGCGCCATGGTCCATTCGGTGGATTTCCATGCCGCGACCGGACCTGGCGGCGGCGCTGCTGCGACGCAGACCAATCCCGGCGAAACGAAAAGCTTCAAGTTCAAGGCGCTGATTCCGGGCCTTTATGTCTATCACTGCGCCACGCCGATGGTCGCGCATCACATCGCCAACGGCATGTACGGCCTCATTCTGGTCGAGCCGGAGGAAGGACTGCCGCCGGTCGATCACGAATTTTATGTCATGCAAGGCGAGATCTACACGGCGGCGCCGTTTGGACAGCACGGCAGCCAGGAATTCGACGTGGAGAAGCTGCTCGCCGAGCGCCCGGAATATTTCGTCTTCAACGGTGCCGTCGGCGCATTGTCGAAGCTGCACCCGCTGCAAGCGAAAGTCGGGGACACCGTGCGCTTCTTCTTCGGCGTCGGAGGCCCGAACTTCACATCGTCGTTCCACCTCATCGGCGAGATTTTCGACAAGGTCTATAATCTCGGCGGCGTGCTCAGCGAGCCGTTGCGCGGGGTGCAGACGGTGACCGTGCCGGCGGGCGGCGCCGTCATTACCGAGGCGAAGCTCGAGGTACCTGGAAACTACACGCTGGTTGACCACGCTCTGTCGCGCGCGGAACGCGGCCTCGTCGGCATCCTGCATGTCGAAGGGCCGACCAATCCGGAGATTTTCGACGGCAAGATCGAACCGGGCTCCGGGCACTGACGCACGGGGGACACAATGCTGCGCTGCCGCGTGCCTAAAGCATGACACGCGGCGCGCTGTAGGCCAGCACTATCGGTTGGGAATCTGCAGCATCCGTTCGGCGCGCTCGAACGCCTTTGCGACAACGACGCACATGAGAAAATAAATCGCGCCGACCATGGTGTAGATCGGCAACGCCTTGAACGTCGCATTGGCCAAGAGCTCGCCCGCGCGCATGAGTTCGAGAACACTCAACACCGCGACGAGGGATGAATCCTTGATGAGGACGAGGGCGTAGTTTCCCAACGCTGGAAGAATGACGCGAAGGGCCTGCGGCGCGACAACGAGGCGGAACCTGGAGAAACGATGCAGGCCAAGCGCGGCGGCAGCCTCGGTCTGCCCGCTCCCGACCGACTGAACGCCGGCGCGAAAGAGCTCTGCAAGGTAAGCTCCGAAATTGAGGCTGAGCCCGATCACCCCGGCCGCGAAGGCGGGAAGGACGATGCCGACCTCCGGAAGCGCGTAGTAGATATAAAAGAGCTGGAGCAGCAGGGGCGTGCCGCGGATCAGGGAAATATAACCGCGCGTAATCCTCGATATGATGCGATTTTCGCTCATTCGGCCGGCGCAGACGATCAGGCCGACGCTGACCGCGCCGATCGCAGCGACGGCCGAAATGGAGAGCGTCAGGACCGCTCCATGCAGGAGCGGTCCGAGGAACGAAATATATTCAGCGAGCCAAGCGGGACTATTTGGCAGCAAGATCGCCGACGCCCCAACGTGTCAAAATCTTCCCTATCTCGCCGTTCGCCTTGTTCTTGGCGATGGACGCATTGACCGCGTCCAAGAGCGATTTGTTTCCCTTCATGACGGCGAGCGCGACGTAGAACGTCTTTTCGGGCTTGAACTCCTTGACGATATGGACGCCGGTGATCCCCCTATCCTTCATCTGATAGGCGACGCTCGGCGGATCGATAAGCGCGCCGTCGATGCGCCCCGCCCGCACCTCGGCGAGGATCGTGACATAGTCGGGGTATGTGCGAACTTCTTTGATGCCGGGAACGTTCTGGACGGACTTGAGCTGCACGCTGCCGGTCAAGACACCGATCGTGTTTCCGGATAGCGAGTGAAGGTCGGTGAAGCTCTTCTTGCTGTCGTCGCGTACGACGACGCCTTCGCCCCATCCATAGATGGGATTAGAAAAATCGAGAACCTTCGAACGCTCTTCCGTGATGAACAACGGCGCCGACATGAGGTCCGCGCGGCCGGATGTGATCGTTCCGATCAGTCCACCGAACGGCACTTCGGTGAATTCCGCTTTGATGTTGAGGTCCTTTGCGATCAGCTCGGCAACCTCGACCATGATGCCCGAGAGTTTGCTGGTCCGCGGATCGACAAAGCCATGCGGCGGCGACGAGGCCGTCGTGACGATCTTTATGGTTCCTTGGGCTTTGAGTTCCTCAAGAGAGGCGGCGTTCGTCACACTCACCAACGCGGCGAGAGCAGAGGCAGTCAGCAATGCGCGAGTGAAGGCGCCGCAAATACTTTTCGTCATCATGAACGGCTCCTGTTTTTTGGAGGTAAGGCAGGAAGAGGCGGCAACGCAGGAAGAGACTTCGAAGCGCGAATGTCGGGCGAATAGCAGGCCAGAACGAGCATTTTCAGCACGCAGGTTCCGGCGAGATAGGCCGTCATGCCGGCCGTGTCGTGCGGCGGGCTGACCGTGTTGACCTCGAAACCGACGAAGTTGAGCCCCGCCAGACTTTCGAGAAGGCCGAGCCCTTCGCGGGCGGTGAGGCCGCCCCATGTCGGCGTGCAAACGCCCGGCGCGCATGACGGATCGAAGACGTCCATGTCGAAGCACAGATAGACGGGCTTGCCCTGCAGGCGTTCCTTGACCTCGGAGACGACAGCTTCGATCCCGCGTTCGAGGAGGTCTGCGCCGGGGATCAGCCCATAACCTTTTTGGCGCGTGTATTCGAAGACGCCGTCCATGTAGACGGGACCGCGGGCGCCGACATGAAACGAGTGGGAGAGGTCGACCAAACCTTCTTCCGCCGCGCGCGTGAAGGTCGTCGCCACGTTGTAGAGGTCGCGCTCGCTGTCGCCGTAGCTCGGGTAGGTGTCGGTATGCGCATCGATATGAAGAACCACGAGGCCGGGATGGCGCGCATGGAGCGCCCGCATATGCGGCAGGCTAATGGCGCCGTCGCCGCCGAGGACGATCGGGATCGCCCCTTGCGACAGGATGGTCGCAGCCGCCCCTTCGATCGCTGCATGAGATTCCAAGACGGACCCGGAAACGACCGCCGCATCGCCGCAGTCGACGAGGCCCAGCGCCGTCAGGGGATTGAAATCGAAGAAAGGCGGCTCATAGGGCCGCACGAGAGCCGACTGCTCCCTGATCGACGCGGGGCCGAGGCGCGACCCCACCCGCACCGGATGCGTGCCGCAATCGAAGGGCGCGCCGAGGATCGCGGCGCGGCTTTGCAAGAGGTCGCGGGTAAAAGGCACGCCCATGAAGGTCGGCGGCGCACGGAACGGCGTGGCATCAGATGAAGGCGACAAATCACGCACCGCAGTCGGTTTTTCGATGCGTCATCGTTCTTGCGGCGCACCGCATTGTCAAAGCGGAAAATCTGCGATGTTATAAGGCTGCCTTATAAGAGGATGGTCCTTGGATACGCGTTACCTTGAGGTTTTTCGCGCTGTCATGGAGCACGGCTCAATGACGGCGGCAGGTCACCGCCTCGGCCGCTCTCAGTCGGCCATTAGCCAAACCATTAGCCGGCTCGAGGACGAAGTCGGCATGCCGCTGTTCCGGCGGCAGCGCGGCAAGCTGCAGCCTTTACCCGAAGCGGTCGCCTTTTATGAGGAAGTCAGCCGCGCTCTCAAGGGCCTCGAGCGCACGGTCCAGGCGGCGCGCGACATCCGGCGCGTCCGGCATGGGCCGCTCGTGGTGGCGACGCAGCTCAGCGTCGCAATCAGCCTCGTGCCGCGGGTCATTGCGTCGTTCTTGAAACGCCACCCCGGTGTGCTCGTGCGCCTGCTGACGCGCAACTCGCAGGTCGTGCACGACCTTCAGGATTGGGAGGCGATCGATCTCGGTTTTGCGGAGATGCCGCCGCAATACGCCTCCAATCCCGTCGATACATTCGATCTTAGATGCGTCTGCGTGTTGTCGCCGGAGCATCCCGCCGCCGTGCACCCCCGCCTTTCGGCGAAACTGCTCGACGGCGTTCCGTTCATCGCGCTTCACCGCGAGCATATGACCTACGCGGCGCTCAAGGGCGCCTTTGCAGAGGCAGGGGCGCAGTGGAATGTCGTCGTCGAGACCGAGTTCTTTCTGACCGCGGGATTACTGACCCTCTCGGGCGCTGGCGTCGCGCTGGTCGATCCCATCACGGCGCTCGATCTTGAGCGGCGCGGATTGGCCATACGGCCGTTTGATCCGGCCATCATCCACTCGTTCGGACTGTTTCATCCGAAGAATCGCGTCCCGTCGATCTTTGCGAAGGCCTTCGCGGAAATCTTCACGCAGGAGATCACGCCCTTCACCTTGAAGGGCAACGTCGCTCGCGGGCGGCGCGCCGCGAGCGGTCGCGGCTAAGTGGCATTCAGAGCCGACAGTTGCTCAGTGTCGTAGCGGCTTCGCAAGGCCGCGATGGCGTTGGCATCCGGACGCCTGCCACTCGCAACCAGCTTCACCAACTCCTCGAAATAGTGCTCATGGCCGGGGGGCGAGACGGTCATGATCATCCGCGCGGACTTGTCGCTGCGGTTGGCGATGTTGTGCGCCACGCCCGGTGGAATGAACACATATGTTCCGGGCGTGGCGTGAACCAGCCGCTCCCCGACCTGCCACTGGCATTCGCCTTCCAGCACATAGAACGTTTCCTCCTGCGTGCGATGAACGTGCAGGCCGGTCGAGAATCCCGACGGCACGGTCCACTCGAACATCGACGTGTGTTTCGTGTCCTGCCCGGTCACAAGAAGGACCAGTGGCTGGCCCGCCAAGGACAGCGCTCGGCCTTCTCCCGGCATGCGAATGATGGCCTTTGCACTCATGATATCCTCCAGTGTTTGAGGCTTTACGCACGCCTTCGAGCATGCCCCGGGCCGCGGCGGAGGTCGTGAATCCGCGCCGAAAATGCTCTAAATTATTTCCGAACCGGCGCTCCAGCGAACCTGCGGCAATGATCCACGAATTCGGTCCGTTCCGCCTCGACCCCGTCGCCGAAATCCTGTTTCGCGGCACGGAGCCGATCGTGCTCGGCCAACGCGCCGTTGCGCTCCTTCGGCTGCTTCTGGAGCAGGCGGGAGTGCCGGTTTCCAAACAATCGCTGATCGATGCGGCCTGGCCCAATCTCAACGTCGAGGAGAGCAACCTCACGGTTCAGATCGCGGCGTTGCGCCGCGTTTTTGAGGACGTCTCCGGGGGCGCTGCCTGGATCGAGACTTTGCCCCGCCGCGGCTATCGCTATGTAGGGCCGACGGTCGTCACGCGTGATCTGCCTGAGGCAGCGAACGGGCCAAGACCTATACTTGCGTTGCCGGACAAACCGTCGGTCGCGGTGCTCCCGTTTCTGAATTTGAACGGCGATCCCGAGCAGGAGTATTTCGCCGACGGCATGGTCGAAGACATCATTGCAGGATTGTCGCGCATTAATTGGCTGTTCGTGATCGCGCGCAACTCGAGCTTCACCTACAAAGGGATGACCCTCGATGCGAAGCGCGTGGGTCGCGAGCTCGGCGTGCGCTACCTCGTTCAAGGAAGCCTGCGAAAGGACACTCGCCGGGTGCGCGTCTCCGCCCAGATGATCGAGGCGGAAACGGGCGGTCATTTGTGGAGCGAACGTTTCGACCGGCCGCTTGACGACATTTTCGAGCTGCAGGATGAAATCGCCTTGAATGTGGTCGGCGCCATCGAGCCGAGCCTGCGCCGGGCCGAAGTGGAGCGCGTCAAACGCAAGCGGCCCGATAGCCTTGATGCTTACGACCTAGTGTTGCAATCCCAAGCGGATGTCTTTTCCGGGATGCCGGCGCAGGTGACAAAAGCGCTGGTTCTTCTTGAGCGCGCTCTCAAGCTTGATCCCGCGTATGCGTTGGCGCACGCCTTCGCGGCGATGTGCCATCATTGTTTGTTTCTGCGCGCAGGACTCCTTGAGGAGAGCCGCGCGGCTTCGATCCGTCATGCTCAAGCTGCCATCCTGCACGGTCAGGACGATGCGCTCGCCCTGACCTTTGCCGGTTTCTCCATCGGCATGGACGGGCACGACCGCGAGGCCGCCTTTGCGGCGCTCGAGGCGGCGCTGGCGCTGAGCCCATCATCGGCGATCACGTACAACGTCGGCGGCGTCATTTTCGGATGGGCTGGAGAAGCAGAACGGGCGATCGAATGGGGCGAACGCGCGAGGCGACTGAGCCCGTTCGATCCGTGGGCCTGGTCAGCATTCCATGCCTTGGCGTTAGGGCATTTCCGGCGCGCGCGCTATGAGGACGCAGCCAAGGCTGCGCAGAAGGCTGTCCAGCTCAACCCCGCGCACAGCATTTCCTACATGCTGCTCGCGGCGGCACTCGCGAAACTCGAGCAGGTCAAGCGCGCGGAGGCGGCTGCGGCGCGGGTCTTGGAGTTGCAGCCGGGCTTTCGTTACAGCCGGCAATTTTCCGGCGTGAACTGCGCGCCGGCGCTTGCCGCGTCGCTTGCCGGCGCGCTCCGCACTTGCGGGCTGCCCGAATAACGTCGCGTTGAGTGCGTGCGGCCGTTAAGCGGTCGCGCCCTGCTGATACCATGCGTAAGTTTCGTCGAGCGCCTTGCCCAACCGCCTCAACATGTCGTCGATCTGTCGGGCTTCGATGATCAAGGGCGGACAGAAGGCGATCGTGTCGCCGATGGCGCGAATGATCAGGCCCGCTTCCTGACATCGCGCGGCCGCGTAGGCTCCGACTTTTCCCACAGGGTCGAAGGGCTTCGAGCTCGGCTTTTCGGGCACGAGTTCGACACCGGCGATGAGACCCACTCCGCGGACCTCGCCGACCAGCGGATGATCCGAGAAGCGGCGCAAACCGTCCTGCAGGCGCGGCTCGAGGTCACGGACCCGTGAAACAAGGTCTCGCTCCAGAATGATCTTGACGTTTTCCAAGGCGACAGCCGTCGCAACCGGATGACCGCTTGTGGTGTAGCCGTGACCGAACGTGCCGATCTTCGCCGTGTTGTCGGCGACCGCCTGATAGATGGCGTCCGAGAAAAGAATGGCGGCAAGGGGCTGATACGATGACGTCAGCTGCTTCGATACCACCATGATGTCCGGATCGATACCGAATTTATGCGAGGCAAAAATCTCGCCGGTCCGGCCAAATCCGGTGATGACCTCGTCGGCGACCACCAGAATGTCATGTCTGCGGCAAACCGCTTGGATCGCTTGCCAGTATCCGGCGGGCGGCGTGATGACGCCGCCGGCGCCCATGATCGGCTCGCCAATAAACGCGGCGATCGTGTCGGCGCCTTCGCGAAGGATGAGCTCTTCGAGTTCTCGGGCGAGGCGCTGAGAAAACTGCTCCTCGCTTTCATGATCCTTCTTGAAGCGCCAATAGTGCGGGCAGGCAGTGTGGAGAAAGCGTGCCGCCGGCAGGTCGAAGTCCCTGTGGTTGGCGGGCAACCCGGTCGCGCTTCCCGAAGCTATCGTGATGCCGTGATACGCGCGCTGACGCGAGATGATCTTCTTCTTGTCCGGGCGTCCCTTCGCATTGTTGTAATACCAAAGGAGCTTGAAGACCGTGTCGTTGGCCTCGGATCCCGAGTTCGTATAGAAAACACGCTGCGTCCGGTTCTTCGCCAAAGAGATGAGAAGCTCCGACAGTTCGATGCATGCCGGATGCGTCTTGTTCCCGAACATGTGGTAGTACGGAAGTTGATTGAATTGCTTCGTCGCGGCGTCGACAAGCCTCTTTTCGCCGAACCCGAGTGCGACGCTCCAGAGTCCCGCCAACCCTTCGATATATTCCTTGCCGTCTTCGTCGTAGACGTAAATGCCGTTGCCGCGCTCGATCACGAGACCGCCTTCGCGTTCTTGGCGTCGGGCGTCCATGTAGGGGTGCAGGAGATAGCGCGCGTCGCGCGCCTGAACGGAGTTCGGAGCAGGGGCGTTCATCGGCATAAACCTCCTGGCGCGCAGCTGGGAATTGTTATTTCATGAGTGGTATTGCTTGAAATTATAGTTTTAGAGTGGCTGCGCCATGTCAAGCACGGCGCTGACGCGAATGTAATCGCGTCAAATGTAATCCCGTCATGGGCGAAGAGCAAAATCGGCAATCCGATGGTTGGTCAGCACGGGTATCGACAGTGGCTCGTGATCATCGGCTTGAGCTGTCTCGAGGCAAGTTCGCGCGGGCTGTTGCTCGCGATCGTGCCCATCCAACTCTTGGCGCAATTCGGCACGCTGCAAGGCGTGACCTATTTTTACGCGGCCGTCGCCATCTTTGCGCTCGGCAACAGCATTCTCGTGCCCGGCATTATCGAGCGTTACGGCATTCGCAATGTCGTCACGCTGTCGGGCATCTTCACGGCTACGTCGGCCGTGCTCATCGCGTTTGGCACGCTCGCGGGCGTCAGCGCGGGCCTTATTGTTCGCGCTGTGGCGTTGGCGTGCCTGGATATTCCGCTGCTCGCGCTTATCATGGCGACGGTGCCGCGCAATACGCTTGGTACTTTCGAGCCGGTTCGCGTGTTCTTTCAGGGTATCTGCCTGGCCGCGGCGCCGTGGATCGGCTTCCAGCTTTATGAGCGGGTGGCAGGCTGGCTTCCTTTTGCGCTCGCGGTCGTCGGCGGACTTCTCTTTATCGCCATTTCCCGCAAGCTCCCTCAACTCAAAGTCGAGCCAGGAAGAACGCGTGGCCAAGGGGGCAGGGCGTTCAAGCGCTTCTTTCAGCAGCCGCGCCTGGTCTCGGCGTGGCTGTTGGCCATCATCCGTTCGTCGTTCTGGCAGGTCTACTACATCTATTCGGCGATCTTTGCCGTCAGCCGCGGGTGGGGCGCACCGGCAGCGGCTGCGTTGCTGTCACTTGGTCTCGGTACGTTGCTGTTCGTGCCGATATGGGGGCGCATGGGGCGATCGCTGGGGGCGCGATCCGTCCTGGTGACAGCCTATCTCTGCGGAGGGCTATCGCTGATCTGCGCCGCGGCGTCGGCGATGTGGGCGCCATATACCGGCCCCTTCTTTCTCCTCGGGGCAGCCTTTTTTGCGTCGATGGTCGATGGCGTGGGCAACGTTCTTTTTCTGCGCGCGACCCGACCGCTGGAGCGCCCCAGAATGGCGGGCATCTATATGACGTATCGCGACATCGCGCAGTTCGCGCCCATCGTCATCTTCGCGCTGGTCTTGTCGCTATTTCAGTTTTCGACCGCGCTTCTCGTTCTGGCGGCGGCATTCATCACCGCCGCCTGGCTTTCGCTGCTCATTCATCCGCGGATCCGATAGCCGCGCGATCAATGCGCCGGAGGGCGCTGACTGAAGCGGCGGCCGAAAAGCTCCGAGGCGATGTTGTTGAGCTGAATCTCAACGGTGCCGCCGGCGATGCCCCAGGCACGGGCGTCGCGCACCATGCGCTCGATGGGACGCGAGCGCAGATAGCCCGCCGCGCCGAAGATCTGAAGCGCCTCGTTGGTCACGGTCACGGCCATTTCGTTGGCATACGCCTTGGCCATGGACGTCTCCACCGCGGAGGGAAAGCCGGAGCTTGCGTTGGCGACGGCGCGATAGACGAGAAGCTTCGCCGCCTCATATTGCATCGCCATGCGCGCGATCTTCCACTGCAAGCCTTGGAACTCGCAAATCGGGCGGCCGAACTGGTTGCGGGTTTTGGCGTATTCGATCGCCTCCGCGAGGGCGCCGCCCGCGAGGCCGAGTGACATCGCAGCGTTTCCGCAGCGTTCGAGATTGAACGCCGCCATCAACTTGCCGAACTCTCCCGGAGGGACGAGTAGGTTTTCCTTCGGCACCCGGCAATCTTCGAAGAACATGTCGGCCTGGATGCAGCCGCGTACGCCCATCTTCTTGTACGGCGGTCCAATGCGAAAGCCGGGCGTATCCTTGTCAATGAGCACGCCGCCGATGCTTTTTGCGCCGGGGCGGTCATCGAACTTGATGTACACGAGCGCCGCGCTCATCGAGTCGATATCCTCGACATAGCATTTGCGCCCATTGAGGACGATGTCGTCGCCTTCAAACCGGGCGCGACTGAGCATGTCCGTTGCGCCCGATCCGGCGTGAGGCTCCGAGATCGCGATAGCGACGTAGTAATCGCCGCGCGCGGCCTTCGGCAAAAGCTCTTTGCGTAGCTTCTCCGAGCCGAAATGCTCGATCACCTTCGATGGCCCGAGCATCGCATCGAAGACGACCTCGGCGGTGTTCGCACAACACGCGGCCATTTCTTCGATGACAAGGATCGCCGCGATCGGCCCGACGCCCGAGCCCCCGTATTCTTTGGGAAGAGTCAGCCCGACGA
The DNA here is from genome assembly GCA_050187875.1 of Variibacter sp. GTDB lineage: Bacteria > Pseudomonadota > Alphaproteobacteria > Rhizobiales > Xanthobacteraceae > JAFKKS01. The sequence goes on from JBFWXB010000012.1 coordinate 65,375, forward strand.
ACCCTTCCTCGGCCGCGCGTCGCAGCACCGGGCGAGGCGCGATCTCCTCTTCATCCCATTTCGCTGCGAGCGGCCTCAATTCCTTTTTGGCGAAAGCGCGGGCCCGGTCGCGAATCTTGATTTCGTCGGCCGTGAACTGAAAATCCATGGAAAATCCTTGTCGCCCACCATGATCCGAACGAGAGACATTGCCCTCAGGCAGGTTGGCCGCTGCACCGGATCAGGAAAATTCGCCCGATGAATGACACGTTTCATAACATCCATTCCATGAAACGTTCGCTTATTGACCTGGTAGAGTCAAGCGGTGGCCGCGCCGCGGCGGCTCGATCTCTCTATGCGTGCGTTTTGGAGAGGGGCGCTTCAGCGCGCGTTGCGGGATTTTCGGCTCGGCGAGGGTTTCGACTCTTTCTTCTTCGTCGTTCCAAGCGATTTGAAGACCTCCACCGCTGCGTCATAGCGGCTTCGGCGGTGCGGCTGTTGCGGCTCGTGGGCGTTATGTTTTTTCCACTCGAGCTCGCGCCGGCGCAAGGCTTCGAGCGTCGACTCGCGGGTCTCGACGGCGACGCCGAGCACGAGCGCGCTCATGACGCTGAACGCCGCAACCTTCGATTCGAAGAATGCGGGCGAATCGACGGGCACGATAAGGTTGATGTCGGCGATTGAGCCAGGCGGCGACACGGCGGTGTCGGTCAGCGCGATGGTCAAGGCGCCGCGCTGTTTGGTCGCCTCAAAGATCGCGAGAGTTTGACGGGAGTAGCGCCACAAGCTGATCGCGATGCATACATCCTCCGATGAAATATCCATGATCTGCTCGGGAAGGTCGCCGATCCCAGGCTGAAGCAAGCGCGAGCGCCGGCCTATCTCGGAAAACATATGCGACAGGTGGTGCGCCAGCCCGAAGGTGCTTCGCAGCCCGACGACATAGATCGTTCTGGCCTCGACCAGGGCCTTCACCGTCCGGGCGAACAATTTGTCCGGGATATTGCTCGTGGCGCGTTGAAGATTATGGACGTCCGCCTGCAGAGCCTCATGAAAAAGCGACTGCGGCGTGGATTGCGACGATATGTTCTGAAGCTTTGAGACGCTGTCCACCTCGTCCCGCAGCGCACGCCGCGCCAAAGCCTGCAATTCAGCGTAGCCGGACAGACCGAGATGATTGGCGAAGCGCACCACCGTTGCCGGGCTGACCTTCACAGCCTGACCGACACGGGCGACGGAGGCGAATGCAATTTCGCGATGATGCTCAATTACATAAGCCGCCAAAGCCCTGTCGGTCTGGCTCATGCTGTTATAGGTGGCTTTGATCTTTTGGATGGCGGCAGAGAAATCGCGCATGGGCGGGTATGACCGTGATTCCAGGCTCGGGGCGGCATCCCTTGAGGGGCCGCAACTTTTGAACGTAAGGCTAGCGGTCGCCTTTTGTCACGCGCTGTTCAGCGCCCTGTGGGCCCGCACGAGTGAAATCACCGCGCCGTGCTTCCGCCATCGACGGAAAGTGCTGCGCCGACGACGAAGCTCGCATCGTCGGAGGCCAGAAAACGGATACAGCGCGCTTGTTCCTCCGCCTCGGAGACGCGCCCAATCGGAAGCGTCCGTCCGAGTTCTTGCATCCCTTCGATCGGGTCGAAGCCGCGTTTCGCCAGCCCCTGTTGCAGCATCGGTGTGCGAATTTCGCCTGGACACACGACATTGATGCGGATGCCGTCGGCGATATGGTCGAGCGCGAGGGCGCGAGTCATATTCACGACGGCGCCTTTGCTTGTGCAATATGCGACGTGATTTTTCCCAGCAACGAGCCCCCAATCGGACGACACATTGACGATCGCGCCGCGTCCATTTTGCTTCATCGCGCGGATTGCGGCGCGGCACATCCAAAAGGTGCCGTTGACGTTGACCGACCACGCACTCAACCACTGCTCGTCGGTCAGCTCCAGGGCGTTTCCACGCGGGATGATGCCGGCGCTGTTGATCAACACGTCGATGCCGCCGAAGGCGGCAACGGCTTGTTCGATCGCATCATCGCAGAAGCAGGAATCGCTGACGTCTCCAAGCACGATCAATGCTTTCCCGCCGGCGGAGCGGAGCTTTTCCGCCACCGCTTCGGCCTTCTTGCGGTCGCGGCCGATCAATACGATGCGGCCGCCAAAACGCGAAAATTCGGCAGCGCATGCGGCGCCAAGACCTGACGTCGCTCCCGTAATGACGATCGACCTTCCGGCAAAGCTCATGACGTGATCTTGTCAGCGGCCCTTCCAGACCGGTTTGCGCTTTTCGGCATAGGCGCGAGGGCCTTCGAGGAAATCTTCCGAGACCAGCGTCTGCTGATAGAATGGAAAATCGCTCTGGCCTCGTTTCATCTTCGCAAACGCGTCCTGGATCGGGAGCCGGTCGATCGCCGGAATGACTTCCAGCAGCGCACGGACGGCGAGGGGGGCTCCCTCGGCGATCGTCATCGCGAGCTCGCGCGCCTTCGTCATGAGCTCCGACTTCGGGACCAGAAAGTTCACAAGCCCCCATCGCTCCGCCTCACGTGCGCTCACGCGCCGGCCCGTCAACATCCATTCGACGGCGACGTTGTAGGGAACCTTGCGCGGCAGGCGCTGCACGGCGCCGGCATCAGGTACGAAGCCGCGCTGCATCTCGGGGAGCTGGAACTCGACGTGCTCGGCTGCAACGACGATATCGGCGGCGAGCATCATCTCGAAGCCGCCGCCGACCGCAAACCCGTTGATCGCGGCAATGATGGGCTTCTTGATGTCCCACAATTCCGTGAAGCCGCCGAAGCCGCCGGGCTCGTTCATGGTCGCATCGTTCGCCGTCGCCGGGTCGACGTGCTGCGCGACCTCCTTCAAATCCCAGCCGGCGCAGAAGATCCTGTCGCCCGTGGCCGTGAGGATCGCCGCGCGCAGCTCCGGCGTATCGCGGAACTCGCAAAACGCCCGATGCAGCTCGTGGCCGACTTCAGGCGTGATCGCATTGACGGGCGGGCGATTGAGCAAGATCTCAAGGACCGGGCCGTTCTTCGATATAGTGAGGAACTGCGACATCGCTACGCTCGTTCGTTCGCCTCGAAACGGGCTTGTCGTTTGTCATTGAATGCGGCAATTCCTTCCCGCACCTCCTTGCTGCGAAGTCCGCATAGCTTCGCAAGCTCTTCGGTGCGCAATGCCTCATTCAGCGGCAGAAGCGCGGCCTGATAGACGGCGAGCTTGGAGAGGCCGATCGATTCGGTTGGGCCTTGGGCGAGCCGTTCGGCGAGGCTCATGACCTCGGGCATCAGCTGTTCAGCCTTCACGACACGATTGAAGATGCCCAGACGATGGCACTCGGCGGCGTCGATGAAATCGCCGGTGAAAATCAACTCGAGCGCTTTCGCGGTACCCACGGCATGCGTCAGGAGACACGCGCCGCCCGGAATGCCGCGCTGGATGAAGATATCCGCAAAGCGCGCGCTTTCCGATGCGATCCTGATGTCGGAGCCTAGAACGAGGCCGCTTCCTGCTCCACACGCCAGGCCATTTACAGCGGCGATGATGGGCTTCGGGGTCCCGCGCATGGCGCGGATCATGTTGTGCCACGCAATTTCCTTCTCGTCCTCCGGCAACACGGCTCCGTCGCGCGGATCGCTCTCCTTCATATCGTCGCCGGCGCAGAAGGCTCTTCCGGTCCCAGTGAGGACAAGCACTTTAAGGGACGCATCGGCGCGAAATTTCGCCAGGTTCTCGAAAATGAGACGGTGCATTTCGAGTGTCAGCGCGTTGAGCTTTTGCGACCGGCTCAACGTAAGCGTCGCGACCGCGCCGCTCCGTGTGAAGTTGACGTCAGCCATAAGGTCCTCCTCGGTGGCTTACTGGCGCAGCAGAGCCGGAATATCTTCGATCGTCGCGGCGAGGCGAGCCCCCGCCGCCTTGAGCGCTTCGACCTTGCTTGCATAAGTTCCCTTGTTGCCCACGATCATCGCGCCGGCGTGTCCGATGCTTTTGCCCGGCGGTATCGTGCGTCCGGCGATGTAGGCGACGACCGGCTTCTTGACGTGCTGGCGGATAAAATCCGCGGCCTCCTCTTCTTCGCGGCCGCCCACTTCGCCGATCATGACGATGGCGCGAGTCTTCGGGTCCGCCTGGAAGAGTTCGATGCAATCCCGAAAGGTCGTCCCTTTGATCTCGTCGCCGCCGACGCCGACCACGGTGCTGGCGCCTATTCCGCGGCGCTTCATTTCGAGCAGGACGGCGTAGCTCAATGTGCCGCTTTTCGAGATCACCCCGACATCGCCGGGCATGCAGACCTCGTCGCAATAGAAGCCAACCTTTGCCTGCCCCGGCGATATCAATCCGCTGCAGTTCGGGCCGATCAAGCGCACATCAGCCCGCGAAGCGCGTGCTGTTATTTCGATCGAATCGTGGACGGGCATGAATTCGGCGACGCAAACGATGCGCTTGAGGCCGGCATCGATGGCTTCGTAGATGGCGTCCTTGGCCCGCTGGGCGGCAACGAAAAGGATCGACATGTCGGCGCCGGTTTTCTCCACGGCGCTCCGCACGGTGTCGAAGACGGGAACGTTATGGATGCTCGCTCCGCCCTTGCCGGGGCTTACGCCACCGACGACGTTCGTCCCGTAGCTCAACATCTCTTCGGCCTGGAACCGGCCGATGGGACCGGTAATGCCTTGCACCAGGACTTTTGTCTCGCGATCAAGAAGGATCGTCACATCACGCTTTCTTTGCGATACGCGCGGCGGCGCGAACAGCATCGCCCAGCGATGTGGCGACAGTGCACCCGGCGTCCCTGAGGATCGCGTGCGCGACTTCGGATCGATTGCCCTCAAGGTGAAAATAGATCGGCTTGAGGTTGCCGTTTCGATGCGCCAACGCCGCCAGTAGCGATTGCACGATCTGATCGAGCCGCAGGCCGCAGGTCGTGAAGTTCACGATGATGACCTTGACGCTCGGATCGTCGCAGAAGGTGTCGAGCATCAAGCGGATGCCGGTTTCGGCGTGCCCGCCCATGATCGCATAGTCGAGGTCGACGAATGCGGAGAGCTGCACGCCTTCCTTGTCGAGCCAATCCATGACCGTCACGCCGACGCCGGCGCCGGAACTCACCAAGCCGACCGACCCGCCGATCGGCACATACTGGATCTCGAGTTCTTTCAGGCGCGCCAGAAAGCCGTCTTCCTTGAAGCGGGATTTCTCAGCTTCGACGAACTCAGGGTGACGGAACAGGGCGCCGTCGTCGATCACGATCCGGGCGTCGAGCGCCAACAGCTTTCCGTTGCCGATTTCGACAAGGGGATTGATCTCCGCGAGCGTGGCGTCGTTCGCACAAAAAAGGCGATAGAGGCGATCCGCGACGTCGGCATAGGCCGGCCAGTAGGTTCGTTCGATGCGCAGCGTTTCGAGGACATTGCGCACCTGATAGGCGCTCAGTCCGTAAACCGGATCGATCTTGACCGACTGGAAGGTGCCTTTCTGATCACCGAAATAGGACTCCACCTCTACGCCGCCCTTGCTGCCGAACAGCAGCAGGATGTCCGCCCCGTCTAAAAGAACGGCGAGATAGCGCTCGCACGAGAAACTTACTTTCGGTTCGATCAACACCGCTTGCACGCGATGGCCCTTGATCGTCTCCGCAAGCAGCGTTTCGGCTTCTCGTCTCGCGTCCGCTTTGCTCTCGACGCTCTTGATGCCACCGGCTTTTCCGCGGCCGCCGGTGAGCACCTGCGCCTTGATCACCGTGGCTCCGATGAGTCCCGCCGTCGCCGTGTCGAGCTCATCGGCGGATCGAATAAGCGTGCCGCCCGGAACCTCTATTCCGTATTTTTCGAGAACGGCCTTTCCTTCATGCTCAAACAAAAGCATTGCGCCGCTCTCTCCGTCCGCGGTCCATCGTAGCTGTTTGCCGCAACGTGCCCGGCGTGAGGACAGCCGCGAATGAATAATTTTATATCGTCCATAAGATGAAACAAACATTGCAAGAGGCCTGAAGAGTGTCAAGTTGAGGAACGTGTCGCTGCGTTCCGGCCTCGAAGGAATGGGTCGACGCCACCTTCGTCGCGCAATCGACGTCAACGACACCCGCCGCCCCGCGTCGCAAAGCCGAGGCTTCTCCACTTAGCTTCGCGTTGAGTAATCCGTCGCATGAAATCGAGTGTTGCATTGCCAGGCGCCTGTTGAACGCAATCGATGCCGTACTGCCACGCGTTCGCATGCTTGACACTCTGGCGGGCCTCTGGAATGGTCGTTTCAAGAGGGGCGGGATATAAAACGAACAATTCTTATTTCAAACGATCGCCGGACTACGCGGTCAGAAGGTGGTTCGGCGAGCCTGCGTGACGGGGAGGGAGCCATGATCAGACTGACTACTGTTGCGGTGGCGGCGTTTTGCAGTTTGCTGGCCAACGCGGCGTTTGCCCAGACGCGAAGCCCGACGGTCGAGGCCATCGAGAAGAGGGGCGCGCTTCTTTGTCCCAGCAATAACGGACCCAACCTCGGCTTCATGGAAGTCGGCGACAACGGGACCTGGAAGGGATTCGACATCGACATGTGTCGTGCGATCGCGGTCGCGATCCTCGGATCACCCGACAAAACGAAATTCATCCCTTTGAGCATGGCGCAGCGGTGGCCGGCCCTCAATTCGGGTGAAGTGGACATCATCATCAAGACAACCGACGCGACGATGACCCGAAACACCGAGCTCGGGTTTCAGTTCAGCCTGCCGTATATCTACGGCACGTTTAACGTCATGGCCCACGCCGAGCTGAAGGCGAAGGCGGTCAAGGACCTCGCCGGCGGTACCATCTGCACATCCGCCGGTACGAACAATGCGCGCTATATGGAGGAGTTTGCCAAGTCGCGAAACTTCCAAGTGAAGGTCTTGACCTTCGACAAGCGCGAAGAAGAGATCGCCGGCTATGCGTCAAACCGTTGCGACGGCTATCTGCAGTGGGGTCCGACGCTGGCCGCCGCGCGCGTTTCCCTCAAGGATCCAAAAGCGCATGTGATCTTGCCCGAAGTTCTCGCGGTCGGCCCGCAAGTCATGCTGATGCGCCGTGGGGACGAACTGTTCGTGAATGTCGTCAACTGGGTCCTTCAGATCTTGTGGACGGCTGAGCAGATGGGGATCACGCAGGCGAACGTCGACAGTTTCCGCGCCAATCCGACAACGCCGGCGATGCAGCGCCTCCTCGGTGTCACGCCAGGGCTGGGTAAGCGCCTCGGCCTTGCCGATGACACCTGGGGCTACAAGGTCATCAAGGCGATGGGCAACTTCGGCGAGATCTGGGATCGCAACCTCGGCGCGAATTCTCCATACAAGCTGGAGCGCGGCATGAATGCGCTCTGGAAGAACGGGGGGCAGTTCACGCCTTACATCATCGATTGATGGTATCGTCCCGAAGGCACCGGCCCATGTTCGGCCACTATCCAGGGCGGTGCATTGCACCGCGCGCCGGGCGGGTGTTCTCTCGGCGGCTTGGGATGCGATGCGCCACCGCGTGATACGTTGTCGATGGTTGTGACGGTCACATATTTCGGCGTCAAATGATTTAAGCGAGAGTGCCGATGGCTTCGTCACAGCGAACCGGCCGCCCCAGGCGTCACGGTCAGCGCTGGATGCTTTTGATCGTATTTGCGTGTGTCGTCGTCGCGGTCCTTTGGCTCGCCTTTACCCAGCGTCACGCGCTTTCGTCGTTCGGGGGCTTCCTGTTTTCGCCCACCGGCTGGGACATATCGCTCACGTTCATTCCTTACTCCGCCAACGATCCCTATTGGTGGGCATTTCTGGTCGGCCTCACCAACACGGTGATGGCCGGCGCATTCGGCATCATCGGCGCGACGCTCATCGGCTTTGTCATCGGCGCGGCGCCGCTCGCCAACAACAAGATCCTCTCGATGCTGGCGAGCGTCTACACGGACGTCTTTCGCAACATCCCGCTCATCCTGCAGGCGATCTTCTGGTACGGGATCATTCTGCATCTGCCGCCGGCGCGCCAGGCCATCAGAATATTTGATGCCGTCTTTTTATCGAGCCGTGGCTTCGTCGTTCCAAAATTTTCGAATACGCCTCTGGTTTTGACCGCCGTCATCCTTGCCGCACTGTGCCTCGGCTTCATGCTGAAAGGGTTTCGAATTTGGCGCGACGAGGTTGCCTCGCCGCGGCAACGCCGGCGGGTGGCGATTGCGGCTCTCGTCGCGGTTTCGTGCGCCGCCGGCTTGCTCTTTCTTGCGCCGTCACTTGCCGTCGCAGCAGCGATCGATTGGCCCGTGCTGCAAGGATTGAACTTTCGCGGCGGGCTCTACATGACACCGGAGTTTGCGGCTGTCGTGGTCGCGATTGTCATATATCGCGGCGCGTTCATGGCTGAAATCTTCCGCGGCGGCTTCACGTCGACATCTCCCGGGCAGATCGACGCTGCAAAGTCACTCGGTCTTCGTCCCCTCGCAACGCTTTGGAAAGTGCGGCTGCCGATAGCGCTCGTTCATATCGTTCCACCGCTGTCTAACGAATACATCAATATCGTCAAGGTGACCGCGATCGGCATCATTATCGGCTTTCCCGACCTCTTCTGGGTCTCGTCGAACGCGACGATGCAGACGGGAAAGCCGATGCAAGTGCTTTTCGTCATGATCGCGATCTATCTCGTGCTGAACTTCTCCCTGGCGGCTGTGATGAACGCCATCAACGATCGAGTGCGTGCGCGTGGCTTCAGCTGACCAATTCTTTGTTCAGGATAGGGGCAGCTCCGCGATCGGACGCACGCTCACAAGAATCCGTCGTGATTATTTCAAGAGCCCGCTGGACGCGCTTATTTCGATAATCTGCCTGGCGGCGCTCGCTTTCTTTATCGCCGCCGTCGTGCGATGGGCGATCCTCGATAGTGTGTGGAACGCGAAAGACGGCGCACAATGCGCCGAACGCGGCGCCGGCGCGTGCTGGGCGGTCATCCGTGCCCGTGCGCAGCTCATCGTGTTTGGCTTGTATCCTTACACGGAAATCTGGCGCGCAGGCCTTGGGTGCCTCATTCTTCTCGTTACGTTCGTCCTGTCCTGCATACCGGCATTCTGGCGCCTCGAAAGGCTCGTCCCGCTTTGGGTCTTTTCCTTCGCGATCTTTCTGGCGTTGATGTATGGCGGTATCCTCTCCCTGCCATCGGTCGCCGAAGTCTATTGGGGCGGCATCGCGCTCACGTTCCTTGTGTTTGCGGCCATGGTGCTAGCCGGCATGCCGTTCGCCTTCCTTCTGGCGCTGGCGCGGCATTCCGGACCGCCTTGGCTGAGTCGGAGCGCCGCGGTCTTCATTGATGCGGTTCGTTCGCTGCCGCTGGTCACGATCTTGTTCGCGTTCTGGCTCGCCGTGCCGCTTATCTTCCCGGCCTGGATGCATATCAGCACGCTGTCCCGCGCTTTGATCGGATTCATCGTCTTCTTCGCGTGCTACGAGGCCGAAGTTTTACGCGGCGGGCTTCAGGCGATTGGGCGCGGCCAGGTCGAGGCGGCGCAATCCCTCGGAATGCGATTCTGGCAATATCAGGTTGCCGTAATCAGCCCGCAGGTCTTTCGTATTTCACTTCCGCAGACGATGAACCTGATCGTCGGCTCTTTCAAAGATACGTCGTACATCGCCGTACTCGGCTTTTTCGACATGGTCGCTGCGGCAAATGCGGCGGTCGGCACCGGAGACTGGAACGGGCAATATGTCGAGGTCTATTTGGTTGTCGCCTTGTTCTATCTCTTGTTTGGAACGTCGCTGTCGCGTTACGGCGCCTATCTCGAGAGGAAAATGAGCGTCGAAAATCGTCGCTGATCGCACGCGACGATTGCGGGCTTGCCAAGCGTCCTTCTGTTGAGGTGCGCCATCACATCGCTCCCCCTTCGCAGCCTCAACGCCTTGGGTGCGCATATGTTTTCGGTCCGCGTCTTCGCTATAATGGCCGCCCGGACTGGCGGAGTGCATTGGGATGGCTGCGAGCGCTGCCACGTCTAAAGACAATGCCCAAAAGATCCTCGCCGGCTGTAGCTTGTTCCGCGGGCTTTCGGCTCCGGTGATCGCTGCGCTCGTCGCGCGCGCGCATATCCGATCCTTTTCCAAAGGCGACGTTATTTTCACCATGGGGTCCGAGGGCGATTGCCTGATGGCGGTCCTGAGTGGAACCGTCCGTATCGAGATCGCCTCCATCGCCGGCCGCGACATGCTGCTTGCGCTCTTGAACGCCGGCGAAATCTTCGGCGAGATCGCAGTGCTCGACGGGCGGGAGCGAACAGCTGATGCTGTCGCGCATACCGCGTGCACCCTGGCGGTCCTCGATCGGCGCGACATTCTCGCCATGCTGGAGCGCGAGCCGTCCGCGTGGCTATCCATCGTCGAGATTCTGTGCGGCCGGCTTCGCAATACCGACCAGCAGATCGTCGAAGTCGCATTCCTGGACTTGCCGGCGCGCCTTGCGAGCGCGTTGCTGCGCATTTCTCAACGGCCGGACAATAGCGAGGCTCTTGCGCCCGTAACGCTCTCGCAGCGCGCGTTGGGTGAAATGGTCGGTGCGTCGCGCGAGAGCGTGAACAAATGCCTGTCCCAATGGCAGCGCGCGCGCCTCATCCGGATTCAAGGCGCAGACATCCGGATCACGAATAGAGACGCGCTCGAGCAAATCGCCGAAGGCGATTGATCCTAGGCGTCGATCGTGCCGGCGTGTCTCGCAACGACACGCGCCGGCGCGAGCCACGACATCCGCTCCGCGCATACGCTTCGCCCGCCATGGCAATGGAGAAGCGGCCTGTTGATCAAGTCACCCCGCGGCGTACGCCACTCCGTCGGCGAAGCGGTATTGACGAGGATGAGACCGGCGACGATGGACCGGAAAGAAGCGATCGTTATGGTCATGGTTGGCTCCCGTTTATTACCCCCTTGACCATCGTCGTCCCCATCCGCCGCGCGGGATGTGATCGCGCTCACTCGGGGTCGTAACAATCGACTGCGCTGCTCGCGGATAAAAAAATTTTCGGCCTGTGATGCTCGTCACAGGCCGATGCGGCGCGATGGCTCATTGTGCCCTCGTTCGCAGCGGATGGTCCGCATCGCGAAAACAAGGGAGACCACAGCCATGACGCGTTTGTCTTTCGCACTTGCCATCGCCATCGCCCTGACGGGCATGTTCGCTTCTTTCGTCGGTTCCGCATCTGCCAAGCCGCACGGCGTGACCGCCGGCGAGTGCATCCTCGATGACGGCTACAACCGTTACCGCCCGTGCAGCGGAGCGGACGGCAGCTGAGCCTTACGGGGGCCCGCATTGCTTCTCGATGCGGGCCCATTTTTTTGACTCCCACAAAATTTCGAAAGAGCGCGCTCGATCGGTCGCATCGAAAGCGCGCCGCTTGCGAAGGCTCGTCATGCGTATCCCCCTTGGAGGCAATCGCCCGATCGGGCGCCTGCCGGCGCTCGGTCCGCTTGCCGTGTGCGCCCTGTGGCTTATGGCCGGCGCTCTTGTCTTGATGCTGTGGCTCGCAGCTGTCGGATCTTAGAGGCCGCTAGTCGTGACTGAGATTCTCACCCGAGCGCTCGTAGCTTCACGTCCAAGGCCGGCTCCCAAAACATCACACCGGTCGCTCGCGTTTCCGCCCTCACAGTATCCTCACGCTCCTCGGTGCCGGGCAGGTTCCAGTGGCGTCCGAGATTGCAAGCGAGCGCGGTGAAATACGGAGCGATCAGGGTCGAGCCCGTCGCGAGATAAGCAGTGCGTGCTTCGCTGATTTCCTGCAATCCCGCTTCCGCCGCCGTCAGGCCTTGGACCCAACCGCGCACGGCGCGGCCCCATGCCAGCCAGTACTGGAAATTATGCTGGTTCGAAAGCCGGATGGCATCGATTGCCGAGGCCTCCGCCGCTTTTGGGTCTGCGCGAAGCTGTGCGCAGGATGCAGCGAAGCAGTGCGCGTAGCAGATGCTGAAAGCGTGGCCCGCCATGTTTGCGTATTCGAGCGCGCGTTCGAGTTTATCCAGACCGGCGGCGCGTTTTCCATCGAGGCAGTCGAGCCAGCCAAGATACGAGAGGGCTACGGCCGCGGGCTCGGCGCCATGCTGATAGGCGTGGCTGGCGTGGCGTGCAGGATCGTAGGCGGCCATCATCTCGCTTAGCAGGCTGTGCGCCGTCGCATAGCTGCCGCGATAGAACTCGACCAAGCCTTTTGTACGCAACGCTTCGACAATCCGTGCCTGCTGCGTCTCGCCGTCGGCCGTCCGGCGCGCCGTGCGGATCAACTTGTCGGCAATGTTGTCCGCGGCGCCGAGCTCGCTGCGGAGCAGATGCAGATTGAAGCGTCCGCGCTCCAGATGGAACGTCGCTTCTTCCGAGCCGATCGTGTCGGCCAGCCTCGCCGCATCGTCGTAAACATGCTCCAGTTCCGAGCTCGACCAGCCAGACACGGCGATCAGCGGGGCGGGAAGGGTGCTGAGCAGCTCGAGCTCGGCATGTGCGGCGTTCTCGGCGTCGCTTTCCTTGAAGCGTTGACAGTCTTCGAGCCCTTTCCGGAGGTGATCCAGCGCCTCGGCGTTGGCCGAACGCTTGACAGCGTCGCGCCCAGCTTTGAGCCAGTGGGCGATCGACTCCTTGAAATTTCCGCTCAGCGAGTAGTGGATGGCGAGCCGCTCCGGCATCGAGTCGATGTCGCCCAAAGCGCCCGCAACGGCAAGCTGCGCGACGCGGCCATGCAACCGCTCGCGGTCAGATTTCAGGAGGGTTTGGTAAGCGACGTCGCGCAGCAGGGCATGCCGGAATTCGAAGGTGGCGTTTGGAATCGTGCCGGTCTGCAGGAGGATATTGGCGTTGACCAAAGCGTGCAGCGAGGCGATGAGCTCGTGTTCGCCGACGTCACACAATTCGAGCACGTGGCGGAATGCGAATTGCCGTCCCAGAACGGAGGCATGCAACGCCACCTTGCGCCCGACGCCGAGCCCATCAAGGCGGCCCATCAGGGAGTCGCGCAAGGTCGAAGGAATATGCTCGTCCCCGGCCTTTGCAAGAGCGCGATCGCGGTCCAGGACCGCACGCACGAATTCTTCGATATAAAGCGGATTCCCGTCGGCGCGATCGACGATCTCCGCGAGTTCGAACGTCGTCAATGCGTGCGTGTCCGCCGTCGCGTTTGCGAGCTCCGCCGCTTCTCCCGGCAAAAGACGATCCAGCTTTTCAACGCGCGGCGCGCTCATCTCCGCCAGTGTTCTGGGCGGAGGGTCCCGAGAGGTCATCAGCAAAAGCAATTGGCTCGATGTCGCAGCCGACGTCAGCTCGCCCACAAATTCCAAGGTGGTCGGATCGGCCCAATGGATGTCGTCCAGAAGCACACCGATTTTGGGTCCATGTGAAAGAACCTTGGCCTTGAGCCGCTCGAAGGTTTTGCGGCGGCGCTGAAACGGCGACAATTGCGACAGATCAGTCGGCGCCACGTCGCCGGCTTCCATCTCCTCCGGAGCAGACAGAAGCAGATTGAACGGATGCAAGGTCGAAGATTGGCCCTGCGGATGGCAGGACAAGTCGAGCCAGAAATAGTCAGCGGCAAAAGGATGCGCCGCCACCTCGCGCGCAAATTTGCTTTTGCCGATGCCCGGCTCGCCCTGGAAAAGGTAGGTCAGGTTTTCACGATCGGCATTTGCGATCGTTGACGTCACGCGCGACATCAATGCATCGCGACCGATGAAGTGACCCACCGTGATCGGCCGGCGTATCGGGGTTGGCTGCGGCTGGGCCGTCAGGACATACGCCTTGACACCAATAGAGTCGGTCTGCGCGTCCAGAAACTCTGTCGGCTCGAGCGGGACGGAAGGCGGAAGCAGTTTCGCGGTCGCGTCGCTGACGACGATCTCGCCCGGCTTTGCCAAAGCTTGGAGTTTGGCGGCGATATTAGGAGCGGAGCCGGATACGGCGTCGCTCTCGGCGCGGTCATCGCCCTCCGTGTCCCCGACGAGCGCCAGGCCGGTGTGGATTCCGATGCGCGTCGCGAGCGGAAGGGCGAGTTGCGCGTCAGCCGTCAAGCTCAGATCGGCGAGGCTCAACGAAGAAATCGTGCGCGGCAGATCCCACGCGGCGGAGACCGCGCGCAGGGCGTCATCCTCCGCCGCTTTCGGATAGCCGAAATAAATCAGCACGCCGTCGCCCATGAATCGTGCGACGTATCCGTTCCAGTGACGAACGACGCCGGCGACCGCATCGCGATAGCCGCGGACAAGCGTCGTGTAATCTTCCGGGTCGAGCGCGAGGGAGAGCTTGGTCGAGCCGACGAGGTCGCAGAACATCACGGTGAGCTGCCGGCGCTCGACGAGACCTGACGCATTCGCCAAGCCGGTGCTATGCTCGTTCCGCCGGCCGCGCGTGAGCCCGACGCCGCAGACTGAGCAGAAGCGAGCCGTGGCGCTTTGCTCGGCGTCACAGAACCAGCACCTGAAGGAACTCACGACGGTCACGTTGGCCTCGCCGGGCGCCCGGAACTTAAAAATTTACCTGTCATCGCGACGCCCAGCCACTGCATGGACGTCTGCGTCACCTGCGCCTGCAGCCGCACGTTGAAGGACACGCAAGCGGGAGGTAATATAGGGGTTCTGTGATCGCGACAGCAGGGGGACTTCGTCACGGACAATCCTCCCGACCGCTCCGGATCGATCTACGTCGCACGGCACCGGCCGGGACTCGGCCCGCGTGTCGACCCGTCCTATGACGCGCAGGTGGGGCGCGTCATGCTCGCCTTGGAGCGCGGTGAGAGCAGAACCTCTCAGACCAGTGGCTACATCGAGCTTTTCAGCGACGGGAGGCATTCCGCATTCGATCAACTGCGCGCGTTCTTCGCGGTGCTTTACGATCGAGAAGCATTGCCGGTGGCGCCGCACGTATGGACGCAAGTGGAGCGCGTCCGCTATCTGACGTCGGACGCCGCGGCGGGAGCGGCGCTTCCTCTTTACTCCTTCAACCCGCAAGTTGCCGGCCGTCCGCCGGAGACGTTGAACGACGCTCTGGAACGCCTTGAGCGCGTCACGCACGGCGCGCTGGCGCGCGCCAACGTCATCGGGCTGACCGTCGATTTCGATTTCACGGTCGAGGCCGAGAAGCTGCGCGCGGCGCTCGCGCGCGCACCGGAGACAACGCGTTCTATTCGTGCCGCGGCGGATGTGCGCGCGAACATCAATCGTGTGCTTTTCGGAGAATCGCTTCCGGCCGCCGACACGATGCGCCGGCGTTTTGATATCCAAGACGTGGCGCTCTCGGGCGGCGTCGGCGCTTTGATGAAGAATGCCATGTGCGAATTGTGCGACGACGCTCAGGCTTCGCGCGCATCCACGCCGGTGCTCGACTACGGCGTTGCGGAAACCGGCCAGGGCGTGATCGTCGGTGTCGTCGATTTTGGCTGCGACTTCGCGCATGCGAGCTTTTGCGATGCGGATCGCAGACATTCGCGCGTGCTGGCGCTCTGGGATCAAAACGAAGGTCTTGAGACTGACCTCGGCCCTGCCATCGTTGCGTCCGAACCGCCATTCGCAACGATCGGCGGGGAACGCTGCGCCTTCGGCTTCGGTCGCGTTTTTAAGAAGGAAGCGATCGACAAGGTGCTTCAGCAATGGCGGGACGCCCATGCCGAGGATCGGCAATGGCCGTACGGTGCGTTGGGCTACGATCCGCACCATCATCACTATCTCGCAAAGCCGCCGATCGCCGCACATGGAACGTGTGTTCTCGATATCGCCGCAGGCCGCGAACGCCAATGGGTGACGGACGGCAGCGACCGTACCATCGTGAAAGGCGTCGCGTCGGGCGCCGACCTCGTCTTCGTGCAGATTCGGACGCATTTGCAGGACGACGGCCGCCGCATTCTCGATGCGAACGATGTCGTCGACGGTGTCGCTTTCATCTTCCATCTCGCCGAGGAAAGAGGGCAGCCTTGCGTCGTCAATCTGAGCCTCAACACCATGAGCGGACCGCACGACGGCGACGGCCATTTCGAGAGACGGCTGTCGAACCTTCTGCGCAGCGGGTCTGCCGGCGCAGACATGAAAGGTCGCGCTGTCGTCGTTGCGGCCGGAAATCTTCCGGACAAAGGCGCAGAGTGGCGCCAGTGGCAGCATATCGCCGATACGGTGACACCCGGACAGCCGTTCGCGTTCTTCTGGAACCTGTCCTACGCCAGCGATGACAAGACACGGAACAGCCTCGAGATCTGGTATGACGCACCGGGCGCGTGGCTGCAGGTCACGTTGAGTCACGAGGCCCTCGGTGTCGTTGCGACGGTCAATCCAGGCAGCGCCGCCGAACTTCTTGCCAATGGTAAGATCGTCGGCTCGATTATCGGTTCACGGGCGCGTCCGGCCATCGAGGATAATGCCGATCTCAAGCGGAGAGCCGATACGAAGCTGCCGGACGACGATCAATCGCCGAACCGGCATGTCATCCTGGTGACGCTCGATCCGCATATCGAGGGTGCGGTCTACTGGAAAATCTCGCTCGCGATCGTGGACGCGTCGAACACAGTGATCGACGCCGCGGCCGATATCGCGGTGCCGTTCCACGCGTGGTTGGAGCGTGACGACGAGGGGCAGACGGGCATTGCGCGGCAGATGAGACTTCCAACTCCGTTAGAGCCGGCCGACCGGCAAACGAGCATCGGGACATTGTCTTGCGGAACGGATTCGATTGTCGTGGCCGCTTATGACGCCTCGCGCGCACAGGTCGACCTGTCTCCGATGTCGGCATCGGGCCCCACGCGCAAGGCGAACGGCAGAAAGCCGGACCTCTCCGCGCCGGGCGTCGACCTCAAGCTCATTCTCTCGAAGTCGGATACGGGGCGTGTCCTCCAGTCCGGCACCAGCCTGGCCGCGCCATTCGTGGCGGGCGCAATCGCCTGTCTCTACGAGGCGGCACCGCATGCCGATCTCGCCGCGATCAAGACCGCACTGGTGCAGACCGGACGCCGTAATATCGGAGAAGAAAACGAAGCGGGTTGGTCGGAGCAACTCGGCTGGGGGCGGTTGAGCCCCGTGAAAGCCGTCGATTGGCTCAAGCAACGCAACGTGTAAGCCGTCACGCTCAAGCAAGGTCACCCATGGCGCCGGTCGGAAGTTTTCTCTCATCCTTCGACGAGCATGCAGCCGTCGGCCCGGCGTTTTCGAGCCCGGGACCGCTCGAGCGGCCGGTGAAAACGACGCTCGTCATCACGAAGCAGTGCAATCTCGCCTGCCGGCTCTGTTACGGCAGCTGCAACGAGCAAACGCCGCGCCCGGAACTATCGATGGCGGAGTGGCGGACAGCGATCGATGATCTCGCAGCGAACGGCGTGATCTGGTTGTACATCGAGGGCGGCGAACCGTTCGTGCGGGACGGTTTCGTCGATCTCCTCGCCGAGAACGCGCACCGGATGTTCCTGATGGTGCGCACGAATGCAACCTTGATCAACCATTCTCTGGCGCGCCGATTGAAAGAGATCGACGTCGGCATCGTGCTCGTGGATGTATGGGGCGCGACAGCGCAGACGCATGACGCGTTGACCGGCGTTCCCGGCAGCTTCGATCGCTCCATTCGCGGCATCCGCAATCTCGTTGATGCCGGCATCGAAACGCAGATGCTTTTCATTCTCAATCGCGTCAACGTTCACGAACTTCAATCCTATGCGCAGCTCGCCGCCTCGCTCGACGTGCGCACGATGGGCATTCTGCGGCTTTATCCGCTCGGTCGCGTGAAGCGCGAATGGAGCGCGCTGTCGCTGTCACTGGATGAAATGACGCGGGCGCTCGACGGGCTGACCGCGCCGAGCAGCGTGCGCGTGATGCAGTCGTGGCATCCGCGCAATGCGAACTGCTGCTGGCAAATGTCGGCCATCGATCCGTTCGGGGAGTCGATCGGCTGCGCCTATCTGCGCGAATACGTCAATTTCGGAAACGTCACGCAAATGCCGTTCCTTGAGACCTGGAACCATCCGCTGGCGAAACAATTGCGCGCCGGCCATGTCGAGCGCAGCTGCAAGCCGTGCGCCTCGACGCAAGGTTCGCATGGCGGATGCCGCTCCACGGCCTATGCTTTCCACGGCCGCTTCGACGCGCCGGACCCGTTCGATTTGGAGTTGAACGATGGTGTCGACCTCACAGCTCTCCCCAGATCACGATGATTTTGGATCGAATCGATCCAAAATCATGAACGTGATCGATTCTAATATCTTAGAGCGGGATGCGGGCGGAAAACCGCTACACACTTTTCCTCATCCCGCTCTAGCGGCGACGGCACAGAAACGGCAGGACCTGAAGATCAGGCCGGTTCCTGAGATCAATCTGTGTATGGTCTACCGGCCGCACCCGGCGCGCATCGTCACGCTGAACTTGAGCGCGTGGCTGCTGCTTGAAATGTGCGACGGATCGCCGATCGGTGATATATTGGCCAATTATGTCGGCGTTCTCGATCGTCGCGGGAAGCAAACGCCCCTCGAGGATGCCGACCGCGGATTGCAGTCTCTTATCGATAGCGAACTGATCATCGTCTCGCCAGCCGCACGGCTATTGGGAGGATCGCATGAGTGAACGCACGAGCCTTGAGACAATCGCCGATCTTATTGGAAAGGATCCGTCGGCAGGCGCGCCGACGGCGGCGCTTCTGACCCCGGACGTGCGCTCCGGCGCGACCTTTCCGTTCGCGGCGAGCGGCAATGCCGACGACGGGCTGCCGCCGTTTCTTGTCATCTGGATCTATACCGTGCCGAAGGCGAACCGTCAGGCCTTCGCCAACGCGGTGAAGGATTTTGAACAGGGCTTTGGAAACCCGCCGAGCGTCGTGCCCGGCCTTGCCTATCGCGGCACCTATTCAGTCAGCGTTTCGGCGGTCGAGCCCGGCTTCGAATATCGGACGATCTGGAGCCTCTCATCACTGCAAAATCTGCAGACGCTCAACGATCTGACGGCGGATACGAGCAAGGCCAAGTTACAGGCCATGCTGAAGTTGATCGAGCAGCAGCCGGCGATGCGCGCCGAAATCGTCGGACGAACGGTCTTCTCAAAGATTCTCGTCAATCAATGATCCGCGGCTCGTTCGCGCTCAACGCCGTCGACCTCGGATAAAAGGAGAGCACAGGCTTGGCGCTGCCGAAGCGAGGCCAAGCCAAACTGGATTAGGCGACTGCGTCAGCTTGATCCCGCATGGCGCGCCAGATCTTCTCGGAGGTGATGGGCATGTCGAGATGGCGTATGCCAAGCGGGGCGAGGGCGTCCATGACGGCGTTGACGATGGTCTGAGGCGCCGCGATGGCGCCGGCCTGGCCGACGCCCTTCACGCCGAGCGGGTTCGTGGCGCTCGGCACGCCTTGGAGCGCGACGATGAGATCGGGAATGTCCGCCGCCCGCGCCAGGCGATAATCCATCAGCGAGCCGGATAGGATCTGGCCGGATTCACGATCGTAGGCCGTGTGCTCGAAGATGGCCTGCCCGATCCCCTGCACGATTCCGCCTTGAAGCTGTCCCTCCGTCAGCAGCGGATTGACGAGGTTGCCGTAGTCATCGACCGCGCTGTATCGCGTCACTGCGATCTCGCCGGTCTCGCGGTCGATCTCGACCTCGGCGACGTGGCAACCGTTGGGAAAGGTGAGGGCGTCGAGCGTCGTCTCGGCCTTGCCGTCGAGGCTCTTTGCAACAGCATCTCCCATCTGCTCGGGATCGGAGGCTGCCTTCGCGATCTCCGCCAGCGTCAGCCGGCGAACGCCGCTGGCTACTGCAAAGGCGCCGTCGGCGAAAGCGAGATCGTCGGGCGAGGCCTGGAGCAGACGCGCCGCGATGGCGCGGGCCTTGGCCACGAGGTCGTCGAGCGCTTGAACGAGCGCCGCACCGCCCTGATAGAGCGAGCGCGCGCCACCATGCCCTTTGCCCTTGTCGACACGGCGCGTATCGGCCTGGACGAAGCGGAAGGATTCGACGGGCAGGCCGAGCCTATCGGCGGCGACTTGCGGGAAGCTCGTCTCGTGCCCCTGGCCGCTGGAGTGGGTGCCGACGAAAAGCGTGACGGTGCCGTCGGCTTCGCAGCACACGCGCGCCCATTCGCCCGCGGGGCCGCGCGCCGTCTCGAGAAAACAGGCGACGCCAAGGCCCGCCATCTTGCCGCGCCGGGCCGCATCCTCGCGCCGTGCGGGGAAGCCGGCGGCATCGGACGCCACAAGCGCCCGCGTCAGATTGGAGCCGAAAGCCCCGGCCTCGATCGGGATTCCGAGCCCGCTCACGGACGGAAAGCGCGAGACGATGTTTCGGGATCGGAGTTCCCAAGGATCGATGGAGAGCTGTCGCGCAGCGACATCGACGAGGCGCTCGATCAGGTAATTGGCCTCAGGCTTGCCGGCGCCACGATAAGCATCAACCGGAACCGTGTTTGTATAGACGCCCTTCACGTCGAGATGGATGGCGGGAATGGCGTAGACCCCGCCCATGGCATTTGCGGCGGACGTCGTCGGGATGCCCGGCCCGAGCGCCGAGAGATAGGCACCCATGTCGGCCAGCGTCTCGACATCGAGCGCGAGGAAGCGACCACCGGCGTCGAGAGCGAGGCGCGCACGCGTGCGGTTCGCTCGCGATTGGGCGGTGCTGAGGAAATCCTCACTGCGTTCGCAGACCCAGCGGACGTCGCGGCCAAGCTCGCGGGCGGCGAGGAGAAGCGGCACATATTCGGGATAGGGAATGTTCTTCGGGCCGAAGCCGCCGCCGACATCGGGCGCGATGACTTCGATGCGATCAGCCGGGACGCGGAAGATGTCGGCCGCGAGCTGATCGCGGATATCGTGCACACTCGCGCCGCTAAGCGTGAGGCGGAGGCGCTCAGTCGCCGGATCGTAGCTCGCGATGGCGCCGCGCGGCTCGATCGGGGTCGCGACGACGCGGTTGTTGTCGAGATCGAGGCTGACGACATGGGAGGCTGTGGCCATCGCAGCCTCGACCGCCTTTCGGTCGCCCCGCAGATAGCGGAAGGCGATGTTGCCGGGAGCCTCCGGCCAAACCTGGGGCGCCCGATCCGACACGGCCTCTTCGAGCCCGACGACAGCGGGCAGATCCTCATAGGACACGACCATGGCCTCGGCCGCGTCGCACGCCGCTTCGCGGCTTTCCGCGACGATGAAGGCAACGGGCTCGCCGATATGCCGCACCACTTGATGGGCCAGGGCATGGCGCGGCGGCACCACGAGTGGATCGACCGAGGCGATGCGAGCAACGCAGGGGAGGGGGCCGAGGCCGGCGGCGAGGAGATCGTCCGCAGTGTAGATGCGCACGACGCCCGGCATCCGGCTGGCTTCCGTCAGCTCGATCTGTGCGATGCGCGCATGAGCAAGCGGCGAGCGCAATACATGGCTG
Source organism: Variibacter sp. (assembly GCA_050187875.1). GTDB lineage: Bacteria > Pseudomonadota > Alphaproteobacteria > Rhizobiales > Xanthobacteraceae > JAFKKS01. The sequence goes on from JBFWXB010000012.1 coordinate 86,711, forward strand.
ACAAGCTGCCCTGCGACCGGAAGGTCGTCGAGATAGGTTCCATGCCCTGAAACGAAGCGAAGATCCTCGGTCCGATGCCTGGAACGGCCGCATTCCGGAGCGCGCGTGAGAGGTTGCGTCATCGGTGACGAGGGATCCTATTTTCCAGGTTGGCGAGACGGCTCATGGCGCACGGGCGCCTAGCCGAGACGTCGCGTGTGCCAAGCGGTCTGAGCAACAGTGATGAAACTCAATGCAACGGCGCGCCGCGTCGCAGCGTCAAGCGTCGCGATGCCTTCTGTGTCGCTCATGATGAAGGCGCACACGCGCTGGTAAGCCGAAAGGGTGGGAGCAGGTTGGATCATCCGCGTCTAAACGGTGCGAACCGGACCAGGCAATAGTCGATAGAGATTGGCGCCCGAATGGCTGCCATGTCGCTTCGAAACGACGCTCTTGCGGCCTCGCAGAGACGTTCACAACGCGGAAAACTCGAACTGTATCAGGGGTGGCAATCTCTCTTGCCGCAGAGAAAACGTCATTCAGTATCAGATGTTTATGGCTGGCGGTGGAGGTCGTCAACGGCAGAACCCATCTCAGCGATTTTTCCCTGTTTCGCGGGAAAAAAACGGGGAAAATCGTGAAATTTGACGCCATTGATGGTCCTGCGGCCGTGCTTTTGCGAGGGGGATCAATGCTTTGCTCGCGTTTTCCCCATCATTCGTATAGTCCGGGGACCTCAGTGTCTTCTTTGTGCTCGATGAGGCCACATGTCTTGGGGCATTCAAGGGCATCGAAGAAAGCGCCGGCTCCGGCCGGGAACGTGTCATTTTCGGCTTGGGTAACGCTTGCGCTACCCTATCGAGAGTGATCGGAAACGTGCCTTTTCGCCGTTGCGGCCGGGCTGCTCGTCGCTGCAACGACGGCCTACTGTCCGAGCCCGACCTTGCTGCCGTTGCGGTGTGCAGCCAGTATCGAAACGACAACCAGCGCGCCGATCATGCCGACATGTTCTGCCGCAGTGTGGAACGCGATGGTGCGACCCGGCTCCTCGCTCATGCTCCAGAAGTGGTGAACGATCGGGATGGTAAGCGCAGTGAAGATGCCGAGGGCACCGGCCCCGAGCCAGGTGTAACGATTCTGGATGACGAGAAGCGATCCGCCGAGCTGCACGATGATCGTTGCGATGTTGAACGCGACGGCCGGCTGAAGGTCGAAATGAGCCATCTCGGCGACACCGCCTTGAAAGTCGATCAGCTTCGCCAGTCCACTTCCCCAGAATGGAAAAGTAAGAAGGATGCGAGCGGCGGCGGCGACAGCCCGATGACGCAGAAAGTGTTCAATGGTTTGAGACATTGCGAGTGAATCCCAGTTGATGGCGACCTGTACAGGCATGCCGCTCTGGCCGGCGAAACGCGGGCGCGATTTTCCGCGTTGCTTTGCGTCTTACGGCTTGTGGCCGATTACAGCGCCGTTCGCGGCGGGTGCGTCGAACCAGACCGTCTCGATATGCCGGAATCCGGCTTCCTTGAGCCACGCCGAATATTCGGCCGGCGTGTAGTTTCGCCCTTCCGTCTCGATCAGCATGTTGAGGCTCATCAGCGCAGCCGGCGCCGGCCCGGTCTTTTCGTCATTGACGAGAAGCTCGCTGATGATGACTGTGCCGCCGCTCGGCAAAGCCTCGAAGGACCGGCGCAGCAGGGCACGGTTCTTCGCCTCGTCCCAGTCGTGCATGATCATCGACAGGAGATGCACGTCGTGATCCTTCAGAAGCTGCTCGAAGAAGCTGCCGCCTGCGGTCTCGATGCGGTTGGTCAAGCCGGTCTCAGCAATCTTTCCTGCGGCGATCGCGGCTACATGCGGCAAGTCAAACACGGTCGCACGCAGTTCCTCATACTGTTTGCAAAGCTCGATGTCGTACGCGCCCGATCCGCCGCCGATGTCCAGAAGGCGGCGAAAACGGCTGAGATCCACGGCTTCGCCGAGCTTGCGCGCGGTCATCGTGGAAAGCGAATGCATGGCCTCCCAGAAGGTTGCCAGCATCGTCGGATCCTCACCGTCGAATGCCGAGGATTGGGCTGCCGGATCCCACGTGGTCGGCCGGTTCGTGCACAGCGCTTCGGTAAGTTTGTCCCAGCCCGCGTAGAGCCGCTTGTCGGCCATCTGCACGAAGCCACCGAAGTAATACGGTTTCCCGCGCACGAGATAGGCTTCGCTTAAGGGCGTATTGCGGTAACGGCCGTCCGTTTTCTCCAGGAGCCCGAGTGCAGCGCAGCCGGTCAACAGCATCTCGGCCGGGCGTGGATGCAGACTGAGCGCGTCCGCCAGCTCGGCGACCGTAACGCCGACATCACCTGCAAGGTGGCTGAAGAGGTCCAACTCGTGCGCGGCGGCCAGAGTCTTGAAGGCCCAGAAACCGGTCGAAAGCGCCATCAGTGGAACGGCTGAAGGAAGCTCCGGCGTGGCAATCGGCTGATCGACCGCGCGCAGCTTAGTCTCGTCCGAGATCGAACCAGGCTGGCGGGCAAGCGTTGTCGCGTGCGCAGCAGCGCGCTGGGGACGAGTGACCATGGCGCCTTCCTCAGTGTTGACGCTCTATATCGCGCACGATTATATCGCGTGCGATATATCAAAACAACTCCAGCGCGGGGTGGTTCCGTGGCGAGCAGCCGAGACGAAACGTTTCAAGGGTCTGGGTTGAAGCTCGACGAATTTCTGTGTTTCGCCGTCTACTCGGCAAACCACGCGTTCAATCGGGTTTACCAGCCCCTACTGCAGAAGTTGGACCTGACGTATCCGCAGTTCATCGCAATGATCGTGCTCTGGACCGAGGACAATCTGACGGTCGGCGAACTTGGTGGTAAATTGTTCCTGCAAACCAATACTCTGACGCCGATGCTGAAACGTCTCGAAGCTCTGAATTACATTGAGCGCCGACGGGATGGAACAGATGAGCGCCAGGTTCGCATCAAGCTGACCACGAAAGGCCGCAAGCTGCAGGCTAAGGCAACAGAAATCATCCGCTGCGTGCGATCGGCGACAGAGCTCGAAGACAAGCAGATGGCGCAGATGGTACGGAACATCGGTGCGTTGCGTCGTTCACTCGCAAAGCACCGTCATGAATGACCGCAGGTTCAACGGCCCCGTCGATGTCAGCGATTGCCAGCATGTTCTCACAATCGTTCTTCCACGGAACGAAGGCCGATCTGAAACCGGGAGACCTGATCGTCACAGGCCACCAATCCAACTTTATTGAAGGCAAGCCGCTGTCCTGGGTGTATTTTGCCGCCACGCTGGATGCTGCGATCTGGGGCGCCGAGTTGTCCGCAGGCAATGGAGGAGGACGGATTTATGTCGTGGAGCCAACCGGACCAATCGAGGACGATCCCAACCTAACGGATAAGAGGTTTCCCGGCAATCCGACGCTGTCCTATCGCTCCCGCGATCCGCTGCGAGTCATTGCCGAAGTGACGATGTGGCAAGGACACCCGCCTGAGCGGTTACAGCAGATGAAGGACGGACTCGCCCGTTTGAAGGGGGAGAGTGCCGAGATTATCGACTAGCGCGATGGGCGCTGACCGCATTGTTGGATGTCGCATGGCGAACACCTTTCCACATGGCACCGTGCACATAGCAGGCAAAGACCTTCAGGCAGCCTTGCGATCCGATCCGAAAGTCTTTGCGCTGTGGGAAAACCTGACGCCGCTCGGCCGCAATGAGTTCATCTGCCGGGTGGATGACGCAAAACAACCCAAGACACGCCAGCGTCGGATTGAGCGAACGCGTGACGAACTCTTGGAGGGCAAGAAGCGCCCCTGCTGCTGGGCAGGCTGCATTCATCGCACCGACAAGGCGCCAAGCCGATGGCAACAGGCGGTCTTGATCAATCAGAAGGGGAAGAGGAGGCGATAAACCAGCCTGAGCGAACGTCCCCTTCTTCTTTCCAGGAAAGGAGTGTGGGCAGATGACTGTTACCGAACCCGCACCGATGTCCCGTCCGGTTGCAGTCGCCTACGCGATCGGTCTGCCGCTGGCATTGCTTGCCCTTGTGTTCCTGCCGGTCGGTCGGCTCGACTGGTCGCCGGGATGGTTCTTCGTCGTCGTTCTCATCGTTGTCTATGGCATATCGGCGCTGGTCTTGTGGCGTGTGAATCCCGTGATCTTTCGGGCGCGTAGCCGTCTCCAGCCGGGCACGGAACGGTGGGACCGCATCCTGCTCGCTTTGATGCTCCCCGCGATGGTCGCCGAGATTCCGCTGGCGACACTGGACGCGGGCAGAATGTTTTGGTCGTTCGTCCCGTTCCCGGTCATCGTCTTCGGCTATATCCTGATCGCGGCAGGCATCGTGCTCGGCGCATGGGCCCAAGCGGTCAATCGCTTCTTCGAGCCGGGCGTGCGCATTCAGCGCGAGCGCGGCCAGCACGTCATCACGTCTGGGCCTTACAAGCTCGTGCGTCATCCAGGCTATGTCAGCGCGATCGTGATATTCGTCGGTGTGCCACTTTCGCTTGCGTCGTGGTGGGCGCTGATCCCCGCCGCTTTCGCGAGCGCAATCCTGATCCTGCGAACGAGCTGGGAGGATGCGTTGCTTCGCGCCGAGCTCGTCGGCTATGCCGACTATGCTCGCCATATCCGATTCCGGCTCGTGCCGGGCATCTGGTGAACGTGAAAAATGTTCTGCGGCCCCTGACGAAACCGCAAGATCGGTCGAGCACGTCATGCCTGCGTGCGCTTAGCTCTGCAAAAATGTATATGACGTGACCAACATAACCGTAACACGTCGCCTCGCCGCGAACGAAGAAAGCGCTTTGGACTAGAGTGCGCGTCCGAAGTGGCCCCTCTTTCGCGTTGCCCATTTTCTGCCTCACATTATCCATCATGAGGTCTACAAATATACGGGCTGGTGCCTGTTGAGATGCAGACGCAGGGGAGATCGCCAAACCTGAGCATGGACTCGGGTTGAATCGATAGACGACTCGGGGAGCGGGACAATCCGAGATTCGGTGGTGCCACCACGACAGCCTCGCGAGAGGCGGGCGTGGCGGAAAAATTTTACCGCGGCAGCGTGGCGGGGCCTGTGGACCGGCTGCGCGATTGTTGCGGTCAGTACTTGGTCGCTCGGTCATACGGCTCTCGCCTTCGATTTCTTCGGTCTCCTCGGTTCCGACGATCCGCCGCCTGTCAGCGCCACCACCTTGCCCTATCGCATCGCGATCGAAGCCAAGACCGCGGATGGCAAAAGCGACAGCGATGCCGAGCAGGCTCTGCGTGATGCTTCGGCGACGTATCGTCTTCGGCAAGATGCTCCGGCCGACGGCGAAGGTCTTGCCCGCCGCCTGCAAGCCGACATCAATCCACTGCTTGACGCCCTTTGGGGGCTCGGCCGCTACAACGCCCACATCGATATCACGATCGACGGCGCGCCCGTCTCCCTCGACGAGGCCGCGCTCGCCGCCGCGGTGCGACGTGCCGAAACCTTCCGCAATCGCGCGGCGGTTCCGATCAAGATCGCGGTGCGGCTGGGTCCGCTCTTCAAGCTGCGCACCGTTCACGTCGATTATCCGCGCGAACTCGCGCCGAACGGGCTGCCGCGCCGCGCCTTCGATCTCAAGCCCGGAGCGCCGGCGAAATCGGCGGACGTGCGCGCGGCGCAGATAAGGCTCGTCGACTGGTTCCGCAGCAACGGACATCCGCTCGCGAAGATCGCGGACGTGAAGGCGACCGTCGACCATGCGGCCATGGCGATGGATATTCGCATACGGGTCGACGCGGGCCCGAAGGCCGGCATCGGCGCGGTCACGATCGCGGGCGGAGATATCGATCCGCGCGTAGTCGCGACGCATGTCTACCTGCGGGAGGGCGAGCCTTATTCTCCCGAGCGCCTTGCGCTGACGAAAACCTCGATCGCCAAGATTCCGGCGATCGGAGGCATTCGCATCCGCGAGGGCGACAAGCTCGATTCCCACGGCAATGTGCCGATCTTCATCGACGTGACGGAGCGGCCCCGGCATGCGGCCGGCTTCTCCGCGAAATATTCGACCATCGATGGCCCCGGCGTCTCAGGCTACTACGAAGATCGGAACGTCTTCGGAAACGGCGAGCGTTTCCGGCTCGAGGCGTCCATGTCGCTTTTGCAGCGCATCGACGGAACCTCACTCAAGGACATCGACGACCTGCGCCTTTCCGATTTCGGCGCGCGCGTGACGGCGAGCTTCATCAAGCCGGGCCTTTATGGCACGCCCAACGATCTGGTGGTCGAGGCCACCGCATTCCGTGAACGCGTCGGCAATAACATCCTCGGCGGCTACACCGACGAAACGATCCGCGGCACGATCGGCGTCATTCACCGTTTCTCGGAAGCCGCCTGGGTGCAGGCCGGAGTGCAGATCGAGCAATCGAAATCGGAGGATGTGCTTGGGCGGGTGGACGCGACACTCATCGGCGTCACGGCAACCGGCCGCTACGATACGACCGACAATCTGCTCGATCCCACACGCGGTGTGCGCCTCTCCGGGACCATCAACGCCTATCCAAAATTTCTTGGCTCGACGATCGATCTCCTCGAAGCGCGCGCCTCGGGCTCCGTCTATTACGCGCTCGACGAGCAGGCCGATTACGTGCTGGCGGGACGCCTGGCTGCGGGCTCGCTCACGGGCGCATCGCTGGCCGAGATCCCGGTGTCGCACCGCTTCTTTGCCGGCGGCGGAGGCTCCGTGCGCGGCTACGGCTTCAACACCATTTCACCGATGATGTTCGGCCGGATCACGGGCGGCAGCAGCCTGCTTGAAGGCTCGGCCGAAGTGCGCGTGAAGATCACGCCGACGATCGGCATCGTGCCGTTCGTGGATTTCGGCACCGTCTCGCGCTCCTCTTTGCCGAGCTTCGACGACTATGTCGGTTATGGCGCGGGCATTGGTCTGCGTTATCTCACGCCGATCGGCCCGATCCGGCTTGACGTTGCGACACCGCTGAATCCGCGTCCCGGCGACAGCCGCTGGGCGATCTATATCAGCGTCGGGCAGGCCTTCTGATGCGCAAACCCCGATCCATCTTCGTCCGTTGTGCGCTCATGGCCGTGCTGCTGGTCGCTGTCGTGGTGCTCGGGATTGCCGTTTACGCGATCGCGAGCCGGACGGACGAGAACCAGCAGGGTATGCTCGCCAGTCTCATCTCGCGCGCGCTTTCGACGCCGGCAACGCAGATCCACATCGGCGGCGTCGATGGTGCGCTCTCTTCCGACGCGACGATCCGTGACGTCAGCATCGCTGACAAGGACGGTGTCTGGCTGACGCTCGACCGCGCGCGCCTCGTGTGGCGGCGCAGCGCGCTGCTCGCGGGGCGGTTGGAGATCGATCGTCTCGAAGTCGGCACGCTGGAGGTGAAGCGAAAGCCGTTGCCATCCGACGAGCCCGTCGCGGAGTCGGACCAACCGATCCTGCCTGATCTTCCGGTGAAAGTGCAGGTGAAGGACTTCAACCTGCATTCCCTGACACTCGGTCGGTCGATTCTTGGCGAGCCTCTGAGTGTCGCCGCGACCGGCAACACCGAACTGGGCTCGCCCTCGGAAGGGCTCATCTTCAATCTCGATGCGGTCCGCAAGGATTTCCCCGGCCGGTTCAAAGCGGCGCTCGCTTTCGTTCCGCAAGGAAACGCGCTCACGCTCGACATCAAGCTCGAGGAGCCCGCCCATGGCCTCTTGTCGAAGATCGGGCGTTTGCCGGGCGAGCCGCCGATCAACTTCACGCTCGGCGGCAAGGGAACACTCGATAGCTTTCGCGGCGCCTTGAAACTCGAGGCGGGGCCGACGATCGATGCGACCGGCGCGATCGCCCTCGATCGCAACGGTGATGGCCGGCTGCTGACGACCAGGCTCTCAAGTCACCTTGGGCCGCTGTTGCCACCCGTTATCGCGCCGATCTTCGCGGGTGAAACCAACCTCGAGAGCGCGACGCACATCGGTGACGACGGCAGCGTCGCCTTGAACGGACTGACGCTCACGAGCCATCTCGCGCAACTCGATGTGAAGGGCGTGTTCGGCGCTGACAAGATGATGGACTTCACGGCCTCCATCCGTGCGCTGTCAAGCAGCGGCGAAGTGAGCGAGACCGACCAGGGATCGATCCGCAGCCTCGTCTTCGACGGACGCGTGAACGGTCCGGCCAAGGCGCCGACGGTTTCGGCCAAGCTCGCGATCGCGGAAGCGCATTTGCCGGGTGGCGACGTCGAGAAGCTCGATGCCTCGATGACCGCCGTTCCCGCCGCCGAACTCACTGATCGTGCGACGAACATCGCGCTCGACGCGAAACTTCAGGTATCCGGTATCGCGCTGCGTGATACGGGGCTCGCAGCAGCGGTCGGCGACGAGGTATCGCTGGTGCTCCATGGAAGCACGGACCTGAACGGCCAGGCGAAGGTCGAGCGGCTGCAGGTCGCCACGTCGACGGTTCAAGCAACCTATGCCGGCGCCGCCGGCCCTGACCGGCTGCATGGCCGCGCGACCGTTACCGCTCCCGATCTTGCCCGTTTCAGCGCGCTCGCGGGACGGAAGCTTTCCGGCGCCGTGGCGTTCGGCCTCGATCTTGATGGAGCTCCGCGACAGGGCCGCATCGACGCCAAGCTGTCGGGCACGGGCGAGAAGTTTGCGACAGGCTTGTCGGCGCTCGACGGACTCTTGGGCGCGCGCATCGCGCTCTCTGCCGATGTCAGCGCCGACAGCAACGGCGGCTACACTGTTCGCGCGCTTTCGCTCGACGGCGCTCATGTTGCGGTTCGTGCCAAAGGAACAGCCGCTCACGATACAAGCAATCTCTCGGCGCGCGTGGACTTGCCCGATCTCGGAGCGGCCGATGAGCGCCTCACAGGCGTCGGCGCGCTCGACGTCCGCTTGACCGGCGGCTTTGCACATCCCAGCGTTTCGCTCGCGGCGTCCGTCCATCAGGCGACGGCGATGAAGCGCTCCATTCCGCGTTTGGAGCTGACGGCAACGGTCAACGATATCAATGGATCGTGCGCCATCGAAGCCAAGCTCGATGGCTCCGTCGACGGCAAGCCGGCACGCGGGATTGTTCAGGTGAGCCGTCGGCTCCGCGATCAAGCGCGTGAACCGCAACAATCCAATGGCGCCAATCGAGAGCATCAGGAATCGAACGGTCAATCGGCTCCCGCTTTCGCGGGTTGGGAGGCGAAGACGCTCGACATCGCGATCGGCTCAGTCGTCTTGAAGGGGGCGGGAACGATCGACGAGAAAAACCTCGCGCAAGGACAGGTCCGCTTCGCCGCCGGTTCGCTTGCAGACCTATCGGCGCTCACTCTGACCGAACTCACAGGCTCGGCCTCGCTCGACCTCGCGCTTTCCGCTGACGGCGGCCGGCAATCTGTCCGCCTCGCCGGCAACGGCGCGGGAATCCGCGCCGCCGGTTCTGCGGTTCGTCATTTCGACCTGCGTGTCGACGGCACCGATCTCTACAATCGCCCGGTGCTCAACGCCGATGCCAAGGCCAACGGCATCGAGGCCGGCGGTCAGACGATTACGAGCGTCAATCTGACCGCGAGAGGCGACGCCAATGCGAGCGATATCGGTCTGTCGGCCAAGGCGGCGGGATTCGATCTCGATGTCGCAGGTGTTCTGACGCCCGCGGATCAGACGCGGTTCGACCTCAGCCGCTTCACGGCGCGGCGCGGCAAGAAAGCGATCGCTCTGCAAGGCCCTGCGCGTTTCACGCTCGATGATGGGACCGTGCTGATTGAGCATTTGGCGCTCAAGATCGGCAACGGCCGCTTCACGCTCGATGGAAAAGCCGGGAAGGTGCTCGACCTCAAAGCCGTCGCGAGCGCCGTTCCGTTAGGCGAAGCCGATATCGCGATGCCGGGCCTGGGGCTTGCCGGCGCACTCGACGCTTCAGCGAACATCGGCGGTTCGGCCAGTGCGCCGACGGGTCAGTATAAAGTTTCAGTCAAGCGCTTCACGGCGCCGCAGAGCCGAAGCGCCGGTGTGCCGCCGATCGACGTTACTGCGGATGGGCGGCTCGACGGAAGTCACGCGAGCCTCGCCGCCACGATTGCGGCAGGGAAGGCTGGTACGATCACCGCGTCGGGCACGGTGCCCCTCGACGCGACAGGTGCGATCGCGCTGACGGCGAAAGCCCGCCTCGATGCCGCGATCGCGAATGTCACGCTGGCGCCCTCCGGCCGCACCGTTTCCGGGGCCGTCCTTGTCGACGCCCGCGTGAGCGGCACGCGCGCGAAGCCTCAGGCCAGCGGCGTCGCCACCATGAGCGGAGGCTCGTTCCGCGACAGCATGCTCGGCACGCGCCTCGATTCCATCGAGGCAAAAATCACGGCCGAGGGAGAACGCATTTCCGTCGAACGTCTCACCGCAACGACACCCAACGGCGGCACGTTGTCAGGTTCCGGTCAGGTCCGGATCGCGCCCGACGCCGGTTTCCCCGGTAAGGTCTCGATCCGCGGGCAACGCGCGACGCTCGCGGCCAGTTCGCTCGTCAACGCGCAGGCGAATCTCGCCATCGACGTCACCGGCGCGCTGGCGCGGGACCCGCGGATCGTCGGCCGCGTCGATCTCACCCGCGTCAGCGTCGACATTCCAGACCGGCTCCCTTCGACGCTGAAGCCGATCGAAGGCATCGACCACGTCAACGCTTCGGGCCAGGCGGCGGCGCGCCTCGCAGCCGCGCGCAAGGCGGAGGCGGCGAAGAGTAAAAAGCGCGCCGCACTTTTCGACGCCGCGCTCGACGTGACTGTTTCGGCGCCGAACCATGTCTTCGTCCATGGCCGCGGGGTCGACGCGGAACTTGGCGGCTCCGTCCATGTGGGCGGGACCACCAACGCTCCGGTGCCGAAGGGCAGCTTCTCGCTCTACCGCGGGAAGGTGGCGGTGCTCGGAAAGACGCTGACCTTCACCAAAGGGAATCTCTCGTTCAACGGCGATCTCGCGCCCGAACTCGACTTCGCCGCCGAGGTCCAGGCCTCCGACATCACCGCGCAGGTCAGCATAACGGGGCCTGCCGTCGCGCCGGTCTTTGCGTTCACGTCGCGGCCGGAACTGCCGCAGGATGAAATCCTGTCGCGCATCCTGTTCCAGAAAGCGGCAGGCAGCCTGACGACCGCTCAGGCTCTGCAGCTCGCACAGGCAGCCGCGCAGTTCGCAAGTGGCGGCGAGGGTGTGCTGGATCGCATGCGCCGCTCGCTTGGCGTCGACAGCCTGGATGTGAGCACAGGATCGGGCGGCCCAATGGTCGGCGCGTCGCGTGCGATCGGCGACCGGTTGAGCGTGGGGGTTCGCACTGGCGCGACCCCGAGCCAATCCGGACTCTCAGCCAATGTGGATGTGACGCGCCACATCCGTGTGGAATCGGACGTCGATGCGAAAGGCTCGACGTCGGTCGGGATCGGCACGCGATTTGAATGGTGAGGGCGGACTGATTTGCGTCGCAACCGTGGTAGCGCGTCCTAGCAGAGGATCTACGACCGCCGGATCGATCTCGATGAACGGCGTGCCGCGTTCGTTCGCATTTTGTTTGAAGATTGAGACTTCGCGCTCACGTTCATGCGTCTTGGTAGCCTGTACCAAATACGGACTTTTCATCGTGATAGATGTTTCCGCGCCTGATATAGCCGCGAAGCAGAAATACATAAACTGGCCCTCGGCCAGGAAACAATCGTCGCAGTGAGCGTATGTGTGTCCGGTGGGGGCTGTCGAGGCCGAGCTGCAGCGGCGCAGGCCCCTTCGGCCGCCGTCGGCCGCCATGGGCGGCGGCCGTGTCTATGGCAGCCGCCCATTCAGTCTTGGCGAGATCTACAAGCTCCTCGCCAATCCGGTTTATGTCGGCGCGGTGGTGCACTAGATATGCGCGAGGATCCACCAGTGGAGCCTGATGACCTCAACCCGAACGACGTCTTGCTTGTAGGCTCGTCGAACAGAACGACCCTGCCAACCCCGCTCGCCACAAAGGCGGGCGACCGTGCCGATTACTATAAAGTGTACAATCGCGCCGCGGTTCACGCGGTGCTGCCGGCCAGAGCTATGCACGCCCACGACGGGACTTTGCTCGGCTCGCAATTGGCGTCGGGAGGCATTCGCGTGATTTGCAGCGGGCCAATATCATGTCGGAGGTGCGCCGTTGGACCTTATGCTTGCTCTAGCGTGAGATGGCGGCCACGGATGTCGTCCGCTTTGGCCAGCGCTGCGCCGTCTCCCTGCCAGACGATCGTCCCGCCATCGATGATTTGCAGCCGATCGGCCACCGCCATGCATACGTCAAGGCTCTGCTCGACAAGGAGCATGCTGAGTCCGGCCGCCTTGAGGTCGCGAATGAGATCGACCAGGCGTTCCACGATGACGGGCGCGAGTCCTTCCGTCGGCTCGTCCAGAAGCAGCAGTTGAGGGCCCGTCACCAGCGCCCGGCCGATCGAAAGCATCTGCTGCTCGCCGCCGGAGAGCTTACCGCCTGGCGTGCGACGCCGTTCGGCAAGTGCGGGGAACATGGTGAAGACGTCGGCCGGCCGCCAGCGCGAGCCGCGGCGCGCCGCCAGCGTCAGATTTTCCTCGACGGTCAGCGACCCGAAGATGCCCCGATGCTCGGGAACGAGCGAGAGCCCGCGCCGTGCGATCTCGTACGGCGGCAGGCCGAGGATGCTCTCGCCGCGGAAGGTGAGCCTGCCTTCGCTACGTGGAAGAAGACCGGTGAGGGCGCGCATGGTAGTAGTTTTGCCCGCGCCATTGCGGCCGAGCAGCGCGACGAGCTCGCCGTTCTGAATGCGGAGGTTCACGTCCTGGAGGATATGGCTCTTGCCATACCAACCATTCAGCTTGACGGCCTCGATGAGTGCCGCCGCACCACTCATGTCTGACTCCCGAGATAGGCTGTTCTGACAACAGGGTCGTTTCGAATCCGGTCGGGCACATCCTCCGCGATCTTTCTGCCCTGCGCCATGACGGTGATGCGATCCGAGATCGACAGCACCACGCCCATGTTGTGCTCGATCAGAAGCACCGCCATGTTCTTCTTGAGGCCGAGAATGAGCTTTTTCGTTCGATGCACGTCGTCGATGCTCATGCCGGCGAGGGGCTCGTCGAGGCAGATCATTGTCGGCTGAGCGCCGAGCGCCATCCCGATCTCAAGCGACCGTTGCGCGCCGTGCGAAAGATCGCCGGCGCGCGTTGCCGCCCGATCTTCGATGCCAACGGCGCGCAAGATTTCGCCGACCTCCTCGGCAATGTCACGGCGGGAAGCGGGCGAGCGCCAGAACACCCAGCCCTCGCGTTGATGCCGCGCCTGCACGGCGAGACGGACGTTCTCGGCTGCGGACAAGGCTGGATAGATATTCGTGACTTGGAACGATCGCGCCATGCCAGCCCGCACCCGCCGATGCGCCGACGCGCGCGTGACATCGTGGCCTGCGAAACGGATTGTACCTGCGTTGGGTCGGCGTGCCCCTGTCACCACGTTGAAAAAAGTCGTCTTGCCCGCGCCGTTCGGCCCAATCAGTGCATGTATCGTGTTCGGCAGAACGGAAACGGACATATTCGAGAGCGCCTGAAAGTCGCCGAACCGAACGCCGATTTTTTCAGCGATGAGGATCGGGTCAGGCATCGGCACGCTTTCCCATAAGCCGCGCTCCGATGCTCCAGAGGCCGCCGGGCAGATAGAGCACAATGGCGATAAGCAGGAGCGCGATAAGCGCGAGCCAGCGCGCCCAGAACTCGGACAGAAACTCCGAGACAAGGGTATAGAAGCCGGCCCCGAGAAGCGCGCCGGCTGGCGAGCCGACGCCGCCGATGATCGCCATGACGAGGATGCGTTGGCTCATTTCGAGCTCGATATTGTTTGGCGGAACGAAACCTAGAAATGCCGCGTGGAGCGCGCCTGAGAGGCCCGCGATTCCGCCAGCGATCGTGAGCGCAACGATCTTGTAGAGCTTAACGTCGTAGCCGATTGCCTCAGTGCGGGCCTCGTTTTCTCGGATCGCGATCATTACGGTGCCGAACGGTGACGCGTTGAGCCGCTGCACCGCCATGAGCGCTACGAGGAACGTGCCTGCGCTTAGAACGTAAAACGAAACAGCAGAGGCGACCGGCAGGCCAAAGAGGCTGAAAGTCCGGGGCAAACCCGACAAGCCATTCTCGCCGCCTGTGACGTCCTTCCAGGCAAGTATGGCGAAATAGCCCATCTGCGCAAACGCGAGGGTCAACATGACAAAATAGACGCCCTGGCGACGCACGATCAGTGCCCCGAGAATTCCAGCGAGGATGGCGCCGGCGAGCATCGCAAGGACGATGCTCGGTCCGAGCCCATAGCCTGCATCGCGCAGGAGAATGCCGGCAGCGTAGGAGCCGACCCCGAGGTACAGCCCCTGACCGAACGAAAGGAGCCCGACCGAGCCGAGCAGCAGCGTCACGGACAAGGTCGCGGTTGCGAAGATCGCGGCTTGGCTCGCAAGCGTGGTTGGCACCAGAAGCGGAAGCAGCACGAGTGCCACCCCGACACCAGCGGTCGTCATATCGGGAAAGCGCGGCGTCGCCATTTCAAAAGCGCCCAAGCAGGCCCGACGGGCGGGCGAGGATCACGAGCGCCATCGAGGCATAGATCATCAATTGCGCGCCCTGCGGCCAGAGCGTGCTCATGATGGATTGGACGAGGCCGATTAAGAGGCCGCCGACCAGCGCGCCGGAAAGGGTGCCAAGCCCGCCCACGACAATGACCACGAAAGCAATGCCGAGCGCCTCGACGCTCATGAAAGGCTCGACACCGCGAAGCGGTGCCGCAAGGACCCCCGCGAGGCCCGCAAGCGCTCCGCCCAGCGCGAAGGTCGTCATGAACACCCGATCGACATTGATCCCGAGAAGGCCGACCATCTCAGCACTTTCCGAGCCAGCCCTGAGCACGGCACCTAGTTTCGTGCGCTCCACCACCAGCCAGAGCCCAACCGCAACGAACGCTGCCAC